>JADBWK010000185.1 GCA_020404895.1 Pseudanabaena sp. M085S1SP2A07QC | reverse complement strand
TATAGCTCGATCGCTTCGCGATAGACATGAGTTACCATCGGACGACGATAGCGATCGCGATCTTCAGTCAAATAATTTCTCGCTTCCCCCAGTCGGTAATAGGCGGCTTCTTCGGCTCCATATTCATGTTCCGTCCACAGAACCTCAGCATAGGTTGCTGCACCTTCCTTGACCCATGCATGTGACCAATGCTTAATCACGACTAAATCGCCAAACCATTGATGCGCTAACTCATGGGCAACAAGGCTCTCACTAGAGCGATTATCCAATGCCGCTCTTTGATCTAAAACACAACGATCAGTCAATAAAGTTGTGGAAGTATTTTCCATGCCACCGAAGATGAAGTCAGCCACACAAACCTGAGCATATTTCGGAAAAGCGTAATCATAGCCATACTTCTGGCTAAAGAATTCAATCATGCGTGGGGTTTTGCCCATCGTTAAGATTGCTTCATCGACAGTGCGAGATCTGTCTACATAGTAGGTAACGGGTTTACCTTTCCATATATCTTTGACTTCAACAAAATCACCAATCGCTAAAGTCATCAAATAACTAGGATGCACTTCCTTTTGATACCAGTGATATATCTTCTCTTTTTTATGTTCCTTAACTTCAATTAATTCTCCATTGGAAATGACATTTAATTCTTTCGGTACGCAAATACGAATTTCGGAAGTTGCTAATTGTCCAGGGTAATCAAAGCAGGGGAACCAATAGCGGGAGTCTTCATCTTCACCCTGAGTCCAAACCTGTGTGGGTTTATCTGGTTGATGCTCCGTGGGCTGCACAAAGTAAATACCACGCTGGGGTTGCACAGCGGCATAGGCGATCGCAATCTCAATTGGCACACTTGCCTTCGTGGATTCATTAAGATAGATTTTCAAAAATTCGCCATCATAGTCAAACTTACTCTTAGCCTTGGCAGGATCAGGCTTAGCTTCAATTTGATCAGTAATTGCCACCGAGTCGATTCGCAAATTCACCGCATCTAAAGTCAAATCGGTTATGCCATCGCGCACAGGACGCAGACGGATTTTAGTAGTTCCTGTAATGGTTTGTTGGGGAATATCCAGAGCTAAATCGAGGGCAATATGTTCTACCTGTCCAGGTCGATCAGGGTTATAGTGAGGCTTTGCGCCTGGAAGTTGAAAAGATTTATGTTTTTTCGATTTGTCACTTTCTCCGTCCCAAAAGCCCAATTCTAAACAGCTATTCCACGATTTGCGAGTCATAAACCTTTTTCTCTAAAAATTGGCTGTGATTTCACCCTAGTATAGCAATCTTAAAAAAGTTAGAGAAATCTTACTTCACTACAGATAAGTAGCTAGACATAAGTAAACTAAAAAACCAGAGTTTTATTCCGCCCGCGTAGTGGGCGGAATAAAACTCTGGTGTTGAGCTACTTAGCTATATTGTTAAAATTTTCCGATTTACAGGTTATTGATTGAGGGATCAAGTATCAAATTGCTTCGCTATTTCCTGAATTGATGTATTTTCTGATTAAATTGTTGGGTGCTTATTTGGGAAGTGAATATGTTAGGGGCTATAAAGATCAAGTCAAAGAAATATTAAGTAAAAGTACTTAGTTGCGCTAACCTTAATGTAGTAGGACATATGCAAACCAAACGAATTTGTTGGGTTTGTAGTAGATGTGGTTCGAGCTTTAACTGCATCACATCTAACCAATCCGTAAGTCCTAAGTAGTTTTGTCAAATCACTAATCAGTCATTTTTCCTTAGCACATTTTCTGATGACAACCTTAAACCTTTTGCAAACTCCGAATATTTCTCCGCGCAGTCAGAAACCTCTAAAGATTACTGCTTTTGGTGATAGCATTATCTACGGCTATGGTGACCCAGTTAATGGAGGCTGGGTTGAGCAACTGCGACGGCAATGGATGGGGACAGCAGCAGGGCATGTTCTTTATAATTTAGGTGTCAGAGGCGATACATCCGCCCATGTCAATCAACGCTTAGAGCGAGAATTTTTGCTGCGCGGTGAATTGCGAAATAAAGTTCCTGATTTGATGATTTTGTCAGTTGGGGTCAATGACTCGGCGCGAGTAGCTAAGCTTGATGGCAAAAGTATTACAGACTATGATCGCTTCACCCTAGAAATTGGGAACTTACTAGACAAAGCGCAAAGTCTCTGCCCAGTAGTCTTCGTAGGTATGGTTCCTGTTGATGAATCACGAATGACATTTCTTAATTGCTTACATTTCAATCACGCAGATCAATTTCGCTATAAAGAATTTACGAAATCAGCTTGCCAAATGCGCGAGATTCCCTACCTTGATGTATTTGATCTATGGCAAGAACGGGGGCAAGTTTGGATAGGCGATCGCATCTGTGCAGATGGCTTGCACCCAAATACAAAGGGTTATCTCGCACTTTTAGAAGATATTCGTAACTGGCAGCCATTGATGCAATTACAGCCTGTTGAAGCGTGAAGGTAATTTTGGGCTTCAACTTCGCTCAGCGCTCGATGTATGCTAGCTGAGTAAAGTCCAAGCTATAGTTTTTATTTGAACTATCTGTAAGTTGAAATTAGATTAATTTTTTGTCTGTATAACTAAGTAGCTGGGCATAATTAAAAAATAGAGCCAAAACCTGTGACGCACGATGCGCGTCACAGGTTTTGCGCTTTTATATTTTATTAAACCTAACTATTTATGAAATATCTACAACTATTACCGATTCTGAGTGTTTTTGCTTTCCCTACAATGTCTGTAGCCCAATATCCGATAATTTTTAATCATGTCAAGTATATTTCAATGAGTCAAGATACTTGCATTAGTAGATCTGAAGAAGTTGTCAAAGAGGCTGGATTTGATAAAAACTTTGAGCCCCTACGCAGTGGAGCATTTGGTGTAAATGGTTCTTATAGCGTGTCTGTACGCTGTGAAGCCACAAAAGGAATTGTTTTCTTTGCGGTTGCAGGACCTGATAACAAAACTGCAAGCAATCTTGTTAGGCGAGTACAAAAGATTTTCTAAGGTTAATATTCCAATTGTAATTGAACTTAATAATTTTCTGTAGCTGGCTCAGCCTCAAAGATTGACTAAAGCATGATAATAGTAATTAGTTAGACTAGTAGTGATCGCTACTAAATCAAATGATGTCTTGTCTAGACTAAGTACCAATTAAGAAACGACATCATCGTTTTTTAATTTTCTAACTACATAGAGGAGGTTGAGGATATATGGTGTATACCCCTTTGATTGGTTTCACGCTATTTATGATCCTATTTTTAGGAGTAGCATTTATGCTCAGTTATTTCTGGTGGGCCGATCGCTACAAAACTCCAGAAGTAATTGCCGCAGAAGTAATGCAATTT
>JADBWK010000184.1 GCA_020404895.1 Pseudanabaena sp. M085S1SP2A07QC | reverse complement strand
TGTAGTACCATCTTGGGCAGACGTAATCAACCGCGCAAACTTGGGTATGGAAGTAATGCACGAACGTAATGCTCACAACTTCCCACTCGATTTGGCTGCTGTTGATGTAGCTCCTGTAGCAATGGCTGCTCCTGCTATCAACGGTTAATCTTTACCGATTGATCTAGTCATCTCGAAATAAAAAAGCCTCTCAGTAATGAGGGGCTTTTTTATTGATGTGGATTTTGCAGAAGGCGATCGCCTTTTTCCTATTGCTTTTTCTGCTCAAGTTCTATTACCAAAACATTAAATTGCTACTACGCCATTTAGTGTTTTGGTATTACTGCTATAGCAAAAGATCAGAATTTAAAGTTACGGCAAGGTCAGTATTAGGATTGACAGAAGCAAACGTTACGCTGTCGCGACCTAGGAATAGACCAAGCAATGCACCAATTCCAGCACCACCAAGAATTGCTGATGCGGCGCGGAGCGCCGTATCACTAATTCTTGTATAGGAAGGGAGTAAGCAATATAGAGATTGCTATATGATGGATATAAATAGATTGAATGCCTGACGGTAAGACTTGACTAAGTTTCAATTTGACTCTATCCCTGATGCTCTTAATGACCTCAAATCTGGTCGTCTCATTGTCGTTGTCGATGATGAAAACCGTGAAAACGAAGGCGATCTGATTGGGGCAGCCCAATTTGCCACGCCTGAAATGGTAAATTTTATGGCGGTAAAAGCTCGAGGTCTGATTTGTCTGGCGATGACAGGCGATCGCCTTGATCGTTTAGATTTGCCATTAATGGTTGATCGCAATACTGACAGTCAACAAACCGCTTTTACAGTCAGCATTGACGCTGTTGAAGGTACATCAACAGGAATTTCGGCAGAAGATCGATCGCGCACAATTCAATCGGCGATTAATCCAAATACATGCCCAAATGATTTACGTCGTCCTGGACACATTTTTCCCCTCAGAGCAAAAGATGGCGGCGTTCTTAAAAGAGCTGGTCATACTGAGGCAGCGGTGGATTTGGCACAAATGTCGGGGCTATATCCCGCAGGTGTTATTTGTGAGATCCAAAATGATGACGGCTCAATGGCTCGACTGCCTGAACTGATTGAATATGCAAAGTTACACAACCTGAAATTAATCAGCATTGCTGATCTAATTAGTTATCGGCTAGCACACGATCGCTTTGTGCAGAGAGAAGCAATCGCCAACTTACCTTCGTTATTTGGAAACTTTAAGGTTTATGCCTATCGAAATACCCTTGATAATACTGAGCATCTTGCGATCGTTAAAGGCGATCTACAGGACTTCCCTGAAAATGAAGTTTTAGTGCGAGTACATTCTGAGTGTCTTACAGGTGACGCTCTCGGATCGCTACGTTGTGATTGTCGCGGACAGTTGCAAAGTGCCTTAAAGATGATTGAGTTTGCGAACTGGGGCGTAGTCGTTTACTTGCGACAGGAAGGACGCGGTATCGGTCTGATAAATAAAATTAAAGCCTATTGTTTACAAGATGGTGGATTAGATACGGTTGAAGCCAACGAAAAGCTAGGCTTTGGTGCTGATTTGCGTACCTATGGAGTTGGTGCGCAGATTTTGCATGATCTGGGTATTAAGAAAATGCGCTTAATTACAAATAACCCTCGGAAGCTAGCGGGACTTAAAGGTTTTGATATTGAAGTTGTTGGACGCTTGCCTTTATTAATCGAAACTAATGAGCATAACTTGCGTTATCTCGAAACCAAGGCAGAAAAGTTAGGGCATCTGCTCTTGAAGACTAAACTAATCACCCTTGGGATTCGTTGGACAGATCATAAACCACATGAATGGTTTGATCAGTTGCGGGAAGTTGCTTCAGCTAACGATCTATTACTACAAGAGGAAACTTCTATAGCTTTTGCGAGTTTGTTCGCTCATGCTGACACCCAAGATCCAACCCTATTAGCCAAAGAGTTTTCTAGTAAGCTCTCGATTGTCCATTTAGGATTTGATCGTTCCAATGAAATTTCTGATGATTGGTATGAACTGCCCAATCACCCCTATCGTCAAGCGATCGTCCGCATATTCAAACATTTAAAACAGTGGGAACAGGTTGCGACCTTTCGGTTTTGCGTGGCAATCAATGACAATGATTTACCTGAAAATTTTGTGGAGACAATCAACTTGGGTTTAGCGTGGCATACGCCTTGGCTAGAAGATCGGATGTATGAGTGGTTTAACTTTTTCCTCCGCGACGGCGGCGATCTTGCCATTCTAGAAAAGTGAGATAACCAACACCACTAGTAGCGATCGCCATTAGCACAATGGCAGCCCAGAAAAAAGTATTGAGGAGAATAGCTTCCGACATAAAAATTGATTGATTTTTGCTAACTAATCATAATTTATCAAGTGTATCGCGATCTCCTTATATGCAAACCGAAAATAGAAGGGCGGTGCAAAGCGCCGCCCTTCTATTTTCAGTTTTGATTTTTCTTGACTAATTCGGATATTGATACTCTTCTTATATAGCCTTAGCCACTTTTATCAAGACAAATCAAAACCCAAATAGTAAGAGGCGGCGTGAAGCGCCGCCTCTTACTATTTGGGTTTTATGTCCTAGCGGAAGTATGACAACACTTTTATGAATTAAATACCAAACCCAATAAGGTTTCTTAATTTGGTACTATGGGAGATTGGGATATTGACGAAAATTGGGTTTGCGTTTTTCTAGAAATGCTTGCTTGCCCTCTTGTGCTTCCTGAGTCATATAGAACAACAATGTCGCATTCCCCGCTAACTCTTGAATACCCGCTTGACCATCACAATCAGCATTAAAAGCAGACTTGAGACATCGAATTGCCAAGGGACTTTTGTCTAAAATTTCCTGAGCCCATTTGATGCCTTCAGATTCTAATTGCTCTACTGGCACAACCTTATTCACTAAGCCCATCTCTAAAGCTTCTTGAGCATCATATTGGCGACAGAGATACCAAATTTCGCGGGCTTTTTTCTGTCCTACCAATCTCGCCAAATATGAAGCACCAAAACCACCGTCAAAACTACCCACCATTGGACCCGTTTGACCAAAGATTGCATTATCGGCAGCGATAGTTAGGTCGCAAACAACATGCAATACATGACCACCACCGATCGCATAACCAGCAACTAAGGCAATTACAGGCTGAGGCATAGTGCGAATTAAACGTTGCAAATCAAGAACATTTAAGCGCGGTACGCCAGACTCAGAGATATATCCACCATCGCCACGCACTTTCTGATCGCCCCCTGCACAAAAGGCGTATTTACCGTCGGGTGCAGGTCCAGCACCAGTTAGCAAAACCACCCCAATCTCGACATCTTCACGTGCATCAGCAAAGGCAGCTATCATTTCTGTAATCGTTTTAGGTCGAAAAGCATTACGAATTTGGGGACGATTAATTGTGATTTTTGCCATTCCATCGGCTTTGTGATAGAGAATGTCTTCAAATTCGGCGGCGATTTGCCAATTGGTCATGGTTTTGGAATAAGAAAGTACAGATACTCATTTTATCATCGGCTAAAGCTATCTCCTATTTTTTATAATGAGAATTGCTGTTCAGATATAATCAAGACCATGATTCGCCTTATCTACTTCAAAGCAAAAAATGGCTACACCATTTTTTGCTTTGAAAACCCTTACAGAGTTTGATTTTAAATTCACAGAAGTGTGCCCACACTTCTGTGAATTGGTATTATTCACTGGGAAGAGAGCAGCTATATCAAACATGAAATGGTCAGGGAACAAATCATCTTATTCCATCGCCAAGAACGGATTGTTAATTTTCATTAGCAATCGCATAGATGCCTTCTGAAATGCGAAAATAGGCTAGATAAGTTATGTGAAGTAGAGCTAGAATTCTGAATCCATAGAGAAAAGCAAAATGATTATTGTTTGGAATAGCTTTTTCTTAGGAGTTATTTCCGCTTTTGCCTACTCTAGCTTAGCTTTGTGGCTAATAGTTACGCTTTCATTGGGGAAATCCCTTTTTCAGTTTAAATAATTGTTGGCTATCGAAATGTCTATAAAGCTAAAGAAGAAGCATCACAATTATTGCGATGCTTCTTCTTTGTGGATAGTCCTTAAATCCGTATCGAAAGTGTGACTACACTTTCGATAATTGGTATTAGTGATACCGATTGCTATAATTAAGTTCGCAAACACTTCAAAAATTTTAAGTAAGGGCAAATAATGGCGACTCCTCATAGGACAAAACAGGTAAATCTTCGTTTTCCTCTGCCTTTATTGAGCCAAATCAAAACACAAGCTGATGCCAAGCAACAGGCGATCGCTGATTGGATTTTAACAGTGATTAGTCGTGAGTTTGAGCCTGAGCCAATACCAGAGAAGCCTCCAGAGATAGCTCCGTTCATTTTGCATCCTGAGCTTTTGACCTATGTAGAGAATTGTCTAGCTCCGTTATATGCTCAAATTAGTGAGATGAAAATGCAACTGGGGGAGTCCAAAGCCTGATTGACAATGGGAAATCTAGTCAGGCAGATGTCTCCAACCCCAAGGTCGCTGATGACCATCGCCAAGATACTAATAGTCCTAGTGGCTTTAGTTCAACACCAACCATGAAGCCATTGTTTAATTCGTTAGCAGGATTTGCATTAGAAGTTGGCGATCACTTAATGATTAACGGAGAGCAAGTTATTTTTAAAGGATGGGTTGATCAATCTCAGACCTCGATCGAGGTGAAGTTGATCGCAGAGGATCAGTCATCAGTTAGACAAATTCGCGCTAGGGAGATTAAGAGTCTATCGCGATCGCATGATGCCATCGAAGATTCTGCCGCATCGCAGGATTTTGACAGTAAATCTCGCGATGTTGAAGATAGTCCAAAGCCAGCATCATCTGAATTTGATGATCGGAGCAATGATCCTGTTAATTACAGTCAAAAATCTTCAGATCAAGACGATCATGCGGAAACGATCTCAGAGCCTGAAGAAATCCTTGAAACGCCCAAAGAGCCTGAATACAATGCTTGGGAAGTATGGACATATCTGGAGCGACAACGACTAAAAACGCTCAAATTGATCAACACATTTCAAGCAGAATGGGAAGCCAATCGATTTGTACGAGAAGCTGAACGCAGTACTCCTGCAAATCTGCGAGTTCATTATGAGATTCGCCCAGTTTGGTTGGACGAAGCTGAAGTTATGGGATCTTATCAAAATGAGCAAAATTCTCATAAACCTAAGGAGAGCCAAGCTAATAGTGAGCAAGAAGATTATGCTGACGCGATCGATGTAGAGGTAATAATTTAGCCCTGCTTATACGGTAAAATTCCTAAAGCAATATTATCTAAATTATTTATTAAAAGAGAAAATCATGGGAGAAATGGTTAACGCAATGGTTTTATCGATGGTACTAATTCCTGTCGGTATTGCCTTCGGTTACTTCTTGCTAAAGCTACAGGGCGAAGAACAGGAAGAAGCCTAAACTTTTTAATTGTGTCGAGGTACTTAAAAACAAATCTTTGTGCTGATTCTAGTACAAAAATGTTTTGATGCAACAAAGCAGGTGACCCTTAGTGTCTCCTGCTTTGTTCTTTTCAGTTCGGTAAACCACACTATAGCCATTGCAACCATTTCGGTTAAATTAGCACTCAATCACCTAGAGTGCTAAAACACTCTAGACAAAGCCAAAAAATGCTAGTCAACTGAGTGAATACAAATGGCAACAACGACATTAAATGTAACTACCGTAAAGCCTTTAGCTGATCGCGTATTTATCAAAGTAAGCGCTAAAGAAGAAAAAACCGCTGGTGGAATTTTCTTGCCTGAGACCGCAAAGGAAAAGCCCCAAGTTGGCGAAATCGCCGCAGTAGGACCTGGCAAACTCGATGACAAAGGCGAGCGTCAAGCCCTAGAAGTCAAAGTTGGGGACAAAGTTCTGTACTCCAAATATGCTGGCACTGATATCAAACTTGGCACAGATGAATATGTGCTGCTAGCAGAAAAAGATATTTTAGCGATCGTTGCATAACCACTGGTAATTGGTAATCGGCAACTGAGATCGAAACCCAATCACCAATCACCAACTCTTCTGTTAACCCATTACTCAATTAAAAAAATCATGTCTAAAAGAATAATTTACAATGAAGATGCTCGTCGCGCTCTTGAGCGTGGTATGGATATCTTGGCTGAAGCAGTTGCTGTAACCCTTGGACCTAAGGGACGTAACGTAGTTCTTGAGAAGAAATTTGGTTCTCCTCAAATCGTTAATGATGGAGTTACCATCGCTAAAGAAATCGAACTAGAAGATAATGTTGAAAATACTGGCGTAGCTTTGATTCGTCAAGCTGCTTCTAAAACTAATGACGCTGCTGGTGATGGAACCACTACGGCAACGGTTTTGGCTCATGCAATGGTCAAAGAAGGTTTGCGTAATGTAGCAGCTGGCGCTAACTCGATCGCTCTTAAGCGAGGTATTGACAAAGCAACTGCTTTCTTGGTTGGTAAAATCAAAGATCATGCTAAGCCTATTGAAGATTCTAAAGCGATCGCTCAAGTGGGAACCATCTCTGCTGGTAACGACGAAGAAGTCGGCGCAATGATCGCCCAAGCGATGGATAAAGTCGGTAAAGAAGGAGTGATTTCCCTTGAAGAAGGTAAATCCATGTTCACTGAATTGGAAATCACTGAAGGTATGCGCTTTGATAAGGGCTATATCTCTCCTTACTTTGTTACAGATGCTGAGCGCATGGAAGCTTCTTTTGAAGAACCAGTTCTGTTGATTACCGATAAAAAGATTGCCCTTGTTCAAGAACTAGTGCCAGTTCTAGAACAAGTTGCTCGCTCTGGTCGTCCTTTGATCATCATCGCGGAAGATATTGAAAAAGAGGCTTTGGCAACTCTCGTTGTAAACCGTCTACGTGGTGTTCTTAACGTTGCTGCGATCAAGTCTCCTGGTTTTGGAGATCGCCGTAAAGCGATGCTCGAAGATTTGGCAACTCTCACAGGCGCTCAAGTAATCACTGAAGATGCAGGTTTGCGTCTTGATGCAGTTAAGCTTGATCAACTCGGCAAGGCACGTCGCGTCATCATCACTAAAGACAGCACAACCATTGTTGCTGACGGAAATGAAGAAGCTGTGAAGACTCGCGTTGAGCAAATCCGTCGTCAAATCGAAGAAACCGAATCTTCTTACGATAAGGAAAAGCTTCAAGAGCGTTTGGCTAAGCTCTCTGGTGGCGTAGCTGTCATCAAGGTTGGTGCTGCAACTGAAACTGAAATGAAGGATCGTAAACTTCGTCTCGAAGATGCCATCAACGCAACTAAGGCTGCTGTTGAAGAAGGTATCGTTCCTGGTGGTGGTACAACCTATGTGCACCTTGCTCCGGAATTATTTACATGGGCAAATTCGAACCTCACAGGTGAAGAACTCACTGGCGCAATCATCGTTTCTAAATCCCTATCTGCTCCTGTTAAGCGCATTGCTCAAAATGCTGGCTTCAACGGCGCTGTAATCGCTGAGAATGTTCGTGAAAAAGACTTCAACATTGGCTTCAATGCGATGACTGGCGAATTTGAAGATATGTTTTTAGCTGGTATTGTTGATCCTGCTAAGGTCACTCGTTCTGCATTGCAAAATGCAGCTTCTATCGCTGGCATGATCCTCACCACTGAGTGTATCGTTGTTGATAAGCCTGAAGGTGCTAGTGCTGGTGGCGGCGGCGCAATGGGCGCTGGTGGCGACTTCGATTATTAATCATTTATAAAGATTTGCCCTGCAAATCTTTATAAAAAAGAAAGGGAGTGCCATGCACTCCCTTTCTTTTTTATTGTGATTGTGCGAATGTGTGAGGTAAATGGATGATCTGGAAATCGATAGACAATGATCAGTTGCGATTAGAGTGGAATTGGCTGCAAAGCATTGCTATTTTTATGGTGATTAGCAATGTTTTTATTCCACTTTTTATGTTAGCACTGGCTTTGAGAGTTCTAATTTGTCATGGATGGAGAGCGATCGCCACACCAGTTAATCGTGCTTATTTTTGGCTATCTCTATGGATGATCTTCACTACTATCATTGCTTTCAACCTAGCCACAGCTGCTGGCGGATTAGCTAATTTCTTGCCATATTTCCTCGTGGCTGCCACTACTAGCTACATCATCCGTACCCCTACTCAATTTATTCATTTTCTCTGGCTAATAGTGCTGAGTTCCATATTGGTAAGTGGATTTGGTCTATTACAGGCAGTTCTTGATCGCCCCGATTTGATCTTTCCGAAAGTGATTTTTGATAGCTATCCGATCCCGATGGGATTTAGTCCCGATCGCCGCATTCAGTCATTTTTCGGTCATTTCAATGAAACAGCCGCTTACTTCTTAATGATATTACCGATCGCTTTTCATTTTGCCCTTGGCAAAGTCAAAAGTATCTCTAAATCCCAACAGGTGATCGCGGCTATAGCCCTAGCATTAGGAACTTGTGTGCTCATTCTGACTAGTTCGCGTAATGCTTGGGGAATTGCTGTACTTGGCGCTGTGGCATTAGCATTCTATTACCGTCAATGGAAACTTGTTTCAGGCTTTGGACTTGTTCTGGCAATTATTGCTTGGGGAGTGTTTGGCCCAAAATTTGGCTTGGGTGGCGAAGCAGTGCGATCGCTATTACCAGAAGGATTTGTCAATCGTTTAGTTAGTAGTATCGATCCCCAATTAGGTGACTATGCTTCCACAGCTGGTCGTCTCAATGCTTGGCAGTTTGCACTTTCTCTAATATCTCAACATCCGCTCCAAGGTTGGGGGTTGCGCAATTTCCCACTGGTGGCTCAGTCCATTGGCTATGACTTGCAAGGGTTACCTCACGAGCATAATTTATTTTTAGCGATCGCTGTTGGTTCGGGAATTCCTGCGTTGTTGGGATTTGTCGGTATCATCGGTTGGACAATCTGGACAGCTCTCAAATCTGCGATCGCTAAAGATACGGAAGGAATGATGGTCATAGCTGTGATCAGCGTTATGCTTTTTTTGATGTCAGGGTGGTTAGATTTAGTCCTCTATGAACCACGTCTAAGTATGTTGTTATGGTTTTTGCTAGGTGGCATGTATGGCTTAAAACCTAAATAAAAAGGTAGTCCTAAAAAGGAAAGGACGCACACGCAGGTAAAGAAGTGTTGTAATGATGAATAAAATTACAAATGGCTCCAATGTGATTTTCCAACTTTTTAGAAAAGGATAAGATCTTTCTAGCTACTCTAGCTACTCTAGATACTCGTTGACGTAACGTACAGTTGAATCTCTCAATTTAATTCACAGAAGTGTTGTAACACTTTTGTGAATTGGTATAAGACGAGTAGAAATCAGTGTAAATAACCGCACATTGGCGATAGACATTAGGCAACGATTCCCATAACTTCTGAGCTGATTCACCAGTCTGAAACTCCGTGCCACTGTGGATTTCCTGCGAATTGGCGACCACAGTCCCGATATTTATAATTTTGTTTTTCATGCCGAGTACTACCGTTTTTAACCACAGATACGGACTGGCAGGATGGGCAAGATGGCATTGACTCTGACATTACTTGACTCTGTAACAACCATCTAGATATTTTCCTACATCCGTTCCTCTTCAGGACTACCAAGATATTTTGATGGCAAGTATTGAAGATGTTTGGTTACAAGTCAAGCGCTTTATTCGTGAGTTCTATCTATCATTTATGCAAATCTTTTGCGACAGTTAAGTTCTTTTTTGAGTTTATTACTTTTCGACAAACCTTTAATTTTCCCAAGCTTTTTACCTATGGCTTTTTCTCATAAATCATTTAGGATTGCTATAGCTAACCAACTAATTGCACCGTTGAGCCTTCCTCATCCTTTGATACTTCAATCAATGTGTTAAACGCTTCCTTCATCTGTGGCATATGCGTAATTACCAAAATGCACTCAAAATCTGGCGCGATCGCATTTATTGCACTGACAAGCCGATCGCAACCTAACTGATCTTGACTGCCAAAGCCTTCATCAATAATAAGGGTTTGCAAAGTACTCCCTTTGCGCTGCGCAAGCACGCGGGAGAGGGCTAGACGTACCGCAAAATTGATCCGAAATGCTTCACCTCCTGAATAGGTTTCGTAGGGTCTAGTGCCTTTGCTATCAGCAATTTCAATGTCAAGGGTTTCAATAATGCGATCGCTTTTTTTGCCAGATTTTTGGGTGATAAATCGTACATTTAATTGGCGATCGCTAAGTTGAGCGAGAATTTGATTAGCTTCCACTTCGATTTGTGGAAGTACATTTTCTAGCATTAAAGCTTGAATACCATTTTTCCCAAAGGCTTGATGAAGCTCTGTATGGATACGTTGGCGATGACGGACTAACTCTATTTGAGCAATGATTTCTTGTTCGCGTTGACGGCTTAGCTCTAGTTGTTGCTGTGATTGCTGAAGGCTGCCAATTTGTGCGAGTAGAGCATCCATTTGCGTTCGCCAATTTTGGAGATTTTGACGCAAAGATTGAATTTCCTGTGCATGATCGCCATGTAAAGCTTTGATCTGTGATTGTAATTGGGAAATTTGAGCGGTAATATTTTGTAATTCTTGTTGATTAAGGTTTTGAGTTTGTTGTAAATGGTTTAGCTGTTGCTGAAGTTCGGGATATTCCTGCTCGGCGCGGGTGAGTTCTTGATAGCGTAAGAGCGCCGATGT
Organism: Pseudanabaena sp. M085S1SP2A07QC; assembly: GCA_020404895.1. Classification (GTDB taxonomy): domain Bacteria; phylum Cyanobacteriota; class Cyanobacteriia; order Pseudanabaenales; family Pseudanabaenaceae; genus Pseudanabaena. The sequence continues at coordinate 3,007 of JADBWK010000184.1, read as the reverse complement.
GAGTTCTTGTTTTTGAGTGCGGAGTTGTTGATGCCGATCAGGTTCATAGGCTAACTGTGTAAGAGTGCGATCGCATTGTTCGAGTTCATGCTGTACTTCTAAATCGATCAGATTTTTAGTTAGACGATCTTGTAGTTGGTTGATTTTGGTTTGTAAATCAGGAATTTTTTGCGATAGATTATCGGCTTGACGCTGAGCATTTTTTAATTCTGACTGCTTGATTTCCGCCCATCGCCAGCGTTCAACATCTCCACGGGCTAGGGCATGATTTTTTTCGTCATAAGCGAATTTATGGATATTTTTATCGATGAGTTCCATCTCTTCCCATGCTTCACGCATATAGTTTTGAGTCTGGAGGCGATCGCCTAAATCCATAGTCTCGTTATCAATTAGCGCCAGCCTTTGCTTTGCTTCAGCGATCGCCTTTAGTCTTTCCTGCAAAGTTCCTTTACGCTGAATCAAATCATTAAGTGGTGCGAGTTCCTTTTTGAGATTACGATATTCTTCTCGTAAAACTTCAATTTCGCAATTAGAGGCTATTTGCTGCTCTTTTACTACCCAGATATCGGCTTGTAAATCGCGAGATTCCTGCTTATGCTTTTTTTGGACTAGCTGCCAATGAGCTTCATCTAGAGGGCGATCGCAAAGAGGACAAGGGGCATTCGGCACGGTTAACTGACGCATTTTTGTTTCTAATTTATTAAAAGCAGCCTCACTATCCGCCAATCTTGTTTTTAAACGCTCCAAAAAATCACGTCTCTCTAATCCTTTTTCATGAACTCGTTGTTGATAAACTTGTTTATTTTGTAATAAAACAATTTGCCGATCTAGTTCTTTAGCATTAACTAATAACTGATCGTGATTCTTGACTTGTAAATATAATTGTTCGCGCTTCGCAACTAATTCTTCTAGTTTTGCAGCAAGCTTGGTATGCTCCCTTTCCAGTTGATGCTTGAGAACTTGATGACGATGAATTAGCGGTGTGGATTGAGCGTGGAGGCGATCAAATTCTTGTAAGACTGCTCTTGCTTTGTGTAATTCCGCGATCGCAACTTCGATTTCTCCAGTACGGCTCAGAATTCTTTTTAAGTCACTTTCCTGCTGTGTTAGAGACTCTAATTGCGCTTGATAAGCCCTTAACTGTCCCCTGAGTTCACTTTGTAAACTCGCTAGCTTATGACTAAATTCTCCTCGGCGCTCACTAAGTTGTTGATACTTTTGAAACTTGCGCTCTAGCTCTGATTCTTGGGTTGATAGTAGTTGATAGCTCTCATAGTCTTGCAAAACCTGTGATCGCATTTTTAAACATGCTTCTAATTGCTGTAATTGTTTTTGCTGACTGACTAATTGTCGTGATGATTGCGCCAAATTGGCAGTGAGTGAAGCTTGCTGCTGTTGTTGCCAAGTTAGTTGCTGGGTCACACTTTGATATTGTTTTTGCAATTCTTCCGCAACTTGCAATTGGTGACGCTCGCGAGATTCCCTTGATTGCAAATCCGTTAACTGCGATCGCAAAACTTCTAACTGCGGTGCGATCGATTCTCCTGATTGAATTTGTTCTCGCAGATGTACCAACATATTCTCTAAAACTGCCGACTCGCCCTTACTAGTGCGGGCAATGTCTTTGGCGCGTTCGGCAAGCTCGTCGTACTGCGACAAAGCTAGCATATCCGCCAAAATCTGTTTGCGATCGCTAGGACGCTTCAGCATAAATTCATCAGCACGACCTTGACGCAAATACGCGGAATTAACGAATGTCTCGTAATCAATTTTTAGATGCGAAATGATTGTCTGCTGCGTCGATTGCACCTTGCGTTCGGTGAGGGATTTAAATTTGCCTTCACTCTGTACCTGAAATTCTAAAGAGGTTGAACTATTGCGCGATCTGGTTCTGATTACCCGATAGACTTCACCACCAGCGATAAATGTAAAGTCCACTTGAGCTTCTTTAGAGCCAACATGAATCACATCATCTTGGCTTGCCACGCGGCTTACACCCCAAATCGCCCAAGAAATCGCTTCTAATAATGATGATTTTCCCGCCCCATTCGCGCCACAAATACAAGCAACATGCAGCCCACTGAAATCTAAGGCTAATTGTTGATAGCTCAAGAAATTTATTAATCGTAATTTCTGAGGGATCATGCTGTCTGATAGTTTGGTATGTAATAACCTGTGTGATACATTTATAATAGTTATTATTTAATTATCATAATAGTGTATTTACTAACAAAGGTTTATCTAGCAGAGTTTTTACTTTTGCCTTTTACCTTTTTACTTGCGACTAAGAAGAGGGAGTTATGGAAGTATGGGAAAAAATTAGCCGACAAAGAGTTAAGTACATCGTCGATAGCTATCAGTTAGATGGCAATGACGATGAAGATTTTGATGAATATTTGGAAGATTTATTACAAGCCTACGCACCTCCTCAAATTGAACTAGCGCTTGTCGAAGTTTTAATCGAAAGCTGGCGAATCACTCCTCTAGTTCGCGGTGTTGTTTTTCTAGAGCGATCGCATGAGCTTTTAAAAGGTTGGGAAAATAAGCCAATCGCCCTTCATATTTCTCCTACACATTTTCGCTTGATTACAGGATTAGATCCCACACCAGTATTTGGTAATTGCATCGCTCAACCAAATAGAAGTATTGTTTCTACAGTCAACCAATGATGTATTGAGCTTTTATAGCAATGCAAGAGATAGCTAGGACAAATCAAAACCCAAAAGATGAGTGGCGGCCCGAAGCGCCGCCACTCATCTTTTGGGTTTTATGTCCTAAGCAAAACTTACATTGCTATATTTTGCCTACAGCAAACTGAACTAATATGCTGTTCCCCCAGAATTGGGGGCTAGGGGGCTAATAAATGTTGGCTTGACTGGGTTTTATGACTTGATAGATTTAGAAAAGCAAATATAGCAACGTAAGAGATAGATAGGACAATTCAAAACCCAAAAGATGGCAGAGCTTCGCTCTGCCATCTTTTGGGTTTTATGTCCTAAGCAAAGCT
>JADBWK010000183.1 GCA_020404895.1 Pseudanabaena sp. M085S1SP2A07QC | reverse complement strand
TTTTGACCTTGGTATGCGGATATTGTCACAAACGGGTATCGGAAAACTATCAATGCTGTAAACCGATTCGGTGTTCATCGGCTTTTGTCCTTTGTAGCAGCTTTTTTTTCTTGTTGCCATAGGTAGCAACTTGGGTTAAATATGAAAATGTTCCTCAACAGGTGCAGGTAGAACCTAAACCAAACAAGCGTTTGACCATACAGATAGATGAATTATGGTCTTTTGTGGACGACAAAGGCAATAAACAGTGGGTATGGCTTGCCATTGATGCCGAGACTCGTGAAATTGTCGGTTGTTATATAGGCGATCGCTCTGGGGACTCAGCTCAAAAGTTATGGGAATCGTTGCCTAGTGTCTATCGCCAATGTGCAGTTATTTACACTGATTTCTACTCGTCTTATCCTGTCGTACTGCCCACCAAACGTCATAGGGCTGTGGACAAAGAAACGGGAAAAAACAACTATATTGGTAACCGTCCAAGGGGGGTACGAAGTTGGTGCGTTTCAGGCTCATCAAATGACCTAAGTCAAGATAAATCAGTGCCAAAGCACCTCAAAAAATCGCTGAAATGACCATTTCTCGTTACCCCCTTGGACACTTACCTATATTGAGAGATTCAACTGTACGTTACGACAACGAGTGTCAAGACTGGTTAGAAAGACTTTATCCTTTTCTAAGAAGTTAGAAAATCACATTGGAGCCATTTGGAATTTCATCCATTATTATAATGCTTCTTTACATCCCCTTTCATCCTTTCCTTTTTAGGACTACCCAGGAAAGAATGCATCAGTTGACGGTACTAAGTGGGACTTGTATGAGCAAAACCTGCTCTCTGAGTACCATATTCGCTATGGCGGTTATGGTGGCATCGGCTATTATCACGTCTCAGATACTTACATTGTCTCATTTCATTCCCTGCGGAGTTTGGGAAGCAGTCTTCCTACTTGATGGATTGCTCAAAAATTTATCCGACATTCAACCAGATACAATCCATGGTGATACTCAGGCTCAAAGCACACCAGTTTTTGCACTAGCAGCACTACTAGGAATTACCCTGATGCCTCGAGTTCGGAATTGGAAACACTTAAAGTTATATCGTCCAGCTAAGTACAGGACAAAAAATCAAAAATAGAATGGCAAAACTGCCTGAAACCCTTGCCCAGCATGGATTGTAGATGCTTTGCTTGAAACCCTTGCTAGGAAAGCATTTCAAGCTTTTTGTCCTGTACTTAGATCGTCCAGACAAGCAGTCCTGTTTCACTCACATTGACTCAATGAAGGAATCGTTGTCATACCCCTACTTTGCCCTAGCTGTGAATATGGATGGGTACAAGGAAACTGGGTATGTGGATTTCTCCCAATGAAGGCGCGAAATTCTGGTTGTCGGTACTCACCGAAATTCACAATCGTGGAGTCAAGGATATTTTGATTGCATGTGTTGATGGCTTGACTGGTTTTCCCAATGCGATTGAGACTGTGTTTCCCAAAACTCAGGTGCAGCTATGCATTGTTCACATGGTCAGAAATTCGATCCCTTTTGTCCCTTGGCAACAACGCAAGCAAGTTTGTGCTGACCTCAAGGCGATTTACGTGGCTGTCACGGAATCGGAGGCGGAGTTTAATCTCGAACTCTTTTCTGAGAAGTGGGACAATCAATACCCCTCGATCTCCAAGTCTTGGCGCAGTCATTGGGCGAATATTATCCCCTTCTTTGCTTTCCCCCCTGAGATTCGCAGGGCGAGTTATACCACCAATGCGATTGAGTCCATGAATAGCAATTTGCGGAAGGTGATTAAATCTCAGCAGATTTTTTCATCTGATAACGCTGCTTTCAAGCTCGTTTATCTCGCGATGCGGAATATTTCTAAGAAATGGACGATGCCGATTCGTGATTGGAAACCTGCCCTCAATCGCTTTGCCATCCTCGAAGAGGATCGCCTCCATACCTAGATCTTAGAAAGCATTTAAGAATGCAAGGGCGCACCAAAACAGGTATAAATACCGATGAAATCTAGTATCAACCAGCCAAGATGCGCCAACCCTATAATACCGATTTATCAAGCAAAGAGTGGGAAATAATTGCACCAATGCTGCCAAAACCATCAAAATTGGGGAGACCACCAAAAACAGATTTTCGGGAAGTGCTGAATGCAATTTTCTACATAACCAAGAATGGTTGTACATGGGAAAATCTACCCCATGATTTCCCACCATATTCGACAGTCTACTTCTACTTCCAAAGATGGGCAAAAACAGGAGTTATCGCTGAAATCAACCACCAGATCAGCGCACAAGTACGATTGGCAGATGGTCGAGAAGCAACACCGAGTCTAGCTAGCCTCGACAGTCAAAGTGTTAAAACAATGGATAGTGCAGGCAGTCGTGGTATTGATGGCGGTAAAAAGGTCAATGGTCGCAAACGCTTCATTATGGCTGATACATTGGGGTTAGTGGTTGGGGCTATGGTATGTCCAGCAAATGTTGGTGAGAGGGCAGGGGCTATGAGACTATTACAAAGTCTGAAATATCCACTGAGACGATTACAAAAGATATTAGTTGACAAGGAATTTTCTGGTGATGACATAACCCAGTGGGTTAAAGACAACTTTGATTGCACTTGGGAAGTAAGCAAACGAGCGGAAGCGCAGAAAGGTTTTGTTGTTGAATCAAAGCGTTGGGTAGTGGAGAGAACCTTTGCTTGGCTAGGCAAATATCGCAGGCTTAGCAAGGACTATGAATTTTATGAGAATACCTCAGAGTCGTCTATTTACCTAGCTTTGATCCGCAAAATGCTTAGAAATCTTACTGCTGTCAATTCTTAAATGCTTTCTAAGACTTTACACAAAATACTTGACAGGCTTATCTTTAATAAATCTTTAATAAATCTTTAATCATATTTCAATAAATCTTTAATCATATCTTAATAATTATCTGTTTGAATTGAAATCGGCTCGCGAGTATAGGGTTTAAATTATTCTATTTCGATGCTTCCATTGTCATTACAAATCTTGAGACAGATCTACTTAAAATGCTTAATTCTGACACTTCCAACCCATTCCTAACAAGTTCGATTAATCCCTTAATCACTCAGTTTGATTCTCAGATTAAGATTGGGAATGGCTTGACTCTTAGTGTTCCCTCTTTACCCCAATCGATAAGTCCTTTCGATACACAAACTCATCAACCAGCTAATGTTTTAGATCTCACTCAATTAGGGCAATCAGTCACTTCTCTAGCATTTTTGGGGACTAGTGGAGCGGATAAACTATATTTTACATTCAGTTCTAAATACAATAGTTTAGGTTTTAGTACGGATGGAGCTACTTTCACGGATGTAAAAGGTTTACAACTTTCGCGTCAGACAGTGATCAATATCAATCTCGGTGGGGGCGATGACCAAGTATTCTTAGATTCTTCTTTTGTAAAGGCTTTAAATAATAGCGGTGCGAAGGTAAAATTTGATGGTGGCGATGGAAATGATATCCTTCTAGGTTCCAATGTCGATACTATTTGGAATGTCACAGGTGAAAACTCTGGAAATACAGGCAATGTTGAGTTTCTAAATGTTGAAAATCTTAAAGGTGCGGCAAATAACAACGACACATTTATCTTCTCTGCTACTGGCAACCTATCAGGCACTGTTGATGGCAACATTGGCGGATTTGACACCCTTGAGATCGACGGCGGTAAGTATGCCAAAGCCAATTATGTAGCTACTTCTCCCGATGCAGGGACGATCACCCTTGACAGCAAACTGATTACCTACGCTGGCTTAGAGCCAATTATTGATCGTACCGTAGTCAGTAATCGCATCTTTACCGCCACCGCTTCAGCCGACAATATCGTTTTAGCTAAGTATAATGACGGTACGAACATAATATCAAGCAGTAACAATACTTTTGAAAGTGTTGTTTTCCTAAATCCTAGTGGTTCTCTAACGATCAATGCTGGTTCTGGGGATGATACGATTACAATCAACAGTGTTGATAATTCATTTCTTGGTTCTTTAATCATTAATGGGGAGAATGGTCGGGATAGTGTAAGTTTCGCCCAAAATCTGAGTTTGAATGGTGGTAGCCTTACGGCTACAGTAGAAACTATCACCGTCAATAGTAATATTGTTATTTCGACTCGAAATCTTGATGCTTCTAGTAATTCCGATGGGAATTCGGGGAATGTGACTTTTACAGGAGAGAATATAACTCTCTCTAGTGGCGCAAAAATTTATGCTGATAAAACTGGAACAGGGGCTTTTACGTCGGGGAATGTCACTCTCAAAGCTGAAGACATAACTAAGCGAACAGGGGTCGAGCCTTTTGGTTATAAAAAGAAGTCTGTAAGTGTTACCCTTGCTAATGGTAGTGTCATTACGGGTGCGGATATCACGATTGCTTCAACTGCTGAGGATAAAACCAGTCTAAGTGATTTGCCTGCCTATGCCCAAGTTCTTCTCAAGCCTTTTACGCAACTCCCTAGTCAATTTTTCAACGCTCTCTTGCCAGCATCAGTTCAGGTTCGTGGTGGAGATGCCACAATTACGTTAAATAATGCTCAAATTCAGAGTAGCGGCAAGGTTAATATCGCATCTTCAGTAGCTGTTGATAGTAGCGTTCAAGCAATTAGTACTAGCAATCCACATAATCCTCTTTCTAAGTTTGCGGTTGCTTACGGACAGGCGGATGGGCAAGCTAAGACCTCTATTCAAGGTGCCACCAAGATTTCTGGAAAAGATGTCAGCATCACTTCTACTGTGGAGACCACGAATAGAGTGAGTGCAAGGGTATTCTCAAATATTGGCTTGAGTTTTATTCCTCTGAATTTAAAGGATAGTGGTGCTGCGGTAGCCGTGTCCAATACAAATACCATCTCTAAAGTAGTTTTGGATAGTGATACCAATGTTTCGGCAACGGCAGGTAATATTAACATTTCCTCCATAGGGAAAGTCAATGCTGAAGCAAAGGGAACAGTCAATATTTTTATCAACGGTACGGCAGCACCAGGGATTGGTGTCAATTTCGACAACACCGAAGTTTTGGCAGAGGTAAATGGAAAGTTAACTGCTTCAGGGAAGATGGACGTAGTAGATCAGGCGATCAACCTCACCAAAGTAGACAACTCCACTAATTCATTTAATATTGATAATAACGGATTGCAAACTGGCGACCAAGTTATCTACAGCAATGGCGGTGGCACTAGTATTGGCGGGCTAGAGAATAATGGGAATTATTTTGTTCTATCTCAAGATGTCAACAACTTTAAGTTGACAAAAGGTTTGGGTCTAGATATCAGTAATGATGGAGTGAACTCTACCTCACGACAGAGTTTAAGCAAGCTGGAAATCAAGGAATTTTCTGCTGCTAATAATCTAAATCTCAATGCAAATACAATATCTATTAATAATCATGGCTTCACTACTGGACAGGTACTAACTTATTTCTTTACTGCTAACGATGATGCCATCGGTGGTCTGGAAAACAATAAGCAATATTTTGCCATTGTCCAAGATGCGAACACAATCAAACTTGCTTTAACGGCTGATGATGCGACTAGAAACAATGCGATTGACCTAACTGCTGGCGGAACTTCTTCTGGTAATCGCAATTTCTTTAACTACGCTAGTACTTCTGGTTCCAAAACCTTCAATCCCTTAGATGATGTTAATAGCAAAACAAACATTATTACTGTTACTAATCATGGCTTTAGAACTGGGGATGTAGTTGCCTATAAGGTTGATAGGAGTATTTCTTCGACTCAAAATATTGTTTTTAACAACTCCTTTGATCCAACCGATACTGCTGTTGATTTAGGATCAAACACGATTAAAGTACCAGCTCACGGTTTTAATACTGGCGATCGCGTTACCTATCAGACCAACTATTTAACTGATGCTGGAACTGCTATTACGGGGCTAAATGCAAATTCAGACTACTATATTATCCGTGTAGACGAAAATACAGTAAAGTTGGCGGCAACGCGAGAAAATGCCTCGATAGACCAAGCGATCGACCTCACGCGGTTAGGATCTGGAACTTTACATAGCCTGAAAACAACCAAACCAATTACTGTTGGCGACATAGAATTGGGTGGTCTAGAAGATGGAGAATTTTATTATGTAGCGGTAATTGATGCTAATCGTATTCGTTTAGCAGATAGTGAAACTGATGCGTTTGACGCAGCAGCCATAGACATAGATCCGACGGTTGCTTCTGGCATTAGTCAAGCATTTGTTAAACCGAATGCTTCTAGTGGCATTATCGTATCTTCTTCTTTAAATGCCAAAGACAAGGTAAATATTGCTGGAAAAACTGGAAGCAATGCCAAGTTTAAAGACTTATTAGCAGGTGCTGATGTCCTAGCTTTTGCGGGAACGATCATTAGGTTTGGAGACACCAAAAAAGTTTTAACTGAACCTTTGTCTACACAGCAAAAAGACAATCCCTTCTCGGTTGGTGCCGCTATTGGCGTTAATTATTTCACTCACGATGTGAATGCTAAAGTTGGCGGTTCGGCAATTTTAAAATCGGGTACTGATGTCAAGATCTCTGCTACTACAAAACAAGAAGTTCAGTTGATTGTTGATTCATCAACGGGGCAAGGTGATAAGGGTGGTTCCATTTCTGTTTCACTGGGTGTGAGTATTTACAACAACAACGTACTTGCCTCAGTTGGTAATAATGCTCAGGTTGACGCTAAAGACAAAATCAGTGTCACTTCTGACCTCTCTTATCCTTTCCTTTTCCCATTCAAGGATAAGTTTACTGGTACTACCGATAAGAATGCTGCTGCCAGTGAGATTTCTAGTTTTATATTTGATGCATTTTTTAGCGGTAAACTTGGCTTGCCAAACCGTCTTGCCAATACCTTTGTTGCCAGTCGCAATAAGGGTAAAATTGACAAGGGAATTAATAAAGTTACCTATGGTATTGCCGCTTCATTTGCTTATACCGAGTTTAATAACAAATCCCAAGCATTGATAGGAACTGGCGCGAAAATCAATCAAGATCTTAACTACCGTACAATTAATCAATCTGTTGCAGTCAATGCTCAGACTAAGATGACTCTTTTGGATATTACTGGGATTATCAGTCTCGATTTTGATGTAGACACTCTCATTTCTAAGGGTAGGGGAGATACCTTCTCTTTCTATGGAAATAAAGCTGAATCTGGCTTTGGCGGATCGGTAATGGTTTCTAATATTAACAATACTACTATTGCTAAAATTGATGATCGCGCTTTGGTAAATACTGGTACATCGGGTATTGGTCTGGTAGTTAGTGCGGTTGAAGGAATTCTCGCGATAGGACTAGCGCAAGCAGGCGGGGACAGCGATAAATTAGGATTTACGGGTAGTGGCACTGGCGTAAAGCGCAGAAGTCGCACCGTCGCTCAAATTGGCAATGGTGTCAAAGTAGGTGGTGGTAAGGTCACAGTTAATGCAAAAAGTTCTGGGGACGCGATTAGCGTGGCTGGGGCAGTTCAGACTGGCAACGGCGTGGGGATAGGATTGTCGCTCTCCGTCAATGACATTCAGCAAGACACTTTAGCAATTATTGGAGGTGAGACGGATACTGGTACTGGTACGGATATCAATGCCACTGGTGATGTAAATTTGTCAGCCAAGTCAAGTGGTATGGTTGCGACTTTATCTCTGGCAGCAGCATTATCGGGAATTGAAAAAGATCAGCCTTCCTTTGGAAATAGTTACGCTGGAGCAGGATCTATATCCCTCAACTTAGTCACCAATAAAACCAAAGCCTATTTCAATAACACTGGCTCTGTCATTGTTAATAACGGAAATTTAAATATTGACAGCAACGATGGAACTTTAATCGTCTCAATAGCAGGCGCGATCGCTGTAGCCCCGTCAAATCCACTCAGATCATCTAAAATATTGTCTGGCACATATTCTCAAAATGAAGTAAGTAGTGATACCCAATCATTCATTCAAGGTAGCAGTAATATTACTGCGAAAAATATTACCGCAACTTCACAGCAATCTGGATTTATCGCTTCGCTAACTGCGGGTAATGGTTCCTTGTCTGCTAACAAGCTCAAAAGCAATACAAGAGCATACATTGACAATACTACAGGCAATATTGATGAAGGTGTGACTCTCCGCGCTATAGATAGATCGCAAATTTGGGCGATCGCTGGTGCTGCTGGTTTTGGGGGTAGAGTTGGGTTTGGTGTAAGTATAGCCAACAATTTTATCGGTACGGATAATGAATCGGCTTCTACAAGCGCATTTATCGCCAGATCTACGTTGCTCCTTAGAAAAGGTATAGTTAGGCTTGAAGCCAGCCATGATGCCTTCTTTGAAGGTAGTCCGAGAATTGTTTCCTTGGCGTATTCCGTCGAAAGTTCCGACAGGTCTGATAATGGTAATGGACTTGCGATCGCGGGAATGTCCGCCGTTAATAAGATTCGTGATGATGTTTCTACCTATATCACCAACTCTAGGATTACAGATGATCGCAGCGATCTTGGCAAGGTGAATGTTAGTCTCAATTCGGACGATAGTTCTTGGATTATTTCTTTGGCAGGGGCGCTTGCCCTCGGACAAAGTGGCGGATTTGGTGCAGCCAGCAGTTATAGCAAGATTAATAATAAACTTCGAGCCTATGTGGAGGGCAGCACCCTAGACATTGAGGGCACTCTCGATCTTGGCGCAAATTCCAATGCCAGCATTATGGGTGCAACAATCGGCGTGGCAACTGCTACGGGTAACTCTGGTATTGCTGGAGCTGGTTCCCTTTCCATCAACGAGATCAACAATACAGTTGACGCTCATATTTCTGGAAGTTCCAATGTATTTGCTGGTCAAGCAATTTCTTTGAGGGCAAAAGATAATTCTGTACTTGCCAACTTTACTGGTGGTTTTGCAGGCTCCACTAAAAGAGCTGTGGGTGCAGCCATTAGTTATAATCTAGTTCAAAATAGTATCCTCAGCTATATCGATAACTCCATAGTCCGCACCAATAGCTCCTTGCAAACAACAGCAACAGATTCAACGTTATTGGTAGGATTAGCAGTAGGCGGCTCTGGAGCAACCAACTTTGCTCTTGGTGGTTCGATTACCGTTAATTCGATCGCCAATACTGTTGATGCACATATTTCAGGCGGCGCGGATGTGTCTGCTCTTGGGGATATTGCGCTTACGGCAACTGAGTCCTCAACCCTTTATGTTGTATCGGGTGGCATTGCTGGTTCCTCTTCAGGAGCAGCCGTGGGAGCATCTGTTGCTTATAACTATATTGGCGGTAGCTTTGATAAAGCCAATCCTAATCTGATCGATCGCAACACGACTAACACCAACAAAGTTAATGCCTATATCGACAGTTCTAAAGTAATTGCAGGCAATAATATCTCTATTGAGGGTGGCTACAAAGCTCCGACCGATGCTCTAGCCGACAGACCTAGTATCGTTACCGCTGATCAAATCAATACGGGGCTTAGCACAGTTACGCTTCCTCTCCGCATTACTTCCCAGATGACCACGGTGACCGTGGGTGGGGCTGGGGCAAGTGGTTTTGCCTTAGGCGGTGCAGTATCGCTCAACTTTATCCGCAACACCGTTGATGCTCGTATATCTAATATTGGCGCAAATCAATCAGTTATAGCTGGGGCTACCTTAAGTGTATTAAGCAATGATGCCTCACAAATCAATTCAGGAGCAGGTGGGTTTGGGATTCCTTTCTCATCAGGGGCAGTCGGTGCCGCCGTATCCTCTAACGAAATTAAAAATACAATCCGCAGTCGGATTGGGAATGTCGATGGCACTGGATTGACCGATAGCAATGCAGGTAAAATTTCGGGCAATCAAATCCAAGTAAATGCTAATTCTAGTGCCACCATCTATAACGTGACTTTTGCGGGAGCAGGTGCTTCTAGCTTTGCTGTTGGTGGTTCGGCTTCTCGAAATCTAATCGAAAATACGATTGATGCCCATATTTCCAGGAACAGTAATGTCGTTGCTATCCAAAATACTAATGTCACAGCAACAGATACTTCTTCTAATAGATCTCTATCAGGTCAGATCGCCACTAGTGTCGGCGGTATCGGTGGTGGTGTAGCCTTAGCCTTCAATGACATCAAAAATAACATCACCGCCTATGTTGATGCTTCAACTTTAGAGACAGGTTCTCTCACGGTTAATGCCAACTCTACCGCAACGCTAGAAGCGATCGCGGCAGGAGTAAATATAGGTTCGACGGGGGGGATTGCTGGTTCGTCAGGGGTCAATCAGATTGGAGATAAGATTTGGGGATATGTCAGAAATTCTAATGTTACCGCCAGTGGAACCATTAATGTTTTGGCGACCGATCACTCCACCATTAAATTTGTCGCAGGAGCCATAGCTGGTGGTGTCTCCGCCGTTGGTGCTGGCGGCTCTGTCGCCATTGGCAATATCAATAATAATACTCTCGCCTATATGGAAGGAGCGCGTACAACCTCTGGAGGCGCTACTCAAGTCAAGGCTGATGCAAAACAGGAGATCGTCACTATAGCCGCTACAGCTGGCGCGGGCGGCATCGTCGGCATTGCTGGTGCAGTCTCGGTAATTAATACTGGCTCAACGACTAGAGCCTATATAGACAGTGGTTCTAGAAATTCTATTGTGACCGCAACCAATGGTGATGTATCTGTCCTAGCATCTGATACCACCGACATCAATGATGGAGTGGGTTCTCTAGGGTTTGGGGTTTACGCTGGAGTTAGTGCTTCTGTAGATGTGATTACGGTCAAAAATACGTTGGATGCTCGTATTGGGGATGATTCCGAGGTCAATGCTAACAACGTAATCGTTAATGCCACAGGTATTAGAAACATTGATTCCACCGTAGTTGCCTTTGGTGCAAGTGGTGGTGTCGGCATTTCTGGAGCCGTGTCCCTAATCAATATTGGTACGGGACTAGATAGTACTGGCTCGTCGCAGATTGGTGCGCTCGGACAAATCCAAATAGCTGATGGCGGCGCAACGATTAATACCAATTCTGATACAAGCACCACTGGTACGAGTGCCTATATCGGCAAAAGAGCCAATGTCAAAGCTAATAATGGCAGTATCACGGTGATTGCCAATGAAACCATTGACTTGGATGGTAGCCATTCTGGAGCCAATGGACAACTAGTAGGTGGCGTTGGCGTAGGGATTTTTGGTAGTGCTGGGGGCTCGGTTGCCATTACAAATATTGGGCAGGTAGTCAATGCTTACGTTGATACCAATGCTACTTTAGAGGCAACCTCTGATATTACTGTGAACGCCAAATTCAAAAACAATGCATACAGTCGAGCCTACGGTGGTTCAGCCGCACTAACCGTGGGATTGGGGGCACAGGTCGCTATTGTTACGGACAACAGTACCCAATCGGCATACACCTCTAATTCTGGGGTGAATATTGTTAAGGCAAATACTTTCACCGTCAAAGCTGAGAGCGATCGCACCATTAATACCGAGGCAAAAGGGGCAAGCGTAGGTTCAGTTGCGGCGGGAGTTGCTGTATCTAAATCAACTGTGGATGGATCAACCATAGCTTTTATCGGCAATAACGCGGCGATCGGACAAGTCAATGGTAAAACTGTCAATAATATTAATGTAATTGCTAATAACTCAACTACTGCCAAATCTGAAACCCTTGCCGTTGCTGCTGGCATTGTTGGTGCAGGTGTTGATATCAATGAAACTAAAATCAATCCAACTATTACAGCCTCTGTCGGCAGCCAATCTAATCTCAAAATCGCTGGCAACCTGAATATTTCTGCTAACTCTCAAGCCGATGCCAATGCCAATTCCTTGGGGATAAATGCAGGCGGGATTACAGTTAGTATTGTGCAGCCTAAAGCTGAAATTTCGCCAATAATTCGTGCAAAAATCGATGGAAGTGTGGTGCTTAATGCTGGCACTATCAATGTGGAAGCCCTGCATAATATTCAAGCTGATGGCACTTTAATTAATAAAAATAGCCGTGCTGAAGGTAATGCCAGCGGTGGAGCTATACTATCAGGGACTGGAGCCATTCCCGAAGCTAAATCTTTGGCGACAGTGGGCGTGGAGATCGGCAATGGCAGCAACCTTTTGACAACTGGTAATGTGACTTTAGTTTCCAGAGTGAACAATAACGCCAGTGCTAACGGAATAAGTATTTCTGGCGGGGTAGTGGGAACGGGCATTATCAAAGCCAAAACCGATGTGGTGACAGTCAATAATGCTGTGATCGGTAATGATGTAGTTATAGATAGTGGAGCCAACTTCCAACTTTTAGCCGACTCTGTCAATAAAGGCGCAGTCAAAGCTGATCGCGCTGGTGGTGGAGTCATTGATGTATCGAAAGCCGAAGTTTACCTCACCTTTGACGATCAAACAGCGACGACGGTGGGCCTTAGAGCTAATATCAAAGCCAAAAACAACCTGACAGTACAGGCGCAAATGTCCACCTCTACAGGGGATAACAAAGCTAGCGCTGATTGTGGTGGTTTGGGGGTAAACACTGTCTCTAACAACACTACAAATACCACTGCTAATATCAGTACAAGTGTTAACGGTACTCTCAACGCTGCAAACACCAAAGTTCGCGCCGATGTCAGGAGTATTAATACTTTTGCTGAAACCTCTGCTACGGGCAAAGGTGGTGGCACTAATGTCAACACTGAGGCGACCAATAATACCACCAGCAATGCTACGGTCAATATTTCTGGGGCGAATATTCGCGGTACTGATACCGTCATAATCGGAGCTAAGCAAAATGAATTGATTGCCAAAAGCTATGCCGAAGGTAAAAGTACTAGCGCGGGAGGTGATACTGATGTCACGACCAATACTAATTTAATTACCAATACCACCGTCAATGCGGATGCAAGTTCGGTAATTTATACCCGCGACCTATTCGTTGAAGCTAATGCTCCAGTCAGTCCCACCTTTAGTGCTATCTCAAAGCGCGATATTACTCTTTCTGTCAGTTTCTTCGGATGGTTTGATATTGATCTTGATTTTGGCAAGAAGCATGAAAACTCTTCCTTGGACTTGTTCCGCACAATTAACTTTAACTCCAGGGTAAATATGTTGGGTGCTAAAGCAGCTAATCTGGAAATTGATGCTCAGGGTAATGTGATTCAACAGACGAATATCACCTTTAGCCAAGATGCTTCGAATATTACAGTCAACGATATTAATATTAATAATCCAAATACTGTTCTTTTCAGTATCGATAACTCTACCTATGACGATAGCAATACCAGAAAGGGCGAGATCAAGGGAACTCCTACCATTGATTTCACCAGTTTCGATCGCGTTGATATTCTCAACCGTTCCGCTAAAAATCTGACCGTCAATAATATCAACACTTCAGGACAAGTCAACTCTAACGTCACATTCTCCGCTCCCATCAAAGCTGCTTTCAATCCGAATATCACTAATAGTGCTGGGGCTACGATTATTGAAATCAGCACAGTCAACACTAGTGCCGCCGCGAAAATCAATCTATCGGGCGATATTAATAACTCATTGGGGACAACTTCCGTAATTAACAATGGTGGCGATATTCTGGCTCCAGCGTCGAATAAGACCATTACTTCTAAAGATGTTACGCTCCATTCGGCTCAGGGGGCGATTGGTAGTGCCGCCAATAATATTAGAGTTGCACCCACCAACCTTACTGCAACGGCTCAAGGGCTAATTGCATTGAGTGCTTTAACTGGCGGTGACTTGAGACTTAAGAAAGCAACATCTGTGAGTGGAGATGTGACCTTAACCGCCGTTGGCTCTATCCTTGATGGCAATAGTAATGACGAAGCTGATGTCAGTGGCAAAAAAGTCAGCCTCACTTCTCAAACTGGCAGCATTGGTGCGGATGCAGATGCTTTAGATATCACGGTTACCGATGCTACCTCTGGCTTAAGGGCGATCGCTCAAACAAACATCAATCTCAGTAATTTTGGTAGCGGTGGATTTAGCATTGATCAGGTTAATTCCATTGCAGGAAATATTACTTTAACCATTCCCGACCTTTCATCTGTCGGACAAAATCTCACACTCAATAATACTAGTGCGATTATTGCGGCTAATATTGGCAGCGTCACTTTAAATATCGGTGATAACATCACGACGGTTGCAGATTCCCAAATTAAAGCTGCTTCTCAAATCACAATCAATGCTGATTTGGGTTCATTCGATGTACAGCAAGGTGCAGCTCTGAATCTAGCTGGCTATCTGATTGCTCCCACGATCCAAATCAATACGGGAGCCGATAATGACGAGATCGCTTTAACAAATAGCTATTCGAGCTCGGCTACTACAATCGTCGCTGGCAATGGAAATAACACTTTCAATCTCGGCAGCAAGGCGACCAGTGGTAGTGGTAAACGTCAGGGCATTCTCGATAACTTCTTGGGAAAAATAATTGTCCAAGGTGGTAACGACAATGATTCGCTTAACCTTGATGATTCTGGAGATAAGAAATACAACGAGACCCGTATTCTCGCGTTTCGTGATACGGGACTAGCAATTAGGGGTAAAGTTTCGGGACTAGGACTTACGGGTGGATTGAATACGAATGGATTGGAATACTTAGGTATCGAAACCTTTAAATTATTTTTGTCTAGTGGTGCTTATGATTCTAACGTTTTACAAAATACTAATACTATAATTGTATCTCATGAACAAAGAACATTAAGCATGAAAAGGCAGTAATCCTAAAAAGGAAAGGATAAAAGGGGATGTAAACTACACTGCCTTCAGGCAAATCAAATGGAAATACCCTCAACCCCCTAACATCCGCAAATGAACCTGAAGTTAGAAAAAACTCTACAGGTTCCCTTGATGCTGTGACCATCAAATGGATTTTAACACCGTAAAAATATCGTTTCTTGCTGGCTTGATAGCCTCGATACTCTTCATTTCCATCATAGATTTTTGACCTTGGTATGCGGATATTGTCACAAACGGGTATCGGAAAACTATCAATGCTGTAAACCGATTCGGTGTTCATCGGCTTTTGTCCTTTGTAGCAGCTTTTTTTTCTTGTTGCCATAGGTAGCAACTTGGGTTAAAT
>JADBWK010000182.1 GCA_020404895.1 Pseudanabaena sp. M085S1SP2A07QC | reverse complement strand
TGCCGCAGGGCTGTTTTGGGGTGACATTTTCGACTTCTCTTTTTAAATATCCTCAATTCTCCTGTTGTTACCTCCCACTTTCGTGCTTGTTAAGATATATCTCTTTTTTTTGTTAAGAAACGTGTGCGGTTGCCCTAATGGACGATCGCAGTTTGTTGACTTTTGATTGGGTGCAACAGCAAACTAGAAATCCCACTCAACTAATTGTTCGCAGCGAGTGGGATTTCTGGTTTGCTAATTTTCATAGGTGCGTCTGGCTTTATTTGCTTCATTGCGTAATGCATCTAGGCGTTTTTCGAGCAATGTACGCGATCGCCCCTTTGATGCATCATTGAGCATAATCTTCAGCCCACTGCCTAAGCTTTTATAAGCCGCAGGTAAAGGATAGCCATTACGAACAGCTAGACGAATTGCGCCTTGATCAGCCTCGATCAAATTACGAATATCTTTTTTGCTAGTACCCTTGCGCCATAGCTGAAACCCAGCTACGCCACAGATACCCAGCGCCAGCACAAAAAGTAAACCGTTTTGTACCCATAGTTCACCAACTGCACCACCTAGCCCGATCGCTAGCGCTGCGACTTCCCAGCCATCTTTTGGCACTGCGTCATTTTGGATACGGGCTACTTCATGCCAATACAGCAAATTGCGCTGATCCTCAGCCATGCGTTCCCAGCGCACCATATCAACTAAAATCACTACTTCATCGCCGCCAGCTTCTTCACAGGCTATTAGGGGTGGGCGGACACCGTCAGCATTAAGCACTTTTACCCATGCTTGTAATTCTGGCGGCAGCAAGTCTTGCAGACGACGGATTTCAGTTCTGGCAAAGGTATTTCGGAGGGAGGAAGAAGTTGGAGATGGCATGAATCTTCGTCAAAGTTCAGAATTTTTGTGGACTTATCACTAAATCTAGATTTTAGTATAAGTTTTAACTACTTGCACTTTTGATTAGATTAATACAGCTAAAAAGTTACCTTCAGATTATACGCTAGGCATGAGACCAAAGACCAAAAAGACAAATCTCCCTCGTAGTGGGAGATTTGTCTTTTTAGTCTTTAATGCTTTTCTAAAGTCAGCATTATTTAATTGGGCTGGAGAAAAATTGGTATTGGTGAGATCTGCCTCACGAAAACTCGTTCCTAAAAATGCGGCGATCGCTACTGCAAAATTATGAATGGCAATATGTTCTACATCACCTGCTACAGCCCGCACCGCCACATAGATACCTAAGCCCACTGCGCCCATAGAACTCCAAGCAGGAGCATTGGCAAACTGGCATCCGATGAGAGCCGACACGATCGTGATCGCGCCGATAAATGCACCCATAGCTCTTCCCCGAATCATCTCCGCACTGGCGACGATCACGGCTACACCTCTAGCGATTATGAATGCCAAAAGAATACTATTTACTACCATATGGCTGTCGCCAGCCAAACTCAAAAAGCCCACCAAAGGAGAACTTTCAAAAAAACAATTTGGGTGTTTTCAGCGACTTTGGCGATGGAAATATCAAAATTGGTTACATAATGAGAATTGCTGTTAAATGTATACATTTTTGTGAACTTCATATGTATAATCCTTTTCTATTTGCACAGCTTAATTTCTATGGTTGCCAACCTTGTAAAGCCAATAGCAGAGAATTTTTGGAGCGATTATAATATTCGCTTAGAGCCTTGGAGTATGGGCTATGATGCACCTGTCAGCATTAATCCTGAAGAAATTCCCGCTAGTGACAGGGTAAATACTGAAGTTGAGTTTGGTAATGGAGAATGGCAGCCAATCAGGGCAGCGATCGCACCCGAACTTCCAAATCAAATTTTGTTTATCGATGGCAGACTGCGACTCGATGCTAGTTTTTTGGGTCGGCGCGATGATGAGATTTTGTATGGTGCATTTGCCACGATTTCGGTTGGAGCCGTGTTAGTCGATCGCACGATCAGCAGAGCAAAATGTGTAGCGACAGAAGTAACAAGGATTATTGCTCTGGGTGGAAACTTGACTCCTCCTGTAACATCAATTCCCTGTCCTGTAAGTGGTCGAGGTGATTTAAAATACGATCGCTGTTTGACTAGCACCAAAAATCAACCAGATACTCCTTCTCAATTAGTTCAAAGCGAAATGCTCGACGAAGAACTGCGGATTGCCAATGCGCTCTCTTTAAATAAAGAATTAATCAAAGAAAATACACTAGTTGTTCGCGATGGACCTTTGCTTTATCGGGTTTATCAAACGCCCTACGATACGATGGGCTATGTGAAAACAATGGGTAAAGCTTATCTCAAGGGTGATAATGCCCAAGTTATGCGATCGCTTAAGGTAGGAGAGCGAACACCGATTTTTAGGATTTCAAATACCAATGGCTCAAATCTCAGTTGGTATTTGCGATCGGGTAGTAAAGATTTGAACTATAAAAAGCTGGGTTATCATGATTTACATGGAATTATTCGCATTGATTTAGATGGTGCAATTCCCCTAGAACGAGCTAAGGCGATCGCTGATCAGAGCACATACTTAATTCCCCAATATGCTTCTCATCCTACTCGCGATCCCCGTGCACCACAAAATCTTACGCCAGTGGGAGCTTTAGAAAAAGAGCTAGGGCGGAGAATGGGTAGTCGTGAATTAATTGCTCGACGTTTACGCGGATTTTTAGCTGATTCTGCAAATTTTCAGCCAATATAACCAACGAAAAAGATAAAGGGCGGCGCAAAGAGCCGCCCTTTATCTTTTTCGTTTTGAGAATAAAAACATGGCGATCGCTCCGATCGCAAAGCCGCTAATGTGAGCCAAATAAGCCACCCCTGGTAAATTAGGATTCGCCGTAGCTGCATAAACAGTTTGACCAGCAATCCATAGTCCCAAAAATACTGCCGCAGGAATCGGAATCGCAGTTACAAAAAAGCCTAAAAACACTAAGCTCAAAATCCTTGCACGGGGGAAGCGAATTAGATATGCACCCATTACACCTGAGATCGCGCCACTAGCTCCCACCATCGGAACTAAAGACATTGGTGCAGTGAGCACTTGACCAACTCCTGCGACAACTCCACAAAACAAGTAAAAAAACAAAAACTTCCAATGCCCAAGTTGGTCTTCGAGATGATTGCCAAATAGATAGAGAAACCACATGTTCCCTACTAAATGGAAAATATTGCCATGGAGAAACTGTGATGATACTAGTGCAATTGCCCCTTTTGCAGGATTAGCAATTAATTCTTTGGGAAATAGCGCCCAGTTCCCAAACCATTCTCCCAGTTGAAAATTTGGCAAACTAGCTTGATATCCAAAAATTAGCACATTTATTACAATCAGCGTATATACAACTATGGAAGTATCTTGAGTCGGATTATCATCATGTAAAGGGAACATATTTTCACTCCATATCATCGAGCTTGATACGAGGATCGACGGCTTTGAGTAATAAGTCACCAATAAGATTACCAACCACTAGCATCAAAGTCCCTAACATCAGACCAGCCATGACCAGATTAGTATCTTTTTCTTTAGTTGCATCTAAGAGAAGCTTGCCTAACCCTGGCCAGCTAAAAAAGAACTCAGTAATAAATGCGCCGCCCAGTAGTCCCCCAAATTCAAAGCCTAATAAAGTAAGCAAAGGATTAATTGCGTTACGGAGTGCATGAACATAGATTACTTTATTCTCTGGTAATCCTTTGGCACGGGCAGTTTTGATATAGTCCTGACGCAACACATCCAGTAAACTACCCCGCATAATTCTTTGTAATCCCGCAAAGCTAACCACAGTCAAAGTCAAGATCGGCAAAATCATGTGGTGGGAAATATCGAGGAATTTCCCAAAAGGAGATAGCTCTGCAAAGTTAATACTAGTCATGCCTCCCACAGGAAACCAGCCTGTATTTTGAGCCAACATCAGTAAGAGGATTGCCAATACAAAACTGGGAAAACCTTGGGTAGCGTAGCTTACTATTTGAATTAGGCGATCGCTCCAAGTATTTTGTTTGACAGCGCTATAAATACCGAGGGGAATTGCTAACAGCCATGTCGTGAGCAGGGAAACAATAGACATCAAAAGAGTATTGCCAGCCCTCTCAACAATTAGCGGTGTGACAGGTGCTAAACCTTGGCAGCGCACTCCTAAATCCCCACCTAACGTATTCTGCAACCACAAAAGATATTGGATTGCTTCAGGTTTATCGTAGTTCAGTTGCTTTTCCAACTGCTCGATTGTCTTTTTCGGAGTATTAGGATTGTTTCGTAGATCCGAGAAGCAATTACCAGGGGACTTAGTAATAGCAAAAAAACTTAAAATTGACACCCCTAAAACGACAATAACTGCCTGTCCGAGTCGCTTCACCACAAAACCCGTGGTGTCATTTATGATCAAGCGCCAGAAAGATCGATTTCTTTGGTTTGCAGTTGTCATAGATCAAAGTTGCTAGTCAATTTGGGGCATTTACTCTTCAGCTATATTAATCTAAATTCGTGTGTAAGCGCTGCGCCACTTTAAGTAGGTCAGCGAAAGAAACCTATAAATGCCCAGATCCCCGACTTTTTTTGTGACTATAGCAATGAAAGTTTTGCTTAGGACATCAAACCCAAATAAATGAAGGCGGCGCTTCGCGCCGCCTTCATTTATTTGGGTTTGATCGGAAATTGCTGCCAAATGCTAGGACAAACTCGAAAAACTAGTTTTGGTTTTACTAAGCATTTCTTTAATATCAACCTTTTCCCAAAGGACTCGATATAGCTGCAATGGCTCATCTTTCCCTTTCACCTTAATTAGGTCTAGCTTCTCAAGCGGTAGATTATGAATGGCAATATGAGTCCTTGTACTTTCAGAAATAAAGACTTCTCCAGCTTTTGCGGCTGTACAAATTCGGCTAGCCACATTCATGGTGTCACCAATATTTGTGTACTGAATGAGATTCTCAGAGCCAATATTCCCAGCGGCAACCATCCCCGAATTTAGCCCAATGTGAATCTGGATTTGCAGATCGCGCCCCTGTTCTGTCCACTGTTCATTTAACTCTTTCATCGCCCATTGCATTGCGATCGCAGCATTTACAGCCATGATTGCATCATCATCTTTTTGATAGGGTGAACCCCACACTGCTAAAAGGGCATCAGCAATATATTTCTCTAATGTGCCTCCAAAAGGGAAGACGATATCTTCGACCATGACTTTGAAATATTCATTCAAAAATTCGAGTACCTTACGAGGCTGCATCGGTGCGGTCATTTCGGTGAACCCACTAATATCAGAAAACAAAGCAGTCACTTCCGTTTCGATAATCCGATTTAAATCCCAACCTTCTTCGATCTTTTGACTGACTGCGGCAGGGAAAAATCTCTCTAGCTTAGTACGACGGATCATTTCTGATTGCATATTGCGATAGAGATTGGCATTTTCGATCGCGATAGCAGCTTGGTTCGCGAGACTACTTAAAAATTCTAAATCCTCTTTATTGTAGGCATGACCACGAGACAAATTATCTACATACAGAACCCCGATCGTCCGATCTCTTGGTCTTAATGGCGCACACATGGCAGCTTGAATCGATTGTTGAATGATAGATTGCGAACTATCAAAACGGCGATCGAGCGAAGCGTCATCACTGATAATCGCATCTCCCTGATGAAATACAAAATTAGTAATTTTTCGGCTATAAAAATCCAGATCGGCTGTGGCGTTAGGATTGCTAAATCTATAGGCTTTTGGTTCTAATAGTCCTGTTTTTTCATCAACAAGTAATAAGACAGCGCGATCGACCGACATGATTTTCAACAATAATTCCAAAATCTTTTCAGGTAAAGCGGAATAAGCTTCGGGAGAAGCTAATTCTTGGCTGACCTCCAGTAAAACTCGCAACTTAGCTGATGTCCTTTGTACTTCATCCGTACCCTGAATCATCAACACCGAGCCTGATGTTGTTAACTTCTGCTGTTTTAGCAAATCTTGCATATTTACACGAGATTTCTCTGGAGAAACTCTCATTAAAATCGATAAGCCTGAATTTAGAACTACTTTTTGACCAGCAGAATTATCCGCAGATTGTGACTCGTCAACTAATCTAAATACGACACTACCAAACTGGACTAAATCACCATGGTTTAGCTTCTGTTGGATAATCTTGACCTGATTAACAAAAGTGCCATTACTACTATTCAAGTCACTAACATATAAGCCTTTATCTGTTACCTGAATTTCCGCATGATGTCGCGAAAGACTACGCGCATCGTCTTCGACGACAATACTGTTATCTAGTCCTCGCCCGATCGTATTTACACCATGTCGTAGATCGCAGATGCGCTCATGGGGAGTACCTTGACTTTGAATAATGTATGGCATTTTTTTCCTACTGCGACTACGGCAATATCATTACAGCGCAAAGCGCTGAAGTAAAACTCAAAATTTTTATTGAAAGTTTTACTTTGTAAAACTTTCAATAAAAATTTTGGGTCTATTCGCTAATTCCACTACAGAAGTACTTACGAAAACTCTCGTATCATTCATAATGAAATTAACAGCATTATCACATTTTTATCCATGTCTCCAACTACGCTAGAAGTACAATCTCAAGTTCAGGCAGGTAATCAGGTTTCAACTGATCCAATTGCCGAGTTTAATCAATATGTGATGAGTACCTACGCTCGCTTCCCGATCACCTTAGAGCGAGGTGCAGGTTGCCGCGTCTGGGACAGCACAGGTAAAGAATATTTGGATTTTGTGGCGGGCATTGCTACTTGTACGTTGGGACATGCGCATCCCGCAATGGTCAAAGCCGTAACTGAACAAATCCAAACTCTACACCATGCCTCTAATTTGTTCTATTTTGCGCCTCAAGGTCAATTGGCTAAATGGCTGGTACAAAACTCTTGTGCGGATAAGGCTTTTTTCTGTAACTCTGGGGCTGAGGCAAATGAAGGCGCAATCAAATTAGCTCGTAAGTATGCCCATACTAAACTCGGCATTGAAGATCCCTTGATTTTAACCGCAAATGCTAGTTTTCACGGACGTACCCTTGCTACTGTCACAGCAACGGGGCAACCTAAATACCACAAGAATTTTGCGCCCCTTGTCCAAGGATTTGACTACATTAAATATAACGACATTGCCGCCCTTGAAGATGCTGTCAAAAAGTATGAGGGTAGACTTTGCGCGATCATGCTCGAACCACTACAAGGTGAAGGTGGTGTAAATCCTGGCGATCGCGCTTATTTTGCGCGGGTTCGTGAGATTTGTGATGAGAAAAAAATTCTGCTAATTATTGATGAAGTTCAAGTTGGTATGGGTCGTAGCGGAATGCTCTGGGGTTATGAAAATCTTGGTATTCAGCCCGACATCTTCACTTCGGCTAAGGGCTTAGGCGGCGGCATTCCCATTGGCGCGATGATGTGCAAAGCACATTGTGATGTGTTTGAAGCTGGAGATCATGCGAGTACCTTTGGTGGCAATCCTTTTGTCTGTGCAGTTGCCCTAGCAGTTTGTAGCACTATGGTTCAGGATAATTTGATCGCCAATGCGAGAGAACGTGGTCAGCAATTACGAACTGGGCTACAAGCTATTTGCGATCGCTATCCTCAACATATTGCTTCAGTCCGTGGCTGGGGCTTAATCGATGGGTTAGTTTTGCAAGAGTCCAGCCAGATCCAAGCCCGTGATGTGGTTGCTGCAGGGATTGAGAATGGTTTGTTGCTAGTGCCTGCGGGTGTGAAAGTGGTGCGCTTTGTGCCTCCGCTGATCGTCTCAGCTGAGGAGATTGACCAAGCTTTAGCCATTGTCGAAAAGGCGATCGCTGCTTTCTAGCTAGTTTTTAAATCCTCATTAAGAATCTGCCAGCGCTTAGAGATAAGTTGGGCTTTACCCCCTTTAATTCCCCTTGCAAAGGGGGAAAAATAGAAATCTTGTTCCCTTCCCTTTGCAAGGGGAGGGTTAGGGTGGGGTAAATTTTAAATAAGAAATCACCTAAGCAGCCATTTTTAGTAACAGGTCGGAATCTAAGAGAAATACAGTTTGTGGATCAGATTTTTTAATAGAGACTTGCATCGTGTGACTAGCAATTCCTAATGTGTCGCGATCTCGATACGCAGGTGGTACTGGTTGCAAACTATTCACAGGAACATTCTCTACATTTGGTAAGTTGGTGATCGTAATGCCATACAAACAGTTTAGCCCCGCAAAAATTACCAAAAAGCCTTTAGCTAGATTTATCTCTTTACCATAGATTCGCTTGTACAAATCAATGACTAAAACCTCTTGATCTTCATAGTTCGCTATTCCCAATAATTTATCACCACTACGATGAATTTTAGGTAAAGGGATAATTCGCACCACACTCTCAATGCCGATCGCTAAATTGAGGTCTGCCATCGTAAAGATCAGGAATTTAAGCGTTTCTTCTTTTTTTTTGGTGCTGAGCATAGTACTTAATTATTAATTCGGATAGTGAAATCTGATATAGGAGGAGATTCGAGCCGCCTATACGATTAGCCCTTGGATAGTTTTGATTAATTCTTGCTCCAAATAGGGTTTGGTGAGATATCCTGAAGCCCCTAGCATTTGAGCAACGCCGCGATGCTTAGCACCGCTGCGGGAAGTAAGCATGACTACAGGAATCTTTCGATAACGGACATCTTTACCACAAGCAGCTAAAAATTCAAATCCATTCATGTTCGGCATTTCTACATCACACAATACTGCTTGAATTTCAGAAGATCTACTAGCAAGTTTTTCGATCGCTTCGCGTCCATCGCCAGCTTGGATGACTTGATAGCCAAATTTTTCTAAGGTCAAATACAGTGCTTGGCGAACAGTAAGTGAATCATCCACAATTAGGATTGTTTTTCGCTGAGGTGCATCAGATTTTGCTGCCAATAAAGGTGGCGAAGTAAATACATTAGCTGATGGAGAGTCTGATAGTAAGGATTTGGTGGACTGTTTAATGGAGAGCAAAACTGAACTATCAATTACAGGTACAAGTGTTCCATTACCTAAAACAGTACAACCGTATAAATAAGGTGGCGGGGTGATTGCTTTGCCAAAAGGTTTAATCGCTAACTCCTGCTCACTAAGTACCCGATCAATGGCGAGAGCTACGACTTGCTCGCCATCAGAAAACAGTAGTAAGGTAGTCTGATTCTCTTCCGTAAATGATTCCGTATTAAACATATCTAGGGATTGCTTGGGCAATGGATAACCATCAGCAAATAAAGATATTGGATATAGAGGAACTAGCCGATCTTCAAAACGATAAAACTCATTACCTTGGATAATTTGAATTTCATTGCTATCAACGGTGATAATCCCTAGTAAGCTATCGATCGCGATCGCTAATAATCGTTCTTGAATGCTGAAAATCATCAGCTTAGCAATGCTCAGTGTTAGCGGCAATTTAATCGTAAAAGTCGTACCTTGTCTTAGTTCCGACTTGACTTCAATTGAACCTTTAAGACTACGAACTTGCTCTTGGACAGTCGATAGCCCCATCCCCCGCCCTGACAGCTCAGACACTACAGCCGCTGTCGAAAAATTAGGCTCAAACAAAAACTGATAAACTTCTTCATCGGTAATCTGATTGGCTTGTTCAGACGATAATAAACCAGATGCGATCGCCTTGGCTTTGACTTTATCGGGGTTAATCCCTTGACCATCATCTTTAATTTCGATATAGGTTTGATTGCCGCGATAATAAGCTCGAATTTCAATACTGGCAATCAAAGGCTTGCCTCGATCTAGTCGTTTTTGAGCCGACTCAGTACCATGATCGAAAGCATTACGAACTAGATGCACAAAGGGATCATAAAGTTTTTCCAATATGGATTTATCAACTAATGTCCCAGTGCCAAATAATTTTAGATTGACCTGCTTGTTATATTTGTTTGACATCTCCCGCACCATGCGTGGCAAACTGCTGAGAATATCTCCCAGTGGCAACATTCTCGACCACAGCAAGTCATAACGTACTTGTTTGAGAATTTGCTGCCTGCGCCTTTGAGTTTGCTGTGTCTGTTGCATTAAAATGGTCATGTCGCGCATCCCTTCATCCATTTGCGCAATATCTTCGAGGGCTTCTTGGATAAAACTATGCAGATGGCTATAGGAATCCATTAATAATGGATCGAAATCTGCAAGTAGAGTCGTAGAAGGGGAAAAGCTGTTGGAGATCGCATTAGCCTCTGAGGCTTCGGTATGAGGAGAATCTATAGTCATCTCTCGAGTTCTAACCTGCGATCGCTGCGCTTTATCAAGCCAAGTTTGTAAATTTTTAGAGAGTTGATCAAAACCTTTAAATTGCTTTTGAATGCGTTCAATTTTGGCTTGAAGCTGCTGATTTTGAAGGATTGAAGCATTCTCTTGCGTTACTAATTCACTAGAATAATTATTTAATCGATCTAATCTAGGTATAGCAACGCGAATAGTTTCGGCAATGGAAGGAATTACATTTTTAGGTGTACTGACAGCCTCTTGGGTAATATAATTAGCTGATATTGTCTTGGGAAACTGTGGCTCAGTCCCAGCCAATTTGGAAGAAGATGTATTTGTTAATGAGGATTCTTGAGGTTCAAAGAAATTAGAGAGTTCAGATATATCTGATGCTTTATCTCCTTGATCTTCTTCTTCAAACAGATCTATTTTCTTTACTTCATCTCCTTGATCTCCTTCTTCAAACAGATCTATTTCTATAGAATTATTGGCATTTTGACCTATACTTTCTGAGAAAATATCAAAACTTTGATCAGTCTTTTCTATAGTTCCAGTAAAGATATCAAAACCTTGATCAAGATTATCAATATCAAAGTCAAATGCATCAGTTTCTGCTTTTGTTTCTGATAAATCAGCATGGTTTTCTGAACTGATGAATTCGATATCGTCAAAACTAGCAAATTCTTGATTATCAGTAAATAAATCTACTTCCGATTCTAGAGAATCATCAAAGAAATTATCTGGGGTCAGATCTGTCTGTGTTTCAAGTGCTAGCTCTGAGTTAGGATCTGGAAAATTAATCTCATTTAGTTCATCTTCTAAAGACTGGAACCAATCGTCACCATTGTCAAGATCCACCTCAAAAGAATCTTGCTCCATCGAGTCAGCAATTTTTGATGTTGGAATTGTTTCAGTCTGACTAAATGGAGATTGATTAGCTTGAGAATGAGATTTTGTTAGGGCAATTAACTCTGGACTTGGTTGCCCACCTTGAACGCGATCGCCTGCCAAAACCTCAGTACGGGCTGACTCAAAATTAGCAACAGCAACTTGACCCACCAAAATGGGATTATTAGCATTATGCTCAAGCGCTTGTAAGGTAGCATTGGCGATCGACTTAAACCCAGACAGATTTAGTAATTCACCTATCCCGCTAAATACTTCTATTTGTGCTCGGATCTCCCCAGCCACAGGTATGCCTTCAGGATTGGCAAGGACATTTTGTAAGCGGATAAGCCCCTGTTGCACATCGCCTTCAAAAACGATCTGAACAATATCAACGCCTAACTCAGCCGCTGTTGGTAGTTCAACATCTGCATCTGTATCCCCAAAATACAGTTTTAGCACTTCAAATACTGGCTCCGCAGCCGCGATCGCAGCAGCAGAGTCATATTGTCCTGATTGCAGTTGATCCATTAATGGCAAACGCAAGCAATCATAAGCCTGAAACATCAGCCCTTCTACATCGGCATCAATCTCACCTTCAAAACGGTATAACGATCTAAAGACATCTTCTAATTGATGAGCGATCGTTTTGATACCTTCCAGATTGAGGCTAGCGGAACCGCCTTTGATCGAGTGAGCAGCTCGCATGATCGAGTGGATATTATTGGTGCTACGATCTTCACGCAAACAGAGTAAGCCTGTCTCAATCGTTTGCAAAAATTCAGGTGCTTCTTGCTTAAAAAATTGATATGCCTGATCATGAATTTCTGTTTCTGTGCTGTACATGGCTGCTATCCTGCTTGTTTGCCTGATTCTCTCTCTTTATGAATTCTAAGAGTTGACTTTAAATTGAGCTACACTAACCTGCAATTCTTCGGCAACTTTCTGCAACTCGCTAAAGGAATTATTCAGGTTTTGGGCATAGCTAGAGTTAGAAGTGGCGATCGCAGCGACGTTTTGAATCGTTTGGCTAGCCTGATCTGAAGTCTGTGATTGCAGCGAAGCTGATTGGGCAATTTCTCTCACTAATTGGTTAACTTGTTGGCTAGATACTGAAATATCAGTTAACTTTTGGCGGGTTTCTTCAACCAATTGTGCCCCACTGTTTACTTGTTTTGTTCCCATTGCCATTACTTTAACGAGGTCGCTAACTTGAGATTGGATTTCCTCAATTAATTGTCGAACTTCGGTGGTAGCCTTTGCCGAACGTTGGGCAAGTGCTCGCACTTCGTTAGCAACTACACCAAAACCCTGACCTTCCTCTCCAGCTCTTGCGGCTTCAATCGAAGCATTCAGCGCTAGCATATTGGTCTGATTGGCAAAACCACTAATCAGTTTGACGACCTTCGAGATTTTCTGTGAAGCTTCTCCTAATTGCTGCACTTTTTCGGAGGTTTCAGCTACAGTTTCACGAATTGCGGTGAAGCCTTCAACGGTGCTATTCATTGCTGCATCACCTTCGATCAATACTTGGTTAGTCGATTCCACCTGTGCTTCGGCTTGAGTTGCACGCATTTCTACGCCTGCAATTAATTCAGTGAGAGCATGAATTTTCTCAAGAGTCTGCTTGATCGCTTGTACTTGCTCAGAAGCTCCATTGGATACATTTTCCATGGTTGGCTGATTCTTCAATACGGTTTGAGATACTGACTGAGCAGCAGATTGAACTTCTTGTACGAGCTTACGGAGGTTGCTAATAGTGGCATTATAGGAGTCGGCAATCGTCCCAATTTCATCTTCTGTAACCTGAGCGCGAACTGTTAAGTCCCCACGGCTAATTGGATCGACTTGGATCAGCAATTCCAAGGCTCGTTTTTGTAGGAACTCCTTTGCTTGACGTTGTTCTTGAATGCGTGATTCTGCCTCGGTTTGAGCAACCTCCTGTCTAGCTAAGGCAATACGTTCAGCTTCTAGCTGCTTCTCTGCAATTAGTACTTCTAACTGTTCAGCCATATTATTGAACTCTTGTGACAGAGTGCCAATTTCATCACGGCGATCGCTATCAGTTAATCTTTCTGCCATTTCGCCACGGCCCACTTTTTGGGTGAAACTTGACAAACGGCGCAAGGGACTGGAAAAAGAGCCAGCAATGATTAAACCGATCGCACTAGCAACCACAATCGAGATTAAGGCGATCGCATAGCCAGCATTAGACAAGCCGCTTAAAAGTTCTTGAACTTCGGATAGAGGACGACCCACATAAGCAATGCCAACTGGCTTAGCAGTATCATCGATCAGCTTGCGGTGATCATAAAGAGGGGCATAAAATGTTAAGTAATTGACACCTATAATGTTTGTTTCGCCAACATATTCTTGACCTTTTTGAAGTACGGTATTCGATACTTCACTCGCCGCACGAGTGCCGATCGCTCTCGTGTTATCAGCACTTTTAGTATTTGGATCAACATGGGGCACATTAGTAGCAACGCGCCAATCTTGAGCGAAGATTGTTGCCGTGGGTATATTGTATCTTTTTGAGAACTTATCAACGATGCCATAATTTCGATTAAGCAAGGCTCCAACCACAGCAGTTCCGACTACTCGCCCTTTGACCTTGATTGGATATACCGCCATACTTATTAAGCCTGACTTACCTTGCTCAATGTCATAAGTTCCTATTGGAGCTGGCTGCTTTGATTCTTTCAGCCCCTGTGTGATTTGGGGGCGGATGCCAATATTGGCTTGCTTCTCTAAGCCAAGAGCTTGTAGATCGGCTGATTTTACCAACTCAATTCCATACATCGGATTGCCAGTCGCGATCGCATTTTTGACAATTGGCAGATTTGATAAATTACTATTGGTTGGGACTATCTCCTGTTTGTAAGCCTGAGGAACTAATTCCTTTTGGTCTTTGGGAGCTAATAGCGGAAACTTAGAAAAATCATCACTTAGAACAAGTGCATTTCCTTCAATGCTTCGACCATTGCTATCTGTGATCAACTTTATATTCTTAATCGATTCAGGATCGACACCTTCCCCGCTCATTTGCAGCAATGGTTGTAGAATCGAGCGTTTTGCTGCTAAGGCGGTTGCATCGCTTAAATCTAAATTAGCCTCTTCAATGCTTTTGGCGATCGCCTCGGCATCCTGCTTACTTTCATTGTTTGTCCAAAGCACGTATTCCGAGACAAAAAATGAACCTTTCTCTTTTACTGAAGTACGTAATTCTCTAAGAGTGGACTGTTCTGAAGCTTTAACTAGTGTCTGAGTCACGATTAATACTGGCAGCCCCGAAGCCACCAATAGTAAAATTGACAACTTCCAACGCACACCGATGTTGTTCCAAGTCTGTGCGGGCAACTTCCAAAAAGGGACTTTAGGTCTAGGCAATCTCGCCTTTGTTATCGAAATTGGTCTGTCTTCTGATGATTTTTTTGCAAGTGAGATTTGCTCTGCATCCTCAGGTGATGGCATCTCTGGTTTGTCTTTAAGTAACATAATTTTCTCTAAATCTAATAATTAATATTTAATAAATATGGTCAGCGCTTTGCGCTGACCATATTTAACTTAAGCAACCTTGAACTGAGATACACTCACCTGTAAATCTTGAGCAACTTGCAAAAGCTCAGAGAATGATCGCGCCACATCTTCAGACTGCTTAGAGGTATCTGTCGCAATCGCGGCAATACCTTGCATTGTCTCACCCATGTGATCTGAGGTTTTAGTCTGGGTATTCGCAGCGATCGCAATCTCCCGCACAATCGAGTTTACCTGTTTACTAACCATCGCAATTTGGTTTAGTTTTTCACGAGTATTTTGGACAAGTTTTGTACCTGTGACTACCTGTTCTGTACCAGTTTCCATTGCGGCAACTACTTCATTGGTTTGAGATTGAATCTCTTCGACTAGTTGTTCGATTTCCGCCGTTGATGTTGCCGATTGTTCAGCAAGATCTCGAACCTCTTCCGCAACCACACTAAACCCACGTCCTTCTTCACCAGCACGGGCTGCTTCGATCGCAGCATTAAGAGCTAGTAGGTTAGTCTGAGCCGCGAAGTTACTAATCAAGTTAACAATCCGCGAAATCTTTTGTGAAGTTTCTCCCAGACGTTTGACCTTTTTCGCAGTTTCCGACACAGTTTCACGGATCTCAGAAATCCCTTCAACCGTGCGGTTCATCGCTTCGTCTCCTTCTTTCAGGGCTGATACCGCTACTTGCATTCCCCGTTCGGCTTGTTTGGCTCTATTTTCTACGCCTCGACTGGACTCAGTCATGACTTTAATTTCCTGTAGCGCTGAGTTAATCGATTCCGACTGCTTCAATGCTTCTTTAGAAACCGATCGCACCGACATTTCATTATTTGTTGCGGTTTGGGTTACAGATTGCGAAGCTCCCTGTACTTCAACCACCAGTTTCCGTAAGTTGCGAATAATTGCATTGTAAGAGTCAGCGATCGTCCCAACTTCGTCAGCAGTCACGTTCGCCCGAATCGTCAAGTCACCACGACTAACAGGATCAACTTCCATCAATAGCTCTAACGCACGACGTTGCAAGAACTCTTTTTCCTGCTTTTGCTCTTCAGCCCGTTCATCGGCTTCAGCTCTTGCCTGTTGTCGAGCAGACTCCAATCTTCCTGCTTCTTGCTGTTGGATGTCACTCAGATACTTGAGTTGTTCGACCATGCCATTGATATTACTAGACAAAACACCTAACTCATCTTCACTCACTACCTCAAGGCGAGTATCTAGATCTCCTAGCCCAATCTTTTCGACCACTGTAGCCGCTTCTTGAATTGGTTTTACAGCTCGATTGGCGATAAAAGCTGCTAACAATGCTACTAATATAGTAGTGATACCTGTCCCAGTAGCTAGAGTAATCAACAGATCTCGTTGGGGTTTAAAGGCTAAACGAGTCTCAATCGATATGATTACGCCCAAATTGAGATTGGGCATATTCTGAAAATTAGGCAATGGGAAATAGGCTAAGAGTTGCTCTTTACCACTATCGGTACTGATTTCTGTAGCAGCAGTCTTGAGGTCAATCGCAGAAGCTAGGCTGGGAAATGATTCTTTAGCTGATTTATCTAATTCTTCCTTTTCTTTGACTACAAACATTTTGCCTGCCCCATCAATCAAATGGTATTCTTGATCTTCACTAACACCATCTTTAACAACATCCTCAAGTTTTTCAATTGGCATCCTTGTCCGCACAACGCCAATAAGCTTGTCTGAGCCAATTTCCTTTACAGGAGAGGATAAATACAAGCTAACTTTTTTAGTAGCGGTTGATTTCCCAGGCTGACTAATGAATGGCTTACCCGTGGATAAAGCCATTTTAAAGAAGTCGCTTTCTTTGATATTTGGTACAGGATCATCTGTAATCGTTGAACGAATTGGCGTGTTCCCCTCCAAATCTGCAAACGCAATCAGGTTGTATACGCCATAGACTTTGGCATAGTCATTCAAAACTGCTTCGCGTTCGGCTTGATTAATAACAGATTGAGCCTTACGATTTGTGAAAATAGGATGATTTGCCAGTACTTGAATATCGCCATAGCGCTCATATATAAAGCGATTGATTTTGTTAGCGATCGTATTGGTCTTTTGCAGTTGTGATTCTCGAATTTGCTCATCAAGTGAACGGCTAGAGAAGTAGTAAGTTACGCTACCGATCGCAACTACAGGAATCGTACTAATCATTACGGCTAGTAACGTTGCTTTGCTCCGCAAAGATAGCGATCGCCAGCCCCATTTTTTTTGTTTAGGCTCTTGAGGAATGGGAGGCAAATCTTCTTCTAGTAGGTTTTCGAGAGCCCCCGCAGTACTTTCAGTAGCATTATTGCCATTTATGTCGGCATCTCCTGATTGAGATTGGTTTTTTGGCTGATTATTTTGTGTCAACATTATTGATCCTGCTCCCTAAATATCTAAAAAAGTATTTAAAAATAAAATTTGTAATTTTCAATCAGTCAAATCCCAGAAAAATTAAGACAAAAGCATAACGTGATTATGACCAGAGATTAATCTATTTACTTGTAATCTCGGCGATCGCATCGCCATCAAGTACTAAAAAAGTTTCCTCTGCCCCACTTAACCAATAGCCTCGACAAGCCTGCATCATAGCTGGATTGGCAAATGTGAGAGCTGAAGTTTGAATTGTGGAAATATCACATTTCACGATCTGCCCCACACGCTGCACTGCAAGACCAATTACATTATCTTGACTACGCATAAATATAATGTGACATTTGTCCTGAAGTTTCTCCTGTTCATATAGCTGTGCATAAAGAGGCTTATATCCTAAAAGACTAGCCAAATCAACGACCCAGATCACATCTCCTCGCCAGTTATATATGCCCATAACGCTGGGAGCTAGCCCCGCGATCGCTGTTATTTCTCCCAGACTAACTTTGACGATTTCGAATAATTGCTGAGTTGGCAGTAAAGCTTGCTGATTCGCATCCAAATAAAATGACAGAAATTGCTCAATCTCAGTGTGATACTTAGCTAGCTGAGTTGATTTTTTCTGACTGCTAATCATCTGATTTGTCATAGCGATCGCTTTCCTAATCTTTTACTAGTAATTTAATTGTGCGGATCAATTCAGTCACATCTACAGGCTTGGTCAGATATGCTGAAGCCCCTTGTTTCATACCCCAAAATTTATCCATCTCGCCACTCTTAGTAGAACAAAGAATGATCGGAATATCTTTAGTCTCAGGTTTGTCCTTAAGATCTCGACACAACTCAAACCCACTTTCATTGGGTAAAACCACATCAAGAACAATAGCACTAGGCTTTTGTTGGCTAATTTTAGTCCTAGCTTCATCGCCGTTCATTGCCAAGATCGTATTGAAGCCAGCATTTTTCAGACTGCCTGTAATAATCTCAGCTTGAGTCATTGTGTCCTCAACCACTAAAATTGTACTCATATAAATTCTTTCCTTTAATGTTTTATTTATTGATTATTTTTTAATGTAAATGCGTTGAATTAGTGGCTTCTCTAAGCTAATTAGGCTTAGGAATCTGCAAAAACTTGTGCAATATTTGCAAAACTTTCGCAGCATCTGGTGGTTTGCTCAAAAAGTCCGATGAGCCAGCCATCTTCGCTCTTACCCGATCAATCATCCCATCTCGTCCAGTCAAAATCACAATCGGGATTTCCTGAAATGTCGTAGTTTTCCTTAAAAAAGTACACAATTCATAACCATTAGTGTTTGGCATCACTAAATCGAGAAAAATCAAGTCGGGCTTACGTTGCAATAAAGTACTAACACTTTGTAAAGGCTCTGTAATGCCTAGAACTTCATAGCCCAATGGCTCAAGTATTCGCTTCATTTCAACTGCTACTTGAGGGCTGTCATCAATACAAGCAACCAAACCTCGAAGTGAGCCATTACTTGGCTTACCAGGCAGTTTCCAATCTGGTGATATCCAATCAGGAATTTCGCGAAAAGCTACAATCCCATCTACGACAAGAGGTAATAGCGATCGCATCACGGCAATCATCGAGCGTTTCATGATGATTGACAGATCCCATAGAGTATTTTTGCCATTAACAATTTTCTTGAGAGTTTTATAGGTTTTGAGCGTGATAACATCAGCATTTAACATCAATGCTAATTGGTCTGGATTAGCCAGATAGGGTGCTAAATCAAAGGAAAATCCTTGAATCATATTCTGGACATGAGATAGTCCCGCCTGTTGCCACCTTGATTGAGCTACAACAATGCTATCTAAGGTCTGGGTCGTAGACAGGGCAACGATTGGCTTAAAGGCTAAGGCTTCTAGTGGTTTCCAAGATGATTTGGGATTTTTTTGATCACTAAGACTATAAAAGACTTCATGAATACTTGACTGAATAATTGCTCGCGCTTGCTCAGTAGTCAGCAAATTTTCGTGGATAGCCTGTTCAATAATTTTTAGCTCCCAAGCTTCGGCGTTAGGCTTAGCATGTTCCAATAAGTCTTGGATATTTACATTGGGTGAATGTTGCCGAATCGCTCTAGCCAACCTGCGGACACGATGTTTGCCTCCAGTTGCATATACCAAACGTCCTAGATAAAAATATATATTCCAAGCAGGATCAGTTTCTTGGTCTCCAGTTACCAACAATTCACCAGTAGCCTGCTGAAACAGAACATGTAACTGTTTCAAATCTTGAATAAACTTAGGTTGTAATTGAATTGATGTGTTCACAAGAGCAAGTCTGGTAAGTAGCATGGATAAGCAATACTGAAAATCATAGGCAACTAGAATATAGACATATATCTTTACCACCTGCTGATATAAAGTATCTGTTTACAAAGTAATCATAAGAATCTCGCTAAATAGCTTTAGATACAGTTAAAAAAAATATTAAACAAACTTTTTGTCTGAGTTTGTCTTGGAATACTGGTTTCAGGACTACTATACTATATGAGTTATTCTTTTTTTCTGTGTTAAGCAAATATTTAGCAAATATTTAGCAAATTTCAATACTATTGAGATAGTCTTCCAGCAGCACTAACACACACAATCCAAAATTGTTTTCATATTTAGAACTGTTGTACTCAGCATCTAGGTTAACAAAATTCAAATTCAGTTTCATAATGACAATCGCTAGCAAATTCGCAGGAATTCTCTTTAATTAGACACACTTAATCCATTAGACACCCAAACCCTTAAGGTTGGCCACCCGCAGAGGCGCAGCCTTAGGGTTTTGGGATTTATTCTGCACAGTTGCTTATGAACCCGATTTTGGTATTTACAGAGCCTTTGGCTCTGTAAATACCAAAATCGGTTTTTTGAAAGTCCGCCCAAAGTGGCTTTCAAAAACCCGATTTTTATAATGAGAATTGCTGGCAAATTTGTGATTGTCAAGTAAAAATCAATAACTTAACCCAAGTTGCTACCTATTCATCAAAAACTAAAATCAAAATAAAAAATGCTGGATTTTTATACAAAAAAAGCGTTGTTTAGCACTTAGATAGGCTGTTTTTAACTTGTTTTGAGACGGTTTTTGATAGGTAGCAACTT
>JADBWK010000181.1 GCA_020404895.1 Pseudanabaena sp. M085S1SP2A07QC | reverse complement strand
TAAGGGTTACGATGCTGATGAACGGGTAATTGAGAAACTTGAGAAACAGGGTAAAACGGCTGTGATTCCACCTAAGCGCAATCGTACAACTCAACGAGAATATGACAAGCATCTTTACAAAGCTCGATATTTGATTGAAAAGAGACTGTCAAGAAGATTGTGTAAAGTCTAGAAGCTAGACGTGGAGACGATCCTCGAAGAGGATAGCAAAACGATTAAGAGCAGGTTTCCAATCACGAATGGGCATCGTCCACTTCTTCGAGATATTCCGCATCGCCAAATAAACCAGCTTGAAAGCAGCGTCATCAGAGGGAAAAATCTGTTGGGATTTAATCACTTTCCGCAAACTGCTATTCATAGACTCAATGGCATTGGTGGTGTAAATCGCCCTGCGAATCTCAGGAGGGAAAGCAAAGAAGGGGATAATGTTCGCCCAATGACTACGCCAAGACTTGGAAATCGATGGATATTGCTTATCCCACTTCTCAGCAAAGAGTTCAAGGTTGAACTCCGCCTCCGATTCCGTCGCCGCCGCATAAATCGCCTTGAGGTCAGCACAAACTTGCTTGCGCTGTTGCCAAGGGACAAAAGCGACTGAGTTTCTGACCATGTGGACAATGCATAACTGTACCTGAGTTTTGGGAAACACAGTTTCGATAGCATTGGGAAAACCAGTCAAACCATCAACGCAAGCAATCAAAATATCTTTGACCCCACGGTTGTGAATTTCGGTGAGTACCGATAGCCAGAACTTTGCACCCTCATTAGGAGATATCCACATACCCAATAATTCCTTGTACCCTTCCATATTCACCGCCAAGGCAAAGTACAAGGATTTATTGATCACTCGACCATTGTCTCGAACTTTGATCACCAGACAGTCCAGAAATACGATCGGATAGACCGCATTGAGGGGACGATTTTGCCATTGCTGTACTTCATCAATTACCTCATCAGTGATATTGGAAATGAGGGTTGGTGATACTTCGACTCCATACATTTCTTGCAACTGCGCTTGGATATCCCTGACACTCATACCTCTGGCATATAGGGCAACAATCTTTTCATCTAGCCCTGACAAGCGACTTTGTCCTTTCTTCACCAGTTGCGGTTCAAACTCTCCTTGCCGCCAATCGGGGGACTGCGATTTCGGCTACGCCAAAGTCTCCTTGCACTTTTTTCTGGCTATAGCCATTGCGACTGTTGTTTTGTCCTTCTGGTCTGGATTCATGCTTCTTGTACCCTAGATGGGTCGATAATTCTGCTTCTAAGGCTCGCTCCACCAACGCGGTCGTTAGTTGTTTCAAGATTCCTCCTTCTCCGAATAGGTCGGGTGCTGTCTTACATTCTTGTAGCAATTCATCGAGTATTTCTTTGCGTATATTCATCTGTTTTTGTGTTAGTTATTGTGTGTCTTGATTGTCTCTCTGTATACTTCCTAGACTTTACACACTTTACTTTACACTCTCTTTGAAAACTTTTTCGCTAAAATTAAGCAGTTTCGAGCAATTGCTACCCGTTACGATAAACGGGCAACGAATTTTCTCGGTGCTATTTATCTCACTGCTTCCTTTGTCTGGCTTAATTGATGACACGCCCTAAGGAATCTGCCAACAATCTGGCAAGTCATCAAAATTGTAAACAGATATTGAGTCAATAAATAAGGTATATAAACTCTCTTCAGGAAAATCATTTATACGAAGCTCTAGAAAAGTACTATTAAACTCTAAACTGTAAGGAAATTCTGAGTTATCTGTGTTTTTCCAAAACAATTCCTGCTTTAAGAGTTCTTGTACTATCAGAGAAGATTCATCATTAAAATTAGTAATGATATATTCATTGTTATCAAGTGTATCTGGATCGATATAAACCTCTTGTATGAGATTGTCTAATCCCTGTACGAACAGACAAGAATCTTCATCTTCAAGATTATCTTTAGAAGGATCTAAGATTAAACAGTTACATGCCAATATTTCAGAAAAACTACCAATAATTTCCAGCTCTCCCATTTCCTCGGCAATTTCTTCTAATTCATAGCCTTGTAGATAAATAGTTAGTGAAAGCTGAAAATCACCCTTAACCAAGGTGCGTTCACATATGAGTTGAATATTGTCTGAAAGATTATCGCCGAAGACTTCTACCTCTTCAAATACCATTACATCATCTTCAGTAATTTCAAATATTTCGGCAAAAGTGGTAGCTATTTCATCGTTAGAAAGGTCACGATCTACTAAAAATAGCTTCCAACCCATTGGCTCTGGTTTAGTATCTAAGGTCATTGGCTTATCTCCTTCTGTAAAAAAAATTCTAAATCACTGGGATTTTGTCTTGTTAGTTGAACTGCCAAGCATCCTAACAGTGAATGTCTTAGCGAATCATCCAAAAACTGGTATACGGGTGCTGTTTTTGCCCAATTTTGAAGGGCATCACTAGGTTCAACATCTGAATCAATCTCTTCCTCAAAGGAAGTGCGATCGCCTTCTAGAAAAATTTTGTTTTCATAACGAAAAACTCCAGGTGCAAACCATTCAGCATATTGGGGGTGAGGAAAACCTAGTTTAAGTATGTGATCTGGGATTTTACAAAGTTCGAGCCAGCGCGTCAGTATATTAGAATTAGGATTAAAAATAGCTTCAATCAGTAATTGATGGGCTTGGTCAATTTGTTTACCTAACCAGCCATGAACTGTTGCTTTTTCCTTAATCGTTTCTAGCGCTAGCAGTGAAATTGCACTTTGGAGGATTCCTTGTATTTCTTCACTATTAAGGTGATTAGCACCACGCTCCACCAAAATACTGCCAAGCACTTGTCTGGTTAAATTTATATTGGCTCCAAATGGTACCGCAAGTAACTCTAATGTTAAGTTTGTCCAAAATCCTTTGTAACGAGGATCTTCAATCAGGGACTGAACTAAAGTTGCACCTTGCTCAATACAGAATACAAGCTTTGATTCAGTGGGGCAGCCAGATGGCGGTGCATAGATGGAAGGGTTGTCAAATAAAAATGCCTCAAAAGCAATATGGATTTCTGCATCTGTCAACCGAGGATTAAATCCATTTACTGAATCATCTTTGAAATTAGGTGTACTTGTTAAACTGGGTTCGGGATTTCCTCCTATGTAATAGAGCATTTCTCCCACCCTTAGTGAAGCAAGCCCCTTTTCTTGTTGGGGAGTCAACAACATGGATCGACTTAATGCCTCACGATTTTTGGCTTCTACTACTCTATGTGCCAGCTTAATATTGGTATTTACCATTACATCAGGGACTAAACCTTCTGGGTTCTGTTCGGCAACGGCAATCCCTTGACCAAATCCGCGAACTTCAGCCAGCATATTAGCAAAATTCTTTACAGCTTTACCTTTAGGATTTGCTTGCTCCTTGCCTGCGGATTCAGGGACATTTCCTAACAGGTTATGAGCCTCTTCAATCAAAAGCAAATGCTTTAGCTCTCCTGTTGCCTCATGCCGACGGGCAATCCAGTACTGATAGACTCTATTAAGAATTAACCCCATTACAAATGCTCTGTCATCACTATTAGTAATTTGGCTCATTTCTAGAATTACCGGACGCTGCATTAGAATATCGAATGGAATAGACCTTGTGGTATCTAACATTTTACCTAAAGGACCTCGCCTAAACTTGTTTATTCTTACTGACACAGCGGCAAAGATTTCATCGGTACTTTCTTGAGAATAGCCTAACTTGGGTACAATCTCTGGAATCAAAACTGCTAAATCAGAAAAGCAAGGTGGTTGCAATTTGCTATTATCTCCCATACTAGTGAAGCCTTTCCGTTTGTATGCTTCAATAATAAGTTGTTCAATTACATTGGGTAGAGGTCCCCACATACTCATCGAAACAGAGAACAGATCTACTAATGCACCTAGATGACTATCGAGGTTAATAGTTAGAGGAACTTCAAAGGGATTAAAACGAAATGGTGCCACCCGCTCATCCCCTAAAGAGAAAATTAGGAGGTCATTTCTGAGAGAATTAACTGATTTGAGTCCGCGATATTCTGTTTTTGCAGGCTCAAGCACCATCCAAGGCGTGCCATGTTCTCTCCAAAGGGTTTCTAATAGGTAGAGCGAGGTGTTAGTTTTTCCGCTACCTGGGACACCACCGATTAGTAGGTGCTGGGTAAGTTGTTTTTTTGTTAGCTCTAAAGCTCCAATACGGATTTCTGTAGGGGCAATGCGAACTGACTTGGGACGACGAGCATCACTCGCTCCTGGGGCTGAGGGTAAACCCCAAGTACCGTTGCGATCGCGTATCGGTAAACGGAAGACACTATGCACCTCTTCGGGGCTGAATAACCAAGGCAAACGCTTTAAGTCGTAGGTATTTCCCCAACGATGCAGGGTCAGATCAACGAAGTTTTGACGGGCTGCCATTTGTTGAACTTCACTTGTGGCGATCGCGATTTCACCACGGCCGCGATGTTGATTCTCATTAGCGGGTTTGCCATCAACACTTGCCTTGAGTGCAGCGATCGCTGATTCGGGCAGACTGTTGGCAGACATAATCGTAATCGTCATCTCAAATGGCGATCGCCATGTAGCCTGTAGTTTTGTCCATGCTTGCGATGCTTGATCGGCTTCGAGGAGTTTTTCCTGTACAGTCATGCTGCTGGACAAAACACGGTTTTGATTACCCTCTTGTCTGCTGATGCTGGCAATATTCGCGTAGAGTCTGGCTTGATTAGAGATATAACTAGCTTCAGTAGTTGTTAATTCCGTTGCCCGCAGGTTAATGGCAACGGCGACAGGGGTAGGATGACTGACTAGGGCGCGAAATAGATCCTGAAAATCATTAGCATGGGCAATCCATGGATAAATGCAAACACCCGTAGCATCGGGAACTTCTTTGCTGCTAATGGTTTGCAGTGCAGTATTACCGCGCCTGAGTTCACCGATTTGTCCGCCTTTGGCTGGTAAAAATGGCAATCGTAAGAGGGCGAGTTGACTAGGAGTTTCACAAGCTTTGAGGGGATAACCGCTAGGAAATGTATCTCTAACTTTGTTGAAAAAATTCCGTGCGGCGCTGATGGTTTCAGGAGCGTTTTGTCCTTCGGTTTTGCCGACTAAGCCAAATACTAAGTTTTGCGATGGGTCTCCACTGCCAATAATCCGCAAGCTGATTGTAAATCGGCTGTCTCCATGCAGTTGTTGTACCCAGCGTTGTTGAGCTTGGAGTAAGGTATTCAGTGCGGTTTCGTAGGTCATGCCTGTGCGAAACTGTTCCTGTGAGATTACATCAGGAATGGCGAGGATGATTGCGCCCCAAAAGGCGGCGGTACTATGTTGTTCTGTCTGCTCAACTGCGATCGCAGGTAAGTAGCTTTCTTCCCATTTACTTAATTCTGCGATCATTTTGCTGGTTGCCAAATATATCTTCCACTTTTATCAATATAGCCTAATTTACATAAGATAAAAACCATTGCAAGCCTGTTAGAGAAAGCATAAACAGCATCAAATTTAGAGCGTGTTTGAGAAGTTTTTAACAATAAAAAAGGTAGAAAAAAGCCCCCAAAGGTATAGCCTGTCAATATACAAAAAAACAAAGACAGCCTTATGGAAGCAATAAAGAAATCATACCCCACAGACTTAACTGATGATCAATGGGAACTGGTAAAAGAGTTGATTCCCGCCGCAGGAACAGGAGGTCGCAAAAGAAGTGTGGATATTAGAGCCGTACTCAATGGCATTTTCTACATCAACTCCGCAGGTTGTGCATGGCGAATGCTACCCCATGATTTTCCTGTATGGCAGACTGTGTATGGTTACTTTCGCCATTGGCGCATTACCAAGACATGGCAAGAGATCAATGCTAAATTACAACAATGGTATCGAGTCAGTGAATGAAGGGAAGCAACACCCAGTGCAGGTTGTATTGACAGTCAATCAACCAAAATCGCTAGTCGATTAGCATCACCAGAAGCAGTTGGTACTGATGGGAACAAGTTCGTCAATGGCAGAAAACGACATATTCTTGTGGATACATTGGGTTTGCTATTGATGGTGGTAGTTACGGCGGCAAATGTCAATGACCGTAAGGGGGCAACCATGCTGTTAGAAAAAATCAACCAAATTCGTGACCGTTTCCCCCGTCTATCAACGATTTTGGTAGATCGTGGTTATAGTGGTAAAGCTTTCGTTCTGTCGATTCTGCATACTTTTTACTGGTGTTTACAAGTGGTTGTTCCTCCTGAGGGACAAAAGGGCTTTGTTGTCCAACAAAAGCGCTGGGTGGTTGAGCGTACATTTGCTTGGTTTTCTCGCTTTCGGCGTTTGAACAGAGAATATGAACTTTTACCT
The DNA here is from genome assembly GCA_020404895.1 of Pseudanabaena sp. M085S1SP2A07QC. Classification (GTDB taxonomy): domain Bacteria; phylum Cyanobacteriota; class Cyanobacteriia; order Pseudanabaenales; family Pseudanabaenaceae; genus Pseudanabaena. Next base: position 14,196 of record JADBWK010000181.1, on the reverse strand, counting down.
GAAACTTCTGAGGCTTTTTTCTGTGTTGGCATGATTCAGATCCTCCTTAAACGCCTCGCTTAACTTTTCAAACACGCTCTTAAAGGCAATCAGGTGATTTGGGAACGTCAATTTCCTTGGAATCAAAGTAAAGGATTTCTCAATCCTGCAAAAGCCAATGCTGACTGCAAAGCGGGATCAATTCAGATATATTCACAAATGCCTTTTTCAGCATTTACCTATGTCCAAACTTTTCACTGGCAAAACCAGCAACTTTCATATATCGCCGCCAGAAATGAAGTTCGTTCTGCGGAAACTGTTGAGCGACTGATTGACTAATGTTACGCGGAAGTCTTGAAGACCTTATGCAATCCCGACCTTACAGAGACAAAAAATCGCGGACTTTAAAGTGTTGATTGGCTGTATCCCTATAGATTCGTACATCTAGCCAAATCGTTCCACGTAACATCAGTTCTTAAATGCTTTCTTATAGTAAAAACAGAAATCCGACAATTACTAGCAAACTAAAAATGATTCGATTAAACATTGGTTGTGGAATCCAACGATTTACTTTGCCTCCAATGTAAATACCTAAGAAGATGCTTGGTAAAGACCATAGAAATAAACTCCAAATTAAGGGAGTCCATAGCCCCACCAGCCCGTGACCTGCGATCGTGGCAATCCCAGAAAATAGAAAGTAGCATTGCATCGTTGCCCTGAAATAGTCAGGAGCCCAACGCCGCAGCGTTCCATAAATAGCGATCGGAGGACCATTGGTGTTGTACGCGCCACCGAGAATTCCTGCAACAAAGCCAAATATGAATGCATATTTTTCATTCTTGAGGTGGTGCATCCTTGGAGTGACCAGGTTGCCGATACCATAGAGAACGAGGAGTAAACCTAGCAAAACCTTTACTAAGCGTTCGGGTGCATAGTTTAGTAGCAATAACCCAAAGGGAACGCCGATTACAGTGGAGAGAATTAGTCGCCAAGTAGAATTAAAATCAACGGATTTAGGATCGCTCAGCAAAATAATCAAGCTAATCGTAAATCCAGTAAAGGCAACAATTGGGGATGCGCTCTGTAGGCTCATAATTAGCCCTAATAATGGCATCGCCAATAATGCGTCACCAAAACCAACCGCCGATCGCACAAAAGTACAGACAAATAAAATAAATGATGTTAAAAGCGTTAGGGTCGTTGATGACATGGAACTCAATAGAAAGCCTTAATTAATCCAAAGCTCAGTATAGATATAAACAACCAAGAGAAAGCACCCAAATACAGGGGTTTTAAGCCTGTTTGCATAAGATGCATGATTTTGGTTTCCATTCCCATGGCTGCCATTGAAATTGTCAGTAGGAACTTATTGACTTGCTCGATCGCACTTTTAAATTCTGACGGGAAAATATTGAGACTATTCAGAGCGATCAACAACATGAAATAAAAGATAAACCAAGGAATTGAGATCGCGGCGGCCGGACGGTCACCATGATCTTGCTTACGTTTGGAATATATGTAAGTGATCATCAGAGTTACTGGAGCTAGACATAGCACTCTCGACAGTTTGGTAATACTTGCTAATTCGCCACTAATCGGACTCACTTGATAGGATGCTGCCAAGACTTGAGCAACTTCATGAATAGAGGCTCCACACCAAATGCCAAAGGTCTCAGGGGTTAAGCTGAGTAAGTTGGGCAATAATGGATATAGGAACATTGATAGGGTTCCAAAAATGGTGACGATCGCAACTGCGTAGGTCGTATCGCGATCGGAACTTTGAGTAGCAGTACTTGTTGCGATTACTGCCGAAGCTCCACAGATGGAAGTCCCAGATGCAATTAGATAAGTTAAGCTTCTACTCACTCCTAATAGTTGCCCTAGCCAATAGGTAAAGCCAAAGGTAATAAATAGAGTTAAAATAATCAAGCCGATTCCTTTAATTCCGAGCGCTAGTACTTGTGCAATGCTTAGTTGGAGTCCTAGTAAAACGATCGCAAATCGCAAAATCCGCTTCATTACAAAGGTGACTCCCGATTGGCAGTTGGCAGGCATTCCAATCGTATTGCGAAAGATCATGCCGAGAATAATAGCGATAATCAATGGACTAAAAAGTTGAAATATCGGCAGACTTCGCAATAAATAGGCGGCTCCTGCTATAGCGATCATCAGATAAATGCCATAGCTCCGTTGAGAAACCCATCTCCAAACTTGATCTGGTGAGGATATATTCATTGTTGCGGCTCCCTATGATTGTGACTGTATAGGAAATCCATTTCGTCTAGAAAACTACAAATTAAGCCTAGAAAGAGTTTTGGGTTTTTATTCTGCCTAGAGCAAAATAAAAAAATTGATACAAGAAAGTGTTCCATCTCTAATTCCCTATTGCAAATAGCTACTTTGTAGACATAATTTGTCAGCTATATCGTTGGTTACTAGAGAACCCCCTCAATCCCCCTTGTAAAGGGGGAAGAAGATAATTAATTCTCCTTTACAAGGGGGGCTGGGGGGATCTCGTTTTTTGAACGGAGAAAGTAATTTTTAAACAGTCTCTAAGAAATAAGAACTCTTTCTTCTTGATGTTTGTCCAGATTGGAAGTCGCAAAAGTGGTATTGAGAGCGATCGCAATTTTGCTAAACACTTGACCAACTGCCGAGTCTGGCTCGCTCAGTGTGAGGGGAGTTCCAATGTCTCCGCCAGTACAAATTTTGGCATCAATCGGAACCTGTCCTAGCAAAGGTGATTGAAGTTCATCAGCTAGCTGCTGTCCACCACCGCTACCAAAAATTGGATTTGGCGTTCCACAATGTCCACAGAGTAAATAACTCATATTCTCAATGATGCCAAGGACAGGAATACCAACTCGGCGGAACATGTGAATACTACGGCGGACATCGGCAACGGCTACCTGTTGCGGCGTAGTGACCAAAATTACGCCACAGATAGGACTTTCTTGAACAATCGTAATTTGAGCATCGCCAGTGCCAGGGGGTAAATCGATCAAGAGATAATCTAAGTCTCCCCATTCCACTTCTTGAATGAATTGGGTGATGATCTTATGCAGAACTGGACCCCGCCATGCGAGGGGATGATCGGGAGCAGCCAGTAAGCCTACTGACATCACCTTAATTCCATGCGCTTCAAGTGGAATAAACCTTTGACCTGAAGGCGTATCGATCACTTTCACTTCAGATTGAGCTAGTCCTAGCATCTGCGGTACGTTTGGTCCATAGACATCGGCATCAAGCAAGCCCACTTTGTTACCCTGAGATCGCAAAGCCGCAGCTAAATTTACCGCCGTTGTTGATTTGCCAACGCCACCTTTGCCACTAGAGACAGCAATGGTGGTGCGGACTCCTGCGATCGTACAAATCTCCACATAGGATTTTTTGCACCATTCCAAGGAAGACAACAAAGATACTATTTCCGCTTTTAGGTCTTGTTGATGCTTGCCCACATAGAGCCGCAGATATACATAATTATCTACAATCCGCAGATTCCGCACCATCCCCAGACTGACAATATCTGTGTTTAGAATTGGTTCTGTAACAGTCTTGAGCAGGGCTTTTACTTCGATCTCTCTTGCCTCAACTATTGGATCGTGAGGCGTTGGGACATGTTGGCGTTCAGCCCTTTGAAATGGAGAGGTATGGCTAGACATTAGAGGTCTCTTGATTGCTATCTTGAATGCTTTGGATCGCTCGTTGGGCAAAGATGCATACATCGCGATCGGGATCATCAAGGGCTTGCTGTAAAGGCGTAAGCGCTACAGGATTGTTTAAAATCTTTAGGGCTTTCACTCCTTCTCGACGGACATCAGAATATTCATCAGTCAATGCTTTGATAAATAAAGGCAAGGTACGCTCGGCGGCGATTGTTTGTAAGGCTTGGAGGCTAAACTTGCGTACTTGCCAATGCTGATCTTCAGCAGCCTTTTCTAGAGCCGCGATCGCATTGGGATTAGCGTGAGTAGTTAGAGACTTGGCGGCATTGCGACGTACTTCCCAATCTGGATCGTCAGTCACAGCTTGAGCCAGCATCGGCACAACTTCGTCATCAGCTAAATGACCAAGAGTTAAGGTAGTTGCCCGACGTACCGCTTCGTCAGGATCAGACATCAGTGCTAGGGCTGGTTTACAGCGCTCTACTTGGTTTAAATACCTTAATGTCGTGATCGCCGCTTCACGCAATTCTGGGGTGGGAGATTCAAAAAATGGCATCACATAGGGGAGACATTGAGCATCATGAATCTTCCGCAACAAGAAGAGAATATTAAGCTGGAGATTTATATCATCGCGCAGTAGCGCATCTAGCAATAGCAAAAGATGATCGGGAACAATCAATTCACTCAAGGCAGACCTTGCCTCGTTGCGAACATCTTCTGCGGGTGAGGCAAGACATTCCAGCAAAGCAGGAACAGCAGCAGGATTTGCGAGTTCCCATAGGGTGGTGACAGCCAACTTTTGGACTAAGGGGCTTTCATCTTTGACTGCTTCTAATAATGGAGCAAGAATTTCTTCATCTCCAATGTGCTGTAAGGTTTTGACGGCAACTAGACGATCATCGACATTAGGCGATCGCAACATTTCTAGCCATTGCTGTAATTCACTATCCATGACACTCACCTCCTTTAGCGTAGTAAGAATGGAATTTTTACAGTGATTGCATTAGTTGGACATTCCTTTTCGCAAGGAAGGCAAAACCAGCATTCATCGTATTTCATGTAGGCTTTACCCGTTTCAGGATTTTTTGCCAATACATCAAGGGGGCAAACTTCAATACAAGCCACACACTTTTCCAAGCATTTAGACTCATCGACGACCACAGGCACGTCAACCCGTTGAGTGGTTAAAGCCATAATAATTTTTCATACTCCAAATTTTGTATATTGTGGACAATCTATTGAGAAGAGAGAGTTCAATTAGCGAACAGCAACCTCATATAATTCAGTCTCAATATTGACATCAACGATGTAAGGTTCGATGGGACGCTTGAATAATACCATCTGATCGGATTCATCCTTTTTGAGATGGACATGGCAGAACCATTCTTCGTTGTTTTTTTCTGGATAATCAACTCGATAGTGATAGAGTCCCCAACGGCTTTCTTTGCGATACAATGAAGCCCTAGCCGCCATTTCTGCACAGTCACGGATAAAGTGAACTTCCATACAACGCATCAGTTCATGGGGATCTTGTGCGCCCATTTCGTCAAGGCTAGCATGGTAATTAACGAAGTTCTTCAAGCCAATATCCATGCGATTAGCGGACTTGGGAGGTTGGAGATAGTCATTAACGATGCGGCGCAATTTGTACTCTACTTGAGTATGGGGGATACCATTGGGGCGATCGAGTGGCGCATAGATGCGGGCTTTCTCCTTAGCGATAAACTCAGGATCGGGATCGAGATGCTCTAGTCCTTTGACATACTCCACAGCATTTTCACCTGCGATGCGACCAAACACAAAGGCTCCAATCATATAGTTATGGGGAACGCTTGCCATGTCACCTGCGGCATAAAGTCCTTTAACGGAGGTTTCGGCGTTCTCATTGACCCATACTCCAGAAGCACTGTGACCACTGCATAAGCCAATTTCAGAAATATTCATTTCTACGCCCTTGGTGCGGTAGTTCTCACCACGACCTTCATGGAATCTACCACGGCTAGGACGCTCATTTGCCCACAAAATCGATTCGATTTCAGCGATCGTGTTCTCGTCCAAGTGGGTCATTTTAAGCTGAATTGGACCTTTGCCAGAGTTCAGTTCTTTCCAAACTTCCAACATCATTTGTCCGCTCCAGTAGTCGCAGCTAATAAAGCGATTTCCTTCAGCGTTCGCAGTATATGCTCCAAATGGGCTGGCAACATAGGCACAGGCTGGCCCGTTGTAATCTTTCATCAAAGGATTAATCTGGAAGCATTCAATATTGCTAAGTTCTGCTCCTGCATGGTAAGCCATCGAGTAGCCATCACCTGCATTAGTTGGGTTCTCATAGGTTCCATAGAGATAGCCAGAAGCTGGCAATCCTAAACGACCACAGGCTCCTGTGCAGAGAATTACGGCTTTTGCTTGAATAATTACCAAGTCACCATTGCGAACATCAAAGCCAATTGCACCGATCGCTCTACCATCTTGAACAAGTATGCGAGTTGCCATGACGCGGTTGGTGACTCTGGCTTTATGTCGTTTGACTTGACGCGCCAAAATCGTTTTGAGATCCTTACCTTCTGGCATGGGCAATACATATTTGCCGACCCGATGCACTTGCTTGAGGTCATATTCCCCTTGAGTGTCTTTCTGAAACTTTACACCCCATTGTTCTAACTCTTGGATTACCGAAAACCCAAGTTTGCCAGTTTGATATACGGCATTTTGATTGAGTACGCCATCATTAGCGATCGTGATTTCCCTTACATACTGCTCTGGTGTGGAATTTCCAGGGATGACCGCCGTATTCACCCCATCCATTCCCATGGCGATCGCACCACTACGACGGATATTGGCTTTCTCTAGTACCAAAACATCTCCATCTGGATTAGCCTGTTTGGCTTTAATGGCTGCCATCGTACCTGCTGTACCACCGCCAATCACCAAAACATCTGTCTTAAGCCATTGAGTTTCCAATTTGATTTCCTCTTCGTTTCTAAAGAAAGTCGAACCTGATTGCTGAGACACTTGTCCGTAAAATGTTACCAATAATACAGACAAAATGACTTCAAGCAAATTTTAGAGAGCAATGTTCGTTTAGAGACATTTAAACTCTTTCAGAACTGCGACGATGCATTTCATGTTTTCATAATGCAATAGATTTAAGAGTTCATTTATCGAGTTATTTTATAGACTGATAAATTCATTGAATCAATACAGTATGGTATTAAACAAAAACATTACAAATAGATTTGTTATATTTTGGTTTTGATCGCTATGGAAGTTTATCAAATTCGAGTTTTTCTTGAAGTAGCGCGGCACTTGAGCTTTACCGAAGCATCTGATGTTTTAAACCTTACACAACCCGCAGTTAGCGCTAAAATCAAGTCTTTAGAGATAGAGATAGGGACCCCCTTATTTCATCGACTTGGGCGCAAAATTCAACTTACAGATGTCGGTAAATTTCTTCTGGACAATGGTTCTAAATTAATCGATATTGAAAACGATTTATTACAAGAAATTGAGCATATAAAAAAAGGTAAATCTGGCATACTTAAGATTGGTTGCACTTCTGAAATAGCCAACGGTTGGTTGCCAACAAAGTTATTTACTTGCCGACAAAAATATCCAAATTTACAAACTCAATGTAATGTTTTTGACTCGGCTGAATTGTTATATCGTAGCCTTACAAATAATGAGATTGATATTGGATTTACGGATATTAACTTTTCCGATGTAGCCGAAATTTCGGCGATCGCGATCGCCTCGATCCGCTATTCTCTATTTGTTTCAGCAACTCATCCCCTCGCCTCAAAAAAGTGGTTGAGCCTAACTGATTTAAAACAGCATTATTGGGTGTTAATGAATGCAGAAGCTCCTAGCCGTAAAGTTTTGGAGGCTCGACTAGCTGAAATTGGGCTATCCCTGAATGATTTCCCCCATGTCGAAACGGTGGATACAACTAGTCTGATGCGAACCTATATGACTCAAGGCGCATATTTGGGCTTTGCTTCAAATTTTGAATTTCAGTTGGAATGTCAGGCAGGAAGCTTGGTCGCGATTTCTTTACAGGAATTTGCTTTGTCAGGCAATGTGTTTTTGCTTACGCCTAAGGGTATTAGTGATGTTAATGATTTAAACAAAAATAAATCCTCTAAATCATCTCGGACAATATCGGACTTAACACCTGTTCAAAAATTAGTTGAATTGCTAAAAAATGATCAACAAGACGATCAAACAAATCAGCAAAAAACTTTTGTTACAAGGATAAACAATGCCATCCGTATGCGATCGCCTAGTTTTGCATTGCGCTCTAGTAATTCCCATCGTCCCGAAACAATCACCCTATCCATTGGCATCCAAAATGGCACTATTCCCTCAGTAACCGCAGGATTGATCATTCAGCGTTTGGAATTACTATCTCATTTTTTACCTAAGGATGGTCGTTACAGTGGCACACAATTTAAGATTGAATGGCAAAATTTCGCTACAGGCGCACCAATTGTCACTGGGCTAGATTCAGGCAATCTAAATATTGGCATTTTAGGGGATTATCCACTACTGCTGAGTGCTTTGCCAAATGTTGAGACTGATAAATGCAATACTCGCTTAGTTAGCTTTGTATCTAGCAATCCCGATGGCTCTGGCAATGCTTTCATCGTGCCTAATCAGTCAAAAGTGGAAACGATCGACGATCTGCGGGGACAAGTTATCGCCGTACCTTTAAGATCTTCGGCGCATGGGATGGTGATGAGATCGCTACAAGCCGCTAATTTGCTAAATGATGTGGAATTAATTTCCCTTGACCATATCCAAGCCGTAAGGGGATTTAATTTTCCGTTACATTTAGCCGATAGTTACGCGCATTTCGCCCCTTTTCACGATGTTGCTTGCCGTAGCGGTAATTTTCGCCATCTGGCTGAAGCTAATCTCGATGATCTACCTTCTTTTTATGGCGTGGTGGTCAATCATGATTTAGCCGATCGCTATCCAGAGGTGGTCATAGCCTATTTACAATCCCTAAAAGCCGCCCAATATTGGTATGACAATACCCCGTCGGCTCCTACTAAGGTTGCTCAATGGACTCGTTTAGATCTTAATTTAGTAACTGAAATTCTCAACGGTTCTTACGATCCTGAACAAACAGCAAAATTCTTTTCTGAAACCGTAATCCGTTCCGACTGGCTGAAGTTGCATATTGACTGCCTCAGCAAGATTCCAGATAATGAACATCTCACCAAGATTAATCTCGATCGCTGGATGCAGCCAGAATTTCTCAAGCAAACCTACCACTCTTGATAGTAAGGAAATGACAGCGCTTCGCGCTGTCATTTCCTTACTATTTTAAGTCTGTAATACCAATTCATAAAAGTGTGACAACAATTTCGTGAATTAAAAGCCAAATCCAGTAAGGGTTTTAGAACCCATTTAAGAATTACACAACCTTAAAAACTTTAGGTGTCTAGCCCCCTAAATCCCCCAATTCTGGGGGACTTAGGGGGCTAGACACCTAAAGTGGGGGGCTAGGGGGGGCAAAAACTACAATTCTTAAATAGTTTCTTAAAAACACAAAATGGCTATGCCATTTTGTGTTTTGGTATAATTGAATATAATGCTCTTGTTGTTATCAAGAAATGAAAAACAGACACTTTACTCCTCTGTTTTTATGTAAGAACGATATAGCGATCGCGATCAATTTTTAACCATCCTTCATCTTGTAATAATTTCATGGCTCTAGTGACTGTGACACGAGTGCTGCTAATGGCACTAGCAAGGTGCTGGTGCGTAAAACGCACAGTCAGACGAGTTCCACCATCAACAGGAATGCCAACTTCCTGCTTGAGCAAAAGTAGGATTTGGCGGAGACGCTCTTCTACCCGTTTATTACTAACTAGCGCTAGCAAAGCTTCCGTTTGCTGAAGACGACGATTGAGATGTTGCAAAATGCCATGATAAAGTTGCGGCGATTGTTCTAGCTCAATCAAGGTAAACTGTATCAAATCAACATCTGATAATGAAATCGCTTGATAAGGTTCTAGATTAGTTAATGGTAAGCCAAAGGGCATAGCTTGCATTGCTAAGCCAACCAAAATTTCATCACCTGACGGATGCAAGGTATTTAGTTGCACTACACCACGACAAACCACCCAAACTTTATGAGGATACATGGGAATAATTTGTCCCCTCTTGTAAGTGTGCATGGTGTGACCACGATAAATTTCTTCGAGCGATCGCCGCCAATCGGTTACAGAATTTGTGGAATTAAGATCAAAGCTTGAGAACGTATATGCCATAAAAGCGTAAGGTACAAATAGACCTGTGGGGGAATAAGCTCAAAAATTCTTGTAATCCAAGCTAGGACTATCAATTATTTGAGATTGCAAGCATAAAAGTTTTTCTGAGTAAAGATTTTGGTGGTTTTATCCATTGTTTCCCAACAGAGTTAATATTCAAATTAGCCAATTAATCCTCAAATGCCATGCTTTTCATGGTTTCTTCACGAATCAGATCAAATACCTGACGATTGAGTTGCATGAATTCGGCAGTGAGCATTAAATCCACATGACGCGGACGTTCCAGAGAAATATCTACCATCGTTTTAATATGCCCTGGATTAACACCCATCACAAAAATGCGATCGCTTAAAAATACTGCCTCCTCAATATCATGGGTCACAAAGATAACTGTCGATTTTAAATCTTGCCAAATATCCAGTAAAAGCTCTTGCATCATATGACGGGTTTGTGCATCCAATGCAGCAAAAGGTTCATCCATCAACAATACAGAAGGCGAATTGACTAAAGCTCGAATGATACTTGCTCGCTGTTGCATTCCTCCAGACAACTGATAGGGAAAAGCATGACGATATTTAGATAAACCAACCCGATTGAGATAGTAATCAACTAACTCTTTGCGTTCTTGCTTAGGTACGCCACGCACCTTCAGCCCAAATTCCACATTTTGAAATGTCGTTTTCCAAGGTAACAGCGAATATTGCTGAAACACAAAACCGCGATCCGCCCCTGGCTTAGTAATTCTATGGTAATCAACCAATACGTTCCCTGTTGAGGGTTTGATAAATCCTGCGACCGTATTTAATATTGTTGACTTACCACAGCCAGAGGGACCCAAAAGACAGATAAATTCTCCAGGTTGAATCGTAAAGTTAACATCATCTAACACTGATGTAAATACTCCTTTACGTCTAAAGCCTACGGATAGATTCTCAATCTGTACTAACCCTTTTACCTGTGATTGAATGTTATTTTCCAGCAGCTTTGCCATTGTCTTAAATCCTTGCTAAATCGTTGCTAAATACCCGTTACAAGCAAATTCCAACCAAAGTTGAACTTAAAAAATTGAAATTGAAATTAAACATTAAGCAGTTTTCTTTTTTGTAATCCGCCAAGGCATAAGCAAATGAATCAATTGTTCAACCAAATAAGAACTCACTGAACCCATTAACCCAATAATTAACATTCCCATTACAATCGGCGGATAGTTAGAGGTAACGTAAGACTCCCAAGTGATATAGCCAATGCCATAGCGTCCTGCTAAAATCTCCGCAGTCACTAAGCAAAACCAAGAATTGCCCATGCCAATAACTAGACCACTGGCAATATTTGGCATAGCACCTGGTACAACAATGTCCTTAAATACATACCATTGGCTCGCCCCTAGACATTGACCAACCCTTAATAGCAAGACATCTACTCCTTCTACACCCTTGATCGTACTAATCAAAATAGGGAAGAAAGCGCCAATGAATGTAATGTAAATCATGCCTGCCTCAGCGTCAGGAAACATGAGAATCGCTAAAGGAATCCATGCCACAGCAGGGATTGGACGCAACAATTCTAAAGGGAGGAATACCAGATCTTCCAATTTCTGAAACCAGCCAATTAAAATACCTAAACTCACGCCTAAGACTGTCGCGACTAAATATCCCATCAAAACTCTGGTCAAGCTTGACTGGATATGAATCATCGCATTCGTAGAAAAGAAATTAACCGTTGCCGAAAAAACTTCTGTTGGAGAAGGCAAAAATGAAAAGTTAATCCAGAACCGAAATTTAACTGTGCAAAGTAATTGCCAAATACCAAAGAAAAGAAATAATGACAACATTCGCCGAAGAAATTGATTTCGCTTCTTCGGTGAAAATGCTTCGCTTGCCATATCAGGAATTTTGTCAAACCAACTTTTTACAGCTAGGATGAGATTTCCTGAAAACTCAGCAGGCAGCGATCGCTCAGAAGGAATATTAGACATTGCTCACATCCGAAATATAGATTAACAGAGGATGAATAAAGTAAATATAATGATGATGTTTATAGTGCCTTACTAATTAGCAATGCTGCATTTGCAAGACTAATATAAACATCATCATTTTTATGTTTCGTGGAAGCAGTTTTTAGAGCGCAGTAAAGGCTATAACTTGAGCATTTCCTTGACTAGCGGCGTAGGCTTGGGCATCTTTTTCGGTTAAAAATGCCGCAATATCATCGCCCTTTTTCACAAAGAATGCATTTTCAGCAATCAACTTCCATCCTTTGTTGAAATCATGGACAAATACGGCTTTCCCAACATCTTTGCCTTCAGTCTTGATTTTGCCTAGAGCAGTTACCATGTTTTTGATGGAAGCGAAATTTCTAACCTTGTCTTCGCCTTTTACCCATACCTGTGCTGCCAATTTAGGTTCTGTGATAGCCTGCTTAGTTTCAGCATCAGCGCCAGTGATCGGGAAATTTTCGGCACTAGCAACCATTTCATCAAAGTTAATACCAAGTTCTTTAGCAGCTTGTTTCAAGTAGCTATCGTCAGCCAATTTGGTTAAATCCTCGGCTTTAACACCTTCTCCCAATCTTTTAAGTTGCTTAAGTGTATTCACGCTGTTCGTCAAAGCTTCTAAGTGAACAGGAAGAATGGCAGGGCTGACTCGCTGTAGACCATTGGGCCCAAGAAACATAAAAACAGCTTCTTTCTCAACGCCTGACCACTTCTCCATTTTGATGGCGAAGGCTTCTGGTTGTTCGCGCACCATCTTATTAGCTTCCAAGAGCGCTTTCAGGTAAGCCACAACGATTTCAGGATTTTCCTTTGCAAAATCTGAACGTACGACTACTCCATGAAATGTCGGAACACCTGACTCAGCTCCATCAAAAATCTTTCTAGCAAAGCCCCGCAAAGGAAATAACTCGCCAAAGGGAACGAAGTTAGCGTGAGCGTCAATTTGATTGGTCTTGAGACTTGTGCCACCAACTTCAGGTGCTTGGCTAACTAACTTGACATCAGTTGCAGGATCAATTCCTTCATTCTTTAAAGCCTTCAATAACATTCCATGAGCCGCAGAGCCAAATGGAACCGATACTTGCTTCCCTTTTAAATCAGCGATACTTTTGATCGGGCTATCCTTGGGAACCATGACCGCATTTCCAGCTCCTGTAGACCCATAGGACAGAGTTGCAATGTAAATGCTGGTTACTCCAGCGCCTTTCTCTTTAAAGGTATTCATGTTAATCGTTAATGGGAAGTCTCCCATCATGCCAATATCAACCTGATTAGCCAACATCTTGTTGTTAATCGGTGGCCCAGATGTATGACTCGACCATTCAATTTTGTATTCGACATTCTGATATTTACCTGTCTTCGGTAGATATTTTTCTAGAAGCTTTTCTTCCCGAATAATTGGACCACCCGTCGCGGTATTAATAGTTTGGTCTTGCGTAGCGATCGCAATCCGAATTACTCTTTTTTCACTTGAAACACTGCTTGAAGGACTAGATGGTGTATTAGCAGGATTAGTTACAACACCACTAGTACAAGAAGTTATCAGGCTTAGAGAGAAAAGTGAAATAGATAATAAAAATGTTCTACGAGAGGGTAGCTTTCCATTCATAACAAACGCCCTTGTATTTCTTTCTTCTCTATTAATTCAGCACTTCAATCGTATATTTGTAAATGTAGATACAAATCCCACAATGCAAGGCTTTTAATACATAAAAGAATTAATTTGACTCATAAAATAAATTTGTGAGTCGTGAGAACTAAAAATATCAAGACAATTAAATTAGATCATTCATGTTAATGTCTTCACAATATTCCAGTATAGTTAGGGGGGGCAGTAGCATTAGAACGAAAAAGTGGGTTAAGGATTTCTGATCGATCAAAAAAGTGTTTAGGAATGAAAAATAAATAACTGATGCATTTTAGTTATTTTGAGGAATAGCTCTATAATTCCATTTAGGGGCTTGCGAGAAAATAAGATACCAATCCAGATTTTCCAGAATCAGTGGGGCGGCTCCGCCGCCCCACTGATTCTGGTTTTATATTTGGTACTTTATTAAATCGCACGTCCCTTAGGAAGATATTCATCAAAAATGATAGGTAGATTTTCCTTGAAACTATCAGCGACTTCTCTACCCTTGGTATAGACCTTATCCATAAGATTGACAACTACACTCAAGCCAGTTTTGGTAGAAGTTTTTTCAATGAGGGATTTTACTAACTCAATACTGGTAAAAACACCTCCCTGACAAGCTCTGGTCACATGAGGGAATAAACGATGCTC
>JADBWK010000180.1 GCA_020404895.1 Pseudanabaena sp. M085S1SP2A07QC | reverse complement strand
TAAGAGATAGATAGGACAATTCAAAACCCAAAAGATGGCAGAGCTTCGCTCTGCCATCTTTTGGGTTTTATGTCCTAAGCAAAGCTTACATTGCTATAGCAGCTTTTTTTTCTTGTTACTATAGGTAGCAACTTGGGTTACCTAATGCTAATCTCTATGTTTTTGGTGTTCTCACTTCTATAATGCACATGACATGGATGAAGTATGTTTGTGGAAGATTAAAAAGTGATTTTCGCTATTCTAAAGATATTGTTTACAACAACTATCCATTCCCTGAAACCGCAAACGACAAACAAAAGCAAAAAGTCGAAATTGCCGCGCAAGCAGTATTAGACACAAGAGCAAAATATCCCGATAGCAGCCTCGCTGATCTTTACGATCCTCTCACCATGCCGCCTGACTTAGTAAAAGCTCATCAAGCCCTAGACAAAGCCGTAGACCTTTGCTATCGTCCTCAACCCTTCGTTAGCGAACTAAACCGCATCGAATATTTATTTAGCCTCTATGAAGCCCTAAGTGCGCCATTACTCAAAGTCGAGAAGAAAAAACGGGTTAAGAAAAAAGAATGAAGAGAATTGTTTTTGTAGTCATCTAACAATCCAATGGAGTCAAAATCATGCAAACACTACCTAAAATCGAGGAAACATTAATCGCAGTCATCAAAACCTTACCAACCGAAAAACAGCAAGCACTATTAGAGTTTGCCGAATTTTTACAAGCCAAAACAATACCTAAAGCCACAAGTAAAAGTATCAAAGGATTGTGGGCAAATGCAGATATTAACCTCACTGAAGAAGAACTCTCAGCAACCAGAAAAGAAATATGGGCAAACTTTCCCAAGGATATTGAAATGTGAAATTTATCAAATATTCAGACAATTTGGTAGCTTTAAAAGTAGATATATAGCAATGTAAGCTTTGCTTAGGACATAAAACCCAAAAGATGGCAGAGCGAAGCTCTGCCATCTTTTGGGTTTTGAATTGTCCTATCTATCTCTTACGTTGCTATAGTTAAACGATCGCCTGATATAGCGATCGCTAATTTATATCATTAGGGACTTGGTGAGAAAAAATGTCCCACCAAGTTTATATGGCTTCGACTTCGCTCAGCCAACGTTGGCTGAGCGAAGTCGAAGCCTCTGGCACTTTAATTAATAGCAAGTCCCTTACCTCACTCAATTAAGAGACATTAAATTTTCAAAAGGGTGTCGATTTTTCCAGCGATAAGTATTAAAGTCTCGAAAATCAACCGATAGAATCCGCCCATGTCCTAAATGTTCCGCAAGAATAATCAATGAAGCATCCGCTAAATCCATTGGCAAAGAACTATACTGATTCATCAACTCACTGATTCTTTTCCCATCTTGAACTTTGAGATCGAAAACTTCAAATGCTCCCATTTCCAGACTATTAATAAACGTCTGTTGAGCATTTGCGCCTGTACGTTTTAAGAGAATATGACAGGCTTCCGTAATCACACACCATGTTGTAATCAGAGGCTCATCAATCGTATCTAAAACCTCTTGAGCCAAAACATGATAATCATCACGGCGATTGATTAACGCGATCCAAAAGCCAGAATCAACGATGACCATATTTTTCATTAAGACTTTCAGTGAGATATTGCTTATAATTTACTGACAAATCAGAATCCCCTTCAGCACAACCAATTAGCCCAGACTCCCTAAGAAGTTGCAAAGGTTTTACGGGGGATTCTTGATGTAATTTTTCGTAGTAAAGATCGATCGCCGCTTTCATAATGTCAGACGCACCCTGATTTGTACGATGACGGATGTAGTTGAATTTGCTAGCACGATCGCTATCAAGCCTTGCATTAACTCTCATAATTTTCGATTGTCATAACTCTGTATGACATTATAACTTAAAGTTTTCAAGGTTAGAAGTATCTACATAAACGATCGCCTGATGTGGCGATCGCGATCATAATTATGAACAAATTGTCTATTTTGTCTATAATATAGAAAAAGACTTAAAGCTATGCAAGTTGTTTCAGCAACAGAAGCCAAACAATCTTTTGGCGCAGTCATCGACAAAGCCCAGCGTGAACCTGTGATGATCCGTAAACAGAATCGTGATGTCGCTGTAATTATGTCCATCGAAGACTATCAACGCATTACTCGCATCAACATTCAAGAATTTCAACAATTTAGAGATAATATTGGCAAGAAAGCTCAAAAACGTGGCTTAACAGAAGAAAAATTAAACGAACTGTTGAGTGATAACCAATAGTTCTATGCGTTTAGTTCTCGATACAAATGTTTTAATCAGCGCCATTTTATCTCCAAATTCAATTTCAGCCAAAATCCTAAATTGGGGAGAAGACAATGGCGTTATTTTATACTCTGCTGCTACTCTCAACGAAGTTTTATCTGTTTTAGGACGCTCAAAATTTTCTAAATATATTGACCATGACGATATTGATGGATTATCTATCCGCATCAAAACCGTATGGTTGTTTGTCGAAATTTTAAATCAAGTTCAATTATGTCGAGATCCAAAAGATGATAAATTTATCGACTTAGCGCTAAATGGTAAGGCTTCTCATCTGATTACTGGAGATAGTGATTTGCTCGTATTAAATCCAGTTGAAAATACTTCAATAATCAATCCACGCACTTTTTGGGATGAGATCATAAAGCTTTAAATTTAGAAGCTATTGCGCGATCGCTCTTATGTAGCGATCGCGAATCTATACCATTACTTTCAAGAAGCATAATAAGCGCGATCGCATCTTGAATGACCATCGCAATACTTGGTTGATTAGCTGAAACTACGCGATCCGTCAAATGCTTGTGGTGCGGGAAACTCGACAAACTAGGAAAATGGGGCGTATTATCATAGCGAAAAATTAGATTGTGCTGTCCATCTTGAAAATGATAGCGATAATCAATCACCATAATTTGATCATCTACAACAACCAAAGCCTCACTGATAGAAAGCAAATATTTGAAATAAAAACGCAATCTTAGTTTGAGATTAGCCCGTTCACTCGATAGAATTGTAGCGTTGTAATTCTCTACATAGACATTAGGGTAAACTTCCATCCGTTTCCGTTTTTCATTACTGGGAACTTCTGGTTTGCTATTGCGCTCAGCCCAAACATAGTAGAGACTTGACCTATCATAGACAGCAAATTCGTCATAAAAGATTAGCTTTTCTCTAGGTTTCAGTTCTTGCAGTTTTTTTAATTGTGGTAACAAATTTTTGCTGTTGCTCACTGTCTGTATTCTCGTAGTCACGATGCGCTTTTTGATGCGACAATCCCAACTGTCATAGATCCGACTGTCTTTCAGTTCTACTTGCCATCTCTGGCGAATTATAGCTGTCGCCATTCTTGTTAGGACATAAAACCCAAATAGTGAGAGGCGGCGCTTCGCGCCGCCTCTCACTATTTGGGTTTTGATCTGTCGGTCAATACCATAGGTAGTTGGCTTCTGCTCTAGTAGCATCACCTTCATCGCGGCTTTTCGCTCCTTGCTTAAACTCTGTACTTTTTCCGTTTTACCAATCTTGTCAATCCCTTCAAGCCTTCCTCATCATACATATCTAGCCAAGTCGCTATACTCTCTCTGGCGCAACCCATTTTGACGATTACTTCTTTTCTAGATTGTCCTTCATGTAGATATTTGATCGCTTGCAGTCTTTTCCTGATGTATTGTTGTTGATACTTGTTCCATGACTTTTGCCACTCGTCTTCATCTAATCCTTTATTTTTCAGTCTTATTAATCGATCCATTTTTTGCTCACTGCCTAATCTTACACTGGGAAAGGAGTAAGAAAGATTCGCGGGATTGTCTGGATCTGCAACAACAATACAAAAACCTAAATACAAAGGGTTGTTATGCTCACCAGCAAAAAGACCAGCTTCATATGCATCAATAATCAATTGTGCTTGATTGTCTTCAAAATAAATATCATTTCTAAGATTCTCGTGAGAAGTACAATGAAATAATAATACAAATGAACATAGTTCAAAATGCAATGAATACATCGCTAAAAGCTTCATCTCTTGTCACAAAAGGAATGCGAATCCATCAAATTAATCACCTTACACTCTTTGAATCTATCGATGAACTCGGCGATCGCATCCAGCCTCTGCGCACCTATTCAACGAGCAAAGTACGTTAATTGCTGAACAAGCGATGCAATATGCCAAAATATAAATAGTTAACTACAAGCTTATATTTACAAGCTGATTGGCAATGTCTGCAATTTCAATAAAAGTCCCCAAGCAAAAGCTCAAGAATCCGCCACTGCAAGTGCATACCCTAGGCGATCGCGTATTGCGCCAACCAGCCAAGCGCGTTAGCAAAGTCAACGACGAAATTCGTCAGATTGTTGTTGATATGCTGCAAACCATGTATAGCAACGACGGCATCGGGCTTGCTGCGCCACAGGTGGGGATCAATAAGCAATTACTCGTTATTGATATCGAACTCAAGGATGAGAACATCCCGCCCTTAGTAATGATCAATCCTGAAGTAAAGTCTTCAGGTGGTGACCTGATTACTGGCGAAGAAGGCTGTCTGAGTATTCCTGAAGTATTTCTAGATGTTGTGCGCCCCGATCGCGTTGAGGTGTCCTATCGTGATGAAGATGGTAGACCCAAGCATCTTGTCGCTGAAGGTTTGCTTGCAAGAGTAATTCAACATGAAATGGACCATTTGAATGGAGTCTTATTTGTCGATCGCGTTAAGAATGCGATCGCTCTTAACAAAGAATTAAGCGCCCATGGCTTTGCGCCTAAGGATGTCCAAGCGATTAGATAGTAGCAGGGCAGCAAGCCCGCTTTGCAATCCCACTTTGTGAGAGGAGTTCCATTTATGTTGATCCAAAAATTGCTGGATTGTCCAGAGTTTATTGCTGGAGATTCAACAATACTGCGCGAATTATTACATCCTGACAAGCAAGATATCAATCTGCGATATAGCCTCGCCCATGCAATTTTGCCAGTGGGCGAGACTTCTCAATCGCATTCTCTTACTACTTCTGAGGTGTATTACATTCTGAGTGGCAAAGGGGAAATGCATATTGATGAAGAGATTCGCGAGATTGAATCTGGTGATGCGGTGTATATTCCTCCAGATGCCAAGCAATTTCTGCGTAACATTGGTGATGAGCCGATTGTATTCATTTGCATCGTCGATCCCGCCTGGCGCAAAGAAGATGAAACTATTTATGCGGCTTAGATATATATTTCGGGTTGCGAAAACGTTATTCTCAACCTACTACGCTTATATGCTCGAATATCGAGCAGAACTTTTTATTTGGTTATTATCAAATTCTTTGCCATTTATTGTGATGGGTGCATGGCTGAAAGCCTCAGAAACTAGAGGCTTTGGGTTCACGGCTTTAGAGTTTATTCGTTACTTTCTAGCGGTATTTGTTGTAAGGCAATTTAATATTGTTTGGGTAATTTGGGACTTTGAGAGAGAACTAATTTCAGGACAGCTCTCACATCGTCTTTTACAACCGATTGACCCATTTTGGCATCATTTGATCAATCACATCGCTGAGCGTTTTGCGAGATTACCGATGCTGGTGGTTTTGATCGCTTTATTTTTTGTTCTCTATCCACAATCATTCTGGATTCCATCTTGGTCAACAGGTTTACTTGCGACATTTATTGTGGCGATCGCCTTTTTATTGCGATTCCTCATTCAATATACTTTTGGACTTTTATCATTTTGGACAGAGCGAGCTAGTGCGATCGAGCAACTCTGGTTTTTAACTTATATCTTTCTATCAGGGATCATTGCCCCTTTGGATGTATTTCCCCCACTAGTTCGCGATATTGTCATGTGGACACCTTTCCCTTATATGGTGTATTTTCCAT
This sequence comes from Pseudanabaena sp. M085S1SP2A07QC, assembly GCA_020404895.1. Lineage (GTDB taxonomy): Bacteria > Cyanobacteriota > Cyanobacteriia > Pseudanabaenales > Pseudanabaenaceae > Pseudanabaena. Next base: position 19,669 of record JADBWK010000180.1, on the reverse strand, counting down.
CGGCTCTTTTGGTGGGAAAGGCGATCGATGTCTGGCAAGGAATTGGGATAATGGCTGGATGGATGGCGGTTTTCTTCGTGATCAGTCGTTGGCTATGGCGTAAAGGTATCAAGCAATATTCAGGCATGGGAGCATAAAGTGACGGCGCTTTGCGCCGTCACTTATCTTTTGGGTTTTATGAACAAAGCAAAACTTACATTGCCATATATTTAAAAAATTATTTGGTTTTAGTTAGGGCTGATAGCGCTATATTCACAACAATGAAATCACATGAATCAGGAATGCCTATATGAAATGGGATGAAATGCGCGAGAGCGATAACGTAGAAGACCAGCGCGATGGTTCTGATGATGAGTCATCTACACCAAACAATTTAAGTTCATCATCAATGGGAATGTTGGGAGGGCTAGGTGCTGGAGGAATGGCGATCGCAGTTATCGTTGGGCTAATTTTTAAGGTTGATCCCTCTCAGATTTTAAATTTGATTGGTGGCAACAATAAAACAGCCCCTGCACCACAAGCCCTAGTCAAAAAGCCAACCAAAGATCGCGACTCAGCTTTTGTGAAATCAGTTCTTGGCGATACTGAAGATACATGGGAGCGCATTTTTAAGCAGCAGCTAAATAGTAATTATCAAGCACCAAAATTAGTTCTATTTGATGGTTACGTTAATTCAGCCTGTGGATCGGCCAAAACCTCGGCAGGTCCATTTTATTGCCCTGCCGATCGCAAAGTTTATCTAGATATGGGTTTCTTTCGATATTTAGAAGCTACGGCTGGCAATGATGCTGACTTTGCGAGAGCCTATGCGATCGCCCATGAAGTTGGTCATCATATTCAAAATTTGCGCGGCATATCAGGCAAGGTCAGGCAGTTGAAATCTACTGCAAGTAAGGCTAAAGCTAATGAACTGTCGGTAAGGATAGAACTGCAAGCGGATTGTCTGGCAGGTGTTTGGGGACACTTCACCGCTCAACGAGGTCTGATCACGGATCAAGATGTGACTAAAGCTCTAAACACCGCGACTCAGATCGGCGACGACTATTTGCAAAAGCAATCTAAAAGCGGTCATGTAATTCCAGAATCTTTTACTCATGGTACTTCTGAGCAAAGAGTAACTTGGTTTAAGCGTGGTTTAAACACAGGTGATATCAACCAATGTGATACTTTCGAGACTAATAAGTTATAAAAGAGGGGCGCTTCGCGCCCCTCTTTTATAACTCCTGATCAGTCCAAGATTTGGGATCTTCTAATGGTTCCAAATGCGTGAGAACATTCATATGTGGTAAAGCATTACAGATGGCAGATTCAATCTCTTCACATAAGTCATGTCCTTGTTGCACCGACCAAACGCCTGGAACCAATATGTGAAAAGATACAAACCTTCTTGTACCTGCCATTCTGGTGCGAATTGCATGAAATTGTACTTGATGGCGATCATAAGAAGAGAGAATTTCATTGATCATTTGCCGCTCTTCTAAAGGAATAGAAGCATCTAAAAGTGCTGAGCCACTTTCTTGTATCAGTTTTACGCCAGTCCAAACAATATTGGCAGCGACTAATAGAGCAATCAAGGGATCGAGAATCAACCAACCTGTTACAGAAACTAAGAATAATCCCAAAATTACGCCCACAGAAGTCCATACATCAGTGAGTAGGTGATGAGCATCGGCACGCAAAGTAATTGAGTGTAGGCGTTTACCTGCTCTGAGTAATATGAGCGCAGTTCCTCCGTTAATTGCTGATGCGACTAAGGAAAGTACTAGCCCAATGCCAAGCTGTTCAAGAGGTTGAGGATTTAATAATCTTGGAATTGCCGCGATCGCAATACTTACGGCGGCGACTAAGATCAAGGCTCCTTCAAATCCACTCGAGAAATATTCAGCTTTAGAATGTCCAAATACATGCTCTTCATCGGGTGGCTTGGCTGCATAGGTCAACGCCCATACTGCACCGATCGCAGCTACAAGATTAACTCCTGACTCAAGAGAATCAGATAAAAATCCCACAGAATTAGTCAATAGATAAGCGCCTAATTTCAGTGCGATCGTGGCGATCGCAGCTCCAATCGAGAGGAACCCATAGAAACGAGCAGATTTATTTGGCATGGCGCATCTACTAAAAATATGTCAGGACTAAATAAAATTCTATGGTAAGGTTTTTTGGCTATTCATAAAAATGAAGATGACTATCACTATTCACGCAATCCTCGATCGCTTTCGTCTAGAAGCAACCTCAAACCGTGATGGCTCAATAGGAGTTTCGGGGAGGTCAAACATCATAAACGTCTCAATGCTTTTCATGACGGGTGTTTCAGATGTCGAATACCTCCGACGTTAAAACCATTGCACATCAACCATTTCAGCCCTTTAAGCTAAAGCACCTCCCCGAAACTCCTATAGAGCCATAAAATTATGATGACTTATTGAGATATTGTCGTCTTAAGTTTGGCAATTTCTTAAAGCTGTTTTAAAATTGCTTAAGCCAACAGATCAGAAAAGCATGGAAACTGAAAAACCACAACTAGTTACTAATGAACAGCTTTTCTTGGCTAAAGTTGAACGCTTAGAGCAAGAAATAGAATCATTGCGAGCGCAGAATATCAGCTTAAGAAAGAATTTAGACACAAAAATCACTCAAGGAGAACAACTATCGCAAGTTAATCATCGTCTGCAAACTGAAATTCTCGATCGCCAACAGACCGAGACGGCTCTTAGACTACTTTTAGAGAGACTGTCAAGCGAAAAGGATGATCTAGAGATAATTCTTGACACCACTACTTCTCACAGTGACACCATCGAAGCATTGCTCTATGATCGCGCTTTATCGCTTGCCCGCGAAGTCACCATTGACGGACTGACCCAAATCGCTAACCGTAGAGCCTTTGATCAGAGGTTAGAAGGAGAATGGCAACGTCTAGCTAGAGAGCATTTGCCACTTTCATTGTTACTCTGCGATGTAGATTTTTTTAAGCGCTATAACGATCGCTATGGACATCCTGTTGGCGATGACTGTTTACGGACGGTAGCAAAGACAATAGAGTCTTGTATACGTCGCCCTGCCGATCTAGTGGCTCGTTATGGTGGTGAGGAGTTTGCGGTGATTTTGCCAAATACTCTAAGAGAAGGAGCCACTTTTATCGCTGAAGAAATTTGCCTTGCTATTGCTAATCTACAAATTCCACACGAAGCCTCTTTTGTAAAAGATTGTGTTTCTGTCAGCATTGGTATATCCACAACTATGCCTCAGAAGAACGTACATCACAGAATCCTCATTGCATCTGCTGACAAGGGCTTATATCTAGCCAAAAATCAAGGTCGCGATCGGGCTGTATATAGCAGTAACTAAAACCCAATATTATTGTTGCGCGGCTTTGCCGCGCAACAATAATATTGGGTTTTAGTTGTTATTATTTCGTAGCGATCGCATTTTCGATCTTTACCTCATTTACACAATTTTTACCCTGCTCAAATTCTGAAATATTTGAGAGCGTAGTATCAGCGATATTGGCTAGGGCTTGTCTGGTAAAAAAAGCCTGATGCCCCGTAACAATAACATTGGGAAAGGTTAATAACCGCTGAAATGTATCATCTTGAATAACTTCATTGGACAAGTCTTCAAAGAATAAATCCGCTTCTTGCTCATATACATCTATACCGAGATAGCCGATCGCACCAGATTTCAGACCATCGATCGCCGCCTGAGTATCAATTAATGCGCCACGACTTGTATTAATTAACATCATCCCAGTTTTCATTTGAGCGATCGCTTCGGCATTAATCAAATAATGCGTATCGGGAGTAAGTGGACAATGGAGCGAAATAATATCTGACTGAGCGAAGAGTTCGGGCATTGATAAATATTCCATTCCCATTGCTAAGCAAACAGGGTTTTGATAAGCATCATAGCCGATTAATTTACAGCCAAATCCATGCATAATCTGGGCAAAAATTGCACCAATTCGACCAGTGCCAATCACGCCTACCGTTGCCCCATGCAAATCAAAGCCAAGTAATCCTTCAATAGAGAAGTTACCTTCTCTAACACGGTTATAGGCTCGATGAACTTTACGATTGAGCGATAAAATTAAGGCGATCGCATGTTCGGCAACTGCATAGGGAGAATAAGCAGGAACGCGCACGATCGTCATTCCCAAATGCGTTGCTGCGACTAAGTCCACATGATTAAATCCAGCCGACCTGAGAGCAATTAATTTTGTACCGCCCTGAGCCAACTTCTCCAACATGTCTGCATTAAGGTCGTCATTAATAAAAATGCAGATAGAAGGAAACCCTATGGCGAGGGAAACAGTCTCATGGCTAAGATGGCATTCAAAAAAAACTATTTCATGTTGATGTTGCTCATTAGCAACATTAAACGGTTGACGATCATAGGGCTTGGTATTGAAAAAAGCAATTTTCATAAATAATGTGATAGGAATTTTTGCTGCAAATAAGAAAGGCTCGCTAAGCGAGCCTTTCTTATTTGCGATTTAGGTATTAGCCACCAACATTGAGCGTTGCCCTTGCAGGATCATAGGGTTGCAACTCCACTTTTACAGGTTTCACATTCCAGATCTCATCACAATATTCTTTGATTGTGCGATCGGAAGAGAACTTCCCAGATCTTGCCACGTTAAGAATACTCATCGTTGTCCATTTCTCGACATCTTGATAAGCAGCGCTAACTTCAGCTTGACAATCTGAATAAGCTTGATAATCAGCCAACAACATATAGTCATCGTGGTACATCAGCGAATCCACTAAGGGCTTAAACAAGTCCTTGTCTCCAGGGGAGAAATATCCCATGCCGAGGCGATCAAGAACATTGCGAAGTTCTTCATTGCTTTGGTAATAAGTTTGAGGATTATATCCTTCAGACTTTTTCTGCTCAACTTCGGCAGCAGTCAAACCGAAAAGGAAGAAATTATCATTACCAACTTCTTCACGAATTTCGATATTCGCACCGTCTAGAGTACCAATAGTCAAAGCTCCATTCATGGTGAACTTCATGTTGCCAGTACCCGAAGCTTCTTTACCTGCGGTCGAGACTTGCTCTGACAAGTCAGCAGCAGGATAAATCAATTGACCAAGGGAAGCACTAAAGTTGGCAAGGAAAACAACTTTGATACGTCCTTGCACATCAGGATCGCGATTGACAACATCAGCTACCGCGTTGATCGCTTTGATGATTAGCTTTGCCATGAAATAGCCAGGCGCAGCTTTACCGCCAAATACAAACGTACGAGGAGTGATCTTGATACTAGGATTTTGTTTAATCCGTAGATAGAGTCCGATGATGTGCAGTAAGTCAAGGTGCTGACGCTTATACTCGTGGATTCGCTTTACTTGAATGTCGAAGATAGAATTAACATCAACTTCTACGCCATTATGAGTGCGAATATAATCGGCAAGTTTTTGCTTGTTTGCTTGTTTAATTTGTCTCCAGCGATCGCGAAAATCTTTGTCATCAACAAAATCTTCAAGTTTACGAAGTTCGTCAAGATGCTTCAGCCAAGTATCACCAATTTTTTCACTAATTAAACCTGACAAAGCGGGATTGGCTAGCAATACCCAACGCCGAGGAGTGACTCCATTAGTTTTATTGTTAAACTTCTCTGGCCAAAGCTTATAGAAGTCTTTCAATACATCTTGCTTGAGCAATTCGGTGTGCAAAGCCGCGACACCATTAACGGCATGACTGCCGACAGTTGCGAGGTTTGCCATCCGTACTTTTTTGCCACCGCCTTCTTCGATAATCGATAGGCGCAATAGCAACGCATCATCTCCAGGGAACCAAGTCTGTACATCTTGCAAGAAGCGATGATTGATTTCGTAAATGATTTCTAAATGACGAGGTAAAAGGCTCTCAAATAGAGGTACACCCCATTTTTCGAGCGCTTCAGGCATGAGCGTATGATTAGTATAAGCAAAGGTGCTTTGGGTAATCCGCCATGCTTCATCCCAGAACATTTGATGATCATCTACCAACAAACGCATCATTTCGGCAATGCTGATAGCTGGGTGAGTGTCATTTAGCTGTACGGCTGCATGATCTGCAAGGTTGTCCAAACGACCATACTTTTTGAGATGGCGACGAATGATGTCTTGGAGAGAGCAAGATACAAAGAAGAATTGCTGCTCTAGACGTAACTGACGACCTTGGGGCGTGTTGTCGTTGGGGTAAAGAACTTTGGAAATAGTTTCCGACTTGATCTTGGTAGCAACCGCGCCATCATAGTCGCCAGAGTTAAAGGCTTGGAAGTTAAAGTCTTCGCCTGCTTCAGCTTTCCAGAGACGAAGCGTATTAACCGTGTTGGTTTGATATCCAGGTACTGGGGTATCGTGGGGAATCCCTTCAACGGTGAAACTAGGAATCCAACGGGTATGAGGACGACCGCGATCATCGTTGTAGATTTCGGTATGTCCGCCAAATTTAACTTGGACGGTGGACTCGTAGCGCACGACTTCCCAAGGGTTACCACAACGCAACCATTTGTCAGGGATCTCGACCTGCCAGCCATGCTGAATCGATTGGTTAAAAATACCAAATTCGTAGCGAATGCCATAACCCATTGCAGGAATTTCTAGGGTGGCAAGGGAGTCAAGGAAACAGGCTGCTAAGCGACCGAGACCACCATTACCGAGTCCTGGATCAGGTTCTTGCTCTAAAATTTCGGTCAGATCCAGTCCTGACTCTTTAACAGCTTGGGCGATCGATTCATATAGGTCAAGGTTAATTAAGCTATTGCCAAGGTGTCGCCCCATCAAAAATTCAGCGGAGAGATAATAAACGGTTTTGATATCTTGTTCGTGATAAACCTTGAGTGTTTGCAGCCAGCGTTGCAACAGGCGATCGCGTGTGGTGTAAGACAACGCCATGTAGTAGTCGGTGAAGTTGGCGAGAATTGCGAGTTTGCCTTGTATGTAGAACAGGTTGTCGGCAAAGGCACGCTTGAGGGTTTCAATACTTAAACCTGTGCGATCGTCTTCTACCGTAATATTGCTGGTTTGATTAGCAACATTTGTTTGCATAGAATTATTCCTGAATGGTTACTTTGTCTTATTGCCGTTCTGCTGACCCTAAGGCGGAGGGTTATGCCCCTGTCCTATCCAAGCATAAACTTTGAGTTGTTGGTCATTTATTAACTGATAATTTATGTTTGAGGGGCGTAATATTTACGGTTCCCTGACATTAGCTCATATTTTTATGAAAAATTTACCTTGTAATCTTATGGGGAGCGGGGCAAATACCTTAGCCAGATCATCTCTGCCCCCAATCCCCATAAGTAGCTACACAAAAATTAAATACAAAACCCCGATATCTGTAACGTGGCACTGGTCAGCTAAAACGTGATCGACGTATTTGCGTCTTTTTTGTTGGCATGAAATGTACATTTCAGCACCCATTCCTCATTAACTGACCAGTGCCTGTCCGTGAATTTATCGGCTCCCACAAAGTATATGATGACATTACTTTTATGGTTATGAAGCGTAAAATCTAATCTATAAGCCCAAAATACAAGTAGCGGCGCGAAGCGCCGCCACTTGTATTTTGGGCTTATAGATACCTTGAAATTACTAAAACCCGTAAAGTTAAGCCTCTTCGGAGTGCAACTTTACGGATTTGTCTTTGTTTTAGATACTTATGGATAATGTTTGTAGCCATATCCGAAACTCGCGCCGCAATGCACTCATCGGCAGATCTTTACTTTTTTCTAAAAATAGAGAAATTCCTTCTATGACTGGCACTGATGGGAAAGCTTTACTAACAGAGGAGTTAAGGTATTTACCATCTTCAAATAGGCTAATTTCTAGTTTCCCTTTTTTATATCGCCAGATTTCTGGTACAGCCAAAGCTTCATAGGCGCTGATCTGTGTAATTGAAGTTAAGTCCACCTCGATCGCTAAATCAGGTACGGGATCAATATCAAGATTTAGGCGTAGTTTACCAATCATCGCTTGGTAGTTTTGAATATAAAAGCAGTCGTCAGGCTCGATCCCCGCTTGCATTTTTTTACTTTTAAAAGTCGTCGCTCCTAAAGATTCCCACTCCCAATCTAGTTCTTCTAACAAAACAACTAATAAATTTGAGATCAAAACCTTAGCGCGTTCATGCTCTGGTAATGGCATCCGAATTTCCAATACTCCTTTGTAATAAGCAATTAGTGAATGACGATGCTCGCCTAAATCTTCGAGAATGTCTTCAAATTCTTGCCAGTTAATATCTTCGAGGGTGACTCGTTGCCCTTGATCTAGCTGTATTTGCGCGATCGCAATTTTGACTGGCATAATAAAAACCTCCAAATCGTGAGTTTTTAGCCTGTATAGAATAGATGGGTGAATTAAGTATACAACCATCAATAGTTATGCCTCAAATAGCCAGTAACTCTGGGAAAAAAACTGAAATATCATCGGGACAATCGATCGCTTTAGTCTGGCATCGGCGCGATTTGCGGGTTGATGATAATCCTGCGCTGAGTGAGGCGATCGCCCAAGTTGGGGATCAGGGGATCGTGCTGGGGGTGTTTATTTTTGACCCTGATATTCTTGATGATGGAGTAACAGAGGGAAGCAAGGTTGACTTTATGCTGGGTTGTTTGCGGGAGTTGCAAGCTAACTATCGGCGGTTGGGCAGTGATTTGTTATTTATGCATAGTCAGCCTCTTCATTCGATTTGTGAATTAGCCAAGGTCGTTAATGCAAGTCATGTCTTTTTTAATCAAGATGTCGAACCCTTTGCACTTAAACGCGATCGCGAAGCAACTAATGCCCTGCAAGAATTAGGAATTAAAGTGCAAAGTTTTATTGATATTGGTTTGATTGCTCCCAATGCGATCGCCACCCAAGCTGGTGAACCTTACAAGGTTTACACTCCTTTTTGGCGCAATTGGCAAGCGAAACCAAAGCCTAAACCATTTAATGCGCCTCAGAAATTAACGGGTTTAGCGAGTTATGAGAATTTACCTGTAATTTCTTTGCCGAGTTTGCGCGAACTTAAATTTATCAATGATATTACTTTGCCAAAAGCTGGCGAAGCCGACGCTTTAGAGCTATTATCTCGCTTTTGTGATGGTAATGGAATTTTGCGATATCAAACTGAACGCGACTTTCCTGCCCATACAGGCACATCAACCCTTAGTCCACATTTACGATTTGGGACAGTAGGAATTAGAAGAGTATGGGAAAAGGCGATCGCATCTGAGCAACTTGTCCGTAGTGAAGAAGATGCCACGGGGGTCACTACATGGAAACAAGAACTAGCATGGCGCGAATTCTATCAACATGTGCTGTTTTACTTCCCTGAACTAGAAACAGGAGCCTATCGTCCGCAGATGCGAAATTTCCCTTGGGATGATGATGAGGAAAAATTTATAGCTTGGTGTGAAGGTCGCACAGGCTATCCAATTATTGATGCTGCCATGAGTCAGCTTAATCAAACAGGCTGGATGCATAACCGTTGTCGGATGATCGTTGCTAGCTTTTTAACTAAAGATTTGATCATTAATTGGCAATGGGGCGAACGCTATTTTATGCAGAAATTACTAGATGGCGATCTGGCGGCAAATAACGGCGGTTGGCAATGGAGTGCCTCTAGTGGCATGGACCCAAAACCTTTGCGGATTTTTAATCCAGCCTCGCAAGCCCGTAAGTATGATCCTGAAGGTGAGTATATTTTGCGCTGGTTGCCTGAATTACAGGGATTAACGACTGCCGAGCTTTTAAGTGGCAATATTCCACCGCATCAGTGCAAAAAACGTGATTATCCTTTGCCAATTGTCGATCACAATATTCAGCAACAAAAGTTCAAGCAGATCTATAAAGATTGCAAAGTTAGTCCCTAAGCTCAGCAGTAGCCCAGCACTTGAGTGCTGGGCTACTGCTGAGCTGCGTGATCGCAAATGCATCTCTGCACAAATTGCTCAACCTTCGCCAAATCTTTATCCCCAGCAGCACGTTCAACCCCACTGGATACATCTAGACCATGTGGACTTATCAAAGCGATCGCATCGGCAACATTTTCAGGAGATAATCCTCCTGCTAGCCACCAGTCGCAATTCGGTCGAAAATCGCGCAACATTTGCCAATCGAGAGTTTTGCCAGTGCCTCCCGCCATGTGCGGATCATAAGCATCAAGTAAAACCGCATCAACTACATTACTAAAAAGGTGTGCTTGCTCTAAGCCTGCTTGATCTTTGACTCGTAAGGCTTTAATTAGCTTAATTTTGGGGTTAGTAGCACTTAAATGCGATCGCACTTGATCGCAAAATTCTGGAGATTCATCGCCATGGAGTTGCACCGCGTTTAGTCCAGCTAGCGCAACTGTTTCACTAATTTCACTGATTCTTGAATTAAGAAATACCCCGATCAAATCTAGCTCTGATAATCTGGCAATCTCAGGCTGGGCAGAGAGTAAACTAGAGGTGATTTGCCCGATCGCAGTTGGGCTGATATATCGTGGTGAAGAGGATACACAGATAAAACCAAGCGCATTGGCTCCCATTTGCACAATCGCTTGTGCTTGATCTAGTTTCGTAATGCCACAAATTTTGATATACATACTCAAGCAATTAATTCCATGACTGACTCAATCCTATCCAAAGTTTATGCAGTCTCACCAACAACTCGATCAGAAATTAGGCAAGAAAATCGTGACAAAAATTTCTGCAGGCTCGGCAATGTTTATGGCGATCGCGATCGCTTGCTGCACTCCAACTCTTCCTGCCCGCGCGGCCCTCTTTGATGGGCCAGTTGATCGTCTGCCCTCAGTGCAGCGTGATTCACTACGCAAAGGGCAAACAGTGGTCACTGGTAGTAGCGGTAAATATGTAGCGCGAGTACTGCTTACTGCCTCACCTGATGCAGTGTGGAGAGTTTTGACAGACTATGCCAATCTCTATAAGTTTATTCCCAACATGACTTCCAGCAGGATCGTTGAAAATCGTGGCAGTCGTAAAGTGATTGAGCAAGTGGATTCGCGCCAAGTTTTCTTAGTTTCGATTGTTTCGCGTACCAAACTTGCAATTCAAGAAACCGATCGCAAACAAATTGATTTTCGACTTATTGATGGCGATCTTGACAAAATGGAGGGTTATTGGAAAATTGAACCTGTCTCCTCAGTACCCAAGCGTCCTGCCAATCAAATTCTGATTACTTACACTGTCAATGCCCAGCCGAAAAGTGGAACTCCTACTGATGCGTTCTATGGAATTTTCAAGGAGGCTTTAGGTGATACATTACAGGCGATTAAACGAGAAGTTTCAAATAGAAACTAAAGAAACAGTACTTCCGATTCACCGTAGGGGCAATTCATGAATTGCCCCTACGGTGATTTCAAACAAGAGAGAACTTGATATACAAATTCTCTCTTGCTCTCAAATTCTCAAACTTAATAACTAACGACATGATCGAGCCGATTGGATATATATTAGGAACTAAAGATGCTACCCCGCTTGAATTTTGGGTGGCAGTAAGTGATGGCAAAGTCCTTCGTCTCGATGATGTTGTACAGGTCAAAACCGATCGCCCCGACAAGAAGGGAATTGTCAACTTTTATGGGGTGGTCGATCATGTGAGAACGATCCATGAAGGAACCCAATTTGATACGGATACATTTCTAGTTAATACTGGCAGTATGCCTGTGAATGTGTCCTATGCTGCCCATATCCAAGTCACGCGAATTGAGCCTGAAGAATATTTGCCGCCACAACCTAGCGATGCTGTTTATTTGGCTGAGGATGAAAATCTCAGATTTGCACTCAATTTCGATGGCATGAAACAGCGCATCTCCGCAGGAATTATGCGAAATGGTAGTCCTGCCTATTTGAATTATGAATTTATTGATGGCACAAAGGGCGCTCACGTCAATATTTCGGGAATCTCAGGTGTGGCGACTAAGACTTCTTTTGCGCTATTTATTCTCCATTCCATTTTTAATTCAACGGCGCTAGGTTCTAAGAGAGCAAATACTAAAGCATTAATTTTTAATGTTAAGGGAGAGGATTTATTCTTCTTAGATAAGGCAAACAAGGAATTAAAAGAAGAAGCTCGTTCTACTTATCAAGCTCTTGATTTGCCTGTAGAGCCTTTTCGTGATGTTAGGTTTTGTGTTGCGCCAAAGAAAAACACACAAGAGATAGAGCCACATCTCGAACAACGCTCTGAGAATATCTCAGTATATGCTTGGGGAATGCGCGAATTTTGTCGTGATAGATTATTTCGTTTCCTCTTTGCAGGAGATGATCTCGAACGTAGCAATATTGGCTTTTTAGTAAACATCCTTGAAGATAGACTTGCTAAATTAGCGCAGGAGAATGATAAGCGCGATCAAAAAATGGGCTTTATGCCCAGAACTCACCTAGATGTGGATGGACCTTTTGGCGAAGATGAAAAATATAAAGTAGAGACTTTTAGAGATCTAATTGATTTCTTGGAAAGTAAACTAGAAGGTGATGATAAGAAATGGACTGGAAGAAACCAGTCTGGCACAATCGAAGCAGTAATTCGCCGTCTTTGGGGTGTTGCTAATGAGATGTCTCACTTAATTCGTGGTGATTTGCCTGCGGAGGAGATGCAAAAATATAAGCTCGATCCGCTAGCGGCGGAATATCAGTTAACGATCGCTGATATCAACAAGTTAGGAAATAAAGCCCAAAAATTTGTGGTGGGTGTGCTGCTCCAAAAGCTCTTCATGGAGAAAGAAAAGCGCGGTCAATATCCTGTTGTGTTTATTGTGCTTGATGAGTTGAATAAATATGCGCCTAAGGAAGGTCGTAGCCCTATTAAAGACTTGCTCGTGGAAATCGCCGAACGAGGACGATCACTAGGAATTATCTTGATTGGCGCACAACAAACTGCTTCTGAAGTAGAACGGCGTGTAGTCGGACAGGCGGCGGTGCGAGTAGTTGGTCGTCTGGACTCCGCCGAGGTGGAGCGCCCTGAATACAACTTTTTGACGGGTGCTTGTCGGAAGCGATCGCTATTATTAAAATCGGGCAGCATGTTTATCCATCAGCCCGAAGTTCCATCCCCTTTGCTAGTTGGGTTTCCTTTTCCCGCCTATGCGACACGATCGAGCGAGGTTCAAACTAATGAGGTTGAAGAGAAGGTTCTAAAAAGTAAAGTGAAGCGACTTTAAGCAATCGCTGTAATCTATAGGATTTATGCAAATAAACCAAGAACTCAAGTTCTTGGCTAAAAGCTCAAGTCCACTGAAGTGGACTACAGAATACTATAAATTAACCCGTTTCAACGGGTTTGAGCTTTTAGCCCGCACTTGAGTGCAGGGCTTCGGGAATTGGTATTAATGGAGCGAATTAATCGCCTCATTCAGAGTCTGACTAGGGCGCATCGCTTGATTAGCCTTATCAGGATCAGCAAAATAATAGCCGCCAATATCGACAGATTGACCTTGAACAGCACTCAATTCTTGAATGATTTGGCTTTCCTTCTCCGCCAAGATCTTCGCCAACTCTGCAAATTTTGACTGTAGTTCCAAGTTTTGATCCTGTTCTGCTAGAGCCTGCGCCCAGTAAAGCGCGATATAGAAATGACTGCCACGATTATCAATGCCGCCAATCTTGCGGGAAGGCGATTTATCGTTATTCAGATAGAGACTGTTGGCTTGGTCTAGGGCGATCGCTAAGATCTTCGCGTTCTCATTATTGTTTTTTCGTGCTAGGTCTTCGAGCGTAACTGCGATCGCTAAAAATTCTCCGAGGGAGTCCCAGCGTAAATGTCCTTCCTCAAGGAACTGCTGAACATGTTTAGGAGCAGACCCACCCGCACCCGTTTCAAACAGTCCCCCACCTGCCAGCAATGGCACAATCGAGAGCATTTTGGCACTCGTACCGAGTTCGAGAATTGGGAATAAATCCGTAAGATAGTCCCGCAATACGTTGCCAGTTACGGAAATCACATTTTTACCCACTTTAATCTGTTCGCAGGTAAATTTCATCGCCGCTACAGGTGACAGAATCTGAATATCTAGCCCTGTGGTGTCATGGTCTTGCAAATAGGTTTTGACTTTAGCGATCAGATTCGCATCATGAGCGCGATGTTCGTCTAGCCAAAAAATTGTCGGATTTCCTGTGGCTCTAGCCCGACTGACAGCAAGTTTAACCCAATCTTGGATTGGTAAGTCCTTGGTTTGGCACATCCGCCAGATGTCACCTTTAGCGACAGAATGCTCGATCAGGACAGCCCCCGTTTCATCACTAACCCTCACTATTCCATCCGCAGGAATCTCAAAGGTTTTATCATGGGAGCCATATTCCTCAGCCTTCTGCGCCATCAAGCCCACATTGGCGACATTGCCCATTGTGGTGACATCAAAGGCTCCATTTTCTTGACAAAACTCGATACAGGCTTGATAAATCGTGGCATAACAGCGATCGGGAATCATCGCCTTGGTATCATAAGCCTTGCCATCCGCGCCCCACATCTTGCCAGATGTACGGATGGTCGCCGCCATGGATGCGTCGATAATCACATCGCTAGGAACATGCAGATTGGTAATTCCCTTATCGGAGTTAACCATTGCTAGGCGTGGCTGCTTCTCATAAATCACTTGCAAATCTGCGGCGATCGCTTCTTTCTGCTCAGCAGGTAAAGATTCAATCTTGGCATAAACATCCCCCAATCCGTTATTCGGGTTGATTCCCAATTGTGCAAAGACATCCGCATATTTTGCAAATACATCTTGATAATAGACCGTCACCGCATGACCAAATAGAATTGGGTCAGAGATCTTCATCATCGTTGCCTTGACATGGAGAGATAGCAAAATATCTTCTGACTTCGCCTTATCAATTTCTTGAGCGTAAAACTCCCGCAAAGCCTTGACACTCATCACCGAAGCATCAATGACCTCGCCTTCTAACACAGGGGTTTTCTCTTTGAGAACTTGAGTAGAACCATCGGCTGTGGTCAATTCAATCTTGACTACGCCTGCTTTGGGAATTACCACCGATTTCTCGCTACCGTAAAAATCACCCTCAGTCATGTGCGCTACATGGGATTGAGAATCCTTTGACCATGCGCCAACGGAATGGGGATGCTTTTGAGCAAATTCTTTAACGGCGGCGGCGACACGGCGATCGCTATTTCCTTCACGCAATACTGGATTAACCGCACTGCCCAACACCTTAGAATATTTCGCCTTAATCGCTTTCTCTTCTTCAGTTTGCGGATCAGCAGGATAGTTGGGGATGTTGTAACCCTTGGCTTGTAACTCAGCGATCGCCGCCGTTAACTGGGGCAGGGAGGCGCTAATATTCGGGAGTTTGACGATATATGCTTCGGGAGTTTTTGCCAAGTCTCCTAGTTCGGTGAGGGCATCGGGTTGACGCTGGGATTCGGTTAAATATTCAGGAAAATTCGCAATAATCCGCCCTGCCAGAGAAACATCCTTGAGTTCAACCTCGATGTCGGCGGCTCTCGTAAAAGCTTGGACTATGGGCAGTAGGGAGTAGGTGGCTAAGGCTGGAGCTTCATCGGTAAAGGTATAGGTGATTTTTGAGGTTTGATTGCTCATAGCGATGGGGCGGATTTTTTGCGGATCTATTACAGCTTAAATGATATATGGCTTAGTTAATCTGATTCGTATCGGTTTTATCTAGAAATTAGCCAGCGTATAAGTTATATAATTGTCAATATTTCCATCTGCGATCGTGCCAGAGTGAAAGTCAATGCAACAAACTATTACCAAAGAGCAAGAATCCAGCACCAGTATTTCCTTAAACGATGAGGTGCTAAAAATCTTTGCGAAAATGCCAGATG
Source organism: Pseudanabaena sp. M085S1SP2A07QC (assembly GCA_020404895.1). Classification (GTDB taxonomy): domain Bacteria; phylum Cyanobacteriota; class Cyanobacteriia; order Pseudanabaenales; family Pseudanabaenaceae; genus Pseudanabaena. The sequence continues at coordinate 3,890 of JADBWK010000180.1, read as the reverse complement.
CTCTCAAGATCGAGGTTCTGCATTATGCAGAATATTTATTGAATAAGGGAATTGAAAAATCATCTATCGCCAATAATGACATACCCAAGAAAAAATATAGGCAAGCAGGAACGATGACAGGTCAGATTGTGATGTCAGAGGATTTTGATGAGCCATTGACTGTAGCCGATTTTCAGGAATAGCGCAGGCTAAAATTGGCGTGTTTTCAAGCAAAAATATTTATATGAAATTTATCTAGCATGAGTGAATTTCTGGTTCAACTTCAAACCACATTTCCAAATCCATGGTTTAACTACAGTGTGATCGTAATTTTGTATGTTTCTGTTACGCTTTCTTTTAGCTATATCAGGAAGTGGTTTATCGTTAACGGTAAGATGCCTCAGGCAGTCGTAGATTTCCCAATCTATGAGACTACTCCAGAAGAATTTAATTCTCTAAGACAAAAGTTTGACGAATTTTTCCAAGATGGAATAGAAAATGGAAGGAGCGAGATAAGCTTAACGGTCGAACAGCTAAGTTGTATTGATTGCCATGGAATTACTAAAGTCAAGGGAGATAGTGGAACACGTCCGAGTCCTAGTTATTATGAAATTGACAATCAAAAGCTAATTGAGAGAACATTAGCGTATCCACATTCGGGTTGCGAAGGTTATGAAATTAGCACAAAAATTATTGAATTTGCTGGGAATATGTGTTCCATCGAATCATTACCAAATGATGATGATAGTTTCCCAAGTATTTCTCGTATAGATCGATTTAGCCCTTTTGCGATCCTATGTAATGGCGATAGCAAGAAAATAGAGCAGTTTGCTAAAAAAATCACGCTTGTTGAAATTGTAGATGATAAGGTTGTCATGAGAATTTGATGTCTTGCGGAAGCTGTCAAAATTACGACATGGGTTTCACTTCAAATAATTTTAACTTTTGATGCGGCTTCTACTGAAAAATTGAAAGTAATCGATCTCAAACTTGAGGAGATCGGAAAAAAGATGAGGCACATTGAAGAAATCAAGATTTATCTGACTGCGAAGCGCAATCGAATTCATGAATAAGCAATCACATGTGTGATCGGCTAGAGGATTTGCAGTATTGTGATCGCTGTTTTATTTTTTTGGAGGGGCGATTGTGATATTGATGTGTTGAGAGATCGATCGCTGTTTGATTTTTTGTAGAGGCGATCGTGATTTGGGTTTTGAAGGGGCGATCGCTGTTTGGTTTTGGTGAAGAGGCGATCGTAATTTTTGGGGTTGATGAGGCGATCGCTGTTTGATTTTTTGTGGAGAGGCGATCTTTTTCCTTATGTTAAGATTTAAAAAACTAAACATACTTGTACTCACAAATTAATTCTCTTATGAACACTCTAGTAGAGATTAAAACAGCGATCGCCAGATTATCTGATGACGAAACATCAGCATTATTATCGTGGCTACAAGAACGCTCAGAAGATGACTGGGACAGGCAAATAAAGAAAGACTCAAAGCAAGGTAAATTAAACAAAGTTATTCAACGAGCAAAAGCCCATATCACCGCCAATCGCGTAAAAAAACTGGATGAAGTCATTAACAACTCCTGATTTTTGGGAAGCTTACTCAGCTTTGCCACCAGCCATCAAAACACAAGCCCAAAAGACATATCAACTCTGGATAAGCGATCGCTTCTATCCATCCCTACGCTTTAAAAAAGTCAATCAAAATCTATGGTCTATTCGCATTAATAGAGAATATCGCGCTTTAGCTCTAAAAGAAGGAGATGATTATTACTGGTTTTGGATTGGGTTGCATGACGAATACGAAAGATTAATTGATGAAAGTTGATTTTAAGACACTGCGATCGCTGTTTGATTTTTGTGGAGAGGCGATCGTGATTTTGGGGCTGAGGGGGCGATCGCTGTTTGATTTTTGGTGAAGAGACAATATTACAGCCATTCAACTTATTTTTTGCTAGACTACATACCAAATACTCATTACATTGAGGTTATTTATGAAATCAATAGAGCTACTTACGAAAGAATTATTATCTCTCCCTAGCATTTCTAGAGCGCTATTAGCAGAAAAACTAGTCGAAAGCCTAGAATTTGACACCGATCCAACTATCCAAGCAACATGGACAGCCGAGGCAAAAAAAAGACGTGATGCAGTCCGTAATGGTTCTGTTCAAACCATCGAAGGAGAAGATGCCCTAGCTCAGGTAAGGCGGTTACTTGCGTAATGAAGTATGTATTTCACCCCGAAGCACTGGCGGAATATTCTGATGCAGTTCAATATTACGCTGAACAGAGAACGCAAATCGCACAAGCTTTTATCAATGCAATTGAAGATGCAATTTTTAGAATTAGAGAATCTCCTAATCGTTACCCCGCAATTGACGAAGATATTCGACGATGCATGACAAGGAAATTCCCCTATGGAATTCTCTATACCATTGAGCCAGACTATATTCTAATTTTAGCCGTGATGCATTGCAGTCGAGAAGTTGGGTATTGGAAAAACAGGAAATAAGGGGAGCGCTGTTTGATTTTTGTGGAGTGGCGACCATAACATCTTACAGGTTCTGAAAATATGCTAATTTAACAAATGTGATGAGATTAAGTTAAATGCCAACAGTTCTGTATTTAAAAGGCTGGCGATTTTTCTTTTATTCAGATGAAGGAAATGAGCCGATTCATATTCATGTTCAGAAAGGAGACAGCGAATGTAAATATTGGCTAGACATCGATCTATACGAAATTCGTGAAGCATACTCCTATGGAATGTCATCACGAGATACAAGAGAAGTCAAGAAGATAATCTTACAAAACTTTGATGAAATAGTAGATGAATGGCAAACATTCAGGAGTCAACAAAATGGATAAGCAATTCAACGTATCGAATATAGATTTTAATGGCGAGTGGATAATTCTATCGGTTAACGAAGAAACCTATGAAATTCCAATTGCTCAAGCTTCTAAAAAACTCGCTCAAGCAACGGATATTGAACGAAAAATGTACCGTATCTCGCCATCAGGTTATGGGATTCATTGGTATGCGCTCGATGAAGATTTAACGACTAAAGGACTTATTAAGTTAGCCAAAGTTGCCCAAATAGCTTAAACTATGCGCGATCGCTGTTTGTTTTTTATGGAAAGGTGATCGTGATTTTTTGCGGGTGAGAGGGCGATCGCTGTTTGATTTTTTTGGAGAGGCGATCGCGATTTTTGGGGTTGAAGTGGTGATCTCTTCTGTCTGAATATTGTAAAATCAAATTATGAGTAAGAAAGATAAATTACTTGAACTCCTAAAAAATAGCCCTAACAATGGACGTTTGGCGACATTCGTAAACTTTTAGAGCTAGAAGGTTTTGATTTAGATAGAATTACAGGCAGTCATCATATTTTCAAAAGAAATGAAATAGTTTTAGTAATCCCAGTCCATAACAACCGCGTCAAGTCTGCATATGTTAAAAGAGTCGTAGAACTTATTGAAGGAGAACAATCATGAAATATCCAATAGTGATTTATCCGTGTGAAGAAGGTGGTTTTGTCGCTGAAATTCCAGCATTAAAAGGATGCTTAGCTCAAGGTGAAACATTAGAAGAAACCTTGCAAGAGTTAATTACAGTGAGAACTTTGTGGTTAGAGACAGCAGAGAAACATGGACAAAAACTTCCAGATCTTGGGAATGCGATCGCTAGAGTAAGAGCTTTAAGTGCGATCGTTGTTTAATTTTTTTGATGGGGCGATCGTGATATTGAGGTGTTGAGGGGGCGATCGCTGTTTGATTTTTCGGAGAGGTGTAAAGCGCTCCCCATTGTCAAGACAAAAAAGTATAAAAGTTAAGATAAAAAGCTGCATCGACAAAAGGCAAGCAAAATAACTACATATGAACCTCCGTGTTAGGCTGTTTAAAATGAAT
>JADBWK010000018.1 GCA_020404895.1 Pseudanabaena sp. M085S1SP2A07QC | reverse complement strand
TTCTACAAATCGAATATATCGAGCAACCTGTTGCAGCTTTAGACTTAACAGGTATGGCAACAGTCAGGCGATCTCAACCCATCCCTGTCGCCGCCGATGAGTCCGTCAACAATCTCATCCAAATACAGCAGGTGATTACATCCAAAGCTGCCGATATTATTATTCTCAAACCCATGGCATTAGGGGGCATCTTCACCGCTCATCGTGCTGCTTTCATGGCTTTGAATGCTGGTTTAGATGTGGTTGTAACAACAACTATTGACGGTGCGATTGCCAGACAAGCCGCTTATGACTTAGCTGCCTCTTTGCCAATCAAGAGAGCTTGTGGTTTAGCCACAGGTCATTTACTGATTGAAAAATAATTAGCTCAGCATGATTACTAGATTGTGATGATGCCCGCTAAGCGTGCATCATCACAATGAGTGCGACCTTGACATACCACAGAAAAGGAGGAAAATAGAAGTAAGAATTGATAAGAGAGAAAAAATGTCAGCCAAATTAGAGTGTGTTTGAGAGGTTATTAGGGATTAAAAAGATCAAAAAGCTTCTCAAACACGCTCTAAATCTTGGATTAGGCTATAGAATGTAGTAATCAAACTCAGTAATAGTCAATCTATGCAAATTAAAGCAGTTATTTGGCAAGAGGATGGTGTTTGGTGTGGTTCTGTCCCTGCGCTGAAAGGTTGCCATACTTGGGGAGACAGCTACGAATATCTATTGGAAATGTTGCAAGCTATACAGGCATGATTAGAGATTGCTAGTGAAAATCAAGATCTAGAAACTGACAAACAACTCGTTGAGCTATCCCTATGAAATCAATCTCAGGTAAGGTGCTTTGTAAAGTTGTTGAGCGCAAGTGATGGGAATTAAAGCGGATTACTGGTAGTCATCACATATATACAAAGCAATGCTTTGAAGCAATTATTCCTATTCCAGTTCATGGGAATCGTGATCTTCCAACTGGAACTCTCAAGAGCGTCATGAAGGATGCAGAATTGAACGAGAATGATTTGTAAGTTTTATTTGAGCGATCGCCTAGTCTATGATTTGTAATGCGATCGCCTAATAAATTAAAATATCACTCCGTTTAAAGCTTGGCTTTAGCTGCGTCATAGTCATCATAAATTCTCATTTCAGGTCTATTCCAATTTTTAAGGGTGGTGTTTTAAAGTTGTTGGAGCAGAAAATTGGATAAAAGCTGAAAAACAAGTTAGCTAATGATCCTAACTTCCAAGTTTTATTTGTTCCCCAACAAGTTTGAAACATTACCCACTTTTTACAAACACATTTACTGCTGATTTTACTACCGAGCTAATAGTGAGATCCGATTCTAAAACTGGACTACTTATAACCATACCCTCTTGAATTTCATTAAACTCACTATCCGCCAGATTATGAATTTTTAAAAGGAGACATGAAAGGGCTAATCAGTCGCTGCATCAACAAAAGCGCAACCACAACAAATGAAACACCTGAAAAACAAAGAAATGAATAGAGGTAGTACTCTCTGCCCAGATTCCCATGAGGATCTGGGCAACCACGGAGGAATTGCCCACTGCCAATAGTATTGTAAATATGTAAAAAGCCTAAAAATCTGTCTGCAAAATATCTAAAGATTGGAGAAGTTGAGATTCTGAAAAATTAGTAATTAAGGAAGCGGGAAATCTTGGATTGGCGATCGCTTGGACATAGTTATTAGTTAAATAGCTAGTAAATTTGGGACTTTGACTAAGATGGGTTTGAAAAAAAGCAATACTTAGGGCTTTTGCATAGGGATGAGTAAATTCCGGCTTTTCTCCGACTACACTTTCGGGAACGATCAGCACCCCGCGATCGCTCCTTTCTAAAAAGGAAAAATGCGTTCCCTTGGGAAAAGTTACTAAATATTTATAGGGACTAGTCAACCAGACAAAGGGGAAAAACTGCTCAGGAACCGTAGGGGTAAAGATATCCTCACCACTAGCAAAAATAGCAACGGGAATCTTGATCTTTTGCATTCCCTCTTTACCTAGTAAAGTACTGCCACCAAGAGGATTGAGGGCTAAAACTGCTTTGATTCGACGATCGCTAAGATTAGTATTACTAATATCTAAGGAGCTAAAACGACATTGCAAAATTTTGGCAACATTAAATGAAGAGATATCGGGTTCTGGGGTACTACATTCTTGCTTGATTTGATTGAAGTTGAGTTGAGCACCTCCTAACACCATCACCGTATAACCTCCAATGGAATGTCCGATTAAACCTACCTGTTCAGGGTTGAGGCGATCGCGCCAGATTGGATCGGTTTTAACCTTCTGTTCTAGTTCATCTAATAAATATTTCACATCAAGAGGTCGTTGAATTGCTTCCTCAACCTGTGGAGCCTTATTCAATCCAGAGAGAAAAGCCGCAAAGTCACGACTACTTGTTTGCGGATGCTCTAGAGCGGCAACGGCAAATCCATAGGAGGCGAGGTGTTGGGATAGATAATGAAAAGTATCAGGATTAGATGCGAGTCCGTGGGAGATCACAATTAACGGTGCAGGTTTGGTTAATCCTTGCGGTAAATATAGAACTGCGGAAATGCTGACATGGCGATCACGTTGTAAATAGGTAAATTTCTCCTTTTTCCATGGCACATTACCCGCCATACGCAAATCTGGTTTAGTATCTAGAGATTTATTGGTGGTTGGATTAAGGCTTGATTCGGCGATCGCTTGTTTTTCGATGGCAGCGATCGCATTCTCCTTTTTATAGAGCAATTGTGAAATTTCCGCATATGCTTGTAAACCTCGCGGCATGTCTAGATAAATAATCGGTACGGGATATCTTTGTAAGACATTGAGAATCGATAGTCCTTCATCACTTTGTGCTGAGAGAATCAGAGAAGCTCGTAGAGCTGAAAATCCATTGTTTTGGGGCGTGATCTGCAAAATCCTACCCAGTCGCCGCATCAAGATCTCACCAATAGGCGAATAGGCAAACTGAGCCGCCATGACATGACTAATTTTGTAACGGGTGGCTAAGGTTTCGCGCACTTGATTTTGTTGCTCCGATGATAAGCGTCCGAGATAGAACTCTAAGCGCTTACTCAATTTTCCTTTCTTCGCAAATTGCTCTAAATCTTTGATGTAAATTGTAAATTCACCAACTGGAGGATACCAAAAGCGGATTTGCTCAGCACTCTGTGCTGGTTTTGCTAAGATATTAGAACATGTGATCACTATGCCTATACTTAAAGAACCGATGGTGACAATACGCCGCAAGCCTAGCCACAATTTATCTAAGACAAATCCCATAGCCTGTAAGTTTTTCTAGATTTCATAAAATGTGCGATGATGCTATAATAGTATTCGCAAAAAATTTGTATCTGGCTTGCCGATGTAGCACAGGGGTAGTGCAGCTGATTCGTAATCAGCAGGCCGTGAGTTCAAATCTCATCATCGGCT
>JADBWK010000179.1 GCA_020404895.1 Pseudanabaena sp. M085S1SP2A07QC | reverse complement strand
TTGCCTAATGCCGCTACTGCATTCCCACGCACATAATGATGAGAATCCTTGAGAGCGAGAATGAGAGACTCAACGGCTTTGTCAATGCCAATCTTGCCTAATGCCGCTACTGCATTCCCACGCACATCATCATCAAAATCCTTAAGAGCGAGAATGAGAGACTCAACGGCTTTGTCACTGCCAATCTTGCCTAATGCCGCTACTGCATTCCCACGCACATCATCATCAAAATCCTTAAGAGCGAGAATGAGAGGCTCAACGGCTTTGTTACTGCCAATCTTGCCTAATGCCACTACTGCATTCCCACGCACATCATCATCAAAATCCTTAAGAGCGAGAATGAGAGACTCAACGGCTTTGTCACTGCCAATCTTGCCTAATACCTCTGCTGCATTCCCACGCACATAACGATTAAAATCCTTAAGAGCGAGAATGAGAGACTCAACGGCTTTGTCACTACCAATCTTGACTAATGCATCTGCTGCTCTGTTACACACAAAATCATCAGAATCCTTAAGAGCGAGAATGAGAGAATCGACGGCTCTGTCACTGCCAATCTTGCCTAATGTCTCTGCTGCATACCCACGCACAGAATAATTAGAATCCTTGAGCGCGAGAATGAGAGGATCGACGACTTTGTCAGATATCGTTTCGGCTAAAAGCTCGATCGCATATTCTTGAGGAATTTTCTGTTCTTCTATTTCCCTCATCAACAACCCAACAGTCTTCTCCTGAAACCCATACTTCACCGCCCCAGCCAACCTCGCCCCCAACCGCAAATCCACCTCCAGCGCCAGCCTCACCACCCGCACCGCCTGCTCCTCACCCTCCACCAACTCCAACATCAACGCCAAAGGTTCCGTCCATTTCAAATAGTTGAGATAGCCCTGCTGTAACCGCGCATCACTCAAACTCGGCAACAGCCCCAACAACCACTCCGCTGCATAATATTCCTGAATCAACTGATGCCGAAACTCAATGCGGTCATTGCTAATCTGAATCAAATGATGCTTCAGCAAATCCTCCAACCACCGCACCGCGCGATCGTCCGCATACTTCACCTTCCCCCGCAAAAACTCTATCAAAATCTGCTCCACCTCCCGCCGCGAAATCGCCACCTGTGCATCTGTCAGATTTTCGCCGCAGGTCATCTTAAAAGCTAGATACTGCAACAACCGCCCCCACCATGCCCGCGAATCCTTCGATAGCGTCACATCCTGCTTAATTCTGTCCCCATAGCCCACCGTAAACGCCCGAAACACCATACCCAAATTCGGTGGAATCTGCTCCGACTGCAAAAACAACGAACAAAGCATCCATAACAACAAAGGCGTTTGCCCAAACTCCCGCAACCGTCCCGACAACTGCCGCAACAACTTCTCCCCCTGCGTCGGCAAATACGCCATCACAAACTGCTGCATCTGCGGCTCCGTCAAGGGCTGCATCTCTAACCGCTTCACAATTCCCAAATCCCCACCCGCGCTCAACTCCCGCGTCGTAAAAATCATCGGGCAAGTTTTTTGATAAAGCTCCCGAAATTGATTTACCATGACGCGACCGCGATCCGATGGCAACTCATTTACCCCATCCACCAACAGCAACAACCGCCCCTGACGCAATAGCTGCTTAATCCCCGCCTCATCAATATCCAAGGCAGGATCGTGCTTGTGAATAAAAGCAAGAATGCGATCGCATACAGATAACTCATTCGCCTCCGAGGGCAAATACCTCAACTCCACCAATACAGGAATTTTCGCAAGGCGATCATTTAACGCATTTTCCGCCTCCTGCAACAACAACCGTGCCAAAGCCGTAGATTTCCCCGATCCCGGTCTACCCACCAGCAATACATGATTACCTAAGTCATGATTACCCGCATACTTACAGATCCCCTCCAACACAGGCAACCGCTCGTTTTTTTCCTTCTTTTCCCCTTCCTCTTTTTCCTTTTGACTTTCTACTTTTTCCTTGTCCACCGTCTGCACCATTAAGCCAAAGTCAAAAAAAGCAGGTGCAGTCTGCTCGCGTTTCACCTGTTGCGATTCCCGTCCCGTCGCATCCGTCAGCGTATACAAACGCCACCACTGCTGATAAGCACTTACCAGCGATCGCAAATAACCATCAAAACAAATCTCAGCAACCATTGAGAAATTCAGCTTTTTCAAATATTTTACTTCATGCCACACTCAAAACATTGATTTGATTGAACAGATCCAAGATTACTTCTCTAACTACGGGTACTGACACCGAATTACCTAACTGTCGATAAGCACGTGTATCTTTAGGATGCAGCATAAAAGAATCTGGGAATCCTTGCAATCTCGCACATTCTCTTGGCGTAATTCTTCTTATCCTGCCATTATGGACTACACCTAACTTATGGGCATCACTAGATACAAGCGTAATCGATATACTTTGAGGATCTAAGAACTTGAATACCTCAAAGGACATATTACCAGCCACAGGATTATATCTACCATCTATCTCTTTGAGATAACCTTTGCAAATCAAACCATTCATAATCTCTGCAAGATTTTCACGGTCAAAAAAGGTTTTAATTTCATCAAGATTCAGCTTTTTCCCGTCTTGGTGCGTACCAAACTTTTTCTTGCGCCTATTAGCGATTAACTCATTCATAAACTCAATTTCTAAATCATTACATTCACCCTTGATCCCCAATTCCCATGAATGAATTGAATTACCATTGCGATGATCGATTAATCTATATCCATGCAGTTTATCTAGATTATTTTCTGTAAATTTTAGCAATCTAGCTGTAAAATCTTGAGAACAATCATACTTAGTACTTGGATTTGCCTCTAAAATATCAGCAACTACTTTAGTCCTATTAGCATTAGAAAATGAATCAAATAAAGTAAGTTGACTAAGCGATCGCTTAAAATCATGGGAATCAGTTGCCCCCAAATCAGATTTCAGAGATAAAATTGGCTGTTGATTGTAAAGCCCTAAAATATATACGCGGACACGGTTTTGAGGAATACCAAAGTTTGAACTATTTAAAATTAGATAAGATACCCCATAGTTTAAATTTTGTAATCGCTCAATAATTGTTTTAAAAGTACGTCCTTGATCGTGACTAGTTAAACCCCGAACATTTTCCAGTAAAAATGCTTTTGGTTGATATTCACTTAACAGTTTTTCGATCTCAAAAAACAAGGTTCCTCTAGTATCCACAAATCCTTTTTGTTTCCCAGCGTATGAGAATGGCTGACAAGGAAACCCCGCAAGGAGAAAGTCGAAATTTGGAAATTGCTTAATATTATAAATATCTCCCTCTGGCTTCTCTCCATAATTAAGTTCATACGTCTCTTGAGCATATTTGTCTATTTCTGAAGACAATACACATTTAGTTTGGATACCAAGCTCTTGCATCGCTTGCTCAAAGCCCAAACGCATTCCACCAATACCCGCAAATAAATCAATAAAATTAATCATTTAATTAATTATTTAATTTCTCTTGAATAAAGTTTGCTAAAACTGCGATTTCTTCTTTTGAGTAAGCAACTGTGCAGTTGCTGAAATTGCAAATAGTTCCAATAGCTGACGATCGCTGAAAATTACCAGCACCATCAATCACATAGGCAATCCAAAACCCATTTTCATTCATCAATCTAAAGCGATTTTCTGCTTGCCCCGATTTACGCTCAATTACACTATTGGTCGTCACTTGAAAACTAACTTCTATACCTATTTTCATTCCATTCCTTTCGACTACTACATCAAATGGCATTCCATCACTCTTGTCATAGCCATTTAGAATGATGGAACCATTTCGGGTTAATTGATAGTCTTGTGTTAGAAACCCTCGTAAAGTCTCTAACACATAAGTTTGAGCAATTTGACCAAGACTATTTGTATTTGCTCCTGTAGTAATTCTGCTGACATACAAATATTTTTCACGAACATACTTGTCAATCGCTATCTCATCACCAAGTAAAACACCAATTTCACATTTGTCTAAGGCAGCTAGATGCGCAACATCTGAAGTTGCTCCATGCAAAAGAATCATAATCAGATCTTTGTGCAATGGAGACAAAGGAACTACTTTCGTGATTGAAACACCGTCAATATCTAACTTTGTATTTCCTAATCCATTGATAGGTAACACTTGAAATTCATATACTTCGGTCTTTTCCCGAAAAATATATTCCATCACTCGTCGATTAGTAACTGGATCAATTGCAAAAGTTTCTGTGAACTCTCGCCCCAATCGCTTAATTAATTCACCTCCATAATCAGCAAGAATGACCAGATGTTTTAGAAAAAGATTTGCCGACATTCCCGATGCTTGCAAAACATCAAAGACTTGACTAGGATTGTCACCTGACAATTTTAGAATACTGATAAACCGATCTTGTGTTGCAATTAACTTGGGAATAACACTCTCGGCGGCAACCGTTGCTTCTAATTCTTTCGGCCACCACTTGACAGCTTTTTTCTCTAGCTCTGCAAATGTACGGTTGTAATTCAATTTCGCTTTTCCTTACTTACTATTGGTTATATTTTACCAAAACCTCTCCAATTCAAGGATGAAATGCAATTTTTTCATCTCAGCAAAACTAATCGGCTGTTCTACCCGACGTTCAGCAACGATCGCTAAATCATGAATGTCTTCTAGCATTTGCTCATAATGCTCAATACTCAAAATCACGGCTGTTTTAGTACCGTTTGCATCCACAATATATTGCTCTTATGCGGTAGTAGTCATATCTTGATTTAGGTGACACTCCCATACATATTAGCAACTTATACCTGAAGACTAATATTTAGAAAATGTATTTAGAAAATGCGATCGCCCGAACAATCGACCGAACAAACGTTAAGATACCGACGGGGATCTAGTCTGCTAAGATCAAGCCTAGGTATTTACCCTCCTTTTTAGTTCATGCCCCACTCGTTGGGGATCGTTTGGGAATCTTTTTAGAGCCACGTCACCGCCATGATGCAATCGGAAAATCTTCGTCAACGTGCCGCCGTCTTGGGTTTGCAAGTCTTTAGCAAGCGCTCAGCCGTGCGGCTTGGCATCGTCACCCAAATCTGGCTAGATGTCGATCAGAGGCGAGTTGTCGGTATGACCGTCGCTGAGCGCTTCGTCCCTGGTACACCGATTGGCATTGGTGACACATTTTTCATGTCCCTCGATAACATTGACCTGCTGGGGCCAGATGCGATTTTGGTCGATGACGAATCGATCCTCGAAGACATCTTGATTACCGAGCGCTACACCAGCCTAATTAACAACGAGGTCGTCACTGAGTCAGGCGAATTACTGGGGAAAGTCAGAGACTTCAAGTTTGAGCCTGAGACAGGTAGTTTACAGTTTTTAATTGTTGCCTCCATCGGCAATCCGATTATTCCTGCGAGTTTAATCAGTACCTATGAGCTTGATGTGAATGAAATCATCGCCGTAGGACGCGATCGCATTATCGTCACCGAGGGCATGGAAGATCGCATGACCCAACTTAGCAAAGGGCTGCTAGAGCGTCTAGGACTAGGCAAAGCACCTTGGGAAGACGACTTCGATGATGACTACATGCCCCCATCTACAACAATTCGTGACAATGCCCTATCATCAGGTACAAGAAGCACCTATTCTCCACCACCACAGCAGCAACGACCTGTCTATCGCCAAGAGCAATCTTGGGATGATGGCGACAATTGGGCCGAGGAGCGTGTCCCTGCTAACCCGCCCCAACGTCGTCAAGCCAGAGCCGAAGCTCGCCCAGAACCAAATCGCCCGATCGCACCACCACCATCGCCAAGCAGTAATTACGATGACGACTACGATGATTTTGAAGATGATTATCTAGACCCTAAGCCTAATTTTCGTAACGAAACCCAACAACAAATCCGTGATGCTTGGGGTGAAACCAAGATTCCAGACAAGTCCAAACAACGTATTCCTGAAGAAGAATTTGACGAGATCTAATGCTACCCCGTGACCTCCTTAATCATGTTGAAAACAGAGAAACGATTAGCCGACTATTGGATTTAGGCGATCGCGCTATCCAAACTTGGGAAGTCGTGTGTAGCGATTTTTTGTCGCCGCCCGAAGTTGCTGAGGCACTGCGAGTATTTGGCAAAATGACCGAGATCCAATGCCTAGCATGGGGTGGTTACGAGCAAGCCGAACGCCAAAGATTAGCGATCGCTCGTAGTGAGTTGCCCCTTGATGTATCAATGGTCAGCCTCACACCGATCTCGATCTCTGGTAATTTTTTGTTCGACACCGCCACCCATCGCGATTTTCTTGGAGCTTTGTTGGGCTGTGGCATCGAGCGCCAAAAGGTCGGTGACGTGAATGTCTTGGGTGAAAAAGGTGCACAGGCGATTGTAGTTCCTGAGTTGATGGAATATTTGCAACTCCATTTCACTCAAGTCCGCACAGTTCCCGTTAAGGTAAATGCGATCGCTTGGGAAGAACTCAAAATTCGCATACCTGTAACTAAAGAACTGACTTCCACTGAAGCTTCATTGAGACTAGATGCGATCGCCTCTTTTGGTTTCGGAATGTCTCGCAGCAAAATGGTGGACTTGATCAACGGTGAAGATGTGCGCGTCAATTGGAAGACTATATCTTCGCCAAGCTTTCAACTCAAAGCAGGCGACCTCATCGCAATTCGCGGCAAAGGACGAGTCACGATTGGCGAAATTATGATTACCAAGAAAGAACGCTATCGAGTGCAAATGACGCGATCGGTTTAATACAAATCAACATCAGAAAAGAGCATCAACAATTCATGAATTGTTGATGCTCTTTTGCGATCGAAACTAATTTTTAGGTTTCTGAGAGTTTTTAGCAGAAAGCTTTTGTACCTGCTTAACTGTTAGTCCAGTTACTTGAGCAATAACGTCTACGGTAATGTTAGAGCGCAGCATATTCAGGGCAATTTGATTTCTTTCTTCAGCCTTACCTTTAGCTAAACCTTTAGCCTTACCTTCAGCTAAACCTTTAGCCTTACCCTCAGCTAAACCTCTAGCCTTACCCTCAGCTAAACCTCTAGCCTTACCTTCAGCTAAACCTTCGTGTAATATCTCTTGATAAATTACTGATTCTTTCATGATGTCGCTCCTGAGTAATCTTTTGATGATTTCTTTGCTTAGGGCTATACCAGATATTATAGCGGTCGAAGCGGCTACGTTACTTTGGAGTTGCTTATCGGTAATATTTTCGATTTGTCTCGCCACTTGCCTTAGGGTTTCTTCTGGGGCAATGGTTTGGGATAGGGTCGCAAAGGGTAATAGTCCTTGATATTGCTGAAATATTGCTGTTGGTTGTTCCCATAGTCTGATCACGTTGAATTTATGGCGTAGTTCTTCGAGACTAAATGTGGTTTCATGGACTAAGGGGGATTTGCTGGGGCTGAGATAGATGACGACTTGATGGACTTTTCTTTCGGGATATTTACGATATAGCCGCAGTCGATAGTCGGTCATGCGGAAGGGGATGTTTTGATTTGGCTCAGTTTGAAATTCGATATGTAGGATGATTTCGGCTGATTCGAGAAATATTACGGAGTCAGCGCGAATTGGTTCGACTGCGAGTTCAGATTGTTCAATTTTGGTTAGGGTGATGGGTTTGCCTAGTAGCCAACTGGCAAAGTCGCTGGAGTAGCTTTCTGCAAGGAATTTGCAAACGTTATCAATCATTTGAGCCGATCGGTTTAATGCTAAGAAAGTAGAGGCAGTTCATCAATTGTAGAGGCTCTTTTGCGATCGCTTACAACCCATACAATTCCTTAAACCAAGTCACAAATTTCTGAGCATTAGGATGTGTGGGATCGAGTATTTTCTCTATCACGGCTTGATGTAACTGTCTTCCTGGGGGATTTTGCCAAGCCAGCCAAGTATAAATATTCGCTTTGTCAATCTGAAATTCTGTAAATTTTGCTCCTTGAGTTTTGGCTTGTTCGACCGATGATTGAGCAAACTGCCATAATATCTCGGTTTCATTAGGAATCATATATGCCAAAAACGTTTCGAGCATACCGCTTTGTTTATTATCTGGCATCATCCAAATACCAAATTTAATTCCATTAGGAGCGTCACAAATCAACCCATTCTCTGGTAGATCTGCGGGTAAATCAGGCACACTCTTATGACAGGCATTTCTGATACTGTACCAGCGATCGGATGGTTTCTCATCTGCATCCAACACAATACCAAGTGCGGAACGTCCCGACTCTTGTAACTCCGTAGCAATAAGATCTGGATCGCTTAAATTAGAATAACCAACATTATCGCGAATGTAAACAATCGGATTCTTCTTTGTTCCCCAATCTATTCCATTTGCCTCAATTAGTTCTGGAATGACTCGAACTTCTTGTACGCCTTCTACCAGTAGAACGTTCTTATGAATTAAAGCCATTTCTACCGCACCTCAATATTACGCTCAGCAGCGATCGCAATTTGTCGCTCTGTGAAAACGATACTATTTGGCTTACCTTTTTCGATCCTGTGAATTGTAATCCCATCTTCACTAGGATTTTCAGCATTGGCGATATCCGCTAAACTCTGCCAGCAATCATTGCTATGGGTAGTCGCAAAAATCTGTACATTAAGGCGCTTTGCTGTTTCCCACAGCATTTTCCACATATCAGACATGACAGTAAAATGTAGTCCAGTATCAATTTCATCTACTAACAAAACTCCATCTTTTGCATTAACAATTGCCAAAGCAATTCCTAAAATTCGCCATATTCCATCACCCATGCTACCAATTGGTATGCGTTGCTCATTAGCTAGTTGCACTAATACTCTTGAATTATTTTGTCTCGAACGTTCAAATCCCAAAGCCGCAATTCGCGTAATATTTGGCTCAAGTATCTGGAGAGCTTTTGTAACTAGCTTTTCTTCTACGGTAAGGACTACTTGATTCCATAACTGAATAGTTGTGTCTGTTGTTAGGGAAGACAATCCAATAAATTGAGTTTTAGCTGAAAGATTTCTAGGGTCTCTGCGAAATCCTTTTATATGACTAGATGAAAGTCTATCATCAGAAGACAGTGGTAATGTCAGCTTTCTGGGAAGATTTGAACGCCGCTCGATATTTAACTCAAGCCCTATTAAGTCTGGCAAAAGATCGCGTTCATCAGAAGTTATAAGTGTTTCTAAAGCCCCAGAGGAAATTAGTTTATTGTCTCTTATGTGGGTCAAGTATAACCTGATATCTTTAAAATAATTTGGATAACTTTCTATTGAGAATTCACTATTTTCCTGAATCATGCGATCATAAAATAGATGACGAATATCTAATTCATACTCGCCATTTTCATCGCTGATGTACTCATCTCGTGCAGTCATCGTATCTTTTAATATTTGCAATACTTCAAGATGAGATTGACAGGTTAGTAATTGAATAGCCTCTAAAATAGAAGTTTTACCACTGTTGTTAGTCCCAACAATGAGATTTAACCTGCCAAGTTGTTGCATCTCAAAGGATGGGAAACAACGAAAGTTTTCGATTTTGAGAGATTTCAACATAATTGGGTACTAGTTTTTTAAGCGCTGAAGTATTTAGCAGTAGGATGATGCACGATTAACGCAGTGGTTGACTGTTCGGGATAGAGTTGTTCGCTCTCATCCATGACTAGATCAACGCGCTTCGCATCGAGCAAATCTAAGAGCTTGAACTGATCCTGCATGTTTGGACAGGCGGGATAGCCGAAACTATAGCGAGAGCCATGATAGCGCTGAGCCAGAATATCGCGAATATTATCAGGATCTTCCGCCGCAAAACCTAACTCGCTACGGATACGAGTATGAGTCCATTCTGCAACTGCTTCCGCCATCTGCACCGCTAGACCGTGGAAATAGAGATAATCGGTGTATTGATTAGCTTTGAATAGCCCTTGAGCAAACTCAGTGGCAATATGTCCGACCGTGACCGATTGCAATGGCATGACATCTATAATTCCTGACTCCTTGGGTGAGAAGAAGTCAGCGATGCAGAGACGACGCAGCGACTTTTGTCGGGGGAAGACAAACGAGTTGATGGGTTTGGCGGCGGCAATATTATCAATGTCTTTGGGATCGTAGAAATAGACCGTATTGCCTTCAGCTAGCACAGGGAAATAGCCATACACAGAAATCGGAGCTAGTAACTTCTCATTGATGATGCGTTGTTTCCATGTTTCTAAAATTGGATAGACGGTCTCTTGCAAAAATGCATCATATTCTTCAAGCGATTGATCTTGAGGCTTGCGGAACTGCCATTGCCCTGCAATTAGAGCTTGCATATCTAGATTCCAGAATAGATCCTCAAAGGGAATATCATCACCTTGAAAAATTTTGGTTCCCCAGAAGGGAGGCGTGGGGCGAGGAATATCAGTATCTACGGCTTCAGAACGCACGATGTCCAGATATCTTTCCGCAAGTAGAGCCTCTTTCTTGGCTTTTTCTTCTTCACTAGAAATGCCGTCAATAGCATCAGCCGACAAATCTTCGATCGCTATATCTTCATCCAAAAAGCCTTTAGCATCTTCCCATTTGCCTTCCAACTTCGCGGGCATATACTTGTCCATAAAGTTGAGGTCAGAGAAAGCATCTTTACCATAAACGACTTTACCTTTATAGACATTTTGACAATCGGTATACACAAACTTAGGAGTCAAAGCTGCACCGCCGAGAATCACTGGAACCGAAATGCCACGATTATTAAATTCTTGAAGATTATCCTTCATAAAGGCAGTGGACTTGACCAGCAATCCACTCATGGCAATGCAGTCAGCATTATGTTCTTCATAAGCTTTGATAATATTCTCAACTGGCTGTTTGATACCGATATTCACGACTTTATAGCCATTGTTGGAAAGAATGATATCAACTAGATTCTTACCAATGTCATGTACATCGCCTTTGACTGTGGCAATCAAGAACACGCCTTTATTCGAGTCTTCTACTTTCTCCATGAACTGCTCTAAGAAGGCAACCGCCGACTTCATCGTTTCCGCAGATTGCAATACAAAGGGAAGTTGCATTTGACCAGAGCCAAATAATTCACCGACAACCTTCATCCCATCAAGGAGAAATTGATTGATGATTGTTAGTGGTTCGTATGTTTTGAGTGCCTCCGTGAGTGCATCATCTAAACCAATGCGATCGCCATCGATAATATGATTTTTAAGTTGCTCTTCGATGGAAATATCGGCTTTATCAACCTTAATTCGCTTACTAGACACACCTTCAAACAATGTCGTGAACTCACCGAGAGGATCGTAAGTGCAGATATCACCATCAAATTCGCGCTCATCATAAATCAGTTGTCGCGCCACTTCCTTTTCGCGATCGCCAATTCGATTAAGCGGGACGATTTTACTGGCATTCACAATGGACGAATCCATACCCACTTGCATTGCTTCATACAAAAAGACCGAGTTGAGAACTACTCGCGAAGCAGGATTTAGACCAAAAGAAACATTAGAAACTCCAAGCAATACATGGGTTTCTGGCATTGCTTCCTTAATGCGGCGGATTGATTCGATTGTTGCCGAAGCATTTTTACGATCTTCGGCGATACCTGTTGAGATTGGGAGGGCGAGAGTATCAAAAAAGATTTCACTAGCAGGCATTCCCAATTGTTCGGTAGCTTGCTTATAAGCACGGGAAGCAATCTCAAATTTCTTGTCGGCAGTTCTTGCCATGCCATCTTCATCAATTGTACCGATGACGATACCAGCACCATATTGCTTGGCGAGACTAACGACTTTGCAGAAGCGTTCTTCCCCATCTTCATAGTTAGTGGAGTTAAGAATACATTTACCACCCGCTACTTTCAGCCCTGCCTCCATCTTTTCCCATTCGGTGGAGTCCAACATCAGGGGCAAAGTCACGTTAGTTACTAGGCGCGAAACTAGTTCATGCATATCACGCACGCCGTCTCGTCCCACATAGTCCACGTTCACATCAAGAATATGTGCGCCTTCTTTGACTTGAGACCTTGCGATCGCAACCAATCCGTCCCAATCTTCCGCATTTAATAAATCGCGAGTCTTTTTAGAACCGCTAGCATTAAGTCTCTCACCGACAATTAAGAAGGAATTGTCTTGAATATAGGGTTGAGAGCTATAAATGGAAGCTGCTGAAGGGACGACTAGAGGCTGACGGAGTTTGGGCTTGAGGGTCTTCGCTGCGTCCGCTAATGCTTTAATGTGAGCAGGTGTAGTTCCACAACAACCACCAATGATTTGAATGCCTAAATCTTCGACAAAATGTTTGAGATGATCGCGCAGATCATCTGGAGTGAGACGGTAAAATGCCTGTCCACCAACGTTTTCGGGTAGTCCCGCATTAGGAACACAAGACACGATAAAGGGAGAATGGGCGCTCAAATAACGCATATGCTCGGTCATTTGATCTGGCCCCGTTGCACAGTTCAGCCCCAATACATCAATGTTGTAAGGTTCCAGAATCGTGACTACTGCGGAGATATCAGAGCCAACCAGCATTGTGCCTGTGGTTTCCATTGTCACCGAAACCATTACAGGCAGACGGACTCCGCGTTTTGCAAAAAATTCTTCGATCGCACTTAATGTAACTTTGATTTGCAAAATATCCTGACAAGTCTCAACCAGCAATAAATCTGCACCGCCATCGTACAGCCCCTCGATCTGCTCGATAAATGACTGCTTCATTGTGTCGAAGTCAATATGCAGTAAGGTCGGCAGCTTGGTCGTGGGTCCAATCGAACCTGCCACAAAACGCGGTTTTTCGGGTGTCGAAAATTCGGCAGCTACGGATTTGGCTAACTCAGTTGCTTTTTTGCTGAGTTCATAAGCCATATGCCCAAGATCGTATTCATTCAAAACGATCGACGTTCCCCCAAAGGTATCAGTCTCGATCACATCGGCTCCCGCCGCCAAAAAATCACGATGCACTGTAGCGACTGCTTCAGGTTTTGTCATCACTAAATACTCGTTGCAGCCCTCATACTCCGTGCCCCCAAAGTCTTCGGCGGTGAGGTTTTGTACCTGCAAGTTTGTACCCATCGCACCATCAAATACGATGACGGGGCGATCGCTGCTGTGAAGACGTTCCAGAAACAGGCTGGTCATTTGATCTATACCTAAGCTAACAAAGTGACTCTGACCGCTCATTATATCAAACTATATCAAGCAGAATATTCCCATATGAGAGCAGAATGCGGTATCTCGCAGGGCGATCGCGAATAGAGACTTATAGATGAAGTGGCGATCGCCACTTTTAAACAGACAACTCTACTAACTGGCAATCAGTTTGTTTTTAAAAATACGTGTAATTTGCAATTGGAAGATTTAGGCAAGCTAAGCAATTACCTCTCATCTCTTTGCATGAACCTAGAGTATTTAGCAGATGGGACGAGGTAATACAAATTCATGATTAACATGATTAAAAAGACTTGCTGCTAGTGAACAAGGAGAGTAGTATTATGCATCGTGAGAATTTGTGAAGCAATTGGCTTCTTTGGTGTGAGGAAAATTTATGAAAACTTTTTTATATTTATTTTTGTTAGGTCTAGCAGTGAGTTATGGTGGCGCTGTCTTAGCTGAGCCGATCGCTTCACCCTCGGCTACTTCCAAATCCACAAATCCAGTTGCCAAAACACCTGTTAGTTCAGCAAGCAGTGATTCCAATGAAACACGTCAAATGCTTAATGAGCTGGATCAACAAAAACTCAATTATCCTCGCGCTCCTCAAAATATATCCCCAAGCAAAACTCAAGCGGTAACCCAAACGACAGCGCAGAATGTCACCTCGATATCACAACTATCTGATGTACGCTCAACAGACTGGGCTTTTACAGCTTTACAATCTCTGGTTGAGCGGTATGGCTGCATTACAGGCTATCCCGATCGCTCGTTTCGTGGACAGCGCACCATCTCACGATATGAGTTTGCCGCAGGTGTAAATGCTTGCCTCGATAAAATCAATGAAATTATTTCATCTGGACTTGCCGATAAAGTCAGCCAAGAAGACCTGTCTGCTCTCAAAAAATTGCAAGAAGAATTTGCTGCCGAGTTAGCCACCCTCAGAGGTCGCGTAGATGCTTTGGATGCAAAAACCGCAAAACTAGAATCACAGCAGTTTTCGACGACGACCAAACTATATGGACAAGCTATCTTTGGTTTACAGGGGCGCTTTGGTAACACCGCAGATTTAAATCCTCGCGATGGTGTTAAAGATACTCGCGATCCTGCGGCGACACTTACCTATGGATACAGTTTACAGCTAACTTTGCTGACCCAGCTCAGCGATCGCGGCTACTTAATCACAGGTTTACAGTCTGGGAATCTGAATACAGGCGCAGGATTTAGCAATGCGCCCTATTTTCTCAACGATACATTTACCCGCTTAGGATACGAGTCGGATACTGGTAATCGACTTTCATTGAGTGATTTATCCTATCGATATCGAGTTAGCGACAATCTAGCCTTGATTGTGGGAGCACAGGGTGTGAATCCAATCACAGTATTTCGTGGACCAAATCGTTATGAGAGTGCTGGACAAGGGGCAATTTCGGCTTTTGCTCAACGCAACCCCATCCTTAGTTTAGGAAATACGCAAGCGGGGCTTGGTATTGACTGGCAAATTAGCGATCGCGCTAGCTTACAAGCAGTTTATTCAGCAGGCAACGGCTTTGATAGCGCCGCCAACCCCACAGGTAGCGGTGGGTTGTTTAATGGACCTTCGACAATTGGCGTACAGTTAGCGATGATTCCTATCGATCGCCTTGATACCACGCTGTATTACCTCAATTCCTACTCAACCAATGCGCTTTTGGGGACTGGTGTCGGTGACAACATTATTGGTTCTCTTGGCTCACGACTATCAACCAATGCTTTTGGAGCGAACCTTTCGTGGCGGGCTAGTCGAAATTTGATCTTGGGAACTTGGGGTGGATACACTACGACAAATGTACTAGGTGCAGGCTTGTCTGGCACGGTTGAAACCACAAATTGGATAGTATATTTAAATATGCCCAATCTGTTATCCGAGGGTGATTTGGCGGGTATTTATGTAGGTCAACCACCCAAAATTACTGGTAGCACTATCAGCTTAAATGGTGTCCCTGCTTTAAATTTGCCTAGCGCTATTTCAGGAACTGGGGGCGTATTTGGAGCGCAACCCGCTAGTACAACTCACGCCGAGCTTTTTTATCGTTTCCGTGTCTCCAATAATATCAGTGTCACCCCTGGGGTTTTGTTTCTGTTCAACCCAGTTAATACCAGTAGTAGTGACATGATCACGGTTGGTACTTTACGTACTACCTTCTCGTTCTAATACCAATATCCAAAATTGTGACGACACTTTTGGATATTAAAGATCAAACCCAGTAAGGGTTCTTAAAGCAAAAAATGGCTACGCCATTTTTTGCTTCGGTATAATTTTATTTTAATTAATGGAGAAAACATGTCTAACTCATTAATGTTGAAAATCTCGGCTGTGGCAATGGCGACAGGTGCAGCAGTGATGCAAATGCCATCCGCTGAAGCGCAGACTGTGGCAGTACCTGTCTCTGGTGGTGGCTTTGTGGTTCGGTACGACACTACCCCATGGGGCTCCAATGAATATGTTACTACTCCAACCTTTGTTACTCCAGTTGGCACAATTGCGGTAACGGATACTCCTAATCTTCCTGTTTGGCAAGGTGGAATTGAGATCAATTTAACCGATACCCCAATCGGGGTCAATATCGACAACATCAATGGCAGTGTTTCTCTCAATGATGGTAGAAATGCCGCACTTGTTAACAGCTCAGCATTTTTGCAAGCGATCGCTAAAGTGACTGAGGGGAAAACATCCATTTTTCCTGTTAAGCCACCTTCGGGCGAAATCACAGAGATTACAGCAAACTTCCGCAGTGGTTCAGTCAATGTGCCGCAGTCTGCATTTAGTCCATTGCCCTCACCCCAATTTGTAATTCCGATTACAAATGGAACATTTACGCTCAATATTCCTGATAACCAAGCTGCATTTCCAGTGATTACCTTTAATAGTGTTATCACGCCACTAGGAACCGCCAATCTTACCTTTACATTTCCTGCATCGGTTCCATGCGAATGTGGATCTTTCATTCCTATTGCTAGCCCAGCAGATATTAGCGTTGTCGTAAATGGCACGATTGCGTTAAGTGATGGGCGCACTGCCAATATCAATAATCGACTTGTCACATTTCAAGCCGATGCCAAAGTCACAAGTCCAGATTTCAGCGTCTATACTGTAGCTGATGTTCCTAAAGTTCCATTTACGGTTTTAGGTGACTTTAGCAACTTTAATATCAGTATCCCAGCCTCAGATGTTGCAACACCAGCCTTCCAACTGACCCAATCTGCAAATCCAAATCTAGCTAATACTCTGATTATTCCCGATCTCGATGATTCGCCCCTTTCTAAAAGACGTTTTTAGAAGATTGAGAACCAGCTTATAAAGGTCGAAGAAAGACGTAGTTAAAGCTGAGACTGACGCGATCGCTTTCACTGAGATTAGTTGCGACTCCATGCTTTAGCTGTTTCTAGGACTGTTGATTTAGCACTTGATAATCTTGTAACTTAAAGCTAAAAACTGGTGTGGGAAACAAAATATTCCCTTCCATTGTCCAAACTGGATTAGCTGTCATAAAAATTATTCACACCAAATTCAGAAAAAGTTAATCGCAATATCTTTCATTATGCTCCCAGAAAAAGACAGCGCTTCGCACTGCCTTCTTCTTCTGGGAGTTTAAGCATAACAACAACTATTCAAGTTGCGATCGCGTAACAGAGAATACTGAAAAAATTAATGTTTAGTAACACAATTGTTAAATAAATCCAAAATTTTGAATTCAAATGCCATCAGTCTTCACTAAATTGGACAGCAGATAGAAGATAAGAAATAGGATCGTAGGAAATGAAATTCGAGACACCCATACAACAAGCCTGTTACGAAAAGATTCAACCTTGGCTAAATGACTTGTACGAAAATGTCTATTCGCCGCCCTACGATATGCCTGTATTTGTCTTACCCCTCGGATCAGCAACAGCAACTGTTGAAGTTTTACCTTGGGGAAATACAGAAGCAATCATTTCTACTTGGTCTTATGTAGTTACAGGAGCAGAAATCACTCAAGATCTGCTGAAATTCTTGCTCAAAAAAAATTCTGAGATGCAATTTGGAGTCTTCAGTATTGATGATGATGGTGATATTCGTTTTCATACAACCTTAGTTGGCTCTACCTGCGATCGCAACGAATTACAGACCTCAGTATCCTCAGTCCTTCAAACCGCTGATAAATACGATGATGCGATCGTGGCAACTTGGGGAGGGGAAAGAGCTTTAGAGCGAAGTCTGTAAATTATGCGGCAAACATAATGCGGTAAACTTTAATTAGGTTCTAAGTAAACGGTAATTTTCAGTCGTGAATTTTCAATCAGAATCACAACAAGACTGCTATCAAAAAGTAGCTAATTGGCTGCCCGCTATTTGCGATCGCATTTCCAATCCTGTTACTGATAGCCCCATCTTCAGTTTGCAGTTCGGCTCCGCAACTGTGCTTGTGGAGATCAGACCCTTTCGTGAATCAGAATCCGCTATTTATATTTGGGCTTATGTGGCGACTGATGTAGAAGTTCGTGACGAACTAATGCTCTATTTGCTCAAACAAAATGATGTTTTTCGTTTTGGTGGCTTTAGCATGGCAGATGATGGAGATATCAGGTTTCATGTGACTTTGCTCGGTAGTTCTTGCCAACAAAATGAATTTAAACTAGCCTTAACTGAAGTGCTAGAAAGTGCTGATCATTATGACGATCTGATCGTGCAGCGTTGGGGTGGACGCAGAGCCGCAGATGGTTTGTTTGATATTTAAGAGTTTTTTTATTTGAAATTTACCCCACCCTCGCCCTCCCCTTGCAAAGGGGAGGGAACAAGATTTCTAGTTTTCCCTCTTTGCAAGGGGGAATTAAAGGGGGTAAGTCCGACTTATGTCTGACAGTAGGAGATTCTTTACGAGAAATGTCTTTAAGAGACTACCAGTTCAATGTTTTTCCATTTAGCTCAATCTAGCCGCGATCGCCACCCAAAACATCTTGCTGAAGTTGTGGCAACTTCCACGACTGAGTTTCTTGCGCAGTGTCTTGAACCTGACAACTTAGATTTTCCATTAATGCCAGCCTTTGGTAGTTGGGTAAAGTCTCAACAGGATGAGAACAGCGAGGTTATTGCCTATGGCGTGGTCTATCATGCGACTACAGCCCCGATTGATTCTGTTCATCGTGCGGTGGCTCTAGGCTTGAGCCTACAAGAGCTTCGCGAACAACAACCACAGATTTTTGCAATGCTCCGTTCTGAAATTAAAGTTGTGCTCCTAGGCTTTAGTTCTGTTGGCAATATCTATCAACATCTTCCTTCGCAACCTCCTCAAATCCATCAAGCCGTATATGGTTGTGAAGAATCAGAAATCGAGAACTTTACTGAGGAGTTAAATTTTATCAGAACTTTAGTCCAAATGACCAATGCGCCTGTCGATGAACTAATTGCGGCTGTATTACGCAATGTCTATCAAGTGAGAAAATGCGATCGCAATTGGCTAGTTCAAGCTGGAAGAAAGCTCAGCATTCTATTAAAAGATGACTATGATCGACTTGGCGCAATCTTAGGACAAGTTCATCCTTGACAAAGAAAACTTGACAAAGAAAACTTGACAAAGAAAAAGGAAAGAAAAAGGTTGGTACCATGAACTATTCGCGCTCAGATTTTGGTCTATTGCCAACCATTTGGAAGGATACAGTCATGATCAGGTCAATCGATACCTACAAGCAGAGAAATTAACGCCGAGATTGCTGTGGAAAAACGTGAAACCAACGATTGTGTCAGATGA
Organism: Pseudanabaena sp. M085S1SP2A07QC; assembly: GCA_020404895.1. GTDB lineage: Bacteria > Cyanobacteriota > Cyanobacteriia > Pseudanabaenales > Pseudanabaenaceae > Pseudanabaena. The sequence goes on along the minus strand of JADBWK010000179.1, from coordinate 6,725 downwards.
AGCCAAGTATATGTACGTGCTGTTTGACGACACAGTGTTAGACAAACGCCATGCCAGAAAGATAGAGATGGCACAAAGACAATATAGTGGCAACGAGCATGGAGTTGTGCAAGGAGTAGGATTGGTCAACTGTATCTATGTCAATTTCAAACGACATGAATTTTGGGTGGTAGACTATCGAATTTATGATCCTAATGGTGATGGTAAGAGTAAATTAGACCACGTGTCCGATATGCATAGGACTTACGCAAAATAACTATAAACCTGCATTGCATCGTAAGGGCAATTCATGAGTTGCCCTTACGATGCGTTCTTTTGCGTAAGTCCTAATTATAAGCGGTTACAAAAATTTTTTCGAGACTTTGAAGTGGACTATGAAAGCATCGCCCTCATGGTTGTAAAAGCAAAGAAAATACCTGAACCATGGATAATTTCCGTAGACCGCACCCAGTAATTCTCATTATGAAACCAATTTTGGGGTTTGCTGTGCCGAAGGCACAGCAAACCCCAAAATTGGTTTTGTTGAAAGTCCGCCTTTGGCGGACTTTCAACAAAACCAATTTTTATAATGAGAATTGCTAGACCGCACCGATTGGAAATTCGGTAAGACAGTGTTTAATGTATTGACATTGGGAGTAGTGCATCACGGTGTCGCATTCCTCTTAGTCTGGATGATGCTGAATAAAAAAGGTAACTCAAACACCCGCGAACGCTGTGAACTGTAGAATCGATTTCTGGAAATATTTGCAGACCGCAAAATTGACTTTTTAACCGCAGACCGAGAGTTTTTGGGAGAAGAGTGGTTTGATTATATGCTGTGTGACCCATGCACATCATATAGAATCCGTATTCGCAAAAATATCTTAATTGACGACGGGCAGAAACAACTACGGGCGGATGTTTGCTTCCAAGACCTTCAAGTTGGGCAATCAAAGGTATTTCCAAGCCAAGGCTAGTTTGGGGACATTGGCTTTATATTGCAGCTATGCGTCTGAAGAATGGGGATTTGTTAGTTATATAGCCTTAGCCAATTTTATCAAGACAAATCAAAACCCAAATAGTGTGAGGCGGAGCTTCGCTCCGCCTCACACTATTTGGGTTTTATGTCCTAACAAGAATGGCGACAGCTATAGCTACTGCTCATCACCCTAATAGCGCGATTGCTGACTATGCTAAACGTTGGCGATTGAGACTCTCTTTGGTTGCTTTAAATCCCGAGGCTTTTGTTTGGAGTCTACTCATCTTCAAGACCCTGAACGTCTTTCTAAACTTATAGCTTTGCTCACTCTCGCTTTGTGTTGGTGTTTTTCCTCTGGTTTGTGGCTATCTCTCATCAAGGTTCTCAAACCAAAAAAACATAGTCGTCTCCCCAAGAGTATTTTTCGCCTTGGTTTTGATTTCCTTCGTCACTTCATCTTTGACCTTTATCTCAATTCTCAGACCTTCTTTAACTTCATTAAATTTTTGTCCTGTACTTAGGAATTGATATTAATACTGCATCCATCAAGTCAAATATTGCACCTCGTCCGTTTGAAATCTAGTGCATCCTACGGAGCTTTGCGATTAAATCTGAAGGAATAAATTTTTTAAAAGGGTTACTTTGTAAGCCTTTTAAAAAATTTATTGCGGTTCGTTTGTACGGGAATCTTTAAAACTATGAAGATTCTGACGAGTCATTTGGAGATACTGCTTCTTGATCTTTATTAAAAGGAAGTAGATATCGCTGGATCTGCTCGCCGATTTTTTCATTCCCAGACGTTTTTGATATAAAGGCTGTTGCCCCAACAAATTTAGCTCTAATCCGATCAACAAATGTGTCATTACTGGTCAAAATCAGGATTGGAGTATCCTTAAAATCTGGTATGCGACGGATTTGGGTGCAGAGTTCATAACCACCAACAATTGGCATCACCAAATCTAAAATAACCATCTCTGGCTTAAGTTCAACTAGTAATGGCAATACATTGATAGAATCTCTGATTCCCAGAAAACCAAACCCAAATTCTGAAACTATCTGTTCAATAGTGGCACAAACTTGATTGCTGTCATCGACACAGGCAATAAGAGGACGAGCCATCAGGTCTATTCTTTTCTGATTCTGGCTACTGTCTGACAACTGAATCGATTCATTTTTTAAAGATTCTTTTAGTGAAAGATCGGCAACAGGAGATTCAATATCTGCAACTTCCACTAGCCCGATCATGCCGCGATGGTAATACGCCATTAATGACTGCACGAGATTAAGCAGGTCTTTCTTCATCCATGTCGATAGCTCTCGTAGCGATCGCCTACCGTCAAGAATGGTGATAAGGGTTTTGTAAGTGAGGTCTGAAGCTTCTTCCTTCAGTTGAGAGGGACGCTTGATCCAAGGTGCAAGATTTGGCGAAAAATCAGCAATTCCAGACTTCCTCCATGTTAACCATTCTTGATGGGCTTGATCGATCGCATGTTCGGCATGAATCAGTGAAATCACTGGTGTAATCTCATCTTCAAAATCACAGTAGTAGGTAATCTTTTCATTCGCTGCACATTGGATGATGTCAAACAATACTTCTTGAACAAAACCTTCAATAATCGGCGTGATTTGCTCACGGCTTAAAAATGTTCTTTTCATAAGGGTTACTAGCACATGGTAGTCCCAGAGCCGAATTTCCTCGATAGTGCGAAAAGAGATTTTATTAAAGTCTATCTGTAGCTTGTACTTGCCCATCAGTCTTCGCCAACGTCGGTGATGATGCATTCCCCCCGCAGCCCAAACCAATCGACCATGACAGTAGTAAATGCTCCATTTGTAATCTTTGCCGCTATGGAGTTCCAGCTTGCCAGTAAACTGCTTGCGCCCGTAGCCGCGCCACTGTTCAACGAGGCTATAAACGGCTAGATTATCTGCATCCATGTGTCATCTATACGTTTTAAATAAAGTTGAGTTTTTTAGCTTTAAACACGAAAAATTTATGTTCTTAAAGACAAGATGAGTTTGCCAATCAATAGCTTGCTCGCTATTAAAAATTCATTTTCTGCAAGACTATAGAATACAGCAATTATCATTGTCAAATCGTTTTTTTGATTTTCACCGATCAACTCTTGTAATTAAATTAATTTTGATTTTTAACTATGACAAAACCTGACAAAAGCAGAATCAAAAAGAGAGTTGCGGCGCGAAGTGCCGCAACTCTCTTTTTGGTTCTGCTTTTGTCTTAACATAAATGTCTATAGCTATAAAAATATAGTTAGGAGTAGATTTTATCAGAAATTATTTTCATATGGCGATTGGCACTCTGATTATTTATGCCCGATTCTGTAGTATCTTGATTGAGACTTGGCGCTCAACATCTTGTAACTTTTAGGTTTATTCCATACCCATGTCGAAGTCATCTACACCCAATAAATCTGCTAAACAAAAACAATCAACAATGCTGATGTATATCGGTGTTGGTGCGGCTGTGATTGCCGCAGGAGCTGGGGGTGCGTATTTCTATTTTAATCAGAGAGCGCAGTCAATTAAAGGGCTTTTAGGCGCAGCGGCGGCTATCCCCCAAGAGGCTCAAGTGGTGATGGCTTTTAATACTAAGTCTGAGCCTTGGAATAAACTAGCGCAATTTGGTACAGCTGCCTCACAAAAACTGATTGGTGAAGGGCTTACCAAATCTCCTCTAAATTCGTTATTAGTCCAGAGTAAAACTGAATATAGTCGCGATGTTCAGCCTTGGTTAGAGGGGTACATCATTACGGCGCTTGTGCCTAATGCTGCACAGCCACAAGCGCCTGCGGCAACCTTAGTCATTGCCCCAACTCGCGATCGCAGTAAGTCCGAGGCTTTTTTGTCAAAATATCGTGGGGCTTTGATACAACAAGGCGCAAAGTTTACCGCCAAGCAGTACAAGGATGTTACCTATTACGAGTCCCCCACAAAAGATCCCAATAACAGTGTGGTGACCGCTGATATTGGTGGGCAGTATGTAGCGATCGCCACTAGCCCGCTCTTGATCCAACAAGCGATTGACACCTATAAAGGCAGCAATCCGTCCCTTGCTAAGAAGCCGATTTTTGCCAAAATTTATGGCGCTACCAATCAAACCAAAGTTGTCGAGCCATTACTACAGGTTTATCTAGATGGCGATGTTGCCCTAGAGTTTATTGGCTCTCAGGCTAATCTTAATCTTAACGAAGCAGCGATTGCTCAGTCAAAGCGAGAACTGGATGCAATGACTTTGACGGGTGGTACTCAGAAAGAAGGTTTGCGTTTTGAGATTAATACTTATCTCAAAAATGATAATTCTAATCCCCTAGCTAATAACGATGCAAAGGTTCTCAATCTCTTGCCGCAGGAAACTTTTTTGTTAGTTTCGGGCGTAAATCTTTATCAGTCTTGGCAATCCCTAGTTACCCAAGCCAAGGGAAATGCTAGTTCCGCTCAACTGATCGAACAGATTCGTAAGTCCGTAAAAGATAGTACAAAGCTTGATCTCGATCAAGATATTCTCAAATGGATGAACGGGGAATTTGCGATCGCGGCTATTCCCAACAATCAGGGGATCTTGGTGAATCCCGGGTTTGGATTTGTTGCGATCGCCCAAGCTAGTGATCAGAATGCTGCCAAAACCGCGCTTGACAAAATCGATAAGGTCGCACAAGTAAATTCTGGAGGGTTATTGCCCAAGGGAGTTGATCTAAAACCCAAACAAATTGGGGATAAATCGGTAATCGCTTGGGCGATCGGCAATACCAATGTGGCTACTCGCGGCACTTTAGATAATAATTTTGTTTTTTGGTCTATGGGCGATCTTGCCGATACCTTTGTTCCTAAGCCTGCTAAAAATTTGCCTGAAAGTAGTTCTTTCAAAATTCTCACTACAGATATTCCTAAGTCTAATGGCGGTTATTTCTATCTGAATATGGCTACCGCTCTCTCCCTTGCCGATCGCCTTTTACCGCCTGAGGTGAAGTCAAATCCTAGTTTTACCGAAATTCGTTCTGTGCTAGACGCAATTAATGGTATTGCCGTTACATCCACGAATGTTGATGCCAAGACAACCCGCTTAGACTTCTTATTTACGCTCAAACCCACCCCAGGCAACTAACACCAAAGCACAAAATGGCTCCGCCATTTTGTGCTTTTAAAACCTTTACTAAATTTGGTTTTTAATTCACAAAAGTGTGACTCCACTTTTGTGAACTGGGATAATACTAAAACACAAAATGGCATAGCCATTTTGTGCTTTTTAATCCCCTACAGGGTTTGGTTTGTAATTCATAGAAGTGTTGTCACACTTTTGTGAATTGGCATAAAAATAATGTGCAGCTTATTGCGATGCAGCTCATTACCCCTAAAAAAATCACTTTTTTCAAGGCTAGCAGAAAGTAAAATATTAAAGATACTCAATACCTTACTTAATTACCTTTAACAAAAAATGGTTACAATAGCACCCGACACAAAAACCGATACTAGCGCCCGTGACCTATTTCAGGCTGCTTACGAAAATCGTTATACATGGGACAGCAATTTCCCAGGATTAACTGCCGATGTTTCCGTAGCGATCAATGGCGTAGCTCGCTCTGGTAAGGCAAGTATTAAGCCCGATCTATCTGTTGAAGTGAGCATGGATGAGCCACAACTAATCGATCGCACCACCCGCACCCCTAGCGGCGAAGAAAAGACGGTTTCTGTGGACGAGGGTCAAGAATGGCTATACAACCAATTGCGCGATGTAGTAACCCACCGCAAGCGCAAAACCTTTGAAGAAGCTCACGGTAAATCAGCGTTTAACCTTGGGGCAACTGATGAGTCAGGAGCCGTAGAAATCTTGGTTACTGGCGACTCAATGGGATCAAACTACAAAGTACGTGGCAAAGAGATCGCGATGGTCAGCCGAGTCATGGGACGTATTGGCTTTGTGATTAATCATCTCGGTCATTTAGATACTGGCGAAGGTTATATTTCTTCTCTCTATACAGCAGTGTTCCGCAATCCGATGAATGATGAAATCGTTCGTCAAGCTCGCTTTGAAGATATCTACGAGAAAATGGGTAACTACTATGTAATGACCAAACAAATCGTGCAATCTAACGAGCAAGGCAATACCAAAAACTATGAAATTACTTTTAGTAATATTCATCTATTAGGCTAGAGTTCAATCTTTTTATAACCTTGCTATGTAGGGTTTTAAAAGGATTGAACAAGGGGCTATATCTAGCCCCTTGTCTCTTCTAAAAATAGTAATGATGGCGACAATTATGAGAGCCGATCTGGAACGGTTATTAATTTCGGAAGCGGAACTATTTGAGTTGACAGGGTTTAATCACCAACAGATTATGCCATCAATGCAGTTAACCCCGCGACAAATCAAATTCCAACGCGCGATCGCATTGGGAATTTCTGGGATTAACTTCGCCAATTCAAATCTGAAGCGCAACACCTAGATGTCTTGGCATAAGAGACTCATAAGGATATTCTGATATTTATCACAATCATCAAGATATCCCCATGAGCTACACCCATTTTACTGCATCAGAAAGATCTCAGCTATACAACTTACGGTTCGCTGATTTTTAGGGAGGGTAATGAGATTGTAAAAGAAGGCGAGTAGGCACTGGTCAGATAAGACGTGAGAAGTAAAATAAAGAGGCAGAGACAAGGAGAAAGGCATGGAATGTCCACACTGCCAAAGCAAAAAGATAGTCAAGAACGGCAAAGATTATCACCAAGACGGAAAAGCTGTTCAGAA
>JADBWK010000178.1 GCA_020404895.1 Pseudanabaena sp. M085S1SP2A07QC | reverse complement strand
TATCTATTAAAAACCGTCTCAAAACAAGTTAAAAACAGCCTGTCTAAGTGCTAAACAACGCTTTTTTTGTATAAAAATCTAACATTTTTTATTTTGATTTTAGTTTTGAATGAATAGGTAGCAACTTGGGTTAGTATAATTACATCAGGTTACTTAAATCGACAATGACGCTCTAGATAGAATTTGTAATTGTGCAAGTTCGACTGAAAGCCAACTTGAATCAAGTCAGTCCAATCTCTTCCTACATGTCTGTGAGTATTGTGAATATTACAACCTCGAAGCAAGCAGAGAAATTAGCAGAAATCGGAGCGCAATTTAAGCGAATTCGAGAAGATAAAGAATTGTCAATTCCGTATCTAACTGCAACTACATTAATTTCTGAGCGCTATTTGCGTGCGATCGAAGATGGTCAAATGGATTCATTGCCTGAGCCTGTATATGTGCGTGGATTTATCCGAAAGTATGGCGATGCTTTGGGGATTGGAGATCTTTCGGAAGATTTTCCTCTAAATCCTGTTTTACCTGAACAAAAGTGGGCAGGTAGTGCCGCATCTGAACTGCGCCCTTTGCATTTATATGCATTGTATGTTGTCGTAATTGCGGGGGCAGTTAGTCTGTTAGCAACATTCCTAAATTCACCTGATGCTAATAAAGTTAACGATAGTCAAACTAATTTTGGGGATGCAGCTCAGATAAGTTCTGCAAAATCTAACAAAGCGATCGCACCTACGGAAATTTTGTTGCCAAAAATTGGTGGTCTAGCAGTTTTGCGGCAGACAGGTACACCAGTACCTGTCGCATTACTAAATCCTGTGGCTGCTTCACCGACAGAAATAAAAAATCAAGCTCTTTCAGCAGATATTCTTAATAAACCAAACTCTCAAGCTAATCAGGGGCAAGCAAACACTAATTTAAACAATATGCTCTTGGGTTTGGCAAACAGTGGTCTTCCTTCAACCAATAGATCTCTCAATAGTTCAACGCTTGCCAACAGTAATTTTGAATTTGTTGGCAACAAGCCCGTTAACGTTGGCATAGTCATGCAAGGTGAATCTTGGATGCGAATTACTGTTGACGGGCAGACTGAGTTTGAGGGTGTACTGAATGAGGGTAAAAAGTTAGTTTGGTCAGGCGATCGCCAAATTTCCGTTAGAGCAGGTAATGCTTCGTCGGTGGCTCTTAGCTATAATAATCAACCAATTAAAGTGCTGGGTAAGGAAGGCGAAGTGGCGGAAAGACTATTTGGTAATAACCAAGCTAGTAATAGTAACACCCGTAGCAATGCTTCACAGTTACGTGGACTTGTAGAAGTGATGTCTAACAGTAATTCTCGCAACTAGAACTCCCAAGAATAAAGCGCCCACTACGTGGGCGCTTTATTTTTGTCTTAGTTACTTTCAAGCCCACTTTTCTTGACTAATTCCTCTGGAGTTAGTTTTGCTAAAAATTCTCGAAATGCTCTTCTTTCCGCTTCATCAGCATCCTGATCTACAGGGATTGAAGCTTCAAGAATTACTTCTTCCATTACCCAGATCGGACATTTTGCCCGAACCGCGATCGCGATCGCATCACTAGGACGTGCATCTATATCCTTTTTTATATCACCCTGCGAAACCGTAATTACGGCATAAAAAGTACTATTTTTGAGCGCATGAACGACAATCCGCTCTACAGTTATCCCCCATGCATCCAGAAAATTAAGCATGAGATCATGGGTCATTGGTCGCTCTAGAGGTCTACCATCTAAAGCCCCAATGATGGCTTTAGCTTCAGTTTCGCCGATCCAGATCGGCAAAGCTCTGCGTTCTAAAGTGTCTCGTAGTAGGACGATAGGATTACGGCTTACAGCATCAATAGCAATCCCAGCCACATTCATTTCGATCATTGTTGCTAGCCTTCCTCAAGAAATGAGCGAAAGTACCCCTCATCAATCAAAGCTCTTGACGTGATCTTGATAATTAAAGACGATCAATATCTAACTAGCAAGGGTTTTAGTTCTTGAGAGGCTTTTGCAAGCTATTATACCACCCTCTTGATTTGGAGTCTGGCTTCTAGTCTTGTTTTTGCTAATGCTTGGCTTCTACCAGAGATGAGCATAATTACTATTTTCTACTCTCATCTTTACAGCAATTTTTGATCAAATGAACCATAATAAATTTTTTGAAAGTCCTGCTTTGCAACACTTTCAAAAAATTTATTTGTTCGGGTTTGCACGCAAAGCATTGTAGATTTGAGCATTATGGCAATTGCTATCCAAACAACTACCTAAAACATGAAATCAGACTTAAAAAATGTGACTATCATTGGATCTGGTGCGTGGGGATCGGCGCTAGCAAATCTAGTCCAAACCAATCAACATCATGTCCAAATCTGGTCACGCCAAAGTCAAGTATCCCTAGTAGAAATGGTCAGTAATAGTGATGCAATCATCTCCGCAGTTTCAATCAAAGGGGTGCGTGCGATCGCGAAACAATTACAAACAGCTAAGTTATTGCCCGATGCAGTTTTAGTTAGTGCTACTAAGGGCTTAGAGCCAATTACGAGACAAACACCATCGCAAATTTGGCGATCGCTACTCCCAAATCATCCCCTAGTGGTTTTATCTGGACCAAATCTCTCTAAAGAAATTATGGCAGGTCAACCTGCGGCAACAGTGGTAGCGAGTAACGATGAAAGAGCCGCCCAGTTTATTCAACATATTTTTGCATCCAGAAATTTCAGGGTCTATACAAATTCTGATCCCATTGGTGTGGAATTGGGTGGTACGCTCAAAAATGTAATTGCGATCGCCGTTGGTGCTTGTGATGGATTAAACCTTGGTACAAATGCCAAATCTGCCTTAATTACGCGATCACTGATTGAAATTATTCGCGTTGGGGTTTACTTTGGGGCACAACCTGAAACTTTCTGGGGCTTATCGGGTTTAGGAGATCTATTGGCAACTTGCAATAGCAATCTCAGTCGTAATTATCAAGTTGGCTATGCGATCGCACAGGGTAAAAGTCTTGAAGAGGCGATCACTAATGTGCAGGGTACGGCTGAAGGTGTAAATACGGCTAATGTATTGATCGAAATTTGCGATCGCGAAAAAATTAGTGTGCCAGTATCGCGTTATGTTTATCGATTGCTGAAAGGAGAAATTACATTACAGCAGTCAGTTGAAGGACTGATGGAAAGAGATCTGAAACCAGAAAATTTAGAAAATCTTGAATTACCTGTATAAATGCTATGAAATCAACAATATTTAGAAATTGTGATAATCGCCATGTAGTTTCGTCAGCATGGCTCCATACTCATCTTTACGATCCGCAACTCGTAATTTTGGACTGTCGATATTCGTTAATGAATCAAGAACTAGGATTTAATCAATATCAAGAGAGTCATATTGAGGGAGCCTATTTTCTAGATCTTAATCGCGATTTGTCTAGCCCCATTCAAAAACATGGCGGTCGTCACCCTTTGCCAGATATCAATCAGCTTGCCGCTAAGCTATCACAAATAGGCGTAACTTCAGGCGAAACAATGATAGTTGCCTATGATGATTCACGGTTTGGTTTTGCTGCAAGACTTTGGTGGCTATTGCGCTACATGGGGCATGAGTATGTAGCAGTTCTAGATGGAGGCTTTGCTGGATGGCAAGCTCAGAATTATGAGACTAGTTCCACTGTTCCATCGGTTAGAGTTGGGAAGTTTATCCCAAATATTCAAACTGAATTTGTAGTTGATATTGAAACTGTGAAATCACGGAAAGATTTGCCAGAAGTAGTTTTAATCGATTCGCGAGAAGGCGATCGCTATCGGGGTGAGCGCGAACCCATCGATCCGATAGCTGGTCATATCGAAGGTGCAGTTAATTATCCTTGGATGGAAGTTACCAATGAGCAAGGTTTTGTAATTGACAATCAAGGCGATCGCTGGCAGGAAGTAAAAAATGCTCAAGAGGCGATCGTTTATTGTGGTTCGGGCGTAACGGCTTGTGTGAATTTGCTCTCGCTGAAATTAGCGGGAATTGAGACTGGCAAACTCTATGCAGGTAGTTGGAGTGATTGGAGTTCGTATTTAGTCTAAAGAAAATATCATTAAGCAAATTTTGAGGAGAGATATCATGCGCGAGTCTGTGACATATCAAGCAATTCTTCGTGAAGGTCGGCAAGAAGGTCGCAAAGAAGGATTAGTGGCGATTGTTTTAAGGTTGTTGACCCACAAGTTTGGGACTTTGCCGCCAAAGCTGCATACTAGAATTACGCGATTACATATCCCTCGCTTAGAGAGTCTTGCTGAAGCGATTTTGGATTTTCAGAGTCTTGCAGATTTGGAGCTTTGGTTTAGCAAGAAGAAATAGTTTCACATGCTGAGTTCATCGGGTGTTTCAATAGTAATTTGTATATGGGTTAACCTCCTATGTCGGTCATCAAAAGAAACCTGTAAATGCATAGATTCCCGACTTTTTCTCAGCAAGCAAGGACAATTTACAAATTCACAAAAAAAGGCGGGGATCTTAACCTGCGCTTTTTAAGTTTTTATATGCTTAGCTACTTATATTCGCTAATTTGACAGCTATAGCAATGTAAGCTTTGCTTAGGACATAAAACCCAAAAGATGGCAGAGCTTCGCTCTGCCATCTTTTGGGTTTTGAATTGTCCTATCTATCTCGTACGTTGCTATATTTTAAACTTTTTCTTAATTTGAGTACTATTTCAAAATTTTTTCCTTTTTCCTTTCAATTAGCCTCCTAGTTTCTTAATCTGATGTTGAGCATCTTCATAATCTGCGGTCTTGCCTTGCTGTTGATAAAGCCGTGCTGATTCTTGATAATCGGCGATCGCTCCTTGTTTGTCTCCTAAATC
>JADBWK010000177.1 GCA_020404895.1 Pseudanabaena sp. M085S1SP2A07QC | reverse complement strand
TAGTGCCGCAGGGCTGTTTTGGGGTGACATTTTCGACTTCTCTTTTTAAATATCCTCAATTCTCCTGTTGTTACCTCCCACTTTCGTGCTTGTTAAGATATATCTCTTTTTTTTGTTAAGAAACGTGTGCGGTTGCCCTATGTCTGCCGCAGGAGCATTTGACTGTTGGGGAATGCCTTATCTTTTGAAAGCGGCTGGGAAAACAGTAAGTATTAAAACTCAAAATGTGGTTGAGAAAATACTGCTTCCCGATCCTCAAGATAGAATGTTATATCGTGTTATCGGAACATTTAATAAAAAGTAGTTCTAGACTATGCAAATTATTGTGATATTTTGCTACTAGCAACTGGCACTCTCAACTTAACCAAAGACTTTTGCAACACACTCGGCTTAACACTCAACCAAACTTGATTGCGATCGTCCTCAGTATAGCCAACCACCACCGCCCCCACAAGCGAACCAATCTCAGGATACATTTCTGGAATCATCGCCCCAGTATCCAAAAAATCTGGAATCTGGATAATTCCCTTTACATTCTCATCCCCAATATCAACAAACACCCCAAAAGGCGCATGAAATTCCACTTTCCCGTAAATCAACTTCCCAAGCTGATACTTAGTTTTAACTTGACTCCAAAGTTGACTATTCATTGGCTACTCTCGCTTTAACACTCTAGGGAACTGGTTTAAAGTAGGAAATAAATCTTGAGAGATCGGTAACTCGATATACGAACCACCCTGATAAGTCCTCTCAAGTGGTTTAAAAAGGCGATCGTATGTTTCTTTGTCTATCGTAACCTCTAAAATTCCCTGTTTGTAACTCTGATTATACTGCTCAGCCAAACTTCTAGAGTTAGCACCAGCAAAATAACACTTACCGTCTTCATAGGGCGGATTGTACGGAAAATCCTCCACCTGAAAACCATTTTGCAACAATTTCTCGCCTTTATGCGGCTGAGGTGCTTTGTAAATAGTGACTTTCACAATAATCTAATGTACGGTTGTAATCGGGGCTATTTGGTGATCATTATCTCAGCAAGTTAAACTAGATATTGTTTGCCGATTAATACCTATGTCATATAGTGAATTCAAGACGATCGCTCAAGTACAGGAAAAATTTGGCTTGACGATAAAAGAATCGGAAAATTTATTTGTGGATATTCAGCCCTTAGCGATTAGTGACTATCTGCAACAAACCCTCAAACGCAATCTCTCCATTGCCAATGCCATCAATACCGAAAAAGCGCGATCGGAGTTGCTCATTGCGCCGATTCTGCTGGAAATTCGGCACATATTTGATCAGAAGGTGGGATTTTTTTCTGGCACAGAATTTAACGTTGATGTAGAATCTGGCTTAAATGGATTTTGTGATTTTTTATTGACAGCCTCCAGTGAGATCTATGAAATTTCCTGTCCAGTGATTACCCTTGTCGAAGCTAAAAATGAAAATATCAAAGGAGGCTTAGCTCAATGTATTGCAGAAATGGTGGCTGCTCAAAGATTTAATGCTAGAAGTGAAAACAGTCTTCCTATTTATGGTGTTGTAACAACAGGCATGATTTGGAAATTTTTGCGGCTTGAAGAAAGAACTCTCTGGATTGATCAAGAAGATTATTTCATCAAAGAAATTGGTAAATTACTCGGTATTTTATCTAGTCCATTTCAATTGTACTTTTCATGAGAGATCGCCCATGTCTAAGGTAATATCTCAAAATAATCACAATGTATAGGGCGCATAATCGAAAAATCACGGCGATCCAAAGTTAAAACGCGAGTGATTCTTAATCTTTCAGAGATCGCCACAATCACCGCATCGACAAAATCAAGTTGACTATCAGCATACTGCTCTAAAATTTGACCAACTCGTTCCAAATCTGTTGCCATCATCGATTCTATTTGAACTCCACTAACAACCAAATTAGCAATAAATTTCCGCATCGCCTGATGTCCTAATCTTGAAGCAATCAAATAACAAACTTCAGGCAAAACGAAACTAGGAAGCAGTAATGGCTCATTTATACTTTGCACCACAGCCAGAACGCGATCGTGATTGCGATCTGTTAAGTCCGTTAAAGCAAATAGAAAGCTAGTATCAAGTACAACAGTCATACTTGTTCATCTGGATGAAGACTCCAACCACGAATTGGATTCACTTCACTTTCTAAAATCTCTTCATCTCTCTCCGAAATATTTTCTTCATTGGAAGCACCCAAACCAGCAATTGACAATAAAAAACTATTATGGGGTTGCACTGTTTTTGTTCCAACAGCCTTGTAGCGAAGATAGCCAATAAAACTGACAAGCTCAGAGAAAGTGTCCTCTGGCAAGTTATCAATTACCTCAATAATCTGCTGTCGCGTTGGAGTTAGAGTATTCATAAGCAAACATGAAAAAGATGCTCATTATATTTTAGCTGCAAGATGTGGTAAACCACTTGCAAGATCTTCATCTAAAACCACAATATTTAGTCTTTTAGCTTCACTACGATGAGCAAAACGATTGGGTTTAGCCTTCTGATAATTAAAGCTATATTCAGTCAAAAGCTCATCATCAGAATTTAATTGATTTTCTAAGGCATTGCTATTCATATTTTTCACGCTCTTTTCTAGTGGCTAAACGGGCGCTAATAATCCGATCTGTAAGCAGCAAAAACGCTCAAAGTTTAACAGTGCTTTTTTCTAATCTTTCAGCAAGCCAAAACTTTATTATAGATTGACGGTCTACGTCTAACCTTACCGACTCTCTATCAAGAGCAGCAATCATCCACTGAGGTAAATTGATAGAAACAGACTGAGTTTCTAAAGCAGGGCGTTTTAAAGTGGTAAGATCAAATAAATCTAAGACATCTTCGCCATCATCAAACTTTTTATCTAACTCTTCAGCTTTCATATAGCTTTACCTCATTGTTGCGCGATCGCTCTACCATGCAACAGGTTTAAAATCGTCATCATTGGCGATCGCCACACCATCACCAGAAGGCTTAATCACAAACAAACCTTGACGATAGGCATAACGATCTATCCCCTCATTAATCTCAATCCCTGCCACAGCACCATAGGCTTTGAAGTTGCCATAATGGGGAAAAGCATCTTTA
>JADBWK010000176.1 GCA_020404895.1 Pseudanabaena sp. M085S1SP2A07QC | reverse complement strand
GTAGTCCGCAAAGACCTCACCAAAAGGCTCAAAGAAGGGGCAAGTGTGCCTGTGTATGTGCTGGAATATCTACTGGGAATGTACTGTGCTACTGATGATGATCGGGCGATCGAGCAGGGTATTCAAACAGTCAAAAAAATTCTTGCCGAAAACTATGTCCGTCCTGACGAAGCCGAATCCGTAAAATCAAAAATTCGCGAACGTGGACGCTTTACTGTGATTGATCGCCTCACCGTTAAACTCAACGAAAAAGCCGATATCTATCAAGCATCATTTACCAATCTGGGGCTAAAATCGGTCAAAGTTGAACCTGAAATCGTCACTCAAAACCAGAAACTCCTCAGTGGCGGTATTTGGTGCATTGTGCAGATGGAATACGAATCAGGGGCATCTCCTAGCCCTTTTCTACTCGCCAGCCTCAAGCCAATCCAAATGCCAAATATTGATATTCAAGAATTATTGGCAGGACGCAGTGCATTTACCCGCAATGAATGGATAGAACTATTATTGCGATCGGCAGGACTAGAACCAACGACCTTTAGTGATGAAGCAAAATGGCACTTACTCGCAAGGATGATTCCTCTTTGCGAAAATAACTATAACTGTTGTGAGTTAGGACCTCGCTCAACGGGCAAATCCCATATTTACAAAGAAATCTCACCAAATACTATCCTCGTTTCAGGTGGAAAAACTACAGTTGCAAATCTGTTCTATAACATGGCTTCCCGCCAGATTGGACTAGTAGGTTTATACGATGTGGTCGCCTTCGATGAAGTTGCTGGAATTAACTTTAGCGATAACGATGGCGTGCAAATTATGAAGGATTACATGGCTTCAGGCTCATTTGCCCGTGGCAAAGCCGAAATTGGCGCTCAAGCCTCAATGGTGTTCGTGGGCAATATTAATCAAAGCGTCGAATCACTGGTCAAAACTTCCCACCTGTTAGCCCCTTTCCCCTCCGTAATGATCGATACCGCCTTCTTTGATCGCTTTCATGCCTATATTCCTGGATGGGAAATCCCCAAGTTTAGTCCCGAAAATTTTAGCGATCGCTACGGCTTTATTGTGGACTATCTCGCAGAATGGTTGCGCGAGATGCGGAAGCGTAGTTTTACCGATGCGATCGATCCCTATTTCCGTTTCGGCAATAACCTCAAACAGCGCGATGTCCAAGCCGTCCGCAAAACAGTATCTGGACTATTAAAATTACTATTTCCCGATGGTTCTTTTAACAAAGAAGATTTGCGGGAAGTACTTGTCTATGCCCTCAGAGTAAGGCGACGAATTAAAGAACAACTCAAAAAAATTGGCGGCATGGAATTCTATGATGTCCATTTCAGCTATATAGATCTAGAAACCCTCGAAGAGCATTTTGTTTCCTTACCAGAACAAGGTGGCATATCCCTTGTCAGTGAAGATGCTTTGCCAGCAGGACATCTCTATCTGATTAGTGGTGGTGATAGTAACAGCGATAACCAAGCGATCGGTATCTTCAAAATCGAACTGCAAGCAATCACAGGCAATGGTAAATTAGTCAGAACAGGTGTCGCCAACAATATGCGGGACAACGTTAATATCGCGTTCAATTACTTTAAAGCCAATGCGAAACGGGTTAGCGGCACAATCCATGTTGACGGATCGGATTTTCTGTTACAACTACTTGACCTTCAAGGAGTGGGGACACCAGAATACGGAGGACTAGCTCTCTTTATTTCCCTTTGCTCCGCATCCCTCAACCGTAATGTGCAAACTCAATTAGCTGTTTTTGGAGAAATGACTCTCGGTGGGACGATTACCCCTGTGAGTAATTTAGCTGCAAGTTTACAAGTTGCCTTTGATGCAGGCGTAAAGAGGGTTTTGCTACCCATGACCAGTGCGATCGATTTGCCAACCGTTCCCCCCGAACTATTTACCAAGTTCCAGACTTCTTTTTACACAGATCCCATTGATGCCGTATTTAAAGCCCTAGCTGTGACCTGATGAAAATCTAGCATCAACAGTAAATAATGTTCCCAACCATCAGCGATCAATTGATCTCGCAATTCCCTTGGTAAAGGTGCAGGACGAATTTCATATTGCTTTCGATATTGAATTGGATAGAGTAATCCTGCTCTTACCAATGTGGTGACAATGTGGCTGGCAGTTTTTTGATAAGTAGATTCTGACCAGCTTTTAATCGCTTCCTGTTGCTCATACTTAGTCAGAAAAAAATCCTGTAAATCGCGATCGCTTATGACTCTTTCTAGTCTATACAGCTTCTCAATAATTACTTCTCTAATTAGTTCCCTAAGTAATCTATGCTCTCTCAATATTGTCCAAAATATTGTCAAACGCTGCACATCAATATTATCACTCGCAATAAATTGAATATACGGCTCTGATAATAAATTGAGCCTTTTTAAAATGATTCTCAAACTACTTTTACGCGAAGCAAGCGATCGGATTTGCAACAAATCTTTTTGTAGTACCAAATCATGAATATTTTCTAGTGTTTCTCCTCGATCTAATAAATTGGCAATTTTGACTGTTTCTATAAAAGCGAAAAGACATCTAGTATAAGTAATATACTCATTCTCAGACTTATTTTCTAAAAATATTTGGTTATTTATACTAGACATATTAATGATTTTGATGACAAGGAAATTCTGGCTAGATACTTAGGTAATTGTATCTTCTATAGCAGTCCTAAATGAGATGTAAGTAGTTTCTACAACTGATTTAGGATTGCTATACGTACATACAAATGGCAGTATAGCGATCCTAGATCATTTGTAGATTTTTGGGTTTGTGGAAGAACATCCCCTCGGGGTGTTCTTCCACAAACCATTTAGTATGGCTATAGAAAAAATCTAACAACCAAAATAATGCAAAAAATCTAGATTTTGCTATATATTTTGTTGAGTATACTTTATTAAATTGAACAAACTTTTGATGCAAACTGATCGTAAAAAACTATGAAAATTCTGCATGGCACTTGGATTCCCGATCATAGTGATAACTTTATCCAGACAGGTAATTTTTGTATTTGGATAGAGACAACGGAACCGAAGTCGATCGCCAAACGTAAATCATCCAAGTCGGCAAAAGTGGTTGAGAATGGATTGCCAAGACATCCTGCAAGTTTAGCTGAATCAGAGTTAAAACCATTTCT
>JADBWK010000175.1 GCA_020404895.1 Pseudanabaena sp. M085S1SP2A07QC | reverse complement strand
CTTTAGCTAGTTCCGTAAAGTGACCAAAGGAAGCTTCTACTTGCCATTCACTACCGAGGATGGCTTGGATGGTTTTGCACTTAGATGGAGATTCAACGAGTAACAGCTTTTTCATATTTTTGTACCTGTGTAAACTTTATCGCTAAATGGAACTATTTCTGATTTTCAAGAGGTTTGGTTTGCTGTGCATTCAACATGGCGACAGCCCTACTGATATTGGCAGCATCTCTTTCAGTGACATTGGATTCAATGATTTTGCCCTGCGATTCGACAAGAATCGGATTAACAGGACGATCTTTTGCCTTTAAAGTCATCGTATCCGATGCTTTTTCGAGACTGAACTTGTAAATCCCCTTACCATCAGGACGCTCAAAGATAAGATTATTGCCATCTTCTTTCCCCTGAACTTGCAGCAGTTCTCGACAATCACGCGCCAGCTTCAGGTCACGTTCATCATTAGTCTCAGTGGAAGGTTGCGAAGTTTCTTGCTCATTACCATCGCGTTTATTTTCGGTTTTGTCTTTACCCAGTTTCGCCAAACCATCAAACATCGACAGAGCCAGAGCTTGAATCTGGGTTGCGTAATTAATCTGATTCTGCTCTTGAATAGCAACACTCACCAATTGAGCTTCATTACTATCGGAATCGGGATTACTGCTTGGTGCATAAGCCAGATCCCATTCTTCATCGAATACATCGTCTTTATCTTCCATAATAAAATCTGTCAAAGTAATTGGATAATTCTCTCGTTCAGCGATCGCTAAAATGTTGACTATATGAATATCGACAAGCTGATTAAAAGCCGTCACAAACTGGGCGATATTAACATCAGGATTAGCGGTAATCATCGTGTTTTCCTAGCGCTCTAGCTGGGGTTGAATAGGTTCTACTTTCAAGCGTGGCAATTTATCGGCAACGGAGGCAGGTTGACTCATGCGCTGAAAAATTTGCTTGAAACTAGCCAAATCCTCTGGAGTCATTGACTGAGCAGTGATTTGTCCTTTGTCAGTCCGCAGAATGTTTTCTCCCCTATCGTTAGCGATCGCGATGTCGCTATCTTCATTCCTTTGCAAGATATAGTTTTCACCCTTAAAAGTTTCTCTTCCTGTCTGTCTGAGGAAATTATCGACAACGACAACACCTCTAGAACCAGCAGGAGCCAAATCTCCCATCTTGGCGATCGTGGCAGGATAACCTTGCTTTTGAGTTAGGTCAGCCAGATCGATATTGGTGGTCTGCACGGCAGTTTGCGTAAAGTCGAGTGCCAATACTTCAAGGTCGGCTGATGGCTACCATTTTAGTGATTGATCGCCATTTTTGCCATTAACTCATAAATTTTTTGCAAAAAACTTGCTTTGATTGTGGCAACCATACGTGATTGTCATGTACCCTAGTAATAGACTATAGACAATCCCTTTTAATATTGATTTTTGTTGCTATGATGTCTTAATATTTGCTCATTGAGCGCTTCCTCACCTAATTCTTTTGTAATTTGAAAGCATGAAATTAAAATCTATCTCATTTGAAAACTATAAAGCTTTTTATGAAAGGCAAACAATGCAATTAAAACCAATTACTATTTTAATTGGTAAGAATAGTTCTGGTAAAAGTTCAATAGCTAAGTTATTTACTTTGTTGGAGAATTCTCTTTCAGGTGAGATAGATGAGCCTTTGCTATTAAATAATAATGGAGTAGAATTAGGCGAAGATTTTGAAAACTTATTCTTTGGTAATAGTTTAGCTGGAAAGCCAATCAGTTTCAAAATAGAATTTGAGAATAACATACAGATAGAAGTTGTGTTATTCGTAGGTGTGGGAAAATCTTCTAAGGACAGCTATGGACTAAAAATACTTGAATGGAAATATATAGATAACACTCCTCAATTCGATCTTAAATGGGAGAATGAAATTTACTTTGATAAAGTTAATAACAATCAACGAAATGTTGAATTTAAAGGTTTTATTCCTACGAATCTTCCTAATCAAGAAACTTCTAAAGATCCATTTCCTAAAATAAAGATAGATGTTGATTATATTGGTCCATTTAGAACTTTACCAGATAGATATTTTTATTTAACGGGACAAACACAATTCAAAGACACGGGCATTAGTGGGAAAAATGCATATTCTATGCTTGGCATGAGTAAACTTAAAGAAGGAGATAAGTTATATGAAAGTGTAGGAACATGGTATAAAGAACATTTTGATGGTTGGGAATTAAATGTTGATAACAGAAGTAAAAAGCCACTGATACAGATTTTACTTACTAAAGAAGATATAAGCATTAATCTTGTGGATGTTGGACAAGGTATGAATCAAGCTCTACCTCTAGTAGTTCGTGCAAATGTTACAGATAGACCTGATTCTATAATTGTTCTAGAGCAGCCAGAGCTACATTTACATCCTGCTGCACATGGCGATTTAGCTGAGTTGTTTGCAAAATCTGCTAAAGAAAATGACCAAACTTTTATTATTGAAACACACTCTGAAAATATACTTTTACGACTTCGTAGGCTAATTGTTGAAAATGATTTTGGTTTTACAAAAGACGATCTAATAATTTATTGGATAGAGGATGCAGAATTGAAAGGTAAAGAGCTTCTTGAAATTACTGTTGATGAAGAAGGGGTTTTTAGTACTTGGTCAGAAGATGTATTTAGCGAAAGCTTAACAGAAATTCTAGAAATGCAGAAAGCTATTAAACGCAAGGAACAAAAGGATTAAATCATGATCATATTTTTCAATAACACAGTTTTTCAAACCGAAGATTCTGATATACAGCATATTCTCGCTAAAATACTTGTTGAGATTCTTGAAGATAATCATTTTGTTGATATTCAATCTATTACTAATATTTTTTTTGATAGTCAGAATAAATATAATAGTAATATCCTAGAATGTCTATCTAAACGGGATAAAAAGCAGTTAGAAGACTACATTAGCAATGTTGCTCGAAAAAATATTAATATTACGAAATTACATAAAACTCATCTCACTCGTTTAGTTATTGGAACCAATCCAGAAGAGGTACATCCAAAAGATGCGTATAGAATTATTACAGAACGTTCTAAAGTTATTGTGGAAAATGGAATTAACGACTGGAAATTTATTCAAGGTGTTTGTCAAAAATACAGCAGTAGTAAAATATCAAGACAACCTATTTATCTCTTATTAAATAAAGCAATAAAACGAGGTACTGTAGAATCCGAAAATTCTGGTGGTGTACGTGAGATAAAAAAGGTAACTCAGCGATGGATTGATGATCCGCGCTATTCTAATATTTCCCAATATAAGTTAATAGCTATTTTTGATAGTGATAAAAAAATGTCAGACGGTCAAATTCTTGATACTCAATACAAAGACATAATTGACTATCTTTCACAAAGAAATATCATCTACCATAAGTTATATAAAAGGAAAATTGAAAATTATATCCCTTTAAATGTACTAATTACAAATGAAAAAATACCGCTTAAGCTGACTGAACTTGAAGAACTCAAGTTAAGAAATAGAAGTGTAGATGAATTAGACTTTCTGGAGTATGGAACTAAAGAAGAACAGTTGAATATTGGTATAGGTGAAGAAACAATAAAAAAAGAACTTCCTCAAATGTTTCTTTCAAACTTTTCCTATCGTGAACTTGAAGAAAGATGTAAACATCACAAAGTTTACTCAAATGAAACAGGTGAAAGCATTTCTGAAATCGAGGAGATTTTACTTAAAATAGTAAAAGTAATATAGACAGTATATCAATTCTCATTAAATATACATTTTAGGTAAAAATATGATAAACAATAAAATAACTGTTAAACCTGATATTGCGTTTCTTGAAGATCTATTAGAGGACGTAGCCAACGGTAGTTATAAAATACCTGAATTTCAAAGAGAATTTATCTGGACTTCTAGTAAAATGCTTCAGTTGTTTGACAGTATTCTACGAGGTTATCCTATAGGTAGTCTTCTTTTTTGGAAAGCTGAAGGTGTATATAAAACTGACGATGAAATAGGTCCCTATATTATTAAGAAGAAGACTGATGATTTTAAGTATATATTGGATGGGTTCCAAAGAATATCGACACTATTTGGTGTGTTGATAAATCCTAAAAATTTTGACGAAGAAAAAAATCCCAAAAAACTCAGTGATTTTCTAGTCTTTTTTGATGTTGAGGAAAATAGTTTTATTAAGACCAAGAAAAATTTTGCCGTTGAACTGTACAGAATATATGACAATCGTGAACTGTTTACTTATCTAAGAGAAATTGATAAGGCTCAAATTTCAGAAAATGATAAAAATATTTATATTGATAGATTAAGAAATCTACATGACACCTTACATAAATATAAAGTACCATATGTAGAAATTAAGGGGAGTGATATCAATAGTGCTGTTGATATATTTGAAAGAGTAAACTCAGCAGGGACAAAAATTTCTAAGGATTATATTCTTTCTGCATTGAGTTATGTTAAAAGCAATACTAATTTCAAACTTATTGACTCAATCAATATATTTTTAAATACTTTAGACAAATATAATTTTGAGAACTTAAAGAGAGACACGGTTTTGAATTGTATCTCTAATGCAAAGGGAAAAATCTATTTTGATGTTAAGAATGAAGATGAGTTGTTGACTGAAGATCTAGAATCTTTTATAGATGCAGCATATATACACATTACAAAATCTGTAAACTTCTTGTATCGAAAATTACTAGTAATAGATATTCATCTATTGCCTTATCCTAGTCAACTAATTTTTATTTCTGAATATTTTAGGCTTAATCCAGAACCCACATTTGATCAGTTTAAATCTCTAGAAAATTGGTTTTGGGTAACTACTTATTCCAATTACTTTACATTGTACTCTTTAAGTCAGCAAAGAAGTGCTTACAAAGTCTTTCGTGATTTTATAGATGGAGAGAGTACTGATGGTATTTATAAAGTTAATAGTGATATGAATTTCAATACTGCTAAGTATCCAAACAAACTAAATTTTACAGGGGTAAGACCTAAAGCTTTACAACTATTTTATCTAAAATCAATTGTTGATGGGAATGATGTTCAGGAAAAAGAGGGAATAAAAGAATTTTTTATCTATTCAAAGAAAGATAGAAAGCCATCTAATATAATTTTGAGATTATCTTCTGAGTTTGAAGAAAATAAAGACAAAAAACAGATTGATAATTTTATTACAACTTCACAATACGATGTTTTGGAGAAGCATTTCATAACGAAAGAAATGGTTGATTTATATAAACAAAACAAAATTGATGATTTTCTTTTAAAGAGAGAAGAGTATTTAAAGCTAAAGGAGAGACAGTTTGTAGAGAATCTGGGTATTAGATATACAGAATAATCTTTTTTAACTACTCAATCTTCTGAATCAAGAGCGACAATTTACTGATTGTTGCATAGGGCTTGCGAGATAAAAGCTGATACCAAGACCGACTTACCCGCACGAGTGGTCGCAAAAATACCAATATTCCGATGCTTTCGTACATCCAGATACAGAGGCATACCGCCTTCTTCGGTAATCAATTCAAACCCAGTCTCATCGACCGATCTGGGCATAACACAACACGTAAAGGCAACCGCTTCATCGGATAGATAAACATGACGACGGGGAAAGGGTTGAGCTAACAAATTGCCAACCGTAATTGGTAAGGTTTGCTTCCACATCAACCACGCATATTCAGTTTCGCGCTCTACCCATGCAGGACGTTGAAAGCAACTGCAAAAATAACGACATGCCTCATCAAGGGCATTGGGACTAGGACGGCGAATTAAGATCGCTACAGCCACGTTGATCGGAATTGCGCCCTCATAGAGTGCTTCTTGGGCTTTGACCGCTCTTTGTAGTTTTAACGAAGCATTGACATTGATGTTATTCAAAGAAGCGGACTGCTCTTGCGAGACAATGCTTTGCTTGGTCACACGCTGCATATTTGCTTTGACAATCGTTTCATTTGCCCTTGTAAACTGGCAAAAAACTTCGGTGTTTGATATCGCATCACGGGCGATCGCTTCCCAGAGATAGCGCATCTGTTTGCCCTTGGATACCCAGCCGCCTGGTTTATCCATGAAGGTCAGCACGCCAATGTATTCACCCTTGAGATGAACAAAGCCATTATCAGCAAAGGGAATTGAATCAGGACGCTCTAGCAGTAGTGTTTTCATATGCACTTGCGTAGTCACCTGTTCCTGCACACCGCGATCTGACATCACCAGCAATTGCGGAATCGGTGGTGCTTCACTGCTGTTAAATTGCTGCCAGAGATGTTCCCATAGTTCGAGATCTGTCAAAGGTCGCAAATCCAAACCCATGCGATTGGATAGAATCTGTTCCCAGTTTAGAAATCCATCGGTAAAGGCTTTAGCAAAAGCAATTTCATGGCGCTCCTGCTCAGCTTCTTTTTCTTGTCCCACCAATTGCTGATACAGCTTCTGTACCCAAGCCAGCACTTTTTCCAGAGCATCATTACCCTCGGCAGTCGAGCCGCGAATCGTGTAGGTTGCATAGAGACGTAGGAATTTAGGTTTTCTCAAACCCGCTTTGGCTAACTCTTGTACCCTTTGCTTCTCACCCATCACCAAAAACTTTAACTGCGGCGTATCCGCTTGTTCGTAGAGTTCTTGGAGTTGATTTTGGCGATCTCGATCTGAACTAACTGAACCAAAATGTACCGTCAGCTTTTCGCCATCAGGGATATCTTTCAAACCCGATTGGATCGCGTCAAACATCGATGTTTCTTGCTCGGCAGACAGGGTGGTATGAATACCTTTAGATTCCCAACCAAACACGAACTGCAATGATTCTAGGGATGAATTACCTTGTTTAAGGACAAAGCAACTCACTGTCCGATCTCGTAGCTCAAACTTGAGGATGCATTCTACGGCAAGCTCTTTTTCAAAGTGCTTATAGCCCTTACGATTAACTTTTGGATTAGCGACGGACATATCTTTTTGGCTCCTGTTTGCTCATGTCTTTGTACCGATACGCGCCTCGCGTCCATCTGGGTACGGGGATAAATTTTGATAGAAACCGATATGGCTTGGAACCCGTTAAAATCCACCATGTTGTATCCCCCCAGGCAACGATTATTGACACCCATAGCCATGACATATTCAAAAACACGTAGCAAATCATAAACAGCGTAAAGCTGATGATTGCCCAAGGAATAATCAGTTCGGTGGGAAACGGTCCAATCTTCGGACTTGCGCCCAGAATGGCATTGACCTTACGAAATTTGTATTCGTCTGACATGGTTCCTAAACCCCAGTAATAACTGCGGCTAGGATGTCTCCCATAGTCACTGTCACTACTAGAATCAACGGAGTACGCGCTAATTGCTGCCAATCATCATCGTTTCTAGCCGACTGGATCACTTTCACCAATCCAATCCCTAGATAAATCACAAATAATGCTCGCAGCACGTTAAAAATCAAAGCAACCAAAGATGCATCTATTCCAGGAATCGCACCACCTAACCATGTCTGGGTTTTGTTGAAAAACTGGGCTTGAGCTGGCTCGATTGTAAAAATCAACAGCAAACCGATTAGGAAACCAATTCCTGTGCCTAGAAGTAAAACGGGGCTGTACTTGCGATTTCGTAGATGTTGCTCAACTTTGCCATACAGCATTAGTAAAGTTTTTGGAAAAGCCAACAGCAAGCCAATCAAGGCAAGTAATCCAGTCAGGTACATGCTTCTAGAACAGGAGAAGGCAATGACGATTCCGACTATTGTGGCGGTTAATGTGGCAATTTGTGGGTCTTGGATTCTGTTGAAGAACTTGGAACCATTGCGATGAGGAGTATAAGTAACTCTCATCCCATCGTTTGGAGATGTTTTCATTTTTTCGGTTTGTGAGAAATTGGGCTTCTTTGCTTGACTGCATCTTGCACCATAGCCCTGTTTTGGTCAATCACCGAAGCTCGACACAGTGCTGATTTAGGCTGTATTTGCAACATCACGCTTACGACGATGATCTGCTAAAGCTTCATTTAAACCACATCGAAGATATTGCGATCTCAATCGCCATAACCCTGTCCGTTCGATTCCTAGAACCTTGATTATTTCTGAGATAGCGGCTCCATTGTGCATAGCTAGTAACACTTGAGCGCGATTGAGCATCGAGATGTGGCTAGTCCCCTTGCGACAAAGCTTTAGGCATTGCTGATAATCAGCTTTTGAGAGTGTTAGTTTTAGTCTTTCCATGTTGCATATGACGTTTTGTTAAGTTGTTTGTAAAGTAGAGCCAAATGCATGTTTTTCGTTAGTTTTTTAGTCGCTTAGGTCACTATTCATTTAGTTGTCGGACAATTAGCAGGTAATTTATTTGGCTTGAATGTTTAACATGATACTGTACATTCTCTTTTTCATTCATATCAATCATCTATTTGAAAGAAACTTAATCGACTCTGATATCTTCAGCAATATTTCCATTGTCTATAGCAATCCGAAATGAGTTATAGCTAGAGATTTATCCATAGGCAAAGAGTTTAGGAAAAGAGAAGAAAGCGCCATAGAGAATCTCAACAAAGAGAGACTTAACCATATCAAAAGACTTAAACAGATAATAACAACTGCGGATAAATCGCTTGGCAAAGAGCCAAATATCTTCCACAGGATTCTGTTCAGGAGCATTTGGGGCAAACAGCATACAAGTGACCTGCCATTCATCAGGATGTTTGCCAGCATTGATTGATTCCAAGTATTTGGGCATCGCCTTATATTTGTGATAACTAGCCCCATCCCAAATCACGCTGATTTTCTGGTTTGGGCGCAAGGATTGTAAGTATTTCAAAAAGTCTACGGTATTTTCAGAATTACCTGTTGCGTATGCTTTAACAATAAATTCCTTGCTGCCATAGTCTAAAGCGCCATAATAGGTCTGACGTTCACGCTCGTTTGTCATTGGCACTTCAATCCGTTCGTTGGTTTTACCCCATACATAGCCACAGGTATCTCCCCCAGGTAAACTACACAACTGAAGTAATAGAATTTTTAGACCATGACTTTCGTAATATAGCGAGTGGGGTAATAATTCCTTATGGCATCTACGATATACAGAGAAATGAAGGTTTTATTAATCTGGGTAATAGCCGAGATACCACTGAATTTGCTTGCGACAGTATCAGGCAATGGTGGCAACAATTAGGGCAGTTTTATTATGCCTTTGCAAAATCTATCTTGCTTTTATGTGATGGCGGAGGCAGCAATAGCTCAAACTACTATATCTTCAAGGAAGACTTACAAAAATTGGCAACTGAAATCGGTATTGAAATTAGGGTAGCTCATTAT
>JADBWK010000174.1 GCA_020404895.1 Pseudanabaena sp. M085S1SP2A07QC | reverse complement strand
GACATGAGAAGCTATCTGAAAGCTCGGAGCTAAAGACTTTCTTCGCAAATCCATATCATTCATGGGAACGTGGATTGAATGAACATACAAATGGATTAATTAGAGAGTTCTATCCCAAAAGTACTAACTTCAATATCGTGAAAGAAGAAGACTTTCAGAGAGCCGTGGATTTTATAAATCACAGACCGAGAAAATCTCTTGGCTATCGTACCCCTTACGAAGTATTCTTTGCTTCATCAGAACCCGTTGCATTTCATAATTGAATTGGCGTATATTTATTGGCTATTTGGAAACAAAAAAAGTACGACAAGTTTTTCCTTTTCATTACGTTCTTGAAGCGCGATTAAACTTTCCTGCTCAGCAATCGCCTCGGCTTCTTGTTTAGCCAGCCGTTCTTGGATAGCGATTCCTTGCAGGATGCGTCCCGCCGCCTCAGCCATAACAGATCCTTCATTCACAGTAGGATATCTCATCCCATTGCGATCTGCATTTTGGAAATATTTTAGGTTTTTAAGCGATCATTTTTCTCTTGGCTTGAGCGGCGATCACTTACATTTCATCTGGGTCTAGACTAAGTGCCCTAAGCCTTTCAGCAAGACGTTGAGCTTTTTGCTCGGCTTGTTCCTTAGCTAAATTTGCCTGATCAGCGATCGCTTTACCTTCCTGTATACCCTGAGCTTTACCTTCCTGTATACCCTGAGCTTTACCTTCCTGTATACCCTGAGCTTTGCCTTCTTGTATACCTTCTTCTCTTGCCGTTTCGACGACACCTTTCATGTCTCGATAGTACTTTAAGCTGTTTTCATAGGCATCTCTTTCTTCTGGAGAAAAGCTAGTAATCTGGGCAACTTCAAACAATTGCATAAATACATTTTCTTGCAGAGGTAAAGGTGGCTCTTCCAAATCAGGTAGATGTTTCAGCAGAAACAACCACTTGTCAAAGTGGTCATTTAGTTCGTCGATAGACTTTTTGAATTTTGGTAATTCGAGATAAATAAATTTCAGCTTCTCGTAGAAGCCTTTGCAGTCTTGATCTTTTAGCTCAACGATATGTAACAAGGTCTCATCATTTTTATCTTCATCAAACACAAAGTCTAAAATGCCAATCGTATAAACTGGAGCGAGTTTGTAGTTCCAATCTCCTTTTTCTGCTTGTTCTTGAATCGGAAAAGACGAGTAGTAGATGCTGCGGTCTTTAAAGTAATTGTGTTTGGCTTTTTGCATTTCGACAATAAATTTTTCGCCTTTTTCACTTTCGCAATAAAGATCGAAGATGGCTTTGCGATCGCTGGCGGTATTGCCGAGATTTTCAGTACTGCGATAGGTTAGATCTCTAACCCGATGCTGGGCGGGTAAAATTACATTCAGAAAGTCAATTAACAAGTTTTTGTTTGGCTCTGTTCCAAATAGCCGTTTGAAGCCAAAGTCTGTGAGTAGGTTGATGTAGCGATCTCGGCTGTAGCGAGTTGAAAGAGGGTTAGACATGACTTTATCTTGGGTAGTTCGTTAGTTTTTGCGAGAACTATTGTTTTTTAAGAATGTCTGCTAGTCGGTTCTATCAGTTCCTCCAGCATTACGGATATCAATTTTACCTATGTCAAACTCAATCGCCGCACTCAGGATCAATGGATCAATGCTTTTGGTAATCTGACGCGCAATATTACCAGTACCTACAACGCCGCAGGAGAACTCACCCAAGTCACTGACCCAGACAGCACCTACAGTTATACCTATGACCTTGATGGTAGGATGTTGTCCGTCAGTAACGAAGGGACTCCTAATCTTCCCACGACGATCATGAGCTATAGCTATGACAATGTAGGCAATGTGCGATCGATGACCGACACGATCAATGGCAATCTTGGTATAGAGACTACCCGTGAGTATGATGCGTTGAATCGCTTGACTGTGAATGCTCAAGGTAATAAGCGGGTGGACTATACATACAATGCCATTAGCCAAGTCACCAATAAGAAGCGATATTCAGACATCACAGGTACGAATCTAGTCGCAGAGACAAATCACATCTACGACAGCATCAATCGCCTCACCAATATCATTCACAGCAATGGTGCGAATACCATCTCGTCCTATGCTCAAACCTATGATGCGGGTAGCAAGATTACATCTATCACTGGTACTGATGGTAGTTCTACATATACCTATGACAATACTAATCAACTCACTGGAGCAGATTATGATTTTCAAGACAATGAGAGTTATAGCTATGACAGCAATGGTAATCGCACTAATGATGGCTATGTCACGGGTGTAAATAATCAACTCTTGGAAGACAATAAATATCTGTATGAGTATGACCTTGTGGGAAATCGCACCAAGCGCACTGACAAATCGACTAATGAGGTGATGGAATATCGTTGGGATATTAGAGATAGGTTGACGGGTATCACCGTTAAGAATGATCTTGGTGAGATTATCAGAACTGCTGAATATACATACGATGTCTACAATCAGCGTATTGCCAAGACAGTTGATACAGATGGCGATGGTTCTCTTGCTGCGGTGACGGAGAGATTTGTCTATGGCAATGACCAGAACATCGCTTTAGTGTTTGAGGAGAATGGAAATGTCAACCATCGATATCTGTTTGGTAATGGTGTTGACCAGATTGAGGCGGATGAGACTAATGGGACTGTTCTGTGGGCTTTGACTGATCATCTTGGTAGTGTTAGGGATGTCGTTGATGATTCGGGTACGGTGCTGAATCATGTTGTCTATGATGCGTTTGGTGGTGTCACTAGTCAGACTGATGAGTCGGTGGTGTTTAGGTATGGCTATACGGCGAGGGAGTTGGATGCTGAGTCTGGCTTGCAGTATAACCGTGCTAGATATTTGGATTCGTTTACGGGTAAGTTTATTAGTGAAGATCCGATTGGATTCCAAGCTGGTGATTCTAATCTCTATCGCTATGTGTTTAATAGTCCGACTAACTTTATAGATCCTTCAGGAAATTATGCAATTCTTGTTCCCATTGCTGTTGCAGGCTTTTTAATTGGACAGGCTACTAGTGCATTAATATCAGAACCTAACTATATAGAAATACCTCAAATTAATGGATATTATTTTCGTGCTACGGGTATTTTGATATTAGAAGACAGGAGTAGAAATGGGAAATCTATTACTGTTAGTGGACTATTTTCAGGAAATGGTGAGTTTCAAAACAAACCACAATTTCAAAGCCTAAAAGATAATGGACCAATACCACAAGGTACTTATGAAATTTTTGATGATAAAGACCCTAGAAATGTCGGTTGGTATCGTCTAGACCGAATTGATTCTAATCCACGAAATGATAGAGATGATGATCTCACTGGTAGAGATGGATTTAGATTACATCCAGGAAGGCGCTCGGACGGTTGTATTACAATTCCTAAGAGTGAAACAACTAAGTGGGATAAAGTGAAAGAATTAATTGAAGGCACTCAAAAGCGGGAGCGTATTGATAGAAAAGGAAATATTTGGATGCTTAGACAAACACAACTTACAAAATATGGACAAATTAATGTGTACTAAGAATGTAGATATGCATAGGAGACTATTTATTCTATTTTCATTAGCTGTATTTTTTTCCGCCTGTACTAATTATATTATTTTACCAATGGTTACTTATGTTATTTCACCATTGGATCGCATACTTACTGGCAAAAGTAGTAGTGATGTAGAAAGTAGTGATGTAGATCAGATGTTTTTAGAAATCGAAAAAAATAGAGACAACGAAAAAGCATGGAAAGCACTTCATCACTATTCATCTATAGCTGGTGGAGGCTATCGTATGCATCTTTTCAGAGATTGTTTTAATATTTTAAAAAAAGACAATCTAATATTTTTTAATAGATATTTAAAAGGAGATGAACAAGCTCTTCTTCGTATGATTGATGCTCTTACTTATGATTTCTCAGCGTTTAGTGATGAGAAATTTGAAGTATTTGATGAAACCTATAAAAAAATTCTTGAGAGAATATCTAAGGCTGTACTTAATCAAGACAAAAAGTTATATCAACGTGCTTCTAATTTTGATAGGATATCACGAGAAAAATATATCGAGTGGCGGCTAACATATACTAGAAAAGACATGTAATTATTCTATTTACTGATCGAACTGATCGATAAGTTGGGCAATCGCCAAGAGTATTAATATGATGCAGCAGGAAGAAGAATCGAATCGCGTAGTGACTGTGCTTGCCGTCGCATGACCTAGCCGAGGTCCAATTTCAACCCAAAGAAGACTTCTACTCCGAATTTCTAGCTGAAATATTCCTGTACCTAAACCAATATCGCCCCGTCCAAGATTGGCAAGCCGTAGCTATCTTCGCCAGACACAACAGCGAACCAGCACCCGACAAATTCTGCCAAGAACTAATCAACTTAGGGCGAATTAAGCGCGTATATCTCGAAGACTTGCCACAAGAAACAAACTCCCATGGAATTGAGATTATTCAGCTAATCTTAGCATCAGAGAAAAAAGCACCAAAACTAGCAAGAAATCTTGCCGAAAAAATCGAACAAGAAACAAACACCGAACTGAGAGATAACGTAGTAGAATTCATAGAAGCAGTGCTAGTGTACAAATTCCCAAAACTAACCAGACAAGAGGTTGAAGCCATGTTTAGTCATAGCGATCTAAAGAAAACCCGCGTCTACCAAGATGCAGTACTGGAGGGGCGACAAGAGGGTTTACAAATTGGCGAACAGCGCGGTTTACAAAGACAGTCTGCGATCCTTCTACGCCAACTAACTCGCAAATTTGGCAAAATATCCCCCAGAATAAAATCTCAGATTTCTAAATTGTCTGTCGCACAGCTAGAAGATTTAGCCGAAGCAATCTTTGACTTACAAACATCGGCTGATTTAAGCGCTTGGATAAAAAAACAGTTGGCACGTTAAATCGGATGAATGTTAACGCTCAAGGCAATAAGCGGGTGGACTATGCTTACAATGCCATTAGCCAAGTCATCAACAAATATCGATACAGTGACAATAATCTCGTTGCTGAGACAAATCACACCTACGACAATCTCAATCGCCTCACCAATATCACTCACAGCAATGGAACTGGTGCGAATATCATCGCATCCTACAGCCAAACCTATGATCAAGGCGACAGAATCACGGGTGTCACTAGCAATGATGGAAACTCTAGTTATACCTATGACGACACTAATCAGCTAGTTTCAGGTGAATATGATTTTCAAGACAATGAGAGTTATAGCTATGACAGCAATGGTAATAGAACTAATGATGGCTATGTCACGGGTGTAAATAATCAACTCTTGGAAGATAATAAATATCTCTATGAGTATGACCTTGTGGGTAATAGAACTAAGCGCACTGATAAATCCACTAATGTGGTGATGGAATATCGTTGGGATATTAGGGATAGATTGACGGGTATCACCGTTAAGAATGCTTTTGGTGAGATTATTAGAACTGCCGAATACACCTATGATGTCTACAATCAGCGTATTTCTAAGACATACGAAGTATTCTTTGCTTCATCAGAACCCGTTGCATTTCATAATTGAATTGGCGTTTGATTATAAATTCAGTTAAAATTGTTATAGAAAATTTTGGTAGTCTGATTTAAAGGAATCTATGCAGCCTAAAGCCCTACAACCTATAGCTAAAGATGAATACAAAGACAATTTAGTCGATCGCATGTTTATTTGGCTATTTTCTCTCAAAATGTCACAGACTCTAGGTAAAGGAACTGAAATCGGCGGCTATGAAGGCTTTGTCGAGTTGTCGAAACAAATTATGCTAGGTCGTAATGCTCAAGAACAGCAAATAATTGTGGCAAAAGTGCTGCAATCTTTAGTGCCCTCTCCAGCACTCTGGGCAATTCGCACATTTTTTGCTCCGACAAGAATGGTATGCGTTCTCAATGCATGGTTTGCAACCAAAATGTTTGAGTGGCTAGTAGGACCCTGTGAATTAGCTGAAGCTGAGATAATTTTGGAAGATGGAACGTTGCGATCGCAGCCTTCGGCAGTACAGATTAAAAAATGTCGTTATTTGGTAGATAGTGGCTGCGTGGGCATGTGTGTCAATATGTGTAAAGTTCCTACTCAAGAATTTTTTACCGAGAAATTTGGCATTCCGCTCACCATGACCCCCAACTTTGAAGATCTCAGTTGCAAAATGATTTTTGGTCAAATCCCTCTCAATCCAGCAGATGATCCTGATCACAAACAACCATGTTTAAAGCAACAATGTCCGACTGCAAGTTTTGCTGCTGCTGCTTGCCCTAAGCTAATGTAACGCGGTATTTCTGTGTATTTCACTAAAATTTGATTTAAGTGAATTTTGGGATAAACCTAGAGCTTGTTAATGGTCGATCGCGATGAGATTTTGGGTAGTGTTTCAGATTTGTTGGAAGGCATGATGGGATTGGATAGAAAATTCGTATCTATTGATAAATAGCCCAATAACAATATCGTGCATCAAAATAGATTTAGAAAAGCAAATAGTCTTTCTGGCTAAACGCTTAATCCGCGTTCGCAAAGTTAAATGCTTACGTTCAATTCTTTGAGTATTTTTCTTGCCTATAAGATGAG
>JADBWK010000173.1 GCA_020404895.1 Pseudanabaena sp. M085S1SP2A07QC | reverse complement strand
TCGTCTCTCCCTTCAGCGCTTTACTAAGTTAGCTTGATTAAATAGCTTTGTCAACCCCTTTTTTGAGAAAGTTTTTGTAAAGCCTTTTGCTTGATACCTCTATCCCCTACGGTAGAAGGATTGTAGACTCTAAAAAGTTTTTTACTTTCTTGTGATGGGTAGCTCTAGAGTTTTTACTAGGGTGATTTGGTTACTGACTGACAATGTAGGGTGAGGGAATTGCCTTAATCTGCCCCGATCGCACGAGAGCTTGGTAGATGAAAGCGGCAACTTCGGCTCTGGTGGCAGGCTGATTAGGATTTAAGAGTTTTAGATTTGGATAATTGACAACCATACGGTTCTCAGTTGCAGCCGCTACACTGTTGCGAGCGTAGGCAGGGACAGTGGTTGCATCTGAATAAAGTTGTAAGGTTGTATTAGCAGGTTTAGTTGGTGCATAGCCCAAGCCATTAGCTAAGGAAACAAGAATTTGCACACGGGAAATATTTTCATTCGGGCGGAATGTGGTGGCGGAATAGCCAGACATAAATCCTGTTGTATAGGCTTTTTGAATAGCAGTCGCTGCCCAGTTAGTTGAGGAAACGTCAGTAAAGGTAGCGCTACTACGGACGGTTTGCTTATTCATTGCTTGACTGAGCAATGCTGCAAATTGGGCTCTTGTTACAGGATCATTGGGGCGAAAACTACCATCAGGGAAGCCTTTGATAATGTTTCTGGAGGCTAGCTCTTGAATAAAAGTTTGCGCCCAGTAGTTTGCAGAGACATCTTTGAACGCAACTTGAGTAATTGGAGTTGTGGGAGTAGAAGGTGATGTAATTGGGGATGATGGCTGCACAAGACTGACGGAGCCTTGAACACGCTTGGGATCAACTTGGTTGCCGATCGCCACAATTGTGACTCCAGAGGCATTGTTGATATCAGTCTGTTTATTGTTTTGAAAAATATTTTGTCCAGGACTAGAGGTTGTACCAAGATCGACAGTGGGCTGTCCTTTGCGATCTTTCAAAATTACTAGTCCATTTTCTTGGTTGTTGGCAATGAGATTATTGCGAAATGATGGCATAGATAGGTTCGAGACAACGATGCCTCCACGGTTGTTGACAATACGATTAGAAACTACGGCAACTTTTGAGTTTTGCCCGATCGCCAGTCCAAAGCCCGTGTTATCAAAGGTGTTGGACTGAATTAGTCCTGTGCTTGTCCCAAGGGAGGAGAGTCCATTAGCCCCATTTTTAGTAAAAATGTTATTGCTGATATTTGCGGAGGTTGCACCTGTGAGGAAAACACCGTCATGAGTAGAATTAGCAAACGTATTGTTAGTAATGGTGACGTTTTGGGCAGATTCTAGCCAAAGAGCATAGCCTCTGGGATTCTTATTGGTGAGGGTAATACCTTCAATGCGAGAACCATTTGCTGCGAGTACGGCGATATTTTGTTGAGCAAAAGTAGGGCTAACGAAGCGATTTCCTCCTGAAACAATGATTTCTTGACCTTGATTATTAGGGTTGCCACGCAAAGTTACACCTGCGGGAATGATGATGGGAAATTTTTCACCCGTTTCGGCTGAGTAAGTCCCAGAGGCTAGCTGAATAATTGCACCACTTTGAAGATTTTTATTGAGTGCGGCTGTTAGCGATCGCAGTGGTTGATCAGCCGAGAGTCCTGAGTTAGCATCTGAACCGTTAGGGGAAACAAAGATAATGACATTGGCTTGGGCAACTTGCAGAGTGATTGGTAAAGTTGTGTTAGCTGGAGTGACATTTTGAGCGATCGAGGACTCAGTTAATGTGACAATTTGAGATAGTCCAAAAGTCAAAAGAAATGCAAGTCTCAGAGATGTCCGTGAAAGTGACATAAATTTATCCTCTACAATTTATTTAAGTCTCAAATTTTTAAGTCTTGGATA
This sequence comes from Pseudanabaena sp. M085S1SP2A07QC, assembly GCA_020404895.1. Lineage (GTDB taxonomy): Bacteria > Cyanobacteriota > Cyanobacteriia > Pseudanabaenales > Pseudanabaenaceae > Pseudanabaena. The sequence goes on along the minus strand of JADBWK010000173.1, from coordinate 11,277 downwards.
TGTCGAGCTTGACGCGAAGTACCTCAAATAGTTTCTTGAGGGCTTTGTGTAATGGCTCCCAAAACTCCAATTAAATATACAGCCAAGTTTTAATTTTGGTTTTGCATCGATCGAGGTATTTGTGAGTTCACTTCCCGTTCCGTCCCATATCCACTATGAGCTTTTACTTCAGTTGCTGGAACGTCAGACCTTACCAGCGTTACACTCTGAGATGAAGCAACCGCATATGGCAACAAAGATGAATGTTTCTAGAGAGCATCTTCAGGCAGCCATTATTAATCTCCGTAAGGCTTTTGCTTTGCAAAAGCAGGTTGAAGATCTATGTGAGTATCATGGTATTCAAGTTTCCTATCGTTGGTCACTGAGTGAGTCAGAGCAAGAGATGGGGAAATCATTAAAAGAAATTTCTAATCCATCGAAAGATTCATAATTAGTTTGCCCAAGCCCCAAAGGATAAGACATCGCTTTGCGATGTCTTATCCTTTGGGGCTTGGGTTTTATAGCTGTCGCCATTCTTGTTAGGACATAAAAGCCAAATAATATGAGGCGGCGCGAAGCGCCGCCTCATATTATTTGGCTTTTGCTTTGTTCTGATACAGGTGGCTATAGCTATAAAACACAAAATGTCTACGTTATTTTGTGTTTTATGGCTATAGCCTAGATCGCAATTGTGACGAAATTGTTACAATAGAGAAAACTTATTTATAAATACTTATGGTTCAGACTGCATCACCTACTTTTTCGCGTGAAGATTGGCAAAAGGGATATGAGTCGCTGCGTACTGAAACGTCTTATTGGATTGATGACATTGAGGGAGAAATCCCCTCAGAACTAGAGGGAACTTTATTTCGGAATGGACCTGGGCAGCTTGATATTAACGGGCAGAAATATGGACATCCCTTTGATGGTGATGGCATGGTCTGCGCGATCGCCTTTAAAAATGGCAAGGCACATTTCAAGAATCAATTTGTCAAAACGCCCGAGTTTATTGCAGAGCAGAAAGCAGGCAAAATTTTATATCGGGGCGTGTTTGGCACACAAAAGTCTGGGGGCTGGCGGAGCAATATATTTGATTTGCGAAATAAAAATGTTGCCAATACAAATGTGGTGTATCAGGGCGGCAAGTTACTGGCTTTGTGGGAAGCGGCGCGTCCCTATTCACTCAATCCTCAAAGCTTGGATACTTTGGGGCAAGAAACTTTTGATGGTAAGTTAGCGGCGGGGCAAGTCTTTACAGCGCATCCCAGACGTGATGATCACACAGGTGATTTATGGGGCTTTGGGGTGCAACCAGGACCAAAGTCTACGATTTCGATATATCGGGTCACAAATCAGGGTGAATTATCAACGGAATCACAGGTTAAGGTTTCGGGATTTTGTTTCTTACATGATTTTGCCTATACGCCAAACTATCGGATTTTCATGCAAAATCCTGTGTCCTTTAAGCCTTTACCCTTTATGTTGGGCTTGGCGACAGCGGGGGAATGTATAGAATTAAAGCCAAATTCTCCCAGTCAGTTTTTACTAATCGATCGCCAAGGCAATTTGCAAACCATTGAAACTGATCCTTGTTTCGTGTTTCATCATTGCAATGCCTATGAAGAGGGTGTTGAAATTATTGTGGATTCAGTTTGTTATCCTGACTATCCCAAGTTGGAACCAAATACCGATTTCCGCGAAATTGATTTTGATAAGGTGATTGCAGGACAGCTATGGCGATTTACGATTAATCGGAAACTTGGCACAGTGAAACGAGAACTGATTTTAGAGCGCTCCTGCGAGTTTCCTGTGGTGCATCCCCGTTGCATGGGGCAGAAATATCGTTACGCCTATATCGGCGCGATCGCCAAGGAATCTGGCAACGCACCTTTGCAAGCGATCGCCAAAGTCGATATGCAAACGGGCAAGCAAGAATTTCATAGTTTTGCGCCACGCGGTTTCATTAGTGAGCCAATTTTTGTACCATGCGATCGCAATAACAATAGTACTGAGGACGATGGCTGGGTACTAACTTTAATTTTTGATGCTGAACATAACCGTTCAGATTTAGTAGTACTAGATGCTCAAAATATTAATGGTAAACCGCTTGCGACCTTGCATTTAAAACATCATGTGCCTTATGGCTTGCATGGTAGCTTTACTCACGAAGTCTTTTAAAAAAAGCGGCTCTAAGAGCCGCTTTTTTTAGAAAAGATCTAAAGAAAAATGTCCGTGGGTTCCGCTATAACCATCAGTGAAATCTGTATGCAAAGATATCAATACACCACGGTAAGCACCTTTGTAATTATCTAAATGATAGCGACGACTGCGAGGATTGTACTTGAGATAGACACCATCAATGATTGCCGATAAGTCTGCGTTAGGTAACTCGTAGCGAAAATGATCAGCATAATTTTGTAGAGCTTGCAAAGCTTCGGCTGTGGTGTCAGCGCAGATACCAAAGATGTGATAATCGGCTTGTTTAGTTAAGTAATCTAAGGCTTCGCAGATCTGCGATCGCCTTTCTGAAGTTGCCGACTCTTGATCTAAGTCACTTAGTTCCCAGAGAATACGTTCAGCATCGGCAATGGTTAGATTGTTGCTCATGGGTTTCGCTCATAGGTTTCTAAGTTAAGGAGGAGCTAAATTATATTATGAACATTAACGAAGAAATTGCTCGCTTACGCGATCTCTTGCCCGCATCTTGGCGCATGGCAACATCAATCAAATCTAAGCCTGAGCAACCTGAGCCAATCTCAAGTTTACAAATTTTACCTTGGCAGAAAGGAACTCAAATAAATATCAATTTTCGGCTATGGCGACAGTTACCTGAAGCCCAGAGAGATATGTTGGTATTGCATGAAGTAAGTTGGCGACAACAGACTAAATGGCTACAGACAGGCGCATATCAGGGCATTGCTGCGGCAGCTTTTATAGGAGGAGTGGTCGAAACAGTGCAGGGCGATGTCACTGGCATGGCGATCGCCATATTATTAGGTACTATCGGCATCAATCAGATTTTACGTAAAAACAAAAGCTCACAGATAGAAATACAAGCTGATAGCGAAGCAATCGATGTTGCCCAAAAACGTGGTTATAGTGAAGTCGAGGCAGCTAGAGCACTCCTTGACGCTATTCCTGCTACAGCTAAGTTAATGGGGCGAAATACCCCTGAGTTCACAGAATTAATCCGTTGTCAAAATCTACGCGCGATCGCTGGTTTATCAAAAACTGCAATTCCAGAAACAGGGCTTAATGAATTTTAAATTAAAGGACAAATCAAAACCCAAAACTTGATTGGCGGCGCAAAGCGCCGCCAATCAAGTTTTGGGTTTTGATTTGTCCTACTCGCCGAGTATATGAATTGGATTATTATTTACATTACTGAAAAATAAAATTGTCTACGTTTTTAGAATTACTGATTTTATGCTATTATTTACACCCTTATAAGATTAAAATATAAAATACGCTGTAATCAGCACATCTAAACTAATCCTCAAAATGGAATGTTTCCTATGAGCAGTTGTAGAAATGCACTAGAAGAATTAGTAATCGAAGAAGCAGAGGCACAATACAAACGCTTAGGTGCTGACGTAAAAAAACGCGTCGATCTTAGTGAAGTAATCGCTTATACACTCAATCGCTTACCGCCAATGTATGCAACTACTCAACGCGGATGGGTACAACAGCGGAAGAAAGCTAGCCAAGAATTAGGAGCCGAGATCGCTAAAACAGTACGCAATGGTTTTTTGAGTACCCAGAGCGATGTCTTAAGACAGGGCGATCCAATACCTGATCATGAACTAATCAGTCAGGCGCGATCGCTCTTTAAGTTACGTAAATTATTTAGCAAAGACTATCTCAAATGGAAAGATGTTCCTGAGATTGTCCAAGATGCTTTGAATTCAGGATACTATCAGAGCCTTTCAAATGGCACATATGTCAGCTTAGACCGACGCAACTCTCTTTTAACTCGAAGCTATGCGGTGCGTAGAAAAACAAAGACAACTTTGTCGAACTCATCTAAGACAACTAAAACTGAGAAAGATATCTCAGCAGAGCTTAAAGATTTTGAGTCCTATATGTCGGGAGCTATCTATCGATATAGCAATATTCTCGAAAGTCTTGTGAATGCGATTGTCGAGCGCCGCACCCTACGACTAGATGAAAATGTTCAGCAGAAAGTTAATATCAATGATGTGGCAGCATATGTCCTTAATCGTTTACCACCAATGTATGCAACTAGTCGGCGCGGGTTACAAAATTTGCGCCAGAAAGTCAAGTCTGAAATGGCAAGTCAAATTATCAGTATTGTCAAGGAGGCTTTGACTAAGGTAGTTCAAGCACCTGAAAGATCTTTATCGCCTTTACCTTTTGAGAAATTTAATATTGAGCTAGAAGATTCTTTAGTGCAATTACGAGAATTACTCAAAAGGGACGATATTACATGGCGTAATATTGCTGAAGTTGTAGAGGAATGCTTAAGATCTCCAAGAGCTGATTAAGCTAATAGGCATTTAAGTTGCATAAAAGTGGGCGTGAAACTCTTATATCAAGGGATATAGCTTGAAAGACAAATGCCGATCAGCTTATCCAACTTGGGGAGCAAAGCACGATGTTTAGGTACATCAAAAACCGAAAGCGAGTTGCGGAGCAACTCGCTTTCGGTTTTTGATTATGTAATTGGCGCTCACTACAAAAAGGAAAAAACAGTGCGAAGTACTGTTTTTCCTTTTTGGTGCTTAATTTGCATTAAGCATTATAACGATTGCTATAGTAGCAATAGTAAATTTATTCACAACTGAATCAACCTAACTAATATGCTTAGCCCTATTTTGCAAACTAAGATCGAGAGTCAGATTAACAATAATAAAATCATGCTCTACATCAAAGGAACTCCGCAACAGCCTCAATGTGGATTTTCAGCAGCAGTTGTGCAAACTTTTAATGCATTAGGACATCCTTACGAAACTGTAAATATTCTTGAAGATAACGATTTGCGTATGGGCATGAAGGAGTTTTCCAACTGGCCGACTTTTCCGCAAGTGTATGTTGGTGGTGAATTTGTTGGCGGCTGCGACATTGTCATGGAGCTAAGCCAACGCGGTGAACTTGCCTCTATTGTTCAAGAGTCGATCGCTAAGTAATACTGATTCACGAAAGTGTGGTTACACTTCTGTGAATTAAAAACCAAACCCTGTAAGGGTAAAAAAACAAAATGGCTGCGCCATTTTGTTTTTTGGTATAACTATAAAAAAGTAAGAGCTTTGCGCCTACTTTTTTATAGAACATTTGATAACGCTTTTTTGGTTCTTTTCCAAGCCCAAGAACCAAGTCCAAATACAGTCAAACTAAAAACAACTAACACTATTTGAAACCCAATCTGCTGCTTGCCACCGTTTAGTTTACCAAACACACCTGTTAAGAAATCTAAGGAAACCGCAATCATAGCAAGAGGTAAGCTAGCAGCTATATTTTCGCCATTGTTTAATAAGCCAAAAACCTTACCGCGCATATTTTCAGGTGTGTGTTCTTGAATGGCTGTTCGCATTGGAATCACGATTAAAGCACCATTTACACCGATGAATCCCCCAATCAACCAAGCAACCCATAGATTAGTTACGAAGGCAAACATCAATAAGCCGATCGCCATACCAATAAAACCAATAAATGGTAAAGGTCGATGGGTAAATTTTTTACCAAATTTCCCTAGGATCAGCGCCCCGATCGCTAAACCCACCCCAACTGATGCTACAAAAGAGCCAAATTCTTCACGATTACCTGTAACCACTTCAGCAAGGTTAAGTGACAGTTTTTGCATTGCTCCCAAAACTGCGTATAACAACACTAACTGCAACATTGCTCCACCAATTAGATGATTATGGCGCACATATTGAAAGGCATCTCTTAAATCAGTCCATACACCTGATCCGACTTTTTTAGGATGGATAATCTCATCTTTGGGTAAAGCAAACAGAAAGAAGCCCGATATCAAATAAAGACTACCTAGTAAAACTTCGCGACTGTAGGCTCTGGCTTCAGGGAAAAGTCCGAGAGTAAATCCAAGTAGTGGTGCGCCGATCGCAAAGCCTACGATCAAAGAGCCTACTTCTGTAACGGTAAATAGAGCATTAGCAGGAAAAAGATCGCTTTTGGGAACGACTAGGGCAATCGCTGATTGTTCAGCAGGTGCAAAAATATTGGTGAAAGTGGAAATAATGAAGGTAATCAGCAGCAATACTGGTAAAGAACGTGGGGCAAAAGGAATAACAAACAGACAAGCTGCGCGCAAAAAATTGCATAAAATCAATACTTCGCGCTTGGGGTTCCAATCGACAAAAATCCCTGCGATCGACCCCAAAAATACCGCAGGCAAAGTCATCGCTATCATGATTGATGATTCTCGCGTATTTAAATCACTACCACCATCAGCGACAGCAAGAGCAATCAACAAGATCAAGACAACTTTATCAACTAACTGAGCCAATATTTGGGCGAGCCACAATGCCAAAAATTGACGATTACGCAAAACTGTTAAATAGCCAGCGGGGGAGTTTAGATCAGGTTCAGGCATCAGTGAAAATTGCTAGCTAAAGTGGCGTTTCTTAAATCATTGTAGAGACTATAGCGATCGCCAGTAAAGTTATACCAAAACACAAAATGGCAAAGCCATTTTATGTTTAGACAACCCTTACTGGGTTTAGTTATTAATTCACAAAAGTGTGATGACTCTTTTGTGAATTGGTACTATAGGCTTTGTGAGGTATAAAAAAAGGAATCGCTAAGCGATTCCTTTTTTTATACTGGCGATCGCCGCCTTGAAGCTTCTATTTTTTCTTGTCGCTTAGCTTTGAGATCATTGCGATCACTTTTGCCTTTGGGAAAGGGGATCACATCAGCCGCCGACATTTCTCTTGCTGATCGAATTAGCAACCCAGCAATAAATAAGCAAGATATCGTCGAGCTACCACCATAGCTCAAAAAAGGAAATGGCAACCCTGTAGTCGGCAAAACACCTGTAGCCACACCCACATTCAAAATTGCTTGCACCACAATTAAGCATGTAGAACCAAGAGCAATCAATCGAACCACAGGATCTTTGCATTTATAAGTAACCGAGATCCCAATCGTGCCATAAATCATCACTAGTACTAGTAAACAAATGCCACCAAACAAACCAAATTCTTCAGCAAAAATCGCAAAAATAAAGTCAGTATATTGAATCGGCAAAAATAGCTTTTGCTGCGATAAACCAAACCCAGTCCCCCATAGACCACCAGAGCCGATCGCCATTAAGCTTTGTACTAATTGATATCCATCTGCTGCTTGATCTTGCCAAGGATCGAGAAATGACATAATCCGCCTGCGTTGATATTCCCGAAATGAGACACTAGCTACTGCAACGCAAGTACCTATAGCCGCAGTCCCTAAAAGTTGTAGGCTTGGCAATCCTGCCCCTAACGCAATCAACCACAGCGTAATGCCACAAAGAGCAGTCACACTCAAGCTAGGCTGCATCAAAATGCCGCCCAGTACTAACAAAAATACGAGGAGCCACCCAAATCGGACTTTCCAAGGCGTACGATTCCAGTTACCAAATAGTTGAGCTGCTTGCAAAATCAAGAAAGGCTTGATTAGCTCTGAGGGTTGCAATAGAAATGAGCTTCCCACCGATAACCATCTTGTCGCAGCGTTTCGCGTTGTCCCTATCCCAGGAATATGCGTTGCATAGAGCATCGCCAGAATAATAAACAAAAAGATTGGGCTGATTTTGATCATGAACTTTAATGGCAAATGCACGATCGCATTAAAGATCAATAAGCCAATCACAGCCCAAGCCAATTGATATTTGAAATAAAGTGTGCCGTCTTTAAAGTTAGCATCCGCCACAGGATAGGATGCCGAAAAAAGAACCGCTAGTCCTGCAAATAACCACAAAAAAGTCAGCCATCGCAATAGGCGGGCTTCTGTTGCCCATTTATCAACAGTGCGATCAAAAAATGGGAAGACCTGAAAAATCTTAAGGAGTTTCACGGTTGCAAGGGGATTTATTGGTTAGGAGCAGAACGTTACTAATTTCGTGCTGTTATTTTAACCATGATTTTTCGCGATCGCTGAAAACAAAAAAATTATTTGCGGAATATAAGCACATTGTTTTAGGGTTAATTTTCCTGAAATATATTTCTGATGCGTTTGAGGTGTTGCACCAAAAGCTGATCGCGGGTGAAGGGGACTATGCAGGAGCCAATCCAGAGGATCGGGATGAGTATTCGGCGGAGAATGTGTTTTTTGTGCCTGTTGAGGCGCGGTAGTCATATCTGCAAGGACAGGCGAAACAGCCTGATGTTGGTAAAACTGTCGATCTGGCGATGGAGGCGATCGAGCGGGAAAATGCGAAGCGGCTTAAGGGAATTTTGCCAAAGGTCTATGGTCAGCAAAAGTTAGACCAAATAAGCTATGTCGAATGAATTTGGCTTTGCGGGGGATTGATGGCTCAAATATTAAGTGGAATCCTGAAGGATCATTTTTGAATGATGCCCATAAAGACCTCAAGGCAGATTTTGTAATTGCTAATCCTCCTTTTAATGATAGTGATTGGGGCGGCGATCTGTTACAGAGTGATGGGCGTTGGCAGTATGGCAAACCCCCAGCAGGTAATGCAAACTTTGCTTGGGTGCAACATTTCCTTTATCACTTGTCGCCTAATGGTTCGGCGGGTTTTGTTTTGTCTAATGGTTCGCTATCGTCGAATACCAGTGGAGAGGGGGATATTCGCAAGGCTTTAGTCATGCAAGATTTGGTGGATTGTATTGTGATGTTGCCGACGCAACTTTTTTACAATACGGGAATTCCTGCTTGTTTGTGGTTTTTGAGTCGGTACAAGAATGGCAATAAGAACCGCGATCGCAAGGGTGAGGTGTTATTTATTGATGCCTCGGAGCTTGGCTATATGGTCAATCGCAGTGGTCGGGCGTTTACGGAGGAGGAGATTAAGCGGATTGCGGATACTTATCATGAGTGGAAGCGAAAGCCCTCCCCTAGCCCCTCCCAGATTCCCTCCCCTAGCCCCTCCCAAAAGGAGGGGGACAAGAAGAATAGTCTGGAAGTCCCTCGCCCTTTGGGAGAGGGATTTAGGGAGAGGGAAATTTACCGCGATATTAAGGGCTTTTGTAAGTCTGCGACTCTTGCCGATATTGAGAAGCATAATTTTGTGTTGACTCCGGGACGGTATGTGGGGATTCCTGATGAGGTGGAGGATGATGTAAGTTTTGAGGACAGAATGAGTGCGCTTACAATGGCGTTAGGTGAGCAGATGCGCGAGGGTCAGCTTTTAGATGATGAGATTAAAAAGCAGTTAGCTAAGGTTGGGTTTGTTGTTAGCGATCGCAATGTTGATTTTTGAGGAAATTTTATGATTACTTTGCAAGAAATTATTAGATCTATTGAGGTTTTGCCTACAGAAGATCGTGATCATTTATTTGAGTTTTTGTGCCAACAACGTATTCAAGAAAGACGTGCAGAAATTGCGGCTCATGCTAGAGAGTTGATGCAGGCGGTTGATGCTGGGACTGCAAAGATGGGTAGTGTCGATGATTTGATTGCTGATCTATTAGGAGATGATGATGAAAGTTGTTTGGAGTAATAGATTTAAGCGATCTTTTAAAAAAATCACCAAGAAAAATCCACAACTATATAGACAAAATCACCAATTCGTTAAGGCTATTAGCTAATGATCCTTTTACGCCGTCTTTAAAGTCTCATAAGTTAGGAGGAGACTTGGCGGATTTATGGTCTTGTTCAGTTGCTTATGATTGCCGAATTATTTTTAGATTTTCCGAAGAGGGGCAGTTATTGGAAGTGGTAATTTTGTTAGTGGATATTGGTAGTCATGATGAGGTTTATTAATATGAGTATTGAGGTTAATCAGGAGAAAAAACTCAAACAATTATTACAGGAAAGACGCGAGGAGATTTTAGCGATCGCCTTAAAGCATGGGGCGTTTAATGTGCGGGTGTTTGGCTCTGTGGCTAGGGGTGAGGAGACAGAGAATAGTGATATTGATTTTTTGATTGATTACGACATTAAGAAAATTTCGCCTTGGTTTCCGGGCGGATTATTGATGGATTTGCAAGATATGCTCGGTTGCAAGGTGGATATTGTGACTGAAAAAGGGTTAAGTCGATTTATCAAGGATCGCGTTTTAGCAGAGGCGATCGCTTTATGAATTTAGAACGGGACAAGGTTTATATGGAGCATATTTTGGAATGTATCGACAAAATCAACAATTACACAGGAAAGGATCGCGCTCGCTTTATGGGTAATGAGTTTGTGCAAGATGCTGTTTTGCGGCGTTTGCAAATAATGGCTGAGTCCACTCAAAGGCTATCGGATGACTTAAAAGCAACTGCTTTAGATATTGATTGGCGGGCTTTATCGGGTTTTAGAAATATTTTGGTTCATGATTATTTAGATGGTATCGATCTTTATCGCGTGTGGGATGCTATAGAAAATAATTTGCCAGATCTACAAAGGGAGATCGCGAGTATTTATAGTCAGGTTTTGAGTGAGCAGGGAGGTTGAGTTATGAGTATTGCGGTTAATCATGAGAAAAAACTCAAGCAGGTATTACAGGAAAGACGCGAGGAGATTTTAGCGATCGCCTTAAAGCATGGGGCGTTTAATGTGCGGGTGTTTGGCTCTGTGGCTAGGGGTGAGGAGACAGAGAATAGCGATATTGATTTCTTGATTGATTACGACATTAAAAAAATTTCGCCTTGGTTTCCTGCGGGTTTGATTGGAGATTTAGAGATTTTACTAGGTAAAAAGGTGGATGTGGTGTCCGCTAAGTGTCTGCATTATTTCATTAAGGATCGGGTGTTAGCGGAGGCGATCGCTTTATGAAAGATGACAGGTTGTATTTAGTTCATGTCCGCGATTGTCTAGCCAAGATTCAAGACTATACACAGGATAGTAGCGCTGCATTTATGGAAAATGAACTTGTTCAAGATGCTGTGATTAGAAATTTGGAGATTATGGGGCAGTCGATTAAAAAGCTTCCTGCCGAGTGGAAATCTTGGCATCCTGAGATTGAATGGGTGCAGATTGGCAATTTTAGGAATGTTTTGGCACATGACTATTTAGATATCGATCTGGATGTGGTGTAATGTCAAGGCTGAGAACACCAGCAAATGTGATTTCTTTTGCCCTGAAGATGAGGACAGAGGGGATGGGAATCAGAGCTAGTGGAAGAGTGCTAGAAAAATCCCACACCAGCATCATGAGATGGGAGCAAAAATT
>JADBWK010000172.1 GCA_020404895.1 Pseudanabaena sp. M085S1SP2A07QC | reverse complement strand
TTTTCACAATAAGCGCCATCCGCAAGAAATGGGCGTTGATGAAATTCGCACTTATTTATCTCATCTTGCTACGCACAAAAATGTTGCTGCTTCCACTCAAAATATTGCCCTATCAGCACTGCTGTTTTTGTATCGTCAGGTTTTCAAGAGCGACTTGCCCGACATCGATAATATTGAGAGAGCGAGACGACCAAAAAGATTGCCAGTAGTCTTGAATCGTAATGAGGTTCAGAAGATTTTGGCACTTGTGGATGGAGTAGAGGGACTGTTTTTACAATTGCTCTATGGAACGGGAATGCGACTAATGGAAGGACTGCAACTGCGGGTTAAAGATGTAGACTTCGAGCGGAAAGAGATTATCATTCGCGACGGCAAGGGCGAACAGGATCGGATGACGATGTTGCCTGAAAAACTAACGGAACCATTGCGGCAACAGTTGAGTTATGCACAGGCTTTGCGTAATATCGATCTGGTGAAAGGATTGGGCGAAGTAGAACTGCCCTATGCATTAACTGTTAAATATCCCAATGCAGCAAGGGATTGGCACTGGCAATATATTTTCCCATCACCAACTCACTCTGTCGATCCGCGCACTGGTCGCAAAGGACGACATCATCTTTCCGAAGATCGGATTCAGAGGGCGATGAAGCGAGCCTTAAGGCAAGCAGGGATAAGCAAAAATGCTACTCCGCATACTTTGCGGCATAGTTTTGCTACCCATTTGTTAGAAAATGGCTACGATATTCGTACCGTACAGGAGTTATTAGGGCATAAAGACGTTCAAACCACGATGGTTTATACTCACGTCCTCAATCGGGGTGGTAAAGGCGTAATTAGTCCGCTCGATCGCTAGATGAAATTTAGATAATAGCAAATGCTAAGCATTCCAGCGCTTTACTTCGTTTTTTGCTAAAATTAACATAGCTAAGCTGTGAGTATTACTGTTATGCAAGCAACTCTAATTGATGCCCAAATAGAACAAGAACTTGAGCCACAAATCCGTCTCTGGTCGATCGCTGATTATCACCAAATGATCGAAGCAGGAATTTTAGATGAGGACGATCGCGTAGAACTGTTGGAAGGAAAAATTGTTTGTATGAGTCCGCAAGTGTAAGTTCAAGACTTTTTAGAGAAATAAATTACATCAGGCAACCCTTCAAAATGATTATCTGATGTAATAAGCTTAACATTCTCTTGCTGGGCTGTTGCATAGATAATTGAATCCGCAAAACTCAATTTATGCTTTTGTGATAATTCCGAAGCAAGTAACGCCAGAGATTGAGTCAACGGAATTACAGTAGATTGCTGAGTAAGTTCAATGATTTCCATAGCCAATTCCACATCGCGTTCGCGGCATATCCATTTATGCAACTCGTATTGTATGGAAGTCGGAACAATCAAATTATCGAGATCGTTTAAATAAGGAGCAAACTCATCAGCCAATACACCATCAGTCAACCACTCCAACCATCCACAAGTATCAACGAGAAACTTCATACTCTTTCACTGCGATCGCGTACATTGTGAGTATTAGCTCCTTTTAAGATACCTCGGAATGATTGCATAGAAGATTTAGGGACAAGCGTAATTGAATCGTTTTTTAAAACAACCGAAAACTTTTGTCCCACTTGTAAATTTAATAAATCTCTAATTTCCTGTGGGATAGAAATCTGATAATGTTGTGACAAGGTAACTTCTAGCATTATTCATCCCTAGCCATTAGTAGTAGTTTTAGTCATAAAATCACATAGTATAAAGCTAACACACTCAGGAATATAGTACGATCGCTTTTTTGTGATTTAAAACAGCTTTAAATGTTCTCTAGAATCACGTTGTCAAAACATCTCTCTTGAGTCGATCAATTCCTCATCCTCCTCAATCCTAATCTTGCTAAGCAATTTTGATGAGATGCTGAATGTTCTAGAGCGTTACTTCATATTTTGCTAAAATCAACATAGCTAAGCTGTGAGTATTACCATCATGCAAGCAACTGTAATCGATACCCAAATAGAACAAGAACGTGAGCCTCAAATCCGTCTCTGGTCGATCGCTGATTATCACCAAATGATTGAAGCAGGAATTTTGGATGAGGACGATCGCGTAGAACTGTTGGAAGGAAAAATTGTTTGTATGAGTCCACAACGACCATTTCATGCTGCAAGTGTGCAACGTAGTAGTCGATTACTATTTCAATTGCTAAGCGATCGCGCTGAAATTCGCGTCCAGTTACCCGTGATTCTAGGCAATGATTCCGAACCAGAGCCAGATCTTGCCGTTGTGAGATTTGATGCTGATGAATATTCCTTTAGACATCCTGAAGCACCTGATATTTATCTATTGATCGAAGTTGCCGATTCAACCATTGCTAAAGATCGTAATCAAAAAGCCCGTATCTATGCCAAAAATCGGGTTTTAGAATATTGGATTCTAGATCTACAAAAGCGTCAAGTTTATGTATTTCGCCAGCCAGAAGAAGGTGTTTATCGCGAAAAACTCATTCTGAATAGCGATGATAGTATTACGATGCAAGCTTTTCCTGATGTAGCGATCGCTTTAAATGATATGTTTCCTATGCACAAAATTAACTAGATATTCCTATGGCTGCACCTTGGGCGGGAGAATTAGAATTAGAATTTGCGAAACGGAATCAACAAACCGTATTAACCCGTAATTACACCGTAGCACCTTGGAAAATTCAGCGATCGCTTTATCCCGAAGGTGAAGAAGTTTGTCATTGCATTTTATTGCATACCGCAGGCGGTCTTGTCGGAGGCGATCGCCTGTCCGCAAAAATCCATCTCGCACCACATACTCAAGCATTGCTAACCACCGCCACCGCCAGTAAAATCTATCGCAGTAATGGCGAAGAGTCTTTACAAAACATGCACTTTCGCATCGATGAAGGCGCAAGTTTAGAATGGTTTCCTCAAGAAACGATCGCCTTCGCTGCATCACAATATCGCCAAACCACAAGAATTGACCTTGCCCCAGACGCAACCTGTACACTATGGGAGATAGTCAGATTTGGTCGTACAGCAAGCGGCGAAAAATTTATCGATGGTAATTGGCGATCGCATACGGAGGTATGGCGTGACCAGATGCCACTGTGGATCGATCGGCAACATCTGAATGGAAATACCGAAATGTTAGGAAGTCCTAATGGATTAAATAACTATGCGATTGCCGCGAGTTTTATCTTTGTCGGCGCAACCGTTGAGCCAGAATTAATTACACGCATTCGTTCGACTTGGGCGCAGGGCAATTATCAGGGTGTATCAGGAGTAACGCGATCGCTTTGTGGTTTAGTTTGCCGCTATTGTGGGGATTCTTCGAGTGATGCGCGGAAGTGGTTTCAGCAAATTTGGCAGCTTTTGCGTGTATCCTATAAAAATAGAGAAATATGCGCTCCACGAGTTTGGTAGGTGTTTTAAGTTGTGCTTCGCACAACTTAAAACACGAGTAAAATGTATCCACGAGTTTGGTAATTATTCATGCAGCTAACGCCTCAAGAAAAAGATAAGTTACTAATTTTTACCGTCGCCCTTCTAGCAGAGCGACGTAAGGCTAAGGGTTTGAAATTAAATTATCCTGAAGCGATCGCTTTTATTAGTGCCGAAATTATGGAAGGGGCGCGAGAAGGTCGCACAGTTGCAGAATTAATGTCCTATGGCGCGACGTTGCTCACTCGTGACGATGTGATGGAAGGTATCCCCGAAATGATCCATGATGTGCAAGTGGAAGCAACTTTTCCCGATGGCACAAAACTAGTTACAGTGCATAATCCTATTCGCTAATCTGCAATCAGAATAAAGTGCTTTGCACTTTATTCTGATTAATTCCAAATACTTTATGGAGGTTTGAGATGGTTGCGATCGCTAAAGGTCAAGAGCTAAAAGTCAAGACAAAGTTAACCTATGAAGAATTTCTAGAAATTTGTCCAAAGGATGGAAAATATGAGCTTGTTGATGGGGAACTAGTTGCTGTGGCAAATACTCGACAACATGAAAATATTGTTGCGTTTATCTATAAAAAGTTTGACCGCGAAATCGATCGCTTAAGTCTAGATTTTGTTGTTCGACAGAATGTAAGTATCAAAACCAATAAAATTAATGGTTTGTCACAAGGTAGAGTTCCCGATATTAGCGTTATTGATAGGAATACTTGGTATTCTAATCCTTCGGATTATTCTTCGCTAATAGAACCAATTCAGTTAGCGATCGAAGTTGTCTCCACAAATTGGACTGATGACTATATTGAGAAGTTTGACGAATATCAACGCTTGGGTATTCCTGAATATTGGATTGTAGATTACAAGGCGATCGCTAGTCGTGAGTTTCTTGGCAACTCCAAAATCCCTACTATATTTGTTAATTTACTGGATGCAAATGGTAAATATCAAACTTCTAAATTTACGGGAGAAGCTATAGTCAAATCTAAAACTTTCCCTGAATTAGGGTTAACTGCCGCTCAGATTCTAAATATCTAATTAATTTATAATTTTATTAACAAAAAATGGAGATTTGAGATGGTAGCGATCACTTCAACAGAAAATAAGACAGAAAACAAGCTCAAGACAATAGATCTAAAACCTAAATTAACTTTCGATCAATTTATAGAAATTTATCCAGAGGATGGAAAACATTATGAACTTATTGATGGCGAGATAATTGAGATTTCTGAAATGGCATTTACACGCAATCATGATGATGTTGGTGAATTCATTGATAGACGCTTTTATCGAGAAGTGGAACGTTTATCCCTCAACTATGTGATCAAAAGATCAATTCCCATTAGAACTATTAGTCAAGAGGGAAATGAACGCGGACGTATACCTGATTTAAGTGTAATCGATGCAACCGTCTGGCGATCTAATCGCCGCGATTACAGAGGGTTGCGTGAAAAGATTCAGTTAACCGTTGAAGTTGTTTCGACTAATTGGGAGGATGATTATATTGACAAATTTCAGGAATATGAACGCATGGGTATTCCCGAATATTGGATTGTTGATTATCTCGCAACTGGCAGTCGTGAATTTCTTGGCAATCCTAAAATCCCCACTGTATTCGTCAATTTACTAGATGAAAATGGTAAATATCAAACAAATAAATTTACTGGAGATGACAGAATTATTTCGAGGACTTTTCCTGAACTAGATTTAACTGCTGTTCAGATCCTAAACGTCTAGAAACCAGATCCCCGACTTTTTTGTTGATAACGCAGACAACTTCTGAATTTATAGAAAAAGTCGGGGATCTCAAGGCACAATGACAAACTAAAAATTTTAATTGGAGACAAAATTATGATTCCTGGCGAAATAATTGCTCAAGATGGCGACATCGAACTAAATGCAGGACGCGAAAGCATTACCTTAAAAGTCGGTAATTCAGGAGATCGCCCCATCCAAGTTGGTTCGCATTATCACTTTTATGAAACAAATCGCGCTTTGATCTTTGATCGCGATCGCGCTAAAGGCACACACCTCGATATTCCTGCGGGTACTTCCATCCGCTTTGAACCAGGGGATGAGAAAGATATAAATCTTGTGCCTTATGTCGGTACTCGCGAGATTTATGGATTTAATGCTTTGGTTGAAGGAAAATTGGAGAATTAAAAATTATGAGTTATAGAATGTCTCGCCAAGCTTACGCAGAAACCTATGGACCAACCGTGGGCGATCGCGTTCGACTAGCTGATACCGAATTATTTATAGAAGTGGAACGCGACTACACCACCTATGGCGATGAGGTCAAATTTGGTGGCGGTAAAGTAATTCGCGATGGTATGGGACAATCACCGATTACCAATACTAATGGAGCCGTAGATGCCGTAATTACTAACGCACTGATACTTGATTGGTGGGGTGTCATCAAAGCTGATGTGGGCATCAAAGCAGGCAAAATCGTAGCAATCGGTAAAGCGGGAAATCCCTACATTCAGGATAATGTAAATATCATTATCGGTCCTGGTACAGAAGTCATTGCGGGAGAAGGACGTATACTCACAGCAGGAGGAATTGATACTCATATCCATTTTATCTGTCCACAGCAAATCGAAGTGGCGATCGCCTCTGGGATCACGACGATGATTGGCGGTGGTACTGGACCAGCCGTTGGTTCTAATGCCACGACTTGTACCCCAGGTCCTTGGAATATCCATCGGATGTTGCAAGCTTCTGATGCCTTCCCGATGAATATAGGATTTTCAGGCAAAGGGAATAGCAGTAAACCTGAAGGGTTAGTCGAACAGGTGGAAGCTGGAGTCATTAAATTAAAGCTGCATGAAGACTGGGGAACCACTCCTGCGGCTATTGATAATTGTTTAAGCGTTGCTGATGAATATGATATTCAGGTCGCAATTCACACGGATACACTAAACGAAGCAGGATTTGTGGAAGATACGATCGCTGCTTTCAAAAACCGAGTCATTCATTCTTATCATACTGAAGGTGCGGGCGGAGGTCACGCTCCTGACATCATCAGAATTTGTGGTGAGGCAAATGTACTTCCCTCTTCTACTAATCCCACTCGCCCCTATACTCTCAATACTTTAGATGAACATCTAGATATGCTGATGGTCTGTCACCATCTCGATCCCAGCATTCCCGAAGATGTCGCTTTTGCTGAGTCGCGCATTCGCCGTGAGACGATCGCTGCTGAAGATATTCTCCATGATCTCGGTGCGTTTAGTATGCTTTCTTCGGACTCACAAGCGATGGGAAGAGTTGGTGAAGTAATTATTAGAACTTGGCAGACTGCACATAAGATGAAAGTTCAAAGAGGTGTTCTTTCTGGGACTGGAGGATCAGTATGCGCCGACAATTTTCGAGCTCAAAGATATATCGCCAAGTATACGATTAATCCTGCTATTACCCATGGGATTTCAGAATATGTCGGTTCCGTTGAAGTTGGCAAAATTGCCGATCTGGTTCTGTGGCATCCCGCCTTTTTTGGTGTGAAGCCAGAAATGGTAATTAAGGGCGGCTTTATCGCATGGGCGCAGATGGGTGATGCGAATGCCAGTATTCCCACACCACAGCCTGTGTATATGCGTCCAATGTTTGGCAGTTATGGCGGGGCGATCGCGCAGACCTCTTTCACTTTCGTTTCTCAAATTGCAATGGAGCGGGGTATTCCCGATCAATTGGGGTTGAAAAAACAGGCGATCGCGGTCAAAGGTGTGCGAAATATCAGCAAGCTCGATATGAAACTCAATGACTCTCTGCCGCATATGGAAGTTGATCCTGAAACCTATGAAGTGAGAGCCGATGGCGAGTTATTGACCTGCGAACCAGCTTCAGTTTTACCAATGGCGCAGCGATATTTCTTGTTCTAAAATTTGCGCGATCGCCATCTATAGTCTTCGCCAAATGTACTAGATATATAGCGCTTTGCGCTCAAATAAACCTAAGAACTGATTGACAGAGCAAAGCTCTGTCAATCAGTTCTTAGGTTTTACAGTTTTTTAGCTTTTATAGCAATGTAAGCTTTGCTTAGGACATAAAACCCAAAAGATGGCAGAGCGAAGCTCTGCCATCTTTTGGGTTTTGAATTGTCCTATCTATCTCTTACGTTGCTATAGATGCCCCGCTAGTCCCATCACACCTAGATCTTCTCGAATGGCTGTGGGTTCGCTGGGTTTCGTCAACCATTCGGTCAGTCGCATTCAAGTAGAGTTGCAAACGGAAACTGCTGCTCAAGAAGCGGCGATCGCACGTTTAGAGGCGGAACTTCGCAATGCCGAATTAGAGGATCGGCGGCATCAATATTTGCAAAAAGAAGGTGCAGTTTCTGCTTCCTTGCGCGATAGTAAGCAGTTAACTAGCGATACAGTGCGTCAACAACTAAATGAAGCGAAGGCTCAGTTATCCCGTATCACACGATCGCGTCAGTCCCAAATCGCTGAGTCCCGCGCCACCCTTGACCAGATTGCCGAAGTTCGTCCCGTGGATGTGGAATTAGCGAGATCGCAGGTTGCTCAGGCTGAGGCAGGTGTAGCAAGAGCAAAAGCTGATCTTGATTTAGCTATAGTGCGATCGCCTCAAGGCGGACAGGTTCTCAAAATTCATACCCGTGCTGGGGAGTTAGTGGGAAATAACGGAATTATTAGTTTGGGACAAACTCAACGCATGGTTGCCGTTGCCGAGGTTGATGAACTAGATATTAACCGAGTCAAGGTCGGTCAATCCGCTACAGTAATCAGCAAAAATAATGCATTCTCCGAAACATTGCGCGGCAAAGTAAAGGAAGTTGGCTTGCAGATTAGTAAAAAAGATATCTTAAATACCGATCCTGCGGCGCAGTTCGATGCGCGAGTTGTAGAGGTAAAAATATTGCTAAATGAGCCTTCTAGTCATTTGGTTGCAGGGCTAACCAATCTCAGTATTCAAGCAGCGATCGATGTGCGGGAATGAGTCCCAGTGAGTAGATTCTCCCAGCCAAAAAGGCTACGGTTTACCCACAAATCGGACTTATCCCCTTTAATTCCCCCTTGCAAAGGGGGAAGTCTTGTTCCCTCCCCTTTGCAAGGGGAGGGTTAGGGTGGGGTAATTCTCTCGATTTCACAGACAAACTGAGATGTGTGTACACGGTAGTTTGAAAAGGGGAGAGAATTTTTTTCTTCCCCATTTTTAAGGGGGATTGAGGGAGATCATTAGCATCTTTAAATTTTTAAAATGATTTCCAATCATAGACAGTTATGACCAAAATCATAGATAAACCTACAAATGTCACGGCAAAATCTAAAAAGAAGAAACCGCTTTTTCTTTCTTGGTTGCAACTGCGGAAAGAGCGTGTGCGTTTGCTCGTAGCGATCGCAGGAATTAGTTTTGCGGATGTGCTGATGTTTTTACAAATGGGATTTCGGGGTGCATTATTTAGCAGTGCCGTAGAACTCCATCACAGAATCAATGGCGAAATCGTGATTCTGAGCAGTCGCTATCGATCTCTAATTTCCCTCAATCGCTTTACCGATCGCCGCCTTTACCAAGCCGCAGGAATATCGGGCGTACAGTCCGTCAGTCCGATTTATCTCAACTTCATTCAATGGCGCAACCCCTATAACAAAGAAATCTGGGATATCTACGCCATTGGCATTAATCCCGAACATCAAGTTTTAAATATTCAAGGAGTTGTTGAGAATCGCCAAAAGCTCCGCGAACCCGATACCATTCTCTTTAACTCTGGATCGCGGAATGAGTTTGGGGCGATCGCCAAAAACTTTAAAGCAGGAGAGTCCATCGTTACGGAAATTGACGAACGCCAGTTTCAAGTACGCGGACTGTTTCAACTTAGCCCCACATTTGGCATTAATGCCTATCTCGTCACTAGCGATATTAACTTTTTGCGAATGGTGCGATCGCGCCAAGGCGGACTAATCGATATCGGCTTATTTACATGGAGGATGGATGCTTAATGAATCATGCTGGTATTGCCACCTAATAAAACGCGATAATAGAATGGCGGCGCAAAGCGCCGCCATTCTATTATCGCGTTTTATTGTGACTTGACTAACGGAAGTTCCACACTTCGTAACGTCCATTCCGAAGCGTGAGGATTTGTCCATCAATACTGCTTGGCAAAACATCTATCCAGATTCTGCCTCCACTCATATCACTGAAAATGAGAGAACCATCGCTAGAAAAAGCGATCGCTAAAGGATAATGACGATCACCTAGATCAACTTTTTCGCGATCAAGCAATAGTAAATATTCAGGCTTTCCAGAGCCGTCGAGGCTTACCGAGGTCAGAGTCCATTGCTGCTGCACTAGTACACCGAAATCCTCGATGCTGAGTGAAACTTCACCATTGCGCTGCAACTCACGATACATAGTCCTAACTATGCGTTCAATCGTTTTTGATGAGAGGGATTGCCATTTGACAGGGGATCCATTAGGTGGATTAAATCCACCGCCGCTAGTGACGAGAGGTTGAAGAATACTTTTATTTAGCAAAGGGGCAAGTGCAACCTCTCCTGAAGCAAGAATTCTAAGGCTTCCATTATCGCTAACCCAGAGGGAGTGGGCAGTTAAAGTTGCTGTTTGCGATTTACCATTGGGGTCATATAGTACTACTCCCAGACTACTATTGATAGAAAGCCCTAAAATTCTCCACAACAAAATTGATGAGCGATCGCTAAGTTCGCTAAATGGTGCATTGCTCCACTTATCACCGTCCTTCATCAAATTGATGTTGACTTCATACCAGCCTTGCCCTGATTCGAGCTTTGGTGGCGGCAAAAACCATTCCGATCCAGCGTCTCCCTTACCAATGTAGGCAACTGTTCCGATTAATTGTCTCGGGTCAAGAGTAACAGGGGCAAGATCGAGACGTTGCAATAATTGATTGGATTCCTTAGGATCGACTTTCTGCTCCCGTAGCCAATGCTCGGCACGGCGTAACCCGTTACGCTGTAGAACAATCAATCCACCCCATAGCTTAATTTCCTTGGCTCCAGTAAAAGTCAACATTGTCATCACTCGTTGCCAAATATGAGGATGATATTTGGCTAACATTTCAGCAATTTTATCGCCTTTGTATGCTGTATCATTGACGATCTCCAAAGCCTCGCTCCATCTTCCATCAATAATATTAACTAGTGCTTTTTCTCCTAAATTAGAATTAGGATTCTGGGCTTGGTCTGAGGTGATTTTGGCGTGTAATGCAATCAAGTCATACTGTTCTTGTAAAAATGGCGAAAGTTGTTTCCCTTGAGATCTCAAATCATCCACCATCAGATTGAATTTGCCCAATGCAGGTGACCATAGCCCAACGCTCGCCATCACCAACGCATCTTGATAAGCTTTGGGTTGACCCTTCGCTTCATTTAAAGTCACCTGACGCAATTGCACTTTGCGTATGGATCTAACGATCACTTCTTCTGGTTGAAAAATTAGTAAGGAAGGTTCATATGTTTGAGTTTGATTAACCACTAATTGCACTGAATTAGAATTGCTTGGTAAAGCATTGCGCCATATAGGAAGTTCTCCTACAGGGCTAGTCCATACATCTAGTTCTACTAACTGCGATCGCTTATCATTAGAAAAGTAATAGATTTGCCCATAGGCAATACCACCGATATTCCCCGTTGTACTAAACCAAATTCCATTGAATTGAGAGGGAGGATTGTTTAATAGAGATAATTTTTTGAGTGGAAGTCGATTGCGGTCTGGGCGCAATCGCGCAGGAATGGCTTCAGTAGCATATTTAAGCTTTGGCGATCGCACAAAATATTCGTCGATTCCTGCAACTGTGGTTGTACTAACTAACAGGTATTTCTCTACACCCCGATCCCAAATGGTCTGATATAAGCGAATTTCACGAATATTCTGGGTTTCTGTTTCCAAAACCGTATAAATGGTCTCACCCGTTTTTAGATTGTAACTTTCGCCGAGCTTTAGGTAACTGCGTCCTAACTCAGCTTGGATTTGCGGGATACTTTTTGGGATATTCCATAATGAATTAGAGTAAAAAGCCGGAACATCAGAAGATGATAGCCAACTGATCGCTAAGGGATTGGCTAGATAAATTAGCCCTAGCCCCACCAATCCCCCTACGAAGGGAATGCTTACAACTACAAAAAAGTTTGACCATGTAAAGCGATCGCGCGGATCAATTTCTGGTAAAGCTGATACAGCAAGTTCAGGCTGGTGATTGACTAGATCCCCAATCAGCGATTCGCGATCTTTTTTTACCAGATCGCCAAGAGGTTGTGAAGATTCAGGTAAAGACTCCATGCGTGGCATCGAAACTTTCAAACAGTTGCCATAGCCTAGCATATTTAATTTTTTTAAAGTATCTCAAAGAGATGCTTTAAAAAAATTATTGCTTTCTGACTAAAGTAAAGCTACAGCAAGTTCTGCTAGTTTAGAACGTTCTCCGTTAACAAGGGAAATATGAACTGCAATCAGCACCAAGAAGATAGTCGTGCCGACTATCTTCTTGGTGCTGATTGGTGAAAATTCATGTCATGAAAAAGCACTAGAATGATGATTTTATGTGATTTATCTTCCATCGCATATAATCCTCCACCGTTGGGAAATATTGCATAACTGTATCTAAACCACTAGGTCTATCCTTTAGATATCCCTCAAGATAATCAGAATTTTTCTTGCGCGGTAGTATGCCCCTATCACGATCTTGACGACCTTCTTGAAAACGTGCTTCTCTGATTTTGCCAAACATACTTATTTACGCCTTCGTCTTGCCGACTACATAATTAATTTATTTTTACTGTATCAAATTTAACAAAAAATGATGAATACCCTTAGAGGTTGAAACAATAATTAAAATTGATAGGAAATCGTGACGTGATGTATTGTCTTGTCTTGTAATTATTGCGGAGTATATTAAATAGCAAACCAAAAGTCCAAAGCTAAAGGCAATACTTAGTATTGTCTTTAGCTTTGGGCTTTTGGTTTTTTTGACTTTTATGATAGTAGGTATAAGCTCGGCTTACCATTTTCAAAGAAAAAGGCTAAGATTGCACTAGTGTAATTCTAAGGCGATCACAGTAGTTCAACAAACTAGTTGCCAGAGAGTTTAGCTTAATTTCATCATTACGCTTTCACAATATATATTCATGAAATAACGCATTATGTCTACATCAGTAACACCTCAAGAGTCTAACGTTGCTCAGGATCGCATTATCTTTTTTGATACCACATTGCGCGATGGCGAACAGTCCCCAGGCGCAACTCTGAACGTGGAGCAAAAATTGCTAATCGCGCAGCAACTGGCTCGACTTGGTGTAGACATTATAGAAGCGGGTTTCCCCTTTGCCAGCAAAGGAGATTTCCATGCTGTCCAAGAAATTGCTAAGCTCGTTGGCACAGAGAATGGCCCCACGATCTGTGGTTTAGCAAGGGCTACTAGAGGTGACATTGAAGCTGCTGCCGAAGCGGTTAAACCTGCGGCTAAGGGGAGAATTCACACGTTTCTTGCTACCTCTGACATTCACTTGGAATATAAGCTTCGGAAGACTCGTGCTGAAGTTTTGGCGATCGTGCCAGAGATGGTTGCCTATGCCAAATCAAAAGTTGCCGACGTCGAGTTTTCACCTGAGGACGCAGGGCGCTCTGATCCTGAGTTTCTCTACCAAGTATTAGAGGCTGCGATCTCGGCGGGTGCAAACACTGTCAATATTCCCGATACAGTCGGCTATTTGACTCCTTCTGAATTTGGAGCCTTAATCAAAGGGATCAAAGAAAATGTGGCAAATATTGATCGCGCGATTATTTCGGTACATGGTCACAATGATCTTGGCTTGGCTGTGGCGAACTTCCTTGAAGCTGCCAAAAATGGGGCTCGTCAAATGGAATGCACGATTAACGGCATCGGTGAACGCGCAGGCAATGCCGCCCTCGAAGAATTGGTGATGGCTTTGCATGTGCGCCGCGCCTATTTCAATAGTTTCCTCGGTCGTCCTGCGGAATCAACTGCGCCACTCTGCAATATTGACACAAAGCAGATTTACAAAACTTCTCGCCTTGTGTCCAATCTTACGGGTATGTTGGTGCAGCCCAATAAAGCGATCGTCGGCGCAAATGCCTTTGCCCATGAGTCAGGTATCCATCAAGACGGCGTATTGAAAAATCGCCTCACCTACGAAATCATGGATGCTCAGTCCATTGGTTTAACCGATAATTTGATCGTGCTTGGTAAGCTCTCAGGACGCAATGCCTTAAGTTCTCGCCTTAAAGAGCTTGGTTTTGAGCTTTCAGAACAAGAACTTAATGCGGCCTTTGTGCGGTTTAAGGAACTTGCTGATAAAAAGCGAGAAATTAGCGATCGCGACTTAGAAGCGATCGTGAACGATGAAATTCGTCATGCACCCGAAGCTTTCAAGCTCGATCATGTCCAAGTAAGCTGCGGCGATCGTGCCATTCCCACGGCGACAGTCACGATCATCATGCCCGATGGTGCTGAAATTACTGATGCTTCGGTGGGGACTGGCCCCGTTGATGCAATTTACAAAGTGATTAATCGCATTGTAAATGTCCCAAATCAATTGATCGAGTACTCAGTGCAGTCAGTTACCGCAGGTATCGATGCTCTCGGCGAAGTCACCATTCGTCTTAAACATCCTGATGTTGGGACTCTCTCTGGACATTCAGCAAATACTGATATCATCGTTGCTTCAGCAAGAGCCTATCTCAGTGCTTTAAATAAGCTCTACTTTGCGCTTCAGTCTCCAACTACGAAAATTAGCGATCGCGACAAGCTAAAAAAAGAAGCTGCTTTGTAAAGTGAATTCCATCACAATTTACAAAAAGAAATTTTTGAAAGTGACGCTTTGCCTCACTTTCAAAAATTTCTTTGTTTTTTATGTCAGCGTAAAGCGCTGTGAATTCTATCCTAAATGCTAGAAAAAGTAGATAAAGAATCAGCAACACATCACGATCGCTGGATGCAACGCTGTATTGATTTGGCTCAAAAAGCGAGAGGGCAAACTGCCCCAAACCCAATGGTGGGAAGTGTAATTGTGAAAAATAGACAGATATTAGGCGAAGGCTTTCATCCTAAAGCTGGGGAACCTCATGCAGAGATATTCGCAATTCGTGCTGCACAACAAACAGGTGAGGATCTGCGAGATGCTACTTTATACGTCAACCTAGAACCTTGCAATCATTACGGACGCACGCCGCCTTGTTCGGAAGCTATTATCAAAGCAGGAATTGGTGAGGTTGTCATTGGTGCGATCGATGCTAATCCACAAGTATCTGGGACTGGTCGCGATCGCTTGCTTGCGGCAGGAGTAAATGTAACTACAGGCGTTTTAGAACAGCAATGTCAAGAACTAAATGAAGCATTCTTCCATCGCATGAAAACGAATTTGCCCTTTGGCATTTTTAAATATGCGATGACTCTTGATGGCAAAATCGCGACGACTTCAGGACATAGCTATTGGATTACTGGTGCAGAAGCGCGGCATTTAGTGCATGACTTGAGAGTGGGATGTGATGCAATTATTACAGGTGGCAACACGGTTAGACTCGATAATCCCCACTTAAATACCCATGGTTTGAGTGTGCATTCTCCTTTGCGAGTAGTAGTAACTCAAAGCTGTGATCTGCCTGATGAAGCGAATTTATGGAAAGTTACAGACACCGAAAAAACTTTGGTAATCACTCTACCTGATGTCAATCTTCAACTTAAGCAAAAGCTACGCGATCGCCAAGTTGAGGTTCTCGAATTAGATGACATATCTCCTAAATTCGTGATGCAAGAATTGGGTAAGCGTGGCTGCAATACAGTTTTATGGGAATGTGGCGGGCGATTAGGTGCAGCCGCAATTAAGGCTAAGATGGTACAAAAAGTTTATGCTTTTATTGCGCCTAAGTTGATCGGGGGATTTACGGCTCCTAGTCCTATAGATGATCTAGGATTAATGATGATGACTGATGCGATGAGTCTAGAGCGATCGCAGTTTCAAAAAATTGGTAGAGACTTCTTAATTACTGGCTATCTAAACTAATGTGATAGGCAACTATGCTATTCGGAAAAGCTGCAATTTACACTAAAGATGCGAAATCTTTGCTTACCAAGGCAAGCGGATTTATCAATGCTTACGACTTTACTCTAAACCCCTATCAAGGCTGTCAATATGGTTGTAGTTATTGCTATGCAGCAGCCTTTAGCCCAAATCAAAAGCTTAGGAAGGAATGGGGTGACTGGGTAATCATCAAACAAAATGCTGTTGAATTACTTGAATTAGAGTTAGCTCGGTGGAAAAGAAAACACCCAGATACTCCGCCTCGTATTTATATGAGTAGCGTTACTGACCCATATCAAGCGATTGAGTCAAAGCAAAAACTGACGCGGCAACTTTTAGAGGTGATGACCAAATTTCAGCCAATACTGGTAATTCAGACCCGTAGTCCGATGATTGTCCGAGACATTGATATTTTGCAAAAGCTGCAATACCTACGAATTAATATTAGTATTCCTACAGGTAGCGAATCGGTAAGAAAAGACTTTGAACCAAAGTCACCGAGTATTATTGCCAGATTACAAGCGCTTGGTAAGCTTCAACATAGTCTTTCTAGTGCCAAATATTCAGTTACAATCACCCCACTTTTACCCACACTACCTGAAGATAAGAAAGCCTTTTTACAAAAATTAGCGATCGCCGAAAGAATTGTTATTCAATCTTTTCATGCTAACCAAAAGAAGTCATTAGTCGCTAGTACCCGTGAAGAAGCGATCACTTTGCAATCTAAATATGCTTGGTGGTATGACAATGAAGCAGAACAATATGAGATATTCAAGAAAGAATTGTGTGATTTGGTTAACTTTTCGCCTAATATAGATATAAGGGAAGGAAAAAACGGATTTGGGTATGACTAATGATTAATTTGTTTAAAAATTGGTGGCGTTCTTACCAGTTTTCATCTGCTTTAAAGGGGAAAAAGTTTAAGCTTGCCGAAAAAATATTTCAGGAAATCCAAAAATCTGATGCTAATCTTTCTATTCTAGAATCTCTATATCTGGAAAATCAAAGACTGATTTCCAGTTTAGATATTTATAAAAAAGAGACTCTAGGCTTACGCAAGCGAGTATCAGAAATCCATGAGAGTCAAAATTTAGTTGCTCTACCTGTTACAACAAAGTTAGCAAATGACTCGATTGAAGTTAATTCTGAGATTGTTAAATTTATTTGTAATACAACAAAATTTAAACTCCCACAACAAGGAGACAATGAATTTTTACAATTTATGGGAATTGACGATGAAGTTTTTGATAGTCTGGAGTCCAAGTTAGCTGATTATCTAAATAGAAAGCTTAGTTGCTATCATCAAGATGAAATTAGATTAGCCTATCAAGAATTAAAAAAAGTTAAATCAGGTAAAGATCCTGATTACAGTTGTCCATTAATTGAGTATATATATTTACTAGAATATTTCCCAGATAATGTTTATTGTAGTTATCTTGCATGGTTTTTAATTTATCGTTCTGGCAAGCTAAAAAACAACTTAAAGATTTTAGATGTTGCCGCAGGACATGGAACGATGTTGTATGGACTAGCTGGCTTAATTGAACGTCTTTATAAGAATGGCTTAGAAACTTCTATGCATATTAATTATCATGCATTGGAGCAACAAGATTTATTTTTAAAAACTGGATTAGAGTTTTGGCAAGAATACATTTCAGGTAATCATCCATCCAGTAATACTTTTTGGAGATTGGATAGTTCTAACTTGTTTGATTATTACAAACAAAAAACTGACGATTTACCTGTAGGTTTTTTTGACTTTATTGTTATCTGTCATTGTTTCTTCTGGAATGCTGACCGACGAGCTACTTCCTCACAAATCTATGCAGATATTTTTCAAAAGCATCTGGCTAAGGATGGCTATGTTGTCCTAATTATTCAAGCTAGTAAATTATTTTCTCTGTTTGATGAGAAGAGAAAAATAAAAGAAATCGAGTTTGAAATCATTCAAGATTTTATTGACTCATTTTCTCTAAAGTTAGTTTGGTATAAGCGTGTAGATTCTACTGCTCAAAGGGGAAAAATGAATGTTAATCTTAATCAATTTGCTAAAGACAACTTACCGCTTCAAAAATATATTTCTCCAATAAGAAAAAACTTGTTTGATTTGAAATTTGATGGTAATTATATTTTAGATGATTATATTATTTTAGCTCAGCTTTAAATTGTCTACCTCACTAATTTCAATATTTCTATGACTGATAAAATACCACGTATCAAAATCCCCATTGAGGTTAGGGAAAAAACTTTTGAGAGGAACAATTATCAATGTCAAAGCTGTCACAAAATTGACTTTACTGCTAAAAACTTACAAGTCGATCACATTATTCCCCTCGCGCAAGGTGGAGCTAATGACTTGAGTAACCTTCAAACTCTTTGTGCAAAATGTAACCGAGAGAAAAGCTCCAAACTTGATCCACGCTTTCGGAGATTGTATAGTGATTAGCAAAAGCGGCGCATTGCGCCGCTTTTGCTTAGACTGGTTGAAAATAGAATGCAAAGCCTAGAATTGCGTATGTCGCTACTAGCAAAGATCCTTCTAGCCAATTCGATCGCCCGTCAGAACTAATCGAGTTGGCAATCAGTACCGCCACAGCAACCGCCACTAACTCAAAGGGATTAAAGTTTAAATCCATCGGTTGACCCATAAACCAACCAATAATCACCAGCAACGGTGCAACAAATAGAGCGATTTGCATACTCGAACCCACGGCAACCGATACCGATAGTTCCATTTTGTTCTTCATTGCTACCGTAATCGCCGTTGTATGTTCAGCAGCATTACCGATGATTGGCAAGAGAATTACCCCAGTAAATAGTTCTGTTAGACCGAGTTGGGCTGTTGCCTCTTCTAAAGTTCCCACTAAAAGCTCTGATTCCAAAGCGACTAATAAAGTTACTCCCAATAGAACGGAAATCCACAATTTAAGATTTATCTCCTGTGGATGTCCTTCCAGTTCCTCAGCATCATCTGCTTCAGATTTGCCCACATCATAGAGATAGGCATGGGTTTTCATTGAGAAGAGGAGCGTTAAACAATAAACAACAATCAGTACGATCGCCACTGAGATCGATAGCTTTTGTAAAATTTCTTCACTAATCCCCGCAGTTGTAAAATTTGCAGCTGTTGGTAACAAAATAGCAATTACAGCTAAATTCATGACCGAAGCATTTAACCTCGCCATTGTTGGCTGAAATTCCTGTTCTTTATAACGTAGTCCACCCAAAAACATGGACAAACCCATCACCAGCAACAGGTTGCCAATAATTGAACCCGTGATACTAGCTTTAACCACACTGGTAAATCCTGCATTCAGAGCTACGATCGCAATGATAAGCTCCGTCGCGTTACCAAATGTCGCATTTAACAAACCGCCCCAAGAGGGTCCCAAAACTACAGAGATTTCCTCAGTTGCGGTGCTAAGCCAACCTGCTAAGGGCAAAATTGCAATCGCTGAAGTCACAAACACCAGTGTCGAGTTCCATCCTAGTAAGTGACCGATGACCGATATCGGTACAAACGCAAGCAAACCATAGGAGAAGATTTTCTTAAACATATTCAGCCGTTGTAGCGTCAAGGCTAAATATACCAACAAAACCAAAAAAGTTAGAGTCGGTTGCTTCGCAACCGACTCTAACTTTTTTGGTTTTAATTTTTTCTAAGCATTATGACGGTTGCGATAAAATGTTCTAGCAACTCAATACTTGACTGCCGCTTAACAGGAATCCTTTATGACTGAACTTACCGCCGAACAACATCGCACCAAGATGCAGCGCCGCCAAGAGTTACAACATCAGAGAGTCGCAGAGCGTAAACTTGAAAAAGGGCTGATTATTGTCAATACTGGTGATGGCAAGGGCAAAACTACCGCCGCTTTGGGGATGGTATTGCGATCGCTAGGGCATGGATATAAAGTAGCGATCGTCCAATTTATCAAAGGTGCATGGGAACCTGCGGAAAAGAAAGTATTTGAAATGTGGCAAGATCAACTGGTTTTTCAGGCTTTGGGCGAAGGCTTTACTTGGGAAACCCAAGACCGCGATCGCGATATTGCCAAAACTAAAGAAGCTTGGGATGTGGGGCTTGGCTATATCAGAAATCCTGAATACAAACTAGTCTTGCTAGATGAAGTAAATATTGCTCTCAAACTCGGCTATCTTGATGTGGAAACGGTGATTACTGGTTTAAAAGAAAAACCTGCTGATTCCCATGTGATTCTCACTGGTCGAGGTGCACCTCCTGAACTAATTGAAGTTGCTGACTTAGTAACGAGAATGGAACTTGTCAAACATCCTTTTAGAGAGCAAGGTGTCAAAGCTCAAGCAGGAATAGAGTTTTAGAAAGAGTACTTTGCACTCTTTCTAAAGTGGTTTCTTATTTAAAATTTATCCCACCCTAACCCTCCCCTTGCAAAGTGGAGGGAATAAGACTTCTAGTTTTCCCCCTTTGCAAGGGGGAATTTAAAGGGGGTAAGTCCGACTCAAATGATTCAAACAATAAAAAATATGTCGAAAATTGGTGTTGGTATTATTGGGACAGGATTTGGACAGCTTATCCATATTCCAGCTCTGCAAATTCATCCTGATACAGATGTTGTGGCGGTGTACCATCGTGATCGCCTCAAAGCTCAGCAAATAGCTGATAAATTTGCAATTCCTCACGCTTGCGATCGCCTTGAAGATTTACTTGCACTGCCACAAGTCCAAGCAGTTACCATCTCCACACCGCCAAGTTTTCATTATGAACAGGCAAAAGCCGCGATCGAAGCTGGCAAGCATGTTTTGCTAGAAAAGCCTGTGACCATGAA
This sequence comes from Pseudanabaena sp. M085S1SP2A07QC, assembly GCA_020404895.1. Taxonomy (GTDB): domain Bacteria; phylum Cyanobacteriota; class Cyanobacteriia; order Pseudanabaenales; family Pseudanabaenaceae; genus Pseudanabaena. The sequence goes on along the minus strand of JADBWK010000172.1, from coordinate 14,745 downwards.
TTCCCAAGAAGCGATCGCGCTGTATCGTCTTGCCCAAGAACGTCAAGTCATCACTGCTACTGACTTTGAATTTCGTTGTGTTCCGCAATGGCGATATTTCAAACATCTACTAGATCAGAATCATGTGGGTAAAAAAAGGCTGATTCAAATTGATTGGTTGGTTCAGGGTCGCGCCGATCCTAAGCGGGTTTGGAATTGGTATAGCCAAAAAGCTTTTGGTGGTGGTGCATTAGGTGCGATCGGTTCCCATGCCTTTGATTATGTGCGCTGGCTATTTGGGGATATCAAGAGTCTCTCAGGTCAACTCAGCACAGGCATTACTGAACGCCCCGATGCTAATGGTGTTATGCGCCTCGTTGATGCCGATGATACCTGTAACATTCTCTTAGAACTTGCCGATGGAACTCCATGCAATATTTCTCTAAGTACTGTCACCTATCGCGGTCGTGGGCATTGGCTGACGGGTTACGGTGAAAATGGAACGCTTGTATTGGGTAGTTCTAATCAATCGGATTATGTACATGGTTTCAGCTTGCGCCAAGGCAAAATCGATCGCACGGAAATGGAAATTGTACCGATTCCGCCTGAATATGACCTCCCGAAAACCTATGCCGATGGTCGTCTTGCGCCTGTGCTAGCTATATGCGATCGCTGGGTGCAGTCAATTCAAACTGGACAACCGATGACTCCGAGTCTCTATGAAGGTGCATGGTCGCAGTTGCTTATGGATTTAACCCAAGAGTCTCACCAGCAGAAAAAATGGATAGATGTGCCTTCCTCGCTCTAAATTACCTTGAGTTAAAATCTTTCCCATGAAATCGAACAAGTTAGTTTGGAAAATTCTGGTTGTAATTTACCTAATCGTATTTACATTAATCATTGTGCTCGCCTATAACCATGCCCTACCAGAATATCTGACTAAAAATGATAAAGCTGGTCATGTTTTCCTCTATGGGCTAGCCACATTCTTAAGCTTTTGTTCGATTTCTGCAATGGTTATATTTGGAGGCAAATGATGTAATTTCTGTAACCTCAAGAGATGAATTTCATATTCGGCAAGATTAAAGTCGGGTGAATAAGCTGGAGTATGGATAAATTCTACAGCTATTTTATCCGCTAGTCCTGAGGCTTGCAGATGCTCTTTCAACTGCATTTTCATCTTTTCTTTGTGAGTTGAATTGTTGTCTAGAGCAATAAATAGCTTGTCTATATTGTCTTTGTGCATATCCTTACACAAATCTATACAGTATTTCGCCACATCTTCGATTTTTGAATTTGGCTTTAATTCCCAGATGTTTGACAACGAGTATGATTTAGCTCTTGCTATTATCTCTGGTATGCTATCCCGCAGTTCAAATGGCGGTTATGCCATCAAACGTTTTATATTTAATTGTGCCTAGCTACTTAATAAGATTTATTATCATTAACTCCTTTTAAAATCGCTGAAGCCCTGATTGTCTCGTTGTAAATATTTTTAGGCTTCCATTACGAGCGGAATGTGGGCTACAACTGAATGATTTGCGATTAGATTGCGATCGCTATTTGAGATTAAAACTTGAGGGACGATTTTTTGGTAGCGATTCTGTTGGCTTCTCTCTCTCCACTCAACAAAGCACCATGAACAGTTCCTATATGTTTCCCATAGGTTGCCTCACCAGCAAAAAACACCCGATCGCCTATAGGTTCCGCCAAGCGATCGCAGTCTTGAATAGAACCATTGAGCGAAAAAGTGGAATAGGAACCATAGGCAAAGGGGTCATCATGCCATTTGGTCAATATTGCAGCAGTTGGCATCGGAATATCATTGCCAAACATTGCTTGTAAATCAGACATAATGTTTTGTATTGCTTCAGGCTCAGGCATTTGCGAGAGCGATCGCGAAAAACTACCGCTAAACATGGCGACTAAAATCGGTTGCTGAATATATTTCTGCCAGTTATAAAATTCAACATAGCGATCGGCAATATTGCCATTGATATATGCCATGGTGTGAGGCTGTGATGACCAAAATTGCTGAGGGAATTTTAATACTAATTTATTTAATGCTCCCATACCCAATTCTTCAATTGCAGCTAACTTCGCATCTGGCAATTCTGGTGAGAACTTAATAGAACCACGTTTCAATACACCCAATGGAACCGTGACAATCACCCTTGAACCATTAAAAATTCCACGATCAGTGGTCACTTGTACGCCATTATCATCATAGGCAACCTGCTTCACAAGATGCTTAGTCAGAACATCTAAATCTTTGGATAGAGTCTGTATAAGCTGCGTATAACCTTGCGGAAAAACTACATCTGCGCCAGAAAATTCGGAATCTTCATCGAAACCTTTGATTCCTAAATTCGCAATATCATCGCCAACTTCACTCTCAATTGTCGAAGATAAGGCTGCCCGAAATCCTTTAAGAGTGACCTCAGTTAGTTCTTCTGATTCAATTATTTGTTGAGCGATATCTGCTAGAGTAATCTGCTGCGATGATCGTGGGTCTTTTTTTAGCTGGTTAACTCTATTCATAAATGATTGAAAAGCTTTGTCTATAAGCAGTTCATCAGATTCACTTAGCAGTTGCTTGACACCTTTATAATTCCATTGCGATTTAAGATCTGAGATGACAGTCTGAATGTCAAATTGCTTGACTAATGGCGAGATAGGATTACCGTCAACGGTATGAATCCACGCAGCACCGAGATCCAAAGGAAATCCTAAAGAATTATCTGTCCAAATTCTCCCCCCAATGCGATCGCGACCTTCTAAGATAATTACCCGATATCCTTGAGCTTGCAATTTTTTGGCGGCTGTGATGCCTGCAATACCCGCACCAATGACGATAATTTGTTGTTTATCTTCGCTATCCATTGGCGATGGATTGACTGAGAGATCATCAGAGTTGCTCAATGCACCGCCACAGCTACAAAGCCAACTTGCCGCTCCAGCATAGGTCAAGTTCCGAGCATGAAGTAAAAATTTGCGTCGATTATATTTGTCCATAATTTTTTTTCGTTGTCCTAGCCTGTTGAGGCTTTAAATTGTCCAGGGAAACTTGTAAAAGCTACGTTTCGCGTAGCTTTTACAAGTTTCCCTGAGTTTTAAGGCGGCGCAATGTACTGTCTTTTTAATCTATTCAACCGTGACAGATTTCGCAAGATTTCGGGGTTGATCGACATCTAAACCGCGATGTGCTGCCACATGATAGGACAGCAGTTGCAACGGAATCACGGTGAGAATTGGCGAGAAAATCTCATCAACCACAGGAATCGGCAGAATGTAATCAAACACCTCATGCGCCGCAGGATCGTCAAGAGGAGCGACACCAATCAATTTCGCATCCCTCGCTTTTGCTTCTTGAGAATTAGAAAGAACCTTCTCGTAGACCGTCCCAGGAGTAGCGATCGCAACTACAGGGACATCTTGATCAAGCAATGCGATCGGCCCGTGCTTCATCTCACCTGCGGGATAGCCCTCAGCATGAATGTAACTGATTTCCTTAAGTTTGAGCGCACCTTCGAGAGCGATCGGGAAGTTGATGCCGCGCCCTAAGAAGATAAAATCTTTGGTGTGGGTAAATTGACGCGAAAGATCTTCAATATAGCGTTCTTGACCTTCGAGAATCCGTTCCATATAGGCAGGGAGTTGCCGCAATCCTTCGATTAATTCTTGATTTCTAGCTTCGGTTAATGTGCCTTTAGCTGCGCCAAACTCTAAAGCTAGTAGATAGAACATCAGTAACTGCGCCACAAAGGTTTTTGTCGCTGCTACACCAATCTCAATTCCTGCTTGAGTATCAATCACTGCATCCGAAATTCGTCCTATGGAGCTTTCCACACGGTTGGTAATACCCAGACAGCGATCGCCTCTTGATTTGGCAAGTTCCAACGCCGCCAGAGTATCCGCAGTTTCGCCAGACTGAGTTACACCAATCACAAGGGTGTTTTTTAAAGAAGGTGGTGGCGAATAGCGATATTCAGAAGCATATTGAACGCTAGTTGGTACACCTGCAAGCTGCTCTAATAAATATTTGCCTACGAGAGAGGCGTGCCAACTGGTTCCACAGGCAATAATTTCCACCCGTTCAATCGGCTCGATAAAACCTGTGGGTAGCCCTAAATCAACTTTATTAGCCTCACTTACATAACTTGCCAATCCTGTCCGAAATACCCCAGGTTGCTCATAGATTTCCTTGAGCATATAGTGCTTAAAGCCTTGCTTCTCCACCATGGTGGGATTCCAGTTGAGAGTTTGGGGCGCACGGCGGAGGCGATCGCCTTTGGAGTTATAGACTTGTACCGATTCTCTAGTCAGTCGCGCAATTTCCCCATTCTCCAAAGAAATCACGGTGCGCGTATAGGCGACTAACGCAGGTGTATCCGAAGCACAAAAATTCTCATCTTTACCAATACCAATTACTAGCGGCGCTTGCTGACGCACGACCACCAATTCATCGGGATAATCAGCATGAATAACAGCGATCGCATAGGCTCCTTGCAATTTTGCGATCGTCAGTCGTACTGCTTCAAACAGCACTGAGGGAGACTTGTCAGGAATCATATTGCCTTGCTTTTCCAACTGGGTTAGAAATTCGGCAATCATATGGGGAATTACTTCTGTATCAGTTTCGCTGACAAAAATATGACCAAGCTGTTTTAACTCAGTGCGAAGAATATGGTAGTTCTCAACAATCCCATTCTGCACAACCGCAAGATTTCCCATCGTATTGGTGTGGGGATGAGCATTATGCTCCTCAGGCTTGCCATGAGTCGCCCAGCGAGTGTGACCAATACCAATCGATGCTTGAGGAGCGGTATCAGCCTCCAACTTTTCCTCTAGTTGGATGAGCTTGCCCTTGGCTCTGACCCGATGTAAATAACGATCAATTTGGCGATCGGCAGGATCATCAAAAAATGGAATTGTGGCAACGCCTGCGGAGTCATAGCCGCGATATTCTAGTTTGCGTAGCCCAGAAATTAAAACTTCATTTGCCGAACGATGTCCGATGTAGCCAACAATTCCACACATAATGTCAAGTTGAAATAAATACGATCATGATTCCTTGCGCGATGCACAAGGAATCATGATCGTATTTAACCATGTGAAGTTCCTACATTAATATCCTAGGCTTTCATTTTGCTTTTTCTTAGGAAGCTCAGACACAGTAGACGGGACTTCACGCTTTGGGCGGAGAGGAGCAGCTTGCAAAAAAATTGATTTCTCGGGACTTTCGCGAACCAAATCCCCCGGCTTCTTTTGAATTGATTGCAGCATCTCATTATCAAATGAACCAGCGGCATTAGTTAATTGCCGTTCTTGACGCTGGAGTTGTTCGAGCTTTTTAAATTGCTGATTCCACTGCTCTTGAGCATATACAGTCCAACCGTAGATCGCGAATACTGAAATAGTGAGGATTACAGTCGCAGCTATAGACAGCTTTTGAGTGGTCATCAAGACCCGCAACCAAAGAGGCAGAGGAAATGAGTTAGTACGAGGCAACCGCTTTACATTGCGATTTTTGTTCGGTTTGGGACTTGCTTGCCGAAGTTTATTCTTGCGATCAAGAGGCTGCGGGTATCTCTGTGGCTCAGGGCTTCTTGCTCTGCTAGCTGTCATTTTTTTACTCTTCTTTCACTCAAGATTCACCACTGCTACTTTTAGCACTTTCAGGGAGAAATTACTAAGTAGTTTTGAACATTTTGAAATTTATTTACTTTTGTTCAATATTGCCGTGCAATATCTTTGGTTTGGCAAACAATTTCAGACTATAGAATTATAGTGGTCATTGATTTTTTGGCAACAAGAATTTAACAGAAATCCGATCGCCTTCTTTCAAACCAATTTCTTGGGTTAGCCCCGCTCTTACTTCAATCACATTATCCGCAACTACACCTCCCACAGGATAAACAGGACAGGGATCACTCTTGCAAGTTGTCGCATTGCGGGCGATCGCCTTAACTTCGCCATCCAGCAAGAAAATAATATCAAGCGGGGAAGGGGTATTTTTCATCCAAAAGGCTACGGGACGCTCAGGCGTAAAAACAAATAACATCCCGTGATCGTCAGCCAATGGGGGACGAAACATAAGTCCTTTTTCTTGTTCGTTGAAAGTACTGGCTACCTCAAGCTGAATTTCGCGTCCTGAAATTGTTGCTATGGCAGTAATTGGCAAATATTGAGCCAGTTCTGAGACTGGTTTGGGTTTAGCTTGAGGTGCGATCGTTTGTGGTGGTGATGTCGCGGGTATCTCTGGTGCTGTGGGGTTCTTAGCTGTATCACTAGATACAGGTGCACAGCCCATCAAACAAATACTGAGGCTAACCGTACATAGCTTTATACAAAGTGTTTGGATCGAACTATGATTAGGTGTGTCACAATTTCTAGAAGTATCGCCAGTCATATTGCCAGTCATCCTATGTCATATCCTCTACATATCGCATTTATCTGGCACCAACATCAACCTCTCTACAAAAGCGCGATCGCAGGTAAGTATCATTTGCCTTGGGTGAGGTTGCATGGCGTAAAAGATTATTTGGATTTAGCGTTGATGTTGTCAAGATATCCAAAGCTACATCAAACGATCAACCTTGTGCCATCGCTGATCCTGCAATTGCAGGATTATGTTGAAGGAAATGCATTTGATCCTTACTTGGCTTTGACTCTAACACCTGTCGATACCTTAACGCGATTGCAAAAACATTTCATTGTCGAGCATTTCTTTGATGCCAATCATCAGACAATGATCGAGCCATACAATCGCTATGCTGATTTATTAGCACAGCGACAAGCTTATGGCATTGAGTGGTGTGTCAATAATTGGCTAGCACCAGATTTTAGTGATTTACTGGCATGGCATAACTTGGCATGGATTGATCCTCTATTCCGAGATGCCGATCCTGAAATTGCCGAATGGTACGATCGCGGCAAGGATTTTACCTTAGCCGATCGGCAAAGAATCTATAGCAAGCAGCGAGATATTATTTCCCGAATTTTGCCGCAGCATCGAAAAATGCAAAAAAATGGGCAACTAGAAATTACTACCACACCCTACACGCATCCGATCATGCCGCTTTTAGCCGATACGCAAGCAGGTAGGATCGCTGTGCCACAGATGTATCTGCCTAATCATCGCTTCCGCCATGAGCCAGACATTGCGCTACATCTAGAAAAAGCCAAAGAAGTTTACCGCCAACACTTTAGCTGCGATCCCAGAGGTTTATGGCCCTCAGAGCAGTCTGTTAGCCCTGCCATCTTGCCACATGTTTCCAAGCAAGGATTTTCTTGGTTATGTTCTGATGAAGGAGTCTTGGGCTGGAGTCTTGGACATTATTTCCGACGAGATGAGCGCGGGGCGATCGATGCGCCACATTTGCTCTATCAACCCTATCGCCTTGAAACTATTCATGGGGACTTAGCAATTATTTTCCGCGATCGCCTACTTTCGGATTTGATCGGGTTTAGTTATGGGGCACTTTTGCCTCAAGCTGCTAGCGATGATTTATGCGATCGTTTGATGACTATTCAAAAACAACAAAATGAATATCTAGCAGAGCATCCTGAAGGAAAGCCTTGGTTAGTAACAATCGCCCTTGACGGTGAAAACTGCTGGGAATTTTATCCTCAAGATGGCAACCCATTCTTGCAAACGCTTTACGAAAACCTTTCCAAAAATGAAAATCTAAAACTGGTTACACCCTCAGAATATCTAGAGAAATTCTCACCCACTGAAAAAATCCCACCTCACCAGTTGCATAGTGGCTCATGGATTGACTCTAGCTTCACCACATGGATCGGCGATCCAGTTAAAAACCGCGCTTGGGAGTTACTTGCAGAAGCACGTCAAGTATTGGCTATGCACGCCGAAGCTACACCAGAAAATAATCCTGAAGCATGGGAAAGCCTAATGGCAGCTGAAGGATCGGATTGGTTTTGGTGGTTTGGCGAAGGACATAGCTCAAATGATGACGCAATGTTTGATCGCCTATTTCGTGAGCATTTGCAGGTGATTTATCGTGCTCTCAATGAGCCAGTACCCCATGCATTGCTATATCCTCTTGAGCCTCATGATGTCTCCACTAGCGATCGACCTACTAGCCTCATTGAGCCAATGATTAATGGCAGATTTGAAAATGATGATTGGCAAGGGTCTGGCAAAATCGAAGTTAGTGGCGCAAGGGGGGCAATGCATCAAAATACGCCCGTCAAGGGACTATGGTATGGTTACGATCATTTTTATTGCTACTTGCGCCTAGAATTTAGTAATCTAGAGAGCATTGCTCAAAGTAAACTACATTTGTTGTGGTTTTATCCTAGTCGGATTCATCCCAACAGTCCTGTGCAACTTCTTGACATGCCTGATGTGTCGCCGCTAAATTATTTGTTTCGCCATCACCTAACGATCAATTTTGCTGATAAGTCAGTCCAGCTTCAAGAATCTACAGAACAATTTCAGTGGGAAACTATCGCAACTCATACGAAAATAGGCTTGGAGCAATGTCTAGAAGTTGCTATACCTTGGAGCGATTTGGCAGTTAAGCCCCAGTCTGTAGCACGACTGGTGATCTTGCTCAGCCAAAAAGAGCATTTCCAGATGTCTCTGCCTGAGTATACGATTATTCCTATTGAAGTACCTTAGTGTTGCTTTATTAAAGAGATAACAGTGGAAAAGATAGTAAAAACCAGCATTGAGTCGATTGTCGAACAGGCTTTACAAGATGGCTACCTAACTCCTGCGATGGAAGCCGAAGTGGGGCGGATTTGCGATAGCGCGTTTGAGCTATCAGTTGAAGAGTATATGGCTCTTGATCGTCTGATGGGTGCATTGCTTACGGGGGAAGTTGTTGCTGTACCTCGCAAACAATTTATCAACGTCATGGAAGAATTGGTTTTGAGTGAAGCTGTGGCAAGGGTCGCTGAGATCGAAGCAAGTAGTAATAAAGTTTTGGATTTGGGGGATATTGCGGCCTATGCACTTAACCGATTACCGCCGTTGTATGCCACCACTGAGCAAGGGGCAAATTATCAGCGGGACAGAGCACTTGCCGATCTACAGCATTTGATTGCACAGCAAGTCAAGGAAGCAATTGATCGCAATCTAGATCGTCCAGAATTCTTCCCCGATCGCTTTAGTTTTGGCTCTGTCAATAAAGATTCTGTCCTTTCGCAGCTCAGCAACCTACTCCAAGCTTATGCCCCTGACTTTGAGGAAAAAGTTTAAGGAGAGGTTGCTTTTTGCGTAGATGATTGTTCAGAAAATTGATCTGCAAATAAAAACGACAATGGATAGCTGGGATTAGCAGAAAATCCTAAGATGCCGCGATCGCGATGTTCGTAGGTTAATTTTTTCTCAGCATCAAACAGAAAAGTGCCACCGCGCTGTGTCATGTGCGATGCATCTGGAACATAGGCTGTCCAATTGCCTAAAACCTCAGCCATATTTCGCAGTCGCAATGTTGCGAGTTCAAAAGGTCGTTGAAATCCACTACCACCAGCCCATTTAAAGAAAGAACCCTTTAATGGTGGTAATGGAGCGGCTTTGATAATTTCTTCATCACCGATTAGTTGTGGCGCATTGCGATCGCCTCGGTAGCCACGAAATACTTCGGCTAATGTCCCTTGGCTGCCAATCCCTGCGCACATCAACATCAGATTCACCCAAGCGCTCTGTCCTGATGAAAGGAGAGGGAATTTAGTGGTTAACCCTGAATAGAGATTTAATTGACGATGTAATTCACCTGTAGGATCGACAAACAACCAATTTTTATCGAAGCCTGTAAATTTACAAAAATATTCTCCCGACTGGCGATCGCCAATACCAATAGCGCGAACGGCAATTCCCTCTGATTTAATGCGATCTATTTCTCTTTGTATCCACCAAATATATTCAAGGCTGTCAAAATCGCCTAATTGGGGTAGTACTAAAATTAGTTTACGTTGCGCAGATTCACAACCTTCAAGAATTGAGGCGATCGCGCCATCGCCAACACGCTGCCGTTGGGTTTGACTCAGGATTTGGTAAGTGTTTTGATTCATAGGGTTATATTTGAGATTGCGATAGCTATATATTTTAAAGATAGCGTTTCTTTAAGCAATGTCATTACGCCTCATTTTAATTCCTTAGCCAACGCCGCAAAATGAAATCAACTTTTCACCTTGTAGCAGTTCTGTTTTTAGCATTAATTCCCAGTGCTGCATTTGCAGAGCCCATCGTTAGTATTGTAAATCGCATAGCCATTAAATTATAAATAAATTATAAAAAATGTAGTAATTCTGAATCAAAACCGATTTTAGTGTTTCCAGTGCCAAAGACGCTAGAAATACCAAAATCGGTTTTGATTAGAGATCGTGTAGACTTAATACGAAAAGAATTCTGCCTTCAATTTGGGATGTTTTTGTAATGCGACTCCAACCATACCTGCTCTCAGTTTTAGTTGCACTCTTACTGATAATTACTAGTTGTGCTTCTACTGGACAATCAGCAAACGCTCAGCTATCTGATGCTCAATTTGAAACTAAAGTCTTAGAAATCATCCGTAAAAATCCGCAGGTGATTTTAGACTCAGTGCAGTCCTATCAGAGATCTCAGGCTCAACAAGAAGAGCAGTTGCGCGATAAGGTGTTATCACAAATTCGCCAAGAACCTCGCTTGCTACTCCGCAATTCTCCAGTTGCAGGTTCGGCAAGTCAAAAAATTATTATGGCGGAGTTCTCAGATTTTGAATGTCCTTTCTGTGCAAGAGGGTATGCTGTGGTGAAGGAATTCATGGCAAAAAATCAGAATGATGTCACTTTGGTGTTTAAGCATTTTCCCCTGAAGGAGATTCATCAACAGGCTGAACCTGCAGCTCTCGCGGCTTGGGCTGCTTTCCAGCAGAGCAAGTTTTGGGAATACCATAATGCTTTATTTGAACAGCAGGGCAAACTTGGTGAAGAGTTTTATCTAGAACTTGCAAATACTTTGAAACTTGATGTCGATCGCTTTAATCGCGATCGCAAGAGCGAAGAAGCGAAAGCAGCTATCAAGAAAGATTTTGAACTTGGTAAGTCTTTGGGAGTACGTGGTACACCTTCATTTGTGGTAAATGGAGTATTTTTCTCTGGTGTGCCTGAAATTAAGGATTTGGAATCTTTAGTTGCCCAAATTAAAGCGGGTAAATAATTTTAATAAAGCCCTGCAAAGAAAGGCTTTGTTAAAATTACTGTCTATATATTCAGTGTTTTTAGATGAGAACAGTACATAGGCAATTGGAGGGATAAAATAATCAGTACTCCAATTGCTCGTTTTTCCGATCGCATTATTTGGCTATCAGAACATCCAGTCTTCGGTGTAATGGCGATCGCTTTGGTTGCTTTTGCCACGCGCTTTTGGAATTTGGATGGCACGGCGGATGTCGTTTTTGACGAAGTTTATTATCCTAAGTTTGCTCAAAACTATTTGCGCGGCGAGACGCTCTTCGACGCACATCCTCCCTTAGCCAAATACATCATTGCCATAGGTATCAAGATTTTTGGTTATGCGCCTTTTGGTTATCGCTGTATGACAGCACTGGCTGGTTCATTACTGCCCTTAATTACCTATGAGTTGTTCTGGCAGTTGAGCGATCGCCGAGGTTGGTCCTGGCTAGCGGGATGGTTTATTGCCATGGATGGATTGTTATTGGTGGAGTCAAGGTTTGGCTTGATCAATATTTATATTTTGCTTTTCGGGATGCTAAGTCACCTATGTATAGTGCTAGCACTGAAGCGATCGCGACAAAGATGGTTTTGGGTACTTGCTACGGGCTTAATGTTAGGTGCATCAATCAGCGTAAAGTGGACAGGCTTGGCTTATGTGGTCGGGCTAATAGCGCTCATGGGATATGCATGGTCGCGTTATCGCCAGACTTTAAATGTATTTCAAATCTTAATTGGTCTAATCATTTTACCGATCGCCTTTTATTTTGTGGAGTGGATTCCGCACTTACTGATTAATCCCGAACGCGATATTTGGGAGCTACATCGCCAGATCCTTGGCTTTCATCAAAACTTAGGTGTTGGCAAAACCGAACCGATCCATCCCTATTGTTCACCTTGGTGGAGTTGGGTTTTATTAATTCGACCAGTTGCCTATTTTTTTGAGATGCGTCCCAATAGCATGGTTCAATTTGTTCACGCAATGGGTAACCCATTGTTGTATTGGCTCAGTGCGATCTCATTACTGCTCGGGCTATCTTTCTTAGTTGCTTCAAAGATAAGGTTCCCGCCCAAGCTAATCACGCAAATAAATCTTGAATACAGCTCTAAGTCGCCATCAACATTATTCTGGTTGACCTTGTATGTAATCACGAGTTTTCTAGCCCATTGGTTACCTTGGAGCCTAAGCAAACGCTGCATATTTTTGTATCACTATATGCCAGCGTCAGTTTTTGCTTTTGCAACTCTTGCCTTGTTAGTATCGCTAATGTGGCGATCGCCATTACCCGAATTGAGGAGGCTAGGTTCTGGGATTGTGGCAACTATTACGATCGCTTTTATATTTTGGTTGCCAATTTATATCGGTTTACCGATCTCCTCAGGTTATTTGCCCGTGCTAATGTGGTTAACTAGCTGGATCTAAGTTCTTAGGGCTGCCCCCCATGGCGTTTCCAAAAGCAACGATAAGGTAAGCTAAGTTATCTCCTTGTTTGCAGTTCGGGAAATATGCAAAACTTTCGCAACTATTATGAAATCCTCGGTGTACCGAAGACAGCCACGGCTGACGAAATTAAGCGCTCCTATCGCAGGTTAGCGCGGAAATATCATCCCGACCTGAATCCAAATGACAAGGCTGCTGAAGAGCGATTCAAAGATATTGGCGAAGCCTACGAAGTCTTGTCTGATACCACCAAACGTCAGCAATATGATCGTTTTGGACAATACTGGAAGCAAGGCGGATTTCAAGGTGCAGGTAGCCGACCACCTACATCACGAGAGCAATATACGCCAGACTTTGAGCGTGGTGGCTACTCTGGCGATGTTGACTTTAGCCAATACAATGACTTCCAAGAATTCGTTGATCAATTATTAGGCAAGTTTCGCACTAATGAGCGTGCCCAAGACACTGGCGGCGCGTCGTCCTATCGCACTACTACACAAGCTCCTCCACGCCCTACACCACGCCGTGATTCTGAGGCTTTATTAGAGTTGCCTCTCGAACGAGCCTATGTTGGAGGACGCGAACGTATTCGCCTCGAAGATGGGCGATCGCTGGAAGTAAATATGCCAGCAGGTGTGCTTTCAGGTCAAAGAATCAGGCTCAAGGGGCAAGGGGCATCGGGTGGTGATCTATATCTCAAAATCACACTCAAGCCCCACACATTCTTTACGCTTGAAGGTTCCGATATTCGCTGTCAATTACCAATTTCACCGAGTGAATCGGTACTTGGTGTTCAGGTGGAAGTTCCCACTTTAAGCGGGCTTGTAAAGCTAACTATTCCACCTGCGGTGAAGTCTGGACAACAGTTGCGCCTTTCTGGCAAAGGTTTCCCTAAAGACGCGAGAACCTTTGGCGATCAGTATGTAGAAGTCCAGATCGTGGTTCCCAAAACTCCCAGCAAACGGGAACGCGAGTTATACGAGCAGTTGCTAGAAATCCAATCCTTCGATCCTCGCGAAAACTTACCGAAAAAATAAACATTAGGGCGGCGCATTGCACCGCCCTAACTTAATTCTATCTAATACATATGTCTACTATCATCTACGTCAACCAAGCCTGTATTGAGTCGCTGGATATTACTCCTGCCAAAATTGCGATCGAGAAGTTATTAGCAAATTGGGATGCAACACCTGAAGGCGATCGCCAATTTCAAATCGAGCTAGTATGGAACAAAGAAGATGGTGATCCTCGTGAACTATCAGAGATCTCGGAAGTTCGTCTTTGGTTTGTGCGTCTCGATGCGACCTATCCTTGGTTTAGCTATCTCCTCGATTGGCGTGCAGAACTCAGCCGCTATGCGGCGATGCTAGTTCCCCACCAGTTTAAGCGCGAAGGTGATGGCTATGTGTTGCAATACAATCCTGAGTCCTTGGAGCTTTTTGTGATGCAGAAGGTATTCACCATTTCTATATGGCTCAAGTCACGCGGTATTGAAAGCACCGCCAAGTTGCAGCAAATGACTCAAAGTTTAGGCTACGAAATAGATTCGGCTTTCTTTAACCTTTTGTAAAACTGATGAGTAGACAAGAAATACAAACATTACTTGTGGTGCTTTATAGAGAAATTGAATCTCTACGGAAAATAAGTAACTATAAATATTGTCACTAGTCATACCAATGCACGACAGTGTTTTTACACTTTCGTGAGTTAAAAGCTATATCCAGCAAAGGTTTTAAAATCAAGAAATGGCTTAGCCATTTCTTGATTTGGTATCAGTCAATGATTGATGAGTGAGGAAAAGCAACTGTTCAAAAAATATGCCAAATCCGCCTTTAGAAGAACTTTTTTATTCCAGTCTGGTTACAGAACATATAGTCCCTAAAGGTCGAGACTTCGCTTTTAAACGATGGCACTATAACTTAGTAGAAACCTCAAAACAATACGACGGCTTTTTACGTTGCGATCTATGCCCACCACTCAGATGCAAAGATCCAGTTGTGAAATGTAAGTGTCCAATAGCCTACAAGAGAATGAGTGTTGTAGGGTTTGGGTTAGGGATATCGTCAGCAGCAGGAATTAGGGAAGGATGCGGCATCCCTAGTCGAGCCGCCAGACAAGATTGCGTCAGAAAATCCAAGATA
>JADBWK010000171.1 GCA_020404895.1 Pseudanabaena sp. M085S1SP2A07QC | reverse complement strand
TGTCGTCACATAGGCAATAAATCGCTACAATTTCATCATTCATTTTTCTTGCTGCTACTCGGCTCTTGTCCTTTGTAGCAGCTTTTTTTTCTTGTTACTATAGGTAGCAACTTGGGTTAATTAAAAAAAGACACTGGTTGTTAAAGCAGTGATGAATAGCTACAAGGCTTATCCAACAAGGATTTATGGTGATTGAGTAGCAAGGTCGTAAAAAGCTTGCCCAGAAATACTTTGAGAAATTTATCCCTCTTTAATAGTCCAGTGCCAATTTTTTCGCAGGCTCGATAATAAAAGTATAAGTCGGCATTTTGCGCCAACTTATACTTTTTAAAAAACACCTTTACGCATTCCTTCGGCAATAAACTCACCTGCCCTTGCGGTGATCGCCATCTCAGTCAAAGTAGGACTTTGCCAGCCTGATGATGCCCAGCAAGCTCCATCAGTAACAAAAAGATTAGGAGATTCCCATACTTGGTTGTTAGCATTCACTACTGAATTTGTAGGAGAAGTTCCCATTCTTGCGCCACCCACTTCGTGAATGTAATAACCTGGAGGAGATGAAAACGCCATATTTTCTTCCATGCGGCTAACAAAATCAGCAAAGATCGGAACATGGAACATATCGGTTAACTTCATATTCTTACCGCCAGAAAGCTTAATAATTTCGTCAATCTGCCGATGCATATGGTCTAGCATTAAATGTTCATTTTCTGACCAAGCACATTCGATATGGGGCACAGGAATTCCCCAAGCATCAACTACTTCGTTGCTTAATTGAATTTGATTGCTATAGCGAGGCAAAACTTCGCCATGGGCAATCAGAAAACCAATGGAACCCGAACCAACTTTACGGACAATACTTGGTAAATCAAAGCGCTGTACCCCGCCCCAAATACCATAGCCACGCAAAAATTTCTCCTGTTGTGATTCTAAATTACTAAAACAAGGAATAAAAAAGCTATCACATCCCGAAAGATCAAAGGTTTTTGGTTGTTTAATATTGGGCAAGAAAAAGAAGGTTGAGGTGGATACATGATCCATCAAATAGTGTCCTAGCATTCCTGAAGGGTTGGTTAATCCCGCAGGTTGATATTGCTCGGTGGAATGTAAGAGAATCCTTACCGACTCAATCGTAGAAGCACATAAGACAACGGTTCGCGCAAATACCTCATAGGTAGTTTTGCTGTTGCGATCGCGATATGCCACACCACGAGCTTTGCGTGTATCTAGATCAAAGATGACATGACTGACCACAGCGTCCGATCGCAAAGTCACATTACCTGTTGTGATCGCTGCCTTGAGCGAAGAGCCAAGACTGGAATACATCGGCCAAGGTTGCTCTGGGGTGGGACGGTGCAGAGCAAATCCCCGTGATGGGATTAGGCAACGGTCAGACCATTGACTCTCAATGACTTGCTTCAGATGCAGTTCGGCGGGGGTAAGCGGTAACGTTGGTTGATAATCGCCATCGGGAAGTTGGGCTAAACCTTCTTGGCTACCATACACCTGAAAAAACCTTTCCAATTTACCGTAGTAAGGTGCGAGATCTGCATGGGCGATCGGCCAGTCTTGTTCATGCCCATCGCGACTTGCTGCTTTAAATTCATAATCCGATAGCCGCAGAGTAATTCCGCCCCAAGTTAAGCTTTTGCCGCCCACCTGACGACCACGAATCCAGAAAAATGGCTGATCTTCTGGTGTAGTATAAGGATTATCTTTCTCATCAATAAACAAGTCAGGGTTTGCTTTCCAATACCCAGGGTGCATTGATTGGTAAGACTGCCGCTTAGAAATGGCAAGATTGTAAAAACGCTTTGCCATATCTCTGACCTGATGCCCTAAATCTGCTTTGGCATCGGGTGTGCGACCTGCCTCTAAGACAAGGACTTTGAGACCACGCTCGCTCAATTCTTTTGCCGCAACGCCGCCATTGGCTCCAGAACCAACCACGATCGCATCATAAATTTCTGAAGAGGTATGGGTACTCATCTTTCTTGACAAACCTTAAGCTTTTTATTTGCATGGCAACCACAGCAATTTAATATCTTGCCTGAAAATGCCCCCAGAATTGCAAGGGTTTCGCGGATTAACGTTTTGAGTGTGTTTGAAAAGTTTTTTCCCCCCACCCTAACCCTCTTCTTGCAAAGAGGGAAGATTTAAGTTTCCCTCCCTTTGCAAGGCTACCGTGTATACACAAGTCGGACTTACCCCTTTAATTCCCCCTTGCAAAGGGGGAAGACCAGAAATCTTGTTCCCTCCCCTTTGCAAGGGGAGGGTTAGGGTGGGGTAATTTCCTTGATTTCACACACAAACTGAGATGTGTGTACACGCACGGTAGCTTTGCAAGGGGGTATTAATCCCAAAACACAAAGTGGCTTAGCCACTTTTGTGAACTGCTATACGTTCCACCTAACCTCCTTTAGTCATAGCAATAAACGCTTTAATAGCTTGCCAAGAGCGTACCGAACAAGTTTCAGGAGTGATTGAATTGATTGGTATCCATTGAATTCCCTTTGCCCCTACTTCTGGATCGGAGCTACTCAAAACACAAGATGCTCTATTTACTGAGCATTGATAAATAATATTAACATTATGGAGTAACCGACCTTCCATAAGCGGATCAGGGAAAAAACTATCCGTTGCGGCTAATAATTGGCTAACCTCAAAGTTAGTTATTCCTGTTTCTTCTTGGATCTCTCGCCGTAGTCCTTCTAGAATAGGTTCAGACGGTTCAAGCCCACCTCCAGGTAAATCCCAACAGTCTATCTCTGGCAATGTCATTTGGTGGATCAATAAAACCTCATCTAAATCCACAAAAAGACCGTTGACCGTTACCCTCAATCTTGTCTGTTGCATATCATGCTGAGCCATTTAGTAAAACTTTTTCTTTGCCTATCCTATATCCAAAAGACTGCTTTCAACCGTAGTTCTAAAACTGTTTAAATCTGGAGTTCTCAATCCTTCCACCTTTGCGAGATCGTCCCAGATTCTTAGTTTTATAGCATCTTTAGCGTAAGGCTTTAAAATAAAGATCGATGATTCTTCCTTGGAGTAAGCCCCGCCTTGTAAAAGCAAACTGCTCTTAGAATTTTCTGACAAGCTTTCATAATAAGCAGAATCTACAGCACAAAGATATCGCTTTGCCTCTACATGTAGTGCGATCGACTCAATGACTGCCTCGGAGAAGAGCTTTTGCAAATATTTTGCCCCTTCAAGCTCATGGCGATCATCGATCGCCTGCTCGGTGGGATTTTCACCAAGATCATGCAACAAATGACCTAGATCATGTAGGAGACAAGCGGTAACTAGTTCTGGACTAGCTGCATGTTCTTTGGCAAGAGTAGCGCATTGCAAACCATGTTCTAACTGGGTGATTAGTTCGCCGCCATATTGGGCGTGACCTCTAGTTGCAAATATATCAAAGATTTCGTCAAGATCTAGTCTCATTCTATTTCTCCTAATTATTTCAAAGTGTAGAAGGCATTTTGAGCTTTCTATTATTTGAACTCAGCCTCAAGTAAACAATTAAATTCTCGCGCAAAATCAATAGAAACACGAGCGTGAACCGCACCCTGTTTGTCAAAAAAACGTTGTTTCCCAGATCTGGGAAATACACCTTCATGCCATACATTGGGATGGATATACAAGCCACAACTGCCATCAAACCGAAAGCAAACAAAATCTTCAGGCTTAACATCATCTCCTGCTAATGCTAACGGCACAAAGAAGGGGTTCCTGTCGAGAGGAAAAAATAGCTGACCGCCATCAGGATGGTAATTAGCGTGCCATAGGAGCATTTTTTCTGGTGGGCGATCGCTTGCCACATCAGCTAGGCATGGTTCGTTTGCATAAGCCAAAATGTAATGACCCTCTACCGCTTCGTTATGCCCAAAGAGAATCTGTCCTTTCCATTCGCTTAAAAACACTCCTTCTGTAGTGCCACCACCATCGCCACTATCGGGATCGACGGTTCGCCAACCTTGCGATCGCCAGCGCACGATTTCCACCCGAACATTATCGGGCTCGCTTACTAAGTATCCATATCCTCCTAGATTTGCGTCAGTTGCATCAACTACAGGCATGGCAACACGCCTGAGATACTTAGGAATATTAGGATTGAGATAGTCTATGGTCATAAAGATCTGTACCTAAAGCAAAGAGATATTTTCTTCGGCTAAGCCAAAGGATAAGGTCATTCCCGCTCCACTAAGCCCGTTAACGATGGTAACATTGGCTTCTGGCTCGGCAATAAACTCTGTTTTCCCAGCAAGTTTTGCATAGACCCCATGCCATGTTTCGGAAATCTTGAGTTCTGGGAATTTTGCAAATGTTTGCAAATAATCGAGAACATAGTTATTAATTTCGGCGCGATCGAAGGGATCGGGAGTCAATCCATATTCATGGGAATCACCGAGAATTAATTCTCCTAAGCCATTTTGCGAAACCATGACATGAATTCCCCATTCTGGAAAATGTGGAGTTTCTAGTTCAATTCTTTTCTTCAAAGCGTCTAGAGTTTCGCAATGACTGAAAGAACCATAGTGAGTTAATGTCAGACCAGCATAGAGGGAAGGACCTAATCTCCAATTTGCAGGTTGGGATACGGTTCGCATCATTTGCAACTTTACTTTGGTAATATTGCTTTCTGCATAAATTTGTGGATAGAGGGTTTCAAAATCTGCGCCGCTACAAACAAAGATGCGATCGGCAGTCCAAGACTCATTGCCCACTTGCAGATTAGGATAAGCGATCGCATTGACGACTTTGCCAAATTGAAATTCAATTGGATAATTACTAGCTAAGAATGCTGGCAATTTTTGGATTACTTCCCTCGGATCGACAGTTACTTCAGTGCTGCTCCATAGAGCGCCTAGTAACCCTTCGGTGATGGCAGCTTCACTCTTTTTAGCAACGGCTTCAGCATTTAACAAAGCGATCGTGTCAATGCCTTCATTGGTTGCCGTAAATTCCTCAAGTACATCCAGTTCGTCTTGACGATAAGCAAGCAACAGAGAGCCACTGGGATCGTGATACAGTCCTGCTTTCTCGACAACTTCAAGCCAGATTTCTCTAGACCTGCAAGCGCGATCGCGTAATTTCCCCAATGGTTGACCTACTGGCCAAACCATCCCAAAATTACGGATCGAAGCGCCAACAGCCTCAAGATTCCTTTCAAATACTGTTACTTTGTAACCGCGTTTGGCGGCGGCTAGAGCATGGGCGAGTCCTACGATGCCTGCACCGACGATCGCAATTTCTGTATGATTTGTCTGACTCATAAATGAATTTAGGAGATTAAGCTGGATAATTTGTTTTGGAATTCAGATAGGGATACAACTAATCCATCATTGGGATAAATGGCTAATTGCTCGTGGGTATGAGTGCCATTGGTGACTCCAAAAGTATAAAGGCAATTTGCATTGTGACCTGCCAAAAGATCGGAAGGAGTATCACCAATACAAATTACTTGTTGTGGATTAGCGATCGCCAACTGATACATTGCCTTTTGAATCATATAGGGGGCTGGCCGACCTTCTTGGTTATAAATCTCCGATGGAGTGATCGAGGCTTGAATCAACGAGTTATCAGAGCCAACATAATCAGAATCGAGTCCCTTATCCCAACCGAGACGACTGAGAATAATATCTGTCACTTCGCGATAAAAGCCTGTGGTCAGAGCAATTTTAATTTGATGCGATCGCAGCCAGTCAAACAATTCTAAACATCCCTTAGTCGGCTCTACTGGTTGAGCACGATAGTGGGCTTCTAAAATTTGTTTAAACTCGACAAAGGAAGCTTCTACTTTAGAAATGTAGCTAGGATCTTCTTTGTCGATCTGTTCTGCCCACAGAGTCTGAAAAACCACCTTTTTAGAAATTCCCATCATTGCAATAACTCTATCCGTCTGAGCCTCTAGCCCAGTTTTAGCCGCAGCTTGCATGAAGCATTCTTCTACTTCGCGATCGTCTTTAACGGTCGTTCCAGCCATATCAAAGACAATTAATTTTATGTCAGTCATGATTTTACCTTTTCCAAATTACGATTGTTTTTGATTGTTTTAGAGCCCATTTAAGAATTGTTTAGATCCAGCTCCCGTGTAAACACAAGTCTACATACCCCCTTTAATTCCCCCTTGCAAAGGGGGAAAACTAGAAATCTCGTTCCCTCCCCTTTGCAAGGGGAGGGTTAGGGTGGGGTAATACCAAATCACAAAATGGCTTCTTATTTCTTGAGCCATTTCTGGGTGCTTTGGGATAAACCTTTGGTTAACAACCAATAGAGAATCCTCACGCCGATACTTGTCAAAACTAGAGCCATAGACATAGCTGCCGCAGGAGCAATATCACCCGCATCATCCATATTCACGATCGCTACCGCAGCTAGAGGAGCATTTGGAGGGTACAAGAAAATGATTGCGGAAATAGTTACCATCGAATTGACAAAGAAGTAACTGCCTAATTCTAAGAGCGCGGGAACCGTTAAAGGAATAGTCACGAGCCAAAAGGTTTTGTAAAATGGAACGCCCATGGAAGCCGAAACTGATTCAAATTCTGGATCGATTTGCTTTAGCGCCGTGCTTGCTGTTAAGAAGCCAACCGTATAAAAGTGGATAATATTACAGATAACTAGTAGAGCAAGTGTCCCGTAAAGACCATTAAATGGATTTACTAATGCGAGGTTTGTATAGGGAATATTCCATAATGGCTTGTTAAAGAAGAACACATAGGATAACCCTAATACTAGACCAGGTAAGGCTAGAGGAATTGTCGATAAGAAATAGTTAAACGATCGCATCAGTTTAAATCCCTTGCCTTTCTCGACTAGGTAAGCTCCCATAAATACTGCGATCGTTCCAAAGACAGCGGTATAGAGAGAGACCTTAATACTATTCCAATAAGCATCTAAGCCACCGCCACCAACTGCATCAAAGTCGTAATGCTTAGTAGTGAGGCTCAAATCGTAGGGCCAAATTTTAACCAAGGAGGCAAAAATAATTGTGCCAAATACTAACAAAATGAAACTAACAATAACACTACAAAAAGCCAACATTAGCCAATCTAATTTTGGGTTAGGGCTTGGTTGCAAAGGAACTGAGCGACTACTTACTAAGGCGGTTTGACGACCTTGGAACAAGCGATCGAGTACATAGGAGATCACCGTCGGAAGTAGTAAAAACACGCCAATCGTTGCCCCCATTGAGAAGTTCTGTTGACCAATCACCTGCTTATAAATATCTGTGGAAAGTACGTTAAACCCGCCACCAACAACTTTAGGTACACCAAAGTCTGTAAAGGCAAGTGTAAAACATACAAAAACTGAACTCATCAAGCCATACTTTACACTCGGTAAAGTCACTGTAAAAAACACGCGATGGGCTGGTGTCCGTAAAGCCGCCGCTGCTTCGTAAAGTCTGGCATCAGTAATACTTAAAGCTGTCATCAACAAAATTACGGCTTGGGGAAAGCAATACAGAACTTCACCAATAATGATCCCATTGGAACCATATAGATTAATATCAAATCCTGCAATCAACGAAAAAAAACCAGTGGTTATTAAACCATTATTCCCAAATAAATAAACCAATCCAATGCTATGAGCTAAAGGTGGAATAAACAAAGGTAACAGCCCAACAATACGAAAGAACGGCTTGCCAAACATCGCAGTCCGAGTTAAAGCATAGGCATATATAAAGCCTAAAACGACTGAGATTATTGCGCTAGCGATCGCAATATAGAAGGTGTTAAATATTGAAACCGAAAGTGCTGGAGTCTGAAAATAACGAACGTAGTTTTCTAAGCCGATCCATAGTCCATCAGCATCTTGAAAGCTGCGAATCAACATCGGATATAGCGGCAGTAAAACTCCAACCAACAGCCATAGCGTACTTAAAACAATAAAACCCCTCAAGATCCAATCTTCTTTGGTAAGAAATTGCTGGATTTGAGCTTGAGGCTTCACTGGAAAGCTACTTTTTTTTTCTGGTGCTAATGTCATAGGACAACTTACTCAAAAATGAGGGAGTGGGAATGATGGCAGAGAGATTTCATGGTTAGGATAGGTTTTCTTGTTCCCCTCTCCGCTTTTGGGGGCTACCTTGTAAACACAACTAAAGAAATTTCAAATCTAATGAATTACCCCTCCCTAGCCCTCCCCTTGCAAAGGGGAGAGAACAAGATTTCTAGTTTTCCCCCTTTGCAAGGGGGAATTAAAGGGGGTATTTAGACTTGTGTGTGTACACGATAGCTTGTGGGAGAGGAGTTAGGAGAGAGGGGCTTGGGAACTTCTGCGAGACATCAGTTATTTAGGAAAAATTTGCAAATGCTCACTAGGGATTTGAATTGTTAATGTTGTCCCCAAATTTAATTCGATCTGTCTTGCCTGATGAATAGACACCTCAATCGTGATAGTTGCCTTTGAATTACCTTCAGGGCGCAATGTAATGTGATAAACAGAGCCGAGAAATTCTATACCTTCGATATCGGCAGTTACAACGTTAACTAAATCTTCATTTTGCTTGCTGCTATCTAACAAATAAATCGACTCAGGACGGATAGCGATTTCAATCTGGCTATTTAATTCAAACTCTCCAATACTTGCATCTAGCAAAATATTGCCACATCGTACCTGTGTAGAAGAAATAACTTCGCCAGTCCAAAGATTAGTAGAACCAATAAAGTTTGCCACAAAAGGAGTCTTGGGATTTTGGTAAACTATGCGAGGAGTTCCAACTTGAGCGATGACACCTTTATCCATCACGACAACGCGATCGGCCATGGTCAAAGCTTCCTCTTGATCGTGAGTTACCATCACAGTCGTTACACCCAAACGCTTTTGTAATTGAGTGATTTCAACACGTAAACGACCTCTGACCTTGGCATCCAAAGCTGACAGAGGTTCGTCTAAAAGCAACAAACTCGGAGATAGAGCTAAAGCTCTCGCTAGGGCAATCCGCTGTTGTTGCCCACCAGACATTTGCGAGGGATATTTCCTGCCAAACCCCTCTAGACCAACTGTCTCAAGTAATTCTTTTACACGTTGCTCGATCTGCCCTTTAGGCATAGGTGTATTCTGCAACCCATAGGCAATGTTTTGCGATGCTGTAAGATTGGGAAACAAAGCATAAGATTGAAAGACTATACCGAAGTCTCGTTTTGCAGGAGGGAACCGAGAAACATCTCTGCCACCCTGTATAACACGTCCAGTGGTTTGCTGTTCTAAACCAGCGATGATTCGTAGTAATGTTGTTTTTCCGCAGCCACTTGGCCCCAACAAAGAGACAAATTCTCCAGCATAAACATTGAGATTAATATCATTCAGAGCTATAAATTGCCCAAATGACTTATGAATATTCTCAATTTGGAGATACGGTTGCCCAAGATCCTTCTGATTCATTGATGAAGCAAAAGTAGAATTTGGCTCTTGGATTTTTTGTGAGCTTTGCTGAATGTCAGCAAATTCTCCCTGCGAGCTAGCTTGACTTATGATCGCTTCTGTCCCGTCTGAAGAATTTGTCATGATTTTGTTAAGCCTCAGAAGTTTTTTATAATTGCGTTCTAGTCTTAAACGTTTGTTTTCGAGAAAGATTGCAAAGTAATCTTTCTCGAAATTCTCTCGAAGTTTTATTTACTTCTTCTTCGCTTCAGACTTGGAATCATAGCGCTTAGTCCATTCCGCTAAAATCTTATCGCGGTTAGCAGCAGCCCATTTCAGATCATTCTTAGTAGATAGTTGCTTTAGTGGATCTTCGGGGAATCCGGCAGGAATCGGAACATCAGTCTTAACGGCAGTTAAAGGGAAGTTCTTAGCATACTTTTTGGAGATTTCAGGAGAAATTGCCCAATCCAAGAAAGTCTTAGCCGCAGGATTGATATTAGCTTTCTTAACCAAAGCATTAGCCTCAACATCCCATCCAGAACCTTCCTTAGGGAAAACGGGTTGAATCGGTTCGCCAGCATTTTTTTGCTTTACAGCACGATATCCAAAGGAAATACCGATCGCATATTCGCCAGATCCCGCAAGTTTGCAAGGCTTAGAACCAGAATGAACATATTGAGCGATGTTTTCATGTAGGGCATCTAAGTACTTCCAACCTTCTGCATCTCCCATCATTTGCAAAATAACTGATACGGATAAAAAGCCAGTACCCGAAGATGCAGGATTGGACATCACAATCTGACCTTTGTACTCAGGTTTGATTAGATCTGCCCAAGATTGAGGGATTGGTAAATTCTTTTTGCCAGATTCAACCGTATTGACGCAAAAAGCTGATTCCCATGCATCAATACCTACCCAATGTGGTGGATTTTGACTATCTCTAAACATGGGCTGAACTGCATCTAGTCCCTTAGGAGCGTAAGGCTCTAACATCCCTTGCTTATCGGCAACAAGTAGACTTGAGGCAGCAAGCCCCCAAACTACATCAGCAGTAGGGTTATCTTTCTCAGCGAGAAGTTTGGCAGTAACTACGCCAGTAGAGTCGCGAACCTTGTTAACCTTGATGTCAGGATATTCCTTCTGAAATAAAGGCAAATACTCTGATAATTGATCGTCTTCAAGAGCTGTATAAACTGTAATGCCGCCAGTAGCAGGTTTAGCGACTTCGGCTGACTTAGTTGCGTTAGCGCTCGTGGTTGTTTGAGCTTTGTTTTCAGGAGTTTGTGTCTGAACACAGGCTGTTACAAATACAGTTAGAAGAAAAGCTGACAGTAGACTTAAGGAAAAGCGAAGCCACTTTTTATTGATAGACATAATGAATTACTCCTTATAAAACAGTACAAATATTCACTTCAAAATTTGTCAATCAATTTTAGAAGTCATATAAGGATGGTCGGCGCGAAGCGCCGACCATCCTTATATGCTTAGGACGACCTTCTAGAAGGTGAATAGTGTTCTAATCGTTGCCACCCAAGTTGTAGGGTTCAATGCATTGTGGTTGGGATTGAAGATAGCAATTACACCAGGAGTAACTGATATATTCTTGCTGACGCGAAAAGAATATTGGAGTTCTAGAAGATATGCAGTGTCTGGATCAACTCTTGTGGGATCACTATTTGAAGTGACTTTGGGGGGCATTCCAAAAATGATGCCACCTCTATTTCCTTCAGCAAAGAGATCGGGGAATGCTAGGTTAACGCTCCAGTTAAACAAGTTAGCAGTTCTGCCAACATTTGTGCCTGACTCTTGTCGGGCATTGGCAAAACCAACCCAACCACCAAAGTTGAATCCTTTTGTAACCAACCATTCAAACTGAGCACCATAGCGATCGGCTGAGGTATCAGAGGCTCCAAACGGTTGATTTCCGAAGTTACTACCTGTGCTTGAAGATAGGTTGACATCTTTAGCTGGCTCAAAGCTACGAGCATACATCGCTCCGATTTTAAAGTTTTTCGCAGGAGCAAAAACTAACTGCAAGTTTGCGATGTATGCACCGTTGAATAAACCATTCTGTCCTGTTGGGACATTAGCGCCACCTGCACTACTAGCAGACTTGCCAAAGTAACTAGCAGCTATAGAAAATTGTGGATCGATTTTGTAATTAAACCCGATACCAACACCTGATGGACCACGGAATGTTAGCGGATCGAAACGCCCAAATCTTGATAGCGCACCTCTATCACTACTGTCAAAATATGGGTTTAAGGTGTCAGCAACATCATCTGGATCGAGATTGTTGGCGGCTACATAGGCTGAGAAATTACTCGCAATTGGGAAGCGGTAAAAAAGCTTCTCAATCTCAAATACGTTTGCAGTGTTTTGAGTAAAAGCAAGACGAGCCATATCAGTGCCTGTCGCAGTGCCAATATTGGGCGTATTGCCTGCTTGTAGACGAACACGGAGTAAATCTTTGCCAGTAAAGCTAGAATCAAAGTTAATTCTTGCGCGGTAAGAAAAGCTCAGATTTGTAGAATCGGTCGTTCTTTGAGGGTTTTGAATTGCTGTTCCTGTTCCCACGCCGCCAAAGGTATCGGCAAGAGCAAAAATTACTGTAGCACTAAGTTTAGTAGTGGTGGAAAACTGTTGGGCTTCTAGCTTAGCGACTTTGGCATCAAGCGCGTCAACTCGACCTCTTAGGGTTGCAAGTTCTGCGGCAAACTCTTCTTGAAGTTTCTGAAGCGTGGCGAGGTCTTCCTTGCTGACTTTATCTGCTAAACCAGCAGAAATAATTTCGTTAACCTTATCAAGACAAGCATTTAAGCCAGCCGCAAATTCATAACGCGACAGGGCTTGTTTGCCTCGGTAAGTACGATCAGGGAATCCTGCAATACATCCATATCTTTCGACGAGGGACTGCAATGATGTAAAAGCCCAGTCTGTTGGTCTGACATCGGAGAGCTGTGATACGGAAGTAGCATTTTGAGAGATCTTCTCAGGCTCTTGTACAGAAGACTCAGCTAAAGTATCTTTTTCGATTTTTTGTAAAACGTTTGAAACTTTAGCACTATTTTGGGAAGCTGGAATCGATATTACTTCATTTGCACTGGCATTTCCAGTGGACAAAGGTAATAGCAGAACTGAAGCAACTATAAATGGTTGAACTGATAACTTTTTAAAATAAATCATGATGCCTTTACTCACACTAAAAGTCATCATACTTTTCAGTGCACTTTCATGATTTAACTTAGGGTTAAGCTTGATTTATATTTTGGTAGCATAGTCCTAAAAAAGAAACGACATAACCGCAGGCCAAGAAGCATTGTAATAGCTCCCCAAATTTTCTCGTTTGAAAATTAAAGGGCGATCGCTTTCTTGAGAATCAATCTTTTATTGTGAGGCGATCGCATCATAAATTTCTGAAGAGGGATGGGTACTCATCTTATTCCTTGACAAACCTTAAGCTTTTCGATATTCGCTTGGCAACTACAGCAATTTAATATCTTGCCTGAAAATGCCCCCAGAATTCCAAGCTTTTGGCTAATTAGGGTTTGTATGATTGATCGCCTGTTGCTGCGTTGTGAGGTTTTGGACGGCGATCGCCTGTTGCTGCATTATGAGATTTTGCATGAGATATTCAGGCGGTTTTTTGTAGCTCTTGAGAGGTTGCTGTGGAATTTAATGCTAATCCTCCTAAATAAAGAGTGTCGTAACTAAGATCAAGTCCATTTGACCATTCTATTGAGCCAGCAATGACTCGAACTGATGCAAATAGTGACGGGGCTTTGAGTTGGCTAAATATACCTTTGCTGAGGTATGGTTTCACATCAAAGATTTTTTGTTCTCCATTTTCAAACCAGACCATTAGGCAATAGTTATCTAATGGTTGAACTTTTTTGATATAGGGATTCATAATAATTTTCGTTATTTTAAAGGATCAATTTTGAACGGCTCTTGACCATTAACGGCGCTTTGTTTGTGAGAATGGTAAAATAGTAAAGTGGACGGTAGTGTTTTATATAAAATCTAGGAGTTTGAAATGGAAACGATTACTATTAATGTTGATAGTGAAGTAGCTAAAGCTTATCGAGAAGCTCAAGTTAATAAGCAACAGCAACTTAGCACGATGATTAAGTTGTTTTTTCAACCTGATTTGGCTAATAAAACTCTTAGTCAGGTGATGGCAGAGATTGCGGATAAAGCAGAAAAAAGGGGGTTAACTCCAGAAATATTACAGTCGATTCTAGAAGATGATGATGAGTAAACGTTTTGTTGTAGATAACAATATTTTAGTAAGTGCTTTACTTGTTAAAAATTCTGCGCCTTTTCAGGTGATTAGCAAGATCGAAGAACGAGATGTAATTTTATATTCAGAAGAAACTCTGTTAGAACTTAATCAGGTTTTAAGTCGTAAGAAATTTATTAAATATTTTGCTATCGAAGAAAAGCAAGCGTTTATTTTTAAGCTACTTGAGAAGGCTGAATTAGTAGAAATAGAAGAATCTATTAATATTTGTCGCGATCCTAAAGATGACAAATTTTTAGAATTAGCAGTTAGTGGTAAGGCTGATTTTATTATCACTGGGGATCAAGATTTGTTAGTGTTAAATCCCTTTAGAAATATTGAAATTATTACAGCAAAGGATTTTTTAAGCAGATCAATGTAATCAATGTAGGGGCAATTCATGAATTGCCCCTACATTGGTTTTACAAAAATCCTATTCAAAGGCTTCGCGGAGGACGGTTTGCATGAGGTTTTCGGCGAGTTGTTTGCGGTGTTTGATTTGTTGTTCTAGTTGGTCGATGATGTTCATTAATTTATCGACTTTTTCTACTATCGCTTTTTGTTCGGCAAGAGGAGGAAGGGGAAAGGGAACTTCAACAAGTCTTTTTGATTTTATACCTTGAGCAGTGACACCAGTTTTTCTTATGTCTATTTCTTTCTGTATTGCAGGACTCAAAATGACTTTCAATAAATAAGACGATAAAAATGCAATCGATCTTATTGTAATTATTCTTTGTCCCATTGAAATTGGTTCATCAAGGTTGTTCAAGCAAGCATTTCCCAAAGGCGCTTCTGTTGTAAAAAACACGTCTCCTAATTGTGGATAGCCTCTAGTCATTCTTTCTTCATATTCTTGTTCGCTAATATATTCATCAGGAGAAAGTGATAAATATCCTTGTTTAACATTTTTTGCGGTAATCAACCTAATACCACTTGTAATTTTTGTGGGGGTTTTCCCACGATAATCGATAAAATGAGTAACTTCGCCCAAAGGACACCAAACCCAAGTATTAGGAAGTATAAATGGAATTTTATCAGGTGATATTTCAGGCAATATATTTTCTTTTTTGAGGTTGCCATCAGCAATTAACTGTTGTTTTTCGGCTTTGATTTTGGCGAGAAGTGCTGCGGCATCGGTATCTGGATTATCCTTTTGCATTGGGTTTTGGGTGCGCCATTCAGCAGTAAGTTGACCTGCGATCGCCTCCTGCAAAATCGCCTGTTTCAACTGAGAAACATATTTTTCTTGCTTATCAAACTCTTGCACTAAATCTTCATTAAATTTCTGAAGCTTGTTAAAAAATACAATAAAATCTTTCTGCTCATCAATTGGAGGTAACGGAATTTCGATTTTAGCAATATCTTTCACAGCAAGAGAAACATTTGCCGCACCTCTCATTAAAGGAACAATTTTGATATCTTTGTAAAACAATAAATATTGATGTAAAAAATCTGCCGAAATCTCATGATTATTTTTTGGGATAACCGCCGCTAAAATTGTCCCAAGCGCAAATTTACCCTCTTGATAATGCACATAATTTAGACTCTTTTTACCATGCCCACTCGAAGACACAAGGGGAATACAAACAGCTTGCGTATCAAACTGATAGGTCGCTGAGGTTTTGCGCTCTTTAGCGGTTACAACTAGCGGATATTCACCAGCGATCGCGCTAGCAATTCCCGTTTCACCTTTGACAATATTGCAAAGTTCTCCAATTGTTTTTTTAGGATAATTTTTCATTGACTAATTCCTTCTTTAAAGAATCTAACAAATCATCACTCTTTTTGAAAGAATCATGTAACATCCCCAACAATTCAACCGAACTATAACCCCGTTCCACCTCCACCACATGAGGATTTTTCACATCCAGATTAAACCCATTCCTCTCTAAATCCGCAAAACTCACCCGCCAAGCCTGCTCACCCTCCTCACGATTACCCCACCAATCGCGCAACGACTGAAACTCACCCTTCACAATCGGCTTCGTCTTAGAATAAGCCTTCACCCCAACAGGCAAACGATGCTCCCAATACCAAACATCCTCAGTCCGCTTACCCTTCGTAAAGAACAACAGATTAGTCGCCACCGAAGCATAGGGTTGGAACACAGAATTTGGTAAACGCACAATCGTATGCAGATTGCAAGACTCCAACAAATGCTGACGGATTCGCGCCTTCACACCATCACCAGTCAAAGAACCATCAGGCAACACGATCGCCGCACGCCCCCCTTGCCGCAAATAACGCACCATCAACAACAAAAACAAATCCGCACTCTCCGTAGTCCGATAACTCAACGGAAAATTATCCTGCACCCCATCCGTCACCGAAGCCCCAAATGGCGGATTAGCAAGGATCACATCGACCCGATCCACCTCTGTAATGCTCGTATATTCCCGATTCAGACTATCCGTATACTCAATATTCGGAACCTCAATCTCATGCAAAAACAAATTCGTCACCGCCAACATAAACGGCAACGGCTTAAACTCCATTCCCTTGATCGTCTGCTCCAAAGTTTCCAGATCCTTTACCTGATCGATACCCTGCGATCGCAAATGATTAATCGCACAGGTCAAAAAACCACCCGTCCCACAAGCAGGATCTAGCACCTTCTCACCCAACTGCGGATTCACCATCTCCGTCATAAACTCCGTCAGCGCACGCGGCGTATAAAACTCCCCATAAGCCCCCGCCGATTGAAGTTCCTGCAAGATAGTCTCGTAAATATCCCCAAACAAATGCCGATCTTCCGAATTCTCAAAATCAATCTCATTCAGACTATTCAACACCTGCCGAATAATCGTTCCATTCTTCATGTAATTATTCGTACCCTCAAAAATCTCGCGCACAATCCGCGCCCTCTGATTGCCCGTACTCAGATCGAGATTTCTTAAAGTCGGAAATAAATCCTGATCGATAAACTTCTGCAAAGCATCCCCAGTCATCCCCTCCTTATCCGCCGCCCAACTCCCCCAGCGCAAAGGCTCAGGAACCACCGACACAAAATCATCCTTGAGCAACTCTAATTCGCGATCGCTAGCATCAAGGATTTTCAAAAACAGCAACCAGCCCAACTGCTCAATGCGTTGACCATCCCCCGACACACCCGCATCCTTCCGCATAAAGTTACGCAGAGATTTAATATTACCGCCGAGATTTTTCATACGCTATTTCCAAAAATTGATCTTGTGTTGACTGCAATCAATTTTTGTAGGGGCAATTCATGAATTGCCCCTACAAAAATTGATTGTGGGAGATTATGCTGCTATTTGATACAATTCTGACTTTAACTCTCGCAAAACCTCAATATATCGAGACTTGCCACCAAATAAATCGATAATTTGCTTAGGTGACCCATATTTCTTCAGGGCTTCTAATTTTAACACCGAAAGATCCTCAATATTCTCAATCCCATCCGCCGCATACTTTTCTAACAACGTATCTAAAACAGATCGCACCGCCACACCATACTTGGCAAAACAATTACGTTTACGCACATTGTCCGCCCGTTCCTTGCGCGTCAGAGGCGGCTGTCCCCATGCCACATAACAAATCAAATCAAACAGATCCAAATCCTTCTGAATAGATTTTTGTAAATCCTCCAAGACAATTCCCTGATCTGATAACTCGGCAATCAAAGCACTCTTTTTATCAGCCTCATCCCAGCTACTCAAGAAATCATCCAAGCTGCTAAATTTTCGCAGCAAATTCTGTTTGGTATAATCCTTTAAACTTGCCGTCACCAAGTCGCCAGACTCATTTAAATATTGAATCCTCTCATTGAGGATTTCCACATTCACACCCGTTACATAGACCTTATCGCGGTGTTCAGAAACCACATCCCCACCACTAATAATCGTTGGTGTATATGGCACAGCTTGAGCATCCGTACCAAAATTCAAAACCTCACCCGTCGCTTGATCGATAACTCGCTCTGTCAGATTGCCGCTAATATCTTCATCGGTAAACGCCACACCCTCGCGCACTTCCTTAATCATCACAGGATCGCCATCAAAACTGCGATCGCTAAATTGATCGGTCACATTCCGAAAATCCATAATCGTAAAATAGCGCTTATCAAACTGCTCATTAATTCTCGTTCCCCGTCCAATAATTTGCTTAAACTCAGTCGGTGACTGGATATTAGAATCCAACACAATTAACTTACAAGTCTGAGCATCCACACCCGTAGTCATTAATTTAGAAGTCGTGGCAATCACGGGATAACGTTCTTCTGGATTAATAAAATTATCCAATTCCCGTTTACCCAGCTTATCCTCACCCGTAATTCGCATGACATATTTATAGTTCTCTCGCACCAGATCGCCTGCTTCGTTAGAAATAGCCTGACGCATTCTTTCCGCATGTTCCGTATCCACACAAAAAATAATCGTCTTCGCATATACATCCGTCTTTCGCAAATATTCCATTACCCTTTTAGCGACTGCTTTTGTGCGATCGTCAATCACCAAATTGCGATCGAAATCCTTGAGGTTATACAGGCGATCGTCCACTGCATAGCCAAATTTATCGCGCTTACCAACCTCTGGACGATATCCCTCCAAATCTACATTTAAACCAACCCGAATCACCTTATAGGGAGCGAGAAAACCATCATCAATACCCTGCTTCAGCGAATAGGTATAGATCGGATCGCCAAAATATTCAATATTAGAAATCTCCTTTGTTTCTTTGGGTGTAGCCGTCAAACCCACATGGGTCGCCGAACTGAAATATTCTAAAATTTCCCGCCATTTGCTATCTTCCGCCGCACTACCCCGATGGCATTCATCAATCACG
The DNA here is from genome assembly GCA_020404895.1 of Pseudanabaena sp. M085S1SP2A07QC. Lineage (GTDB taxonomy): Bacteria > Cyanobacteriota > Cyanobacteriia > Pseudanabaenales > Pseudanabaenaceae > Pseudanabaena. The sequence goes on along the minus strand of JADBWK010000171.1, from coordinate 12,741 downwards.
ATCAAATCAAAAAAGTCGGGACTAAACTCACGATAAGCATCCAAAATATCATCTTCATAATTGACTAAACCTTGATATAGAGCCAAATAAATCTCAAAAGCAGTGTCAATATTTTTGTTTTTAATCACCGTCATTTTGTTCTTAAAATGCTTAAAATCACCGCGCTTAGTCTGACTAATCAGCGAAGTGCGATCGGCTAAAAACAAAATCCGTTTCTTAGTGCCATTTTTCCAGAGACGATGAATAATCTGAAAAGCTGTATAGGTCTTACCCGAACCCGTTGCCATCACCAGCAATAAGCGATCCTGTCCCTTAGCGATCGCCTCCACCGTCCGATTAATCGCAATCTGCTGATAGTAACGCGGTTGCCGCCCCTTACTATCAAAAAAATAATCAAAACTAGCAATCTGTTCCGATTCAGGCGTTTCAATCCCCTTAAACTTTTTATACTTCTGCCAAAGTTCATCAGGACTAGGGAAATCATCCAAACTCAACTCACGCTCGATCGCATCCGAAAAGCCAGATTTATCATGCTCCAAAAATCCATCACCATTGGAGCTAAACGCCACAGGCAAATCCAAAATATCGGCATAGTCCAAAGCCTGCTGCATCCCTGCGCCAACAGGAACCGTGTTTTTCTTAGCTTCGATAATAGCGATCGCTATATTCGGCTTGTAATACAACACATAATCCGCTTTTTTTGCCTTACCCCGCTGCGTCTGCTCCCCCTTTACATAAATCCGCCCATCTGTGAAATAGACCTGCTCACGCACTTGCTTGCGAATATCCCACCCCGCACGAATCAAAGCAGGAAGAATATACTGCGTACAAATATCTTGCTCTGAAAGCTCCTGTTTATCGGTCATCTATAAATAAACTTATATTTTTTGGAAATCTTTCTTTGATTATAATAGGACTTACACAAAAAAAGAAATGTAAGGGCAATTCATGAATTGCCCTTACGATGAAATATTGATTATCTCGATGAAAGCTGCTTTATCAAAAGCATTATAAATTGGTGCTTTTGGTAAACTAGTTGATGAATTTCTTCAAGGTGTCAAGGGTCATTTTGTAAGGCGGATAACGCCACTTGAGATCGAAGCGGAAAGAATTTTTGAGTACACTCTTCCGATGGGAGAAAGTATCAAAACTTGCCTTGCCGTGATAGCTACCCATACCGCTATGACCGACACCACCAAAGGGAAGCTCTGGATTACCTAAGTGCATGATTATGTCGTTGAAACAACCGCCTCCGTATGAAATCTCTTGGAGAATGCGATCCTGATTTTTTTTATTGCTAGAGAAGAAATATAGGGCTAGAGGTTTAGCTTGAGCATTGACAAAGGCGATCGCTTCTGAAAGTTGGTCATATTCCAAAATCGGTAAGATTGGACCAAAAATTTCCTCAGCCATGATTTTGGAGTTAGGAGACACTGCATCAATTAGAGTTGGCGCAATAAAGCGATCGCTTTTATCGCTATTTCCACCAATTAGCACTTTGCCTTCATTGAGCAAACTTACGAGGCGATCAAATTGGCGATCCTTAACAATACGGGCAAAATCTGAACTTTGTTGAGGATTTTCACCAAAGAATGTTTTTACGCATTCTAATAATTTTTCAATTAGTGCAGATTTGATGCTTTTCTGTACTAATAGATAATCGGGTGCAACACAGGTCTGTCCAGCATTATAGAACTTACCCCAGATAATCCGCTTCGCAGTAATTTCTAAATCACAGGATTCATCGACAATACAAGGGCTTTTACCGCCAAGTTCTAAGGTGACAGGAGTTAGATGTTTAGCCGATGCTTCCATGACTATTTTGCCGATCGCAGTTCCACCAGTGAAAAAGATATGGTCAAATTTTTCGGCAAGTAAAGCTTGATTAGTCTCGATACCACCTTCAATCGCAGTGATAAAATTGGGATCGAAGTTGTTGTTAATGATTTTAGCGATCGCATTGGAAGTATGAGGCGTATGCTCTGAAGGCTTAAGTATCGAACAATTGCCTGCGGCGATCGCCCCAATTAGAGGTTGGATTGTCAGGGCAAAGGGATAATTCCAAGGCGCAACGATCAACACTACGCCTAGAGGTTCAGTATAGATATAACTAGAACTAGGAAATAAATTTATAGGTGTCCCCACTTTTTGGGGTTTCATCCAAGCTTTAAGATTTTTGAGAACAAATTTAATCTCTGAGAGGGTAACTAAAATTTCACTGCCAAAAGCCTCGATCGCAGGTTTACGTAAATCGGCATAAACTGCATCAAGAATTAGCTGCTCATTGTCTTAAATTAGTTGTGAAAGCTTATTGAGTTGAGCAACCCGAAAATCATAGCCCTTGGTTTTTCCAGTGGCAAAGAAAGCGCGTTGATTGGCGATCGCGACTTGGATATCAAGGCTACTGGCAGGTATGGTGACCATAATTCGTGATTTGTAATTCGTAATTTATAAAATTGAGTTCCCCCTCAATGCTAACCCATGTTAATTTTAAGCGATAGCAAAAGTTTATACATACTGCAAAAACTATGGCAATTTTTGGCGGCATTCTGATCGTAATTGGGATCATTCTATTTTTTGTACAGAAAAATTACAGTACAAAACTTCAGAGTATTCGTCTAGCGACATCTTCAACAGTTGCCGAGTTGCAACAGATTGCTAGTGAAATTGCTGGTGAGATTGGCGGTGGAAATTTGCGAGAATATGTCAAAGTGAGCGGAGTCATTCGCAGCGATCGCCCTTTAATGTCGGAGTTAAAGCAAGCACCCTGCGTCCATTACACTATGCGCGTTGTCAGGGAATATGAGGAGGAGCGGACAACTCGTGATGGTGATGGCAAAACCCGTACTGAAACTAGCCGAGGGTCAGAAACCGTATCGAGTAATAGTCAGTCCATTCCCTTTACTTTGCAAGATAAGTCTGGAGAATTAGTAGTCTACCCTGATGGAGGCAACATTGAGACAGTGCAAATACTAGATGAGTTTCGCCGAGAAAATAGCGGATCGTCAATATCCTTTGGAGGTTTTAGTTTAGCGATTGGTGCAGGAATTGGAGGCGGTAGACGTACTATCGGTTATCGCTATACCGAGTCCATTTTGCCATGCGATCGCGAAGTACTGATCATTGGCACGGCTTCTGATGATGGCAGTCAAGTTGCGTTGCGCAAACCGATTAAGTCCGATAAGAAGTTTATCATTTCTCTCAAGAGTGAAGAGGAACTTGCTAAGTCTACGGCAAATGCTGCTAAATGGTATTTCTATGGCATGGTTGCTTGTTTAGCGATCGGGGCAATTTTATTGATTTTGGGATTAATTTTAAGAAAATAAACATTACAGAACTTTACATCCCTTGCCAAGAGATGAATGCGGAGTAAAGCCCTAAATTCATCTCTTGGCAAGGGACTTGTTAGATTTCTACAAAATATTTAGACTCATTGCTGACAACAGTAACTTCAGTGGGTAGGCTGTTTTAATAAAAATCATGAGGGATAATCTCTAAGCGTTGTGCTATTTCGTTTTTAATTGCGTTCATATTGCCTTTCCTTATTGAGAGAATAGCGATCGCTTAAATCTAGTACCTGTGTGTAGGCTTGAATAACTATTTTACAGTGCGGCGCGTTTGATCGCCGACACCACCTGCGAAATCATTGTGTTGCTAAGATTTGCTCACGTTAGGCTATAACTAGATTATCAAAGCTAAATTTTCTAAGATTTGTCTAGCATGAGTAATTGCCTTTGTCTTGCTTGCGATCGCTTAAACTCCATAACAACTAAATTCTGTTCCCAATGTGGCTCTAAGTTACAAATTCAAGAGCGTTACAGCGCTTTGAAGGTAATCGGACAGGGGGGATTTGGTAAGACTTTTTTAGCTCAGGATGAGGGAAAGCCATCGCAGCCCCGTTGTGTGATTAAGCAATTTATCTATGATGATCCTGCGACTTTGCGGGAGGCTCAAAGATTATTTGAGCAGGAGGCGGTGCGACTAGATGATTTAGGTAAGCACCCGCAAATTCCTGAATTATTGGCGCATTATGAGCAGGAGGGGCGGCAATATTTGGTGCAGGAGTTTATCGATGGTGAAAATCTGTTACAGGAGTTGAACCGTGTGGGGCGGTTTAGTGAGGCAAAAATTAAGGGTTTGTTGTTGGATCTGTTGCCTGTGTTGCAGTTTATCCATGCGGGGCAGGTGATTCATCGCGATATTAAGCCAGAGAATATTATTAGAAGGCGATCGGATGGCAGGTTGGTTTTAGTGGACTTTGGTGCGGCGAAGGTTGCCTCGAAAACAGCGTTACAAAAAACAGCGACAACGATTGGTAGCACTGAATATACGGCTCCTGAACAGGCAAAGGGAAAACCTGTTTATGCTAGCGATATTTATGCTTTGGGTGTGAGTTGTATTTATTTGCTTACGCAGATTTCGCCTTTTGATTTGTTCAGTGATTCTGAATTTAAATGGGTATGGCGACAGTTTCTCAATGGAATAGTGGTTAATGATAAGTTGGGGCGGGTTTTGGATAAGATGCTTGAACAGGCTTTGGTGAGGAGATATCAGACAGTTGAGGATGTCCTGAAAGATCTCGATCTGCCTAAAAAATCTCCAATTTCTACGCCAGTTAATTCTCAACCAGTTCCATCGGTGGCTACACCACCAGCGACTAAACCAAGTTTCTTGTCAGGATTATTTTCTCAACCTGCTCAACCACAACGGACTCCTGTTTCAAATTCGAGTAATTCCCTTGTGTTGGACTGTGGGAATGGAGTGAAGTTAGAACTAGTGAAAGTGGTGGCGGGTAGTTTTAATATGGGAAGTAATGATTATTCAGGCGAACAGCCGATCCATCGCGTAAATTTGCGAGAGTTTTTGATTGGTAAATATCCAGTAACACAGGCGCAATATCAGGCGATAATGGGTAGGAATCCATCAAATTTTAAAGGCAGCCAAAATCCTGTGGAAAAGGTTAGTTGGCATGATGCTGTGAAATTTTGTGAGGAACTGTCAAGAAGAAATGGTTAAAAAGTGAAGCTACCCACTGAAGCGCAATGGGAATATGCTTGTCGGGCTGGAAGTACTGGTAAATATTGTTTTGGTGACGATGTTAATCAATTAAAGAAGTATGCTTGGTATAATGAGAACGCAGGAAGTAAAACACATCCAGTGGGAGAGAAGTTAGCGAATTCTTGGGGATTGCATGATATGCATGGCAATGTTTGGGAATGGTGTGAAGACGTATGGCATGAAAATTATAATGGTGCACCTGTTGATGGAAGTGCTTGGTTAACTGGTGGAGATAAAGATAGACGCGCCCTGCGTGGTGGCTCGTGGTACTACGGCGATATCGTTTGTCGTTCAGCGTATCACAACAGGGGCGTTGCAGACTTTAGGAACGACGACTTCGGTTTTCGGGTTGTCGTCTGAGTTTGCCTTTTCGCGTGAGGACTTTTTCTTTTTTAAGATTTTCATGAGAAACCTATTACGAGAAACCTCTAGAAGTCGTCTAAATCGACAAAAACTATGCCCCTTATCGCATCCGCCAAAAACGGACTAACCATTCGCTTAACCGAGGAAAGATGGCAACATATAACCGCAGGACATCCCGAACTTCTCAACCTCCAGTCCGAAATCCTGCAAACCATAGAAAATCCTGATAAAATTTTAGAAGGCAACAATGGTGAACTTTTAGCAGTCAAGCTGCTAGGTGATAATAAGTATTTGGTTACAATTTACAAAGAAGCAGAAGAAGATGGGTTTGTCATCACCGCCTATCTAACTAGACGTATCAATTCCCTCAACAAACGCAAAGAACTATGGTCACGCTCCCCTTAAACCCTCTCAAAATTCCTAGCTATCTCAACTTAGCTAATGCAATTAAAAACCTTCCCAAGAAAAATACTTGGACTTTTTATGATGTCGAAGCCGATGTGCTATACATCAATTTTCATCAACCCGCACTTCCTGCCGATGATAGCGAACTCACAGATGACGATATTTTAATCCGCTATCAAAATGACGAAATCATTGGTCTGACTATCTTAAATGTCAATAATCGAGTGTAAAAATTTACTCCGCGATCGCCATGAAAATTATTTGGACTAAAATTTCGGTGCTATCCCTGCTTGTTTACATATCGCATTTGCCGTAATTCGATCAATTGTCCGATGTCTTTTAATCGGAATTGTTTTGGTATTGTTAGTGTAAATGGAATGGTTCTCACCTTCCCTAAGCAGGTAAAATCCATTTTCTTCAAAATATTTCACGAGATCGCTGCGTTTAACTGACATAACTAGACTTCTACAGGAATCTGCTCAATTAAAGATTTACTAGAAGGAATCTCCTTGTTTTGTTGCTTATATGCAGCAATCATTTCCTGTAAAGCATCTTGCAAAGATTCACGACAAAGTTCGAGAGTTTCGCCCTCAGTTATTACCTCCTGCCATTCAATGAGTTGCCCCATATAACCTAAGTCAATCTTTGTATAATTTGCGGTAAAGGTTGTAAGCATATATTTAAGTTTAGCTAAAGCCTTGATTTGTTTCACTATAACAAAAAAAACTTTGAATACTAGGCAATTTTTTCTAGTTATTGGCGAAATTACTGGACTGGGCGATCGCCAACTATCTGTAACTACAGTTTGGCTACAAAGAGCGATCGATCAGAAGTTTCAATTTATTACCCTGAAACCATACAAGGAGAAAAAGTCATGAATCTCGAACTATATCAACAAGTTTATCTGAACCGCGATTTGATAGAATATCAACTAAAAAAAGGTGATATCGCCACACTAATCGACTTTGTACCCCATTCTCACAACCAAGAAGAAGGCTGTGTTTTGGAAGTATTCAACGCATTAGGTGAGTCGATTCATGTTGTAGCTATTCCCAAGTCTTGGGTTATTCCTTTACAATCCAACCAAATTTTTAGTGTGCGTACTCTTGCCCTAGCAAGTTAGTTAAAAAGTAAAACGCTATTGGCAGGAGAACAACCATGAAAGTTAAATACGATGCAGAAGCAGATATTCTCATTTTCATCTTGCAAGACGATTTGCCATACGATGCCATATCCGAGCAAGGCGGTGTAATTGTTAGCTACAACGAAGCCCAAGAACCCATTAGCATTGAGTTTTTAAATGCCTCTAAACGTCAACTATTCAATCCTAGCGAAACCAATTTAGTTATTTCAAGGTAATCAAAAAAGTATTTTTAGCTGCGACATGACATCATATATGCTATCATGTCACCATGGAATCCCGAATTGTCATTGATACTAGCGTTTTAATCAGCGCTCTAATAGGCTCCACTGGAGCAAGTCGAGAGTTGATTAGGCTCTGCCTTCAAGGAGAATATCAACCACTAATGGGAAACTCCTTATTCTTGGAATATGAGTCAGTAGTTCTGCGAGAAGAAATCATTACCCAATGTACTTTGACAAAACAGGAGATTTTGATATTACTTGATGCTTTTATGAGTGTCTGTCAATGGATTGATATTTACTATTTGTGGAGACCTAACTTGAGAGACGAAGCAGATAACCATTTAATAGAACTAGCGATCGCAGGTAATGCTCAAATTATTGCCACAAAAAATATCAAAGATTTCTTAAACAGCGATCTCATCTTCCCCAACTTATCCATTCTCAAGCCAGAACAAATCGTTAGGAGATAAAACTTATGGCAACTTTAACAATTCGACTTCCCGATGATAAACATACAAGATTAAAGGAACTAGCTCAGTCACGAGGAATTAGCATCAATAAGCTTATGGAAGAGTTATCAACTATTGTTCTTGCTGAATTCGATACCTACAACAGATTTAAAGTAATGGCAGCAAGAGGTAATGTTCAAGAAGGTCTACGAATACTAGATAAATTAGATGCAAAAACATGAGTAAATTTCAAATGTTTGATTCTGTTACCTTAAATCAAGAGATTCAGCTTCACTCTGGTGGAATTGCCCCACAAGGAACTGATGGTGCGATCGTGGAAATCTTTAAAGATGGCGAAGCCTACAAAGCGACAAACAGAAAGTAAAACAGCAACTTTTAGCATTACTAGAACTACTTCCAGAAGAATCAATACTGCAAGTTAAAGACTTCACAGAATTTCTTTGTTACAAGCAAAAAGCTACATCAACCTCAGTAGTTTCCCAAAAATGACGAAAATTGCAATCTGTATAAAGCGCTATTGGCAGGAAAACAACCATGAAAGTTAAATACGATACAGAAGCAGATATTCTCATTTTCATCCTGCAAGACGACTTGCCGTGCGATGCAATATCCGAGCAAGGCGGCGTAATATTTAGCTACAACGAAGTACAAGAACCCGTTAGCATTGAGTTTTTAAATGCCTCTAAGCGTCAACTGTTCAATCCTAGCGAAATCAATTTAGTTGTTTCAAGATAATTAGTTTCGCTAGTTCGCGATCGCTCTTGTCAAAGCTACTATCCGATAGGCTGAGAGTTCCCCATCCCGATGCTTTGGCTAGTTCTATTTGCTGGTCAGGTTCGCCAATTTGGATGGATTTCGATAGGGCGATCGCCTCTACTGTTGCTTCGGCTTTTATCCGTAAAGAACTGTCAAAATGCTCTTCAATTTCTGGGGTAATTTCAAACATAGGATTTTGTGCATTTGGCAAACTTTCAGTTGTTATGCGTTTGTTCTTGAGAGCTGGCGCTAGCCATCGGCACAAAAAAAGGCAAGACTTTAGCTGTCCTGCCTTTTTTTGTATTGGTTCAAAAATCCTCTATTTAGCTTTGCCTTGAGTTTTTAGCCAATCACTTAGATCAGCGATCGTCTCTAAGTCAAATAATGCTTCGGCTAGATTTTCTAGCTGTTTTGCCGATAGTTTGTTTACCTTGCCCCGTAAACTTGGGCTAATCTGTCCAAATTTGCGATTGAGCAGCCGCAATAGCATCGTAGCTTGCCTTTACCAGTCCGCGCTTCTCGCCTCGTAGCTCTCCTTCTTCTCTTGCTTCTTGATATACACGGGTCAGCTTTAAATCGCTGTGTGTAAACATTGTCTCAATCTCCTGACGACTCAGTTTCGGGAATTTATACACCAAAACCGTCTCTATTAATTCTAATACCTGCTCTTGAATTTCGGGATCATTATAGTCATTTACCCCATCAAAATATACAAAATCTTTGGAAGTAGCAGTAGACTGTCGAATATGATGGGAAATCATGGGGCTGATTGTGCCATTTACAACTATTCTTAGTTATATAAAAAATCCATTTAGCACTTCCTAATCAGTATGTTTTGGTTAGCGCTTGCATTATTAAATGCTTTCTCAAGAAGGGGGGCTATAGCACCCCTTCTTATTTCAATTACAAAAATTTTTGTTTCGCAGAAAAATATTGTATTTACCTAGCTTCAGGAGATGTGGTCACTTTTTTTGGTGAAGGAATTAAATAAGCGATAACTGCACCACCAATAAAACCTGCTACATTGCGAACAATGGGAACCCATTCACTAGTGCGCGTCAGTACTGGACCCAGACCAAATGAAATAAATAGCATGCCCCAAAGTGGGGTGAAGATTAGCGCCCATTTCCAAGCAAATATTTCTCCTTCTTTACGAGGATGCCCTGCAAACCCAAAGATTACACCACCGACAATGGAAGTAATCAGCGTCAAAATCCATTGCTCTTGAGGAATGCCTGGGACAACTGCACAGCCATCTTGGTCGAGACAAGTTGCGATCGCATCAATAGCCGACAAGATCGATTGGTCATACCCTTGCTCACGCACATAGAACTGGTTGCCATAACGTGACTGCAACTCAATCCAAAAACTACGTGATAGTAACGGATACACCGCATCACCGACGCTAAAGTTTAGTAAGTTGCGGCCACGCCCATCAGCAACAAGCATAACGCTGCTCTCATCTAGCCCCCAAAACTCCTTAACTGCTCGCCCTGGGGTGCGATCAACTTGGGTAAGAACCCGCAATTTCCAGCCTGTTTGCTCTTCAAATTTAGTTAATTTTTGATCAAGGGCTAACTCTTCAGACTCAGTTAAAAAACGCCCCAAATCGATTACGTTTGTGTACTTTTCAGGCAATAGCTCTGGTGCATCAAAAGCATGAGATGCAGGAATATGGGTGAAAGCGATCGCTAAGGGCAACATTATGGCGATCGCGATCTTGCTAAATCTCTGAATAATCTTTGGTAAGGAGAACTTAATCATGATTTTTTTAAAGTTTAAATTTAATTAAAATTAAAGGCAGATCTTAATATTTCTTAATATCTTAGCAACAGTATATAGTTAAAGATACTTTCTCTCCGTATTTTTTTCCTATGGCAAGCCCAATCCAGTGGTATCCAGGTCATATCGCCAAAGCTGAAAAGCAGTTGTTAGAACAACTAAAATTGGTTGATGTGGTCATTGAAGTGCGTGATTCGCGCATTTTAATGTCTAGTAAGCACCCGAAAATTGAAAAATGGGTGGAGGGAAAGTCGCACATTTTAGTATGCAATCGCATTGATGCCATCACCTCAAACGTAAAAACACAGTGGATGCGATGGTTTTCCGAGCAGGATCGCATGGCGTATTTCACTGATGCTCAGGCTGGCAAAGGCATGGTGGATTTGCTCAAGGCGGCTCAAGTCGCAGGTGAGAAAGTAAATGAACGGCGGCACGGACGGGGCATGTTGCCCCGTCCTGTACGTGCAGTTGTAGTCGGGTTCCCTAATGTCGGCAAATCGGCACTGATTAATCGGTTGCTTAAGAAAAGGGTAGTGGCGAGTTCCAATAAAGCGGGAGTAACCCGCCAGTTGCGCTGGATTAGGATTTCTGATCAGATCGAGTTGCTCGATACCCCTGGGGTAATTCCCCCTTTGCTCCATGACCAAGATGCGGCGATGAAACTAGCTATTTGTGATGATATCGGTCAGGCGGCTTACGACAATGTCTTAGTAGCTGCGGAAGCCGTAGATTTGCTGATTAAGCTCAATGCGAAATTGAGCAGTCGTTACGTCATTGATCCTGCGACGGTAACTTCAGGTATTGAGTACATTCATGAAGTTGCTGCTTTAAATAAATTTCAAGGCGATTTAGATAAAGTTGCAAGGCTAATTTTGTATGATTTTCGTAAGGGCAAGCTGGGAGCGATCGCACTAGAAATGCCACCTCAATAGTATTTATAGTGAAGCCCTGCAATAAATTGCGTACTGAAAGCTCAAACCCTTTGAAACGGGTTAATTTAGAATTATTCTTTAGTCTGCTTCAGCAGACTTTAGCTTTTAGCCAAGAACTTGAGTTCTTGGTTTATTTTCAACTAGCATTACTAAGAATTTATATGATAAGAATAGGCGACGCGAAGCGCCGCCTATTCTTATCTGTTTAACACTAACCATTACTCAACCAGATGACAAGCAAAATTTATTTAAAAGGCGTAAGGGCATATGGATATGTGGGATATCTGCCCGAAGAAAATGTACTAGGACAATGGTTTGAGGTCGAGGCAACCCTATGGATAGATTTTGAGAAGGCTACACATAATGACGAAATTGAAGATACGGTTAATTATGTCTCCTGCATTCGCAAGATTGAAAATCTAATTCAGACCCAGAAATTTAAACTGATCGAGAGATTGGTTGGTGCGATCGCAGACAGTCTGCTCGAAGACGAAAAAATTGCACAGGTCGAAGTACGAGTGATCAAGCAACCGCCAATTCCTAATTTTCTAGGCTCTGTTGCCGTAGAAATTGTGCGATCGCGCTCTCAAGTCACCTCCACAAATACAAGTACAAAATCAGAATCAACACCAGAAGCCATATCTCTACCCCAATCACCAATCACCGAATCCCAATTACCAATCACCAGTTCCACCGAATCCAAAATCATTAGCATCCACACTGACGGGGCTTGCTCCAAAAATCCAGGTCCTGGCGGTTGGGGCGTAGTCATCCATTTCTCCGATGGCAGTACCAAAGAACTCGGCGGTGGTATCCGAGAAACAACTAACAATCAAATGGAACTACAAGGTGCGATCACAGCTTTAGAATTTCTCTCCACTCACAAACAATCCACTCCCGTCGATCTCTATACCGATAGTAAATATGTGCTAGATGGGATTACCAAATGGATTAAAGGCTGGAAAAAGAACGGGTGGAAAACCAAGGACAATAAGCCTGTCAAAAATCAAGAATTTTGGCAACAACTCGATCCTCTCAATTCATCAAATATTCGATGGCATTGGGTAGAAGGTCATTCTGGCGATCCTGATAACGAAAGATGCGATGCGATCGCCCGCAGCTATACAGCCAAATACGCCTAAAAAGAGAGACTCGCAATGCGAGTCTCTCTAATATTTTTGTTTGTGAAGATCCCGTAATTGGTTTACAGCCAGATGATTTGAGTCAATACACGGGATATGCGATTGCACCCACCCTCCTCTCCCAAATTCCACACAACAGCGATAGCTCCATAATCACCTCAAAAAGCGATCACTTCAGCACTCATCGCCTAAATTTTGCATAACAGCGATCGCACCATAAGCCCAAAAAAGCGATCACACCAACCATCATCTCCAAAATCTCGCACAACAGCGATCACAAATCCATCCAACAACAAATAGTCTCAAATCATTTGACAGGTGGTTGTCTAATACCAAATCACAAAAGAGAGGCAACAGATAGAGCATCCAGTATAGAATCTCTACCGACAAGAGAGGCAATGACAGATTTAGTCATCTCGGAAAGACGATTCTTGACCAAAAGCCTTAACTCATCCATATTTTTGGGTA
>JADBWK010000170.1 GCA_020404895.1 Pseudanabaena sp. M085S1SP2A07QC | reverse complement strand
GGTCTATGCCAAAGGTAGAGAAGTCGCTGATGGTTTCAAGGAAAATCTACCGATCATTTTTGATGAATATCTTCCTAAATGGAATTATAGAGCCGTTCCTCAAAATAACTGAAATGCACAAGTTATTTATTTTTCATTCCTTAGGGACTTTGCTATACAGATCGCTTGAGCGTCACCGCAAAAGTACTGCCCTTTCCGACTTGGCTAATTACGTGAATGCTACCTTCCATCTTCTGTACCAATTCATTCGCGATCGCAAGTCCTAGTCCTGTACCCAAAATATCGCCATCTGCTTGTCTCCCGCGAAAATTGCGTTCAAATAAGCGAGGCAGATCAGCATCAGGAATTCCCACACCAGTATCTTGAACATAGATATAAACCGTGTCAGGCTTAACATCTGCACCTAATAGAACGTATCCACCTTCAGGTGTGTACTTGAGTGCGTTCTCTACCAAATTACCGATCGCTTCTCTTAGTCCTGATTCATTGCCTAATACTTTGGGTAAATGAGCAGGAATATTGGATAAAAATTGAATATTGCGATCTTGAGCGAGCGCACTGGCAAAATTAGCGATCGCCTCCAAAATTCCGTGTAGATCTACAGGTGCAAGATCTATAGTTGCCGCAGGTAATAAGGCTTTTTCATGTTCAGCTTGCGGTAGTAGCAATGGCGCAGGGCGATCAGCTTCACTAAGTAGATCTTGAATATGCTGAGTTTCGCGCAAAATCCCCGTTACAAATTTCTGATTAGGATCTGAATCAACGATGCGCCGCGATAAAAGTTGAGCAAAAGTGCGAATTGCTGTCAGAGGATTGCGAAGTTGATGTAATAAAGAAGCAAAAAAATTGCTTTGCTCTTCATAATGGCGCTGTTGGCTAGCGACTAACCATTGATTGCGACGATCTAAAGCGCAGGCGATCGCTAAAGTATTGGCAATTTGTTGAATTTGTGATTGTTCGTATTCCTGCCAATCGCGATCGTCTCTTCCTGTCATTAAAAAGCCTAAAATAGCCTCCTCATAAATCAAGGGGAGTACAAAGCGGCGTTGTTTTACCAAACCACTAGTACCTATGGATAACATTGGCAAAGTTTCAGGGAAAGCTTCTGGCAGAGCCATCAAGCCATCTTCAGGAAATACAGCAATCTCAATTAGATTAGTGGGCATCCCATCCGCCACATTTTCAGTGATATAGATAGCACTAGCAACTGCACCCAAACTTTGGGTCAGTAAAATAATTTGCGATCGGGCTAGGGCGATCAGGTCGGGACTGGCGGATAGCATGGGAAAATAATTGCCGAGATATTCATAGTATAAAGTCTTATGTAAATCTCAGTATAGCTCTCCCACAGATTGACACTAGAGTAAAAACATATTTATTAAGAAATAATTTTAATGTATTGCTGAGTACCTTGGCTTGACAAAAAAAAGTCGTAATTTGTAAGCAAATATTTTTTTAGTAGATCTTATTAATCGATCTCTGGGGGTGATGTCAGTAATGTTGAAAATCGTCAATCAAACTAACTCTAAAATTCTAATCTCTTCTCCAAAAAATACTTCTTTAGAAGATTATACTTGGTTTGTACTTATTTTTATTTTTGGCAGTGTTTTTAGTCTTATCCCAATGTATATGGCTTTAATGTCATCCTCTGTAGTTGGTATTCTTAGGATTAATTGCGATCGCGTTGAACCACAACAAGTCGATTGTCAGTTATCAAAATCAAAGTTTTTCGATTCTGTACAGCAAGAACCTCTCAATTACAAGTTTGTAAATTCAGTTAAATATAACGCTATTACAAGTAAGGATAGCGATGGTGATACCATTTACAGTTATAACTTTTCACTTCTCACTAAATCTGGTGAAAAAGTACCATTTCATAGTAGTAGTTCTTCTACTGCTATTAGAGTTACTTCCGTGCTAAATACATTTTTACAATCTAAGCAAGAATCTTTTAGATACATCTTAGATGAACGGTTTGAACCCAATAGATATATTGTCTTTGTATTCATTTCATTATTTATTGCTGTTGGATTGAGTATAATTTGGGGTGCTTTTTCTTCACTTGTGGATTATGAAGAGATACTTTTAGATAAGTCTGAATATCAGCTAAGGCATTCTAAAAGAACGCTTCTAGGAACTAAATTTAATCGTTTTTTGTTCATGAAAATTGCTAAGGTTGATGTCTTATATGAAACCGATAGCTACAAGAATATTTTTTTTACTCCAAGAATAACCATGAATTCAAAGTTGCAATTTAAGCTAGACGCGATTAGCGATCGCCAAGTCGCGATTAAGATTGCCAACGACCTCAATCGGTTTATGGGTTTGCCTGAAGAAGAAGATCCCGTGGTTAAGGCATAGCTAGTTACTAGCGACTATCGATACTAGTGATCGCATTGAACGTTTGGGGGGTGTGCTTCAGTTACACTAGAAGAAGCAAATTTATAAAAAATCATAAAAAACTATATATGCGGCTAAGTGATGTTACTCATCCCAACCAATTGCATGGTCTGACGATTTCGCAATTGGAGTCTATAGCAAAGGAAATTCGGCAAAAACATTTAGAAACGATCGCCGCCACAGGTGGACATCTTGGTCCTGGGCTAGGCGTAGTCGAGCTAACTCTCGCTTTATATCAAACCCTCGATTTAGATCGCGATAAAGTTGTATGGGATGTGGGGCATCAAGCCTATCCCCATAAACTGATCACAGGACGTTATAAAAATTTCCATACCTTGCGCCAAAAGGATGGTATTGCAGGTTATCTCAATCGTCGTGAAAGTGAATTTGATCATTTCGGAGCAGGACATGCTTCGACCAGTATTTCGGCGGCTCTGGGGATGGCGATCGCCCGTGATTTGCAAGGCGAAAATTACAAAACTGTAGCGATCATCGGTGACGGCTCCTTGACAGGTGGCATGGCTCTTGAAGCAATCAACCATGCAGGACATCTTCCCAAAACTAATTTATTAGTTGTCCTCAATGACAATGAAATGTCAATTTCGGCAAATGTAGGTGCTATTCCTAAGTACTTAAATAAAATGCGCCTCAGCCCACCGATGAAATTCATCACCAACAATATCGAAGGACAAATTCGCAATATTCCATTTGTTGGCGAACAAATCAGCCCTGAGATTGAGCGCATCAAGGACAATCTCAAGATTGTGACAATGGTCCAAAACAAAGTAGGAGCCGTGTTTGAAGAACTCGGTTTTACTTACATTGGCCCCGTCGATGGACACAATCTCAAAGAGTTAATCGACACCTTCAAGATGGCGCATACGCTCACAGGTCCCGTGATGGTTCACGTTAGTACTACCAAGGGTAAAGGCTATAGCTATGCTGAAGCCGACCGCGTTGGCTACCATGCCCAAAATTCCTTTGACCTTGCTACAGGTAAGGCGAAACCATCAACTTCTAGCAAACCCAAACCTCCTAGCTACTCCAAGGTTTTTGCTGATACACTGATCAAACTTGCCGAGCATGACAAGCGCATCGTCGCTATTACAGCCGCCATGTCCACAGGTACAGGCTTAGATAAGTTCCAAGCCGCATTGCCCAATCAATTTATCGATGTTGGTATTGCCGAGCAACACGCGATCACTGTTGCCGCAGGTATGGCTTGCGAAGGAATGCGTCCTGTCGCTGCAATTTATTCCACCTTCCTGCAACGAGGCTTTGACCAGATCATCCATGATGTCTGCATCCAGAATCTGCCCGTCTTCTTCTGTCTCGATCGCGCAGGTATTGTCGGAGCTGATGGACCCACTCACCAAGGGATGTATGACATCGCCTATCTGCGCTGCATTCCCAACATGGTGCTGATGGCTCCCAAGGATGAAGCCGAAATGCAGAACATGATTGTCACTGGTTTAACTCACAATGGTCCGAGTGCCATGCGTTATCCTCGTGGTAATGGAGTAGGCGCACTATTGCAAGATGAGGACATCGAGCCATTACCAATCGGCAAAGCCGAAGTATTGCGCGAAGGCAAGGATGTTTTGTTACTCGCCTATGGCTCCATGGTTTATCCTTCGCTACAGGTTGCAGAACTTCTGAATGAGCATGGTATTAGCGCCACGGTCGTTAACGCCAGATTTGCAAAACCACTAGATATTGAGCTAATCCTGCCTCTTGCTCAAAAAATCGGTAGGGTAGTCACCCTTGAAGAAGGTTGCTTGATGGGCGGTTTTGGTAGCGCTGTTCTGGAAGCTTTGAATGATGAAAATGTGCTAGCTCCTGTTTACCGCATTGGTGTTCCCGATATTCTCGTTGAACATGCTTCACCAGAGCAGTCATTTAATTCTCTTGGTCTATCCAGTGGTCAAATCTGCGATCGCATTCTTAACCAATTTGCTTTCAATAAACAAACTGTAATTAGCCAGTAATACCAAAACACAAAATGGCGTAGCCATTTTGTGTTTTGGTATTGCTGGGTTTGGTTTTTAATTCACAAAAGTGTTGCCACACTTTTGTGAATTGGTATTAAGTAGCTAAAAACTAAAAAACAGAGTTAGGAATGAAAATTAATTAAAACCAAAATTTGTTGGGGCGGGAGAAGCCCGCCCCAACTAGTTTTGGGTTTACTCGCACAAGTTAATTAATTTTTATTCCTTATGACTATTTTTAAATTAAAAAAACATAAAATCCAAAAGTAAATGGGGCGCAGAAATGACCCCATTTACTTTTGGGCTTTATGTTTTTTTAGGTCTAACGATACCAAATACTGAAGTGTAACCATGGAGAAATGTCGTGCCACCAACAGGTCCAATTTCGCCAGAGCAGAAAAAGCCACCAAATGGAATTAAACCAAGATGTTTTTGCAAAATCTCAGAGTCAAAGTTTGGCTTGCCATATAGCCTCTCGCCTCGCCCCATACAAGAAAACATTAAAGCTGCCGTTGCCGAAACATTGGGAGCCTCTAAGTTCAATTGATTAGAGTAATTTATCAGAGCTTCTTCTAAGTCCTCTGCCGAAGCTTTCCCATCACGTAAATGTAGTTGAATTCTTTGTCCAGGGCGCATCCGATCGCCAACAGCGATCGCCCCAGATCTAGGATCGACACCAATAATATTACGAATTAAGAAATCGCCCTGTGATGGATTTGCCTTAAATTCATTCATCACCACGCCAATAAATAGTGAATGCTGAGCCAATTCGCGATCGCTTGGGTTTAAATCTCCTACAGTATCTTGTAAAAGACTCAGAGGTGGCTTGCCCTCCAGTCCCAAAATCAAATTACGCTCACACTCAGAAACCTGCAAGATTTTACCAATGGGACGGCAACCTTGAGAGACCACAGGATCAATGGTCACATCACCCCATAGAGCCACACCTAAAAGTCCCGTGCGATAAAGCTTATATTTACCTTCCTCATGAAAACAAAATAGGGCATTTGCACCCATCCCACCACTGCTAGCTAAGCCACCAACTTTGACTGAGTTAGGATAGGCAAAATCTAGTCCTTGAATTAAGTCATTAATCGGAAATGAAAATGGATCGCCAACCAGTACAAAACTAGGCGAAACTGTGGGGTCTACATCCGTTATTTTTTCCCAGCGATCAGGAGGACTATCGAGATCTGGTAACTGATTATCATCAAGGTGAAATACTTTTGCTTCTGCATTGGGTAAGTGCCCTATCAGTAATGCGATCGCAGGTTTATCTTCAAACTCCTGACCATTACCAACAATCCCCCCGCCAGAGCAACCAATTAATTTTTGGATCGGCAATTTTTCCGCTAGTAATGGTAATAAGCGTGGGTAGTCGCTAGCAAATGCGGTGGAAACAAACAAAAAGCCTAAATCAAGCGATCGATCACCCATCAAAGCAAATACTTGCTGTGACAGATCTTGCACCGCAGCTTCCAAAGATATTTTTGTCGAAAGACTAGTAACCCACTTCATAGACCTAGCCGTACACCAACTTTACTTCCAGACATTTCTTTATAAATTGCTCTAAAGGTTTTTAGGCAAGGACTTCGGCACAATCAAAAAACTGAGTTAAAATAATTATTACCAGCGGCGCAGACAGTAATTATTTGGGGTTTCATATTTAATTGTGCCTAACTACTCAAAATCCCAATATTTAATCTTTGGATCTAAGCTTAAATACTATGCTTAATATCTAAGCATAGTATTTAAGCTTACATTGCAGCGACCTAATTCCGATAATTTCTCCATCTGTGTCGTAATTCGCATTAACGTAGACTTGCTTAATTAATTTCACATCCAAACCCGTAAGGTTGTTTCCCTGCGGGGCGCAACCTTACGGGTTTGGGTAATTTATTCTGCACAGGTACTTATGAAACTAAATTTAGGCTTTCGCCAATTCACACAGGTTAAGACGTAAATCGCCAAATAATGGAGCTGGTGCGTCTCCCCAACTCCATTATTTGGCGATTTTACTACTGCGTTGTTTCTTGAATGTTGCTTATAAAGCATGAAACTATTTTTAATAATGAGAATTGCTATTTATCTGGTGCAAGACCTTGTAAGGCGCTGAAATCACAGTAAAATAACTTTGGTCTCTGTCCAAAGTACAGGTTACCAAGTTTAAGTTATATATAGTTTACAAACTTTACAAATACGTTACCGATACATTTATAAAAGACAAATTAACGGAGAAAACAACATGCAGGATGCAATTACCAGCCTGATCGGTACTTATGATGCAACTGGTAAATATTTTGATCGCGATGCCATGGATACCCTCAAATCCTTCTTTGCAACTGGCAATGCTCGATTAGCCGCATCTTCGGCAATCACCGCTAATGCGGCTTCGATTGTGCGTAAGGCTGGTTCACAATTATTTGAAGAAGTTCCCGATTTGATCCGCCCAGGTGGTAACGCTTATACAACTCGTCGTTTTGCAGCTTGCCTGCGTGACATGGATTACTATTTGCGCTATGCCTCCTATGCTCTAGTTGCAGGCAACAATGATGTCCTCGATGAAAGAGTATTGCAAGGCTTGCGTGATACTTATAGCTCGCTTGGAGTACCAATTGGTCCGACTGTGCAAGGTATTCAAATCATGAAACAGGCTGTTATGGACTTAGTAGGTGAAAATGCTGACTGGTTAGCAGCACCTTTTGACTATATGAGTCGCGAACTTAGCGAAAAGAATATCTAACCTAGCAACTAAAAAAGGGCGCGATGAGCCCTTTTTTAGTTAGATATAATTCTTCAAAATGATTTAAGATTGTTAATAATCGAAACAAGCTCGATTTAGTCTAGGAGAGAATTTAAATATGGCTTTAGTACCAATGCGCCTGCTGCTCGATCATGCGGCTGAAAACGGATACGGCATTCCTGCATTTAACGTAAACAACATGGAGCAAATCCAGTCGATCATGCAGGCTGCAAATGAGACCAACAGCCCTGTGATCCTACAAGCTTCTCGTGGCGCACGCAATTATGCAGGCGAAAATTTCTTGCGTCACTTAATTTTGGCTGCTGCCGAAACTTATCCTCATCTGCCGATCGTGATGCACCAAGATCACGGTAATGCACCAGCAACTTGCTACTCAGCAATCCAAAATGGCTTTACTAGTGTAATGATGGATGGCTCTTTGGAAGCTGATGCTAAAACCCCAGCTAGCTACGAGTACAACGTAGCTGTTACATCTGAAGTCGTCAAAGTCGCTCATGCTTTCGGCGCAAGCGTCGAAGGCGAACTAGGCTGCTTAGGCTCCCTTGAAACTGGTAAGGGTGAAGCTGAAGATGGACACGGCTTTGAGGGTGCTTTAGATCACTCACAACTTTTGACCGATCCTGATGAAGCTGCTGATTTCGTTGAGCGCACTCAGGTTGATGCTCTTGCAGTAGCGATCGGTACTAGCCATGGTGCATATAAGTTTACTCGCAAGCCTACAGGCGAAATCTTAGCGATCAGCCGTATCGAAGAAATTCATAACCGCTTGCCTAATACTCACCTTGTGATGCATGGTTCTTCGTCAGTTCCTGAAGATCTACTTGCTATGATCAATGAGTTTGGTGGCGCTATTCCTGAAACCTATGGTGTACCTGTTGAAGAAATTCAAAAGGGCATCAAGTGTGGTGTGCGTAAGGTCAATATCGATACTGACTGTCGTCTTGCTATAACTGCTGCGGTACGTGAAGCATTGTTCAAGAATCCTAAAGAGTTCGATCCTCGCCACTTCTTGAAGCCATCAATCAAGTACATGCAAAAAGTATGTGCCGATCGCTATACTCAGTTTGAAGCTGCTGGACAAGCTGGCAAGATCAAGCAAGTTAGTATTTATGACTTTGTTCCTAAATATGCTAAGGGCGAATTGAAGCAAGTTAGCCGTGAAGTTGTTAAGGCTTAGACATTAAAAAGTCTCGCAAGCAAAGCTTTTTCACTTAAGATCAAAAAACAAGGGGCGCATTGCGCCCCTTGTTTTTTGATAGCATTGCTATATTTACAGTCAGTATCCAAACCCAACTTTGCTCATGACTTCTTCTTCGTTTTCTGTTGCTGAGCCAAATAAAGTAAATCCAGCCAAGAAACCAAAACTTTTGGTGGTTGATGATGAGCAAGATAATCTTGATTTGCTATATCGCACCTTTCGCAAAGAATTTACAGTGTTTCGAGCTGATGGAGGGGTTAAAGCACTAGAGATTTTGGAGCAAGAAGGAGAAATGGCGACAATTATTTCTGATCAGAGAATGCCTGAAATGAATGGTACTGAGTTCCTCAGTCTTACTGTTTCAGATTTCCCTGATACGATGCGAATTGTCTTGACAGGATATACAGATATTGCCGATCTGATTGATGCGATCAACTCAGGTCAAGTTCATAAATATATTACAAAGCCTTGGGAGCCAGACCAGCTTAAGTTAGTTGTGAAAGAGGCAACCCATAACTATTATCTGCTAAAGCAACGTTCTGAAGAGTTAGTCCGATCGCAAGCTCAGAATGCCCTGTTGTCAGTAATTGTAGCGATCGCACAGACATCCAACCAGCTATCTGATTGTGTTCTGTCTTTAGCAAGCGCCTTCTGGCAAAATTTTGGAGCTAATGGGGTAATCTTGCAGTTGGTTGAGAAAGGCTCTTTGATTGATACTCAAGCTATATGTGGTGATTATCTTTGGGATTTAGCAACAGATCCGTTAGTGCAAGCAGCGATTGTCTCAAAAAAATCTCAAATTTCCCTGTTGCCCAATCAACAAGATGATCCAGATAATCAATGCAAAACCAATTTGGCGATCGCGATTGCTTTTCGAGAAGATGTTTTAGGGATATTGTCGATGCGTTGGCAAATGGCTAATGCTCTAAAACCTAATGATATTGCCCTGATTCAGCAATGCGCTGATGAGGTGGCGATCGCTTTAACTTGTATTCGTTACTATGCAAAACTTTAAATCAAGCTTTGAGTCAAATTTTGAAACGCTTTTAGCATTAGCAATCACGCTTGCCAATCAAGCCCATGCTGGACAGCTTGATAAAGCGGGTAAGCCCTACATTTCGCATCCGTTAACGGTGGCAGATGAATACACCCGAAAGTAAAATTGTGGCGGTTTTGCATGATGCGATCGAGGACTCTGATTTGACGATCGCCGATTTGGTTCGTCAAGGTTTTCCTGAATTTATTACTGAGGCGATTGCTGCGATTACTAAGAGGGATGGTGAGCCGTATGAAGATTACATTTTGAGGGTGAAGTCTAATGCGATCGCCCGTAAAGTCAAGATTGCCGATGTGACTCACAACATGGATATTAGTCGGATTGCTAATCCGACAGAAAAAGATTTTCAGCGTTTAGAGAAATACAAAAAAGTTCTCTCGGAGTTACAACAAGAGTGAAACCAATGAGTCTAGAAGCTTCGGAAAAACAGGTAATCTCTAAACAGAGGGTAACCGATCATGGTGAGGTGTTTACCAACCAGCGTGAGGTGAAGGCGATGCTGGATTTGGTGAAGCAGGAAACTGAACGGATCGAGTCAAGATTTTTGGAGCCTGCCTGTGGAACGGGGAATTTTTTGGCGGAGATTTTAGAGCGTAAGTTAGAAGTTGTGCAGATGCGCTATAGCAGGGTGCAGCTAGAGTATGAACGGAATGCAGTTTTGGCGATTTCTTCAATCTACGGGATTGATATTTTAGAGGACAATGTTCAGGAATGTCGCGATCGCCTATTCAACATATTCAATCAAAAATATACAGAGCTGTTTGAAGACTTAGCCAATGATGATTGTCGAGAGGCGGTACGTTATATTCTGAGTCGTAATATTATTCATGGTGATGCGTTGACTTTAAAAACGGTGGGCGATCGTCCTGAGCCGATCATTTTTTCGGAATGGTCGCCTGTGAATGGCAGTATGATTAAGCGGCGCGATTTTAGTTTTAAGGAGTTATTGCATCATGAGAGCATGATGGAGTTGCCTTTGTTTGCGGATACGGGTGAGGATGTGTTTATCCCGACTCCGATTCAAGATTTTCCTGTGGCGCATTTTTTGAGGGTAGGGGAGATCCCCCTCAATCCCCCTTAAAAAGGGGGAAGAAGAAAATTCTCCCCCCTTTTTAAGGGGGGCTGGGGGGGATCTAGACAAGTTTTTAATATTATCTAATTTGGATTCTGGTAATGATGATGCTAAAAAATACTAACTACAATCCTGATGTTTTAACTTGTTTGGCGAACTTGAGCAATGATGAGGTGTTTACGCCGCCGAGTTTGGTGAATCAGATTTTGGATTTGTTGCCTATGGAGTTATGGTCAAATCCTGATGCAAAATTTCTTGATCCCGTGTGCAAGTCGGGGGTGTTTTTGCGAGAGATGGCGAAGCGGTTGATTGTGGGTTTGGAGCCTGTGTTTCCAGATTTGCAGGAACGGGCTAATCATATTTATAGGTATCAGCTTTTTGGGTTGGCGATTACGGAGTTGACGGGGTTGTTGTCGCGGCGGAGTGTGTACTGCTCGAAGGTGGCGAATGGGAGGTATTCGGTATGTTCGGGTTTTGAGGATGAGCAGGGTAATATTGTCTATGGGCGTGTGGAGCATGATTGGCGCGGCGGCAAGTGTGGGTTTTGCGGCGCGAGTCAGGAGGTCTATGAGCGTGGTGATGCGCTAGAGTCTTATGCTTATCAATTTATCCATTCTGATGATCCTAGTTGTTTTTTTAAGAATATGAAGTTTGATGTTATTGTCGGTAATCCTCCTTATCAGTTAAGTGATGGTGGCGCACAAGCAAGCGCAAAGCCTCTCTATCACAAGTTTATCGAACAGGCAAAAAAACTAAATCCTAGATATTTATCTATGATTGTTCCTTCTCGATGGTTTTCAGGAGGCAAAGGACTTGATGATTTTAGAGAAGAGATGCTCAGCGATAAGAGATTAACAAAAGTTGTAGATTATTTTGATTCTAACGAATGCTTTCCGGGAGTTGATATTTCGGGAGGTGTTTGTTATTTCTTGTGGGAAAGAGACAGAGAAAAAACTTGTGAAATCACAACTATCCGAAGTGGCGAAAAATCTACTATGGAAAGACCTCTTTTGGAAATAGATAATGATTCTTTTATAAGATTCAATGAAGCAATTAGTATTTACAGAAAGATTAAATCTCTTAAAGAGGAGCGTTTTAATAAACACATTAGCTCTAGGAAGCCATTTGGGATTACAACGAATGCAAAAGGAAATAAACAAAATGGAGAAGATACAATAAAAATATTCTCTTTCCCTGAGAATGGATTCATTAAAAGAAATCTAGTAAAACAAAACGAATCTTGGATTAATGAATACAAAGTATATATTTCTTATGCTTACGGAGAAAGAGGAGCTTTTCCTTATCTAGTTATTGGTAAACCATTTTTAGGCGAACCAAATACCTGCTGTACTGAAACTTATTTAGTAATTAGACCGTTTGATTCGCTGCAAAAATGTGAAAACGTAATTTCTTATATGAGAACGCGATTTTTTCGTTTTCTTGTTTTACTGAAGAAAAATACTCAACACGCTACAAGCAAAGTTTATTCTCTTGTTCCAATTCAAGACTTTAATGAATCTTGGACAGATGAGAAACTTTATAAAAAATATGGATTAACTGCGGAAGAAATTACATTTATTGAGTCGATGGTGCGTCCTATGGAGTTAGGTAATGAGTAACAACTTACAACCTGATACCACAATTTTTGATGAAATTAAATTATTGCGATTCGCCTCAGTATTTCTAGATTATAAGATTGTCGTTTCAGTGATACGACAATTAATTTATCGACTATTTTACAATTTTGCTATCCAGAGAAATCTTGCTAGATAAACTGCATAAGGCGATCGCGATCGGGCAAAACAATCTGTTTAAGCAAGGTAAATAATTGATGAAAATATGTCTGAAGTAGGATTTTTAGGATTTTAGGATGATAGGATTATTAGATGAGGCGCTTTGCGCTGAATTTGAAGAAAATTGTTGCTTGCAACAATCAAAAAAATCCTACCAATCCTAAAATCCTAAAAATCCTACTCAAAGACGGAAATGAAACACGAAGCCCTAACCCACAAAATAATTGGTTGTGCGATGAAGGTACATAGCACCCTTGGTAATGGATTTCAGGAAGTGATTTATCAAAGAGCCTTAGCGATCGAAATGGGAAAACAAGGCTTAAACTATCAGCGAGAGATGGAAATGGATATTTATTATGACGAGGTACATATTGGTACAAGACGGGTTGACTTTTTTGTGGAAGATACAATTATGTTGGAATTAAAAGCAGTAATTAAACTAGAAGATACGCACCTAAATCAAGCCATGAACTACTGCCAAGTCTATAAATTGCCAATCGGATTGCTAATCAACTTTGGCGCAAAAAGTCTCGAATTTAAGCGAGTTTATAATCTGAATCATCCAGACAATAAACGGCAGTAGTAGGATTTTCAGGATTTTAGGATGATAGGATTTTTTTTGGTTAGTGGAGGAGGAGTTTGAAGGTTTTATTTAGGGAATAATTAAAGGGATTTGGCGATCGCGATTTTTGCGGTAGATCTGAAAATCACTATCTAAAGTGAAAATTAGACTATTAGCATACAACTCAGACATGCTGACTAATTCTGCATCTGCTAAAGAAACTGGTACTGATTGATATCGATTTAATAGTGATATTACCGTCTCTAACTCCAAATCAAAATCAAACTGAACTACAACAAATTTTTGAGTCAGCAATTGAATAAGTGTCTCCCGTCCATTTCTGACTCTTTGCAATAGAAACCAAGTTTCTGAAATAACTGCCTCACAAGTCAGCAATGGCGGCGTAATTTGTTTTAACTGATTGACAACCCAATTGTGGTGATTATCTAAGCGATCGATTAACGCAATCAGTACTCCCGTATCAACAATTACCTGACTCTGCATTATTGACCATAACCTTTCATATAATCGGGATTCGTGGAAATGTCACCAGAACCTTCACCTGCGCCTATTAAGTTTTGAGCAACATCAAAAAAAGATTTGGGAGTAGTTTTCAAAGGACTAGCAATAGATGCTTGTCTCTTTGTCCAAAGAAACTCCACAAAACTTAAAACCTGCTGCTGGTCTTCTGTTGGCAATATTTCTAAAGTTTGAAAAATTTGTTCAGATAAAAGAGACATAGTTATCATCTTTATAATAGATACTACTCAATTATACATTCAAAAAATTGCTGGGTAAGCGCATATTATGAATAACGAATTCTTCCCACCCAGACCCGAAATTAAGCCCACAATTTACGCCTACAAAGACACCCATCCTCAATACAAAGGACTCCTCAAAATTGGCTACACCACCAGAGATGCTAAAACCCGTGTTGCCGAACAATATCCCGTTATTCGCCCAGGGGAATCACCTTACAAAATACTGCTCGAAGAATCAGCAGTTTATTCCGCAATTCATAAAAATGGCAGTGCCTTTAGTGACCATGACGTACATCGCTATCTCCGCAAACAAGGCTTTAAAAATCCTGATGGCGAATGGTTTCAATGCACCTCTAAAGATGTCAAAGCTGCCATATTAGCCATTAAAAATGGTGCAGAAAATGTCGAAAATCGCACCCTTGATTTTGGGATGCGTCCTGAACAGCAAGAAGCAGTAGATAAAGCGATCGCCTATTTCGATAGCTTTACACAAGAGAATTCCGACAAAACACCACACTTCCTCTGGAATGCGAAAATGCGCTTCGGCAAAACCTTTGCCACCTATCAACTCGCCAAAAAAATGGGCTGGACAAAAATTCTTGTCCTCACCTTTAAACCCGCAGTCCAAAGTGCATGGCAAGAGGATTTAGAATCGCATATTGATTTTGCAGGCTGGCAATTTATCTCACGTAACGGTTTAGAGTTTGAGAATGCCGACAAAAATAAACCCTTAGTTTGCTTCGGTTCATTTCAGGATTATCTAGGCAAAAATAGCGCAGGAGGCATCAAAGCCAAAAATGAATGGGTGCATTTAACCAATTGGGATTGTGTTGTATTTGATGAATACCATTACGGGGCATGGCGCGACAATGCCAAGGAACTCTTTGAAGCAGAAGGAAAGAAAGAACTAGAGTTTGGCGAAGGTGAGGGGATCGATTATTTCGATGAAAGCATTATTCCGATTACCACTAACGCCTATTTGTATTTGTCAGGCACACCATTCAGAGCGATCGCCTCTGGTGAATTTATCGAAGAGCAAATCTATAACTGGACATATTCCGATGAGCAGAGAGCTAAGGAGTTATTTGCTTCTCAGGGGGCAAGCGAAAATAATCCTTATGCAGCCCTGCCGCGTATGGTGATGCTCACCTATCAGTTACCCGACTCGATCCGCGAGATTGCCATGAAAGGCGAGTTTAACGAATTTGATTTGAATGTATTTTTCTCGGCTACAGGCAATGACAAAAATGCCAAATTTGCCTATGAGAATGAAGTTCAGAAATGGGTTGATTTGATTAGGGGAAATCATCTGGAAACAGCGATCGACAACCTCAAACTCGGAGCCAAGAAGCCGCCTATGCCCTATTCCGATACCAGATTGCTCAATATTCTCTCCCATACCTTCTGGTTTCTACCCACCGTCGCCTCCTGTCATGCCATGCGAAACCTGTTAGCCCAAAAGCAAAACAAGTTCTATCACGATTACAAAATTATTGTCGCCGCAGGCACTAGCGCAGGAATTGGCGTAGAGGCATTACCACCCGTTTTACAAGCAATGGATAACCCCTTGAGAACGAAATCCATCACCCTATCCTGCGGTAAACTCACCACAGGCGTATCCGTCAAGCCTTGGACAGGAATCTTTATGCTGCGAAATTCCTCTAGTCCTGAAACCTATTTCCAAGCCGCCTTTCGCGTCCAAACCCCTTGGGTAATAAAAAATCCTGATAGCACATCTCCAAATCAAGAAGAAATCATCAAACAAGAATGCTACGTTTTTGATTTCGCGCCCGATCGCGCCCTTAGACAGATAGCCGATTACAGTTGCCGATTAAATGTCGATGAATCGAATCCAGAGAAAAAAGTTGAAGAATTTATTCATTTCTTGCCTGTGCTTGCCTATGACGGTAGTTCCATGAAGCAAGTCGATGCCGCAGGAATCCTTGATATGGCGATGAGTGGCACAACTGCAACCTTACTAGCCAGACGTTGGGAAAGTGCCTTATTGGTAAATGTCGATAACAATACTTTAGAAAGATTAATGAAAAATGAAGAAGCGATGCAAGCTCTCATGAATATCGAAGGCTTTCGTAACCTCAATCAAGATATCGAAACGATCATCAATAAAACCGATGCGGTCAAAAAAGCGAAAAAAGAAGCCAACAAAAGGGATTTAACTAAAGAAGAAAAGAAAGAACTTACCGAGGCGGAAAAAGAGTACAAGAGTATGCGTAAACAAATTCAGGAAAAATTAATTAAATTTGCGACCCGCATTCCTGTGTTTATGTATCTCACCGATTACCGTGAAAGAAGCCTCAGAGATGTGATCACCCAACTCGAACCAGCCCTATTTAAAAAGGTAACAGGGTTAATTGTTAGGGATTTTGAGTTATTGGTGAGTCTGGGTGTATTCAATAGTGCCTTGATGAATGATGCAGTTTACAAATTTAAGCGTTATGAAGATGCAAGTTTGGAATATGTGGGATTTAATAGGCATGCAGGCGAAAATATTGGTTTGTACGACACCGTACTAAATCCTCAAGATTATCAGTGATTTTTATAAAAGACTTAGAGATGATTCTGAAACAAGAAATAAAATGTAGGTGCAATTTATGAATTTGCACCTACATATAAAATTAGGATTTCGAGTCGTTATTGCGAAATTTCAATTAGTATTTACAAACTACCCACACTGAGAGGAACCCAATCGCCATTAGTGGTTAAGCCTAAAAGCATCGATTCTTGCGATCGGATCGATTTACCAGTGAGGGCGCAAGATTCATCTCGCTGAGCTGTTGCGGTGACACTGGCGCGAATTTGTTCTAGGGATATCCGCTTTTGTGTCGGTAAGGGTTGCCTCTGATCAATGTAATCCCAGAGAACACCACGGATGAGAGCCTGATAGCCTTGTCCTCCAGCAAGTTCCTTGAGCTTTTCCTTTAACTCTCGCTCTAGGCGAATACTGGTAACTTCCATCTCGGTAGTTGCAGGGCTTTGATGTAGTGTCTGCATAAATATTTCTCCTAGTTAGTTTACAAACTTAGATATCTATGTTTATACTACAAGTGTAGTATGACTATCTAAGAAATTCCAAGTACATTCCTATGAAATCCTATTTGTCCATCGGTCAGCATCAGATCGGATATCCCCAAGTTTGGCAGCGAGCCAATATCTTGGAAATATCTGGCTTTGTGATGACCATTTTGGACAGAGATTCAATTGGGATTTGTGGCGATATTTACGGTGATATTTCTGGCGATCGCAGGAACTTAAAATCTCCCAACCATTCAGTCAAAAAAGGATCGAGGAGAGATGCTCTCACCAGCATCAGCCGATTTATTAGTGCAATTAATCCAGAGACATACCCAAGCGGGAGGTATCGGCAGATCGCCGTACCCACATAACGATTAGACAATTAAGTCTTTCGCCCCCGCTTTCACACCGAAGAAAGTGGGGGCATTTTTTTATAGAGGTTTTCCAATGAGTACATACTCATTGGAAAACCAAAAACCAATCCTAGCAAGAGTTTCACACGCCTCACGAAGCCAATATGACTTTGCGAACTAAGCCCAAAGCCCCGATGCATCCTACCGTTGCCTTTGCCGAACAATTCTGGCGATCGCAACAAGAAATAAACAGTGGATAGCGATCCATATAGCGATTTTCAAGTTGTCCTAGACAACTTGAAAATCGTCTCCTATTTAGATTGATATATTCTGGAGAATCAATCCCAAAGTTGAAACTCACTTACACTGAAGCTGGACTACATTTAGAGAGATTAGATATCTCCTTAGAGGAGTTCGTCACCAATCGGATGTTGCTCGGCTTGCGTTCTGGCTTGTCAATTCATATCGAATCCAGTCGAGCAGCATTTCTATTAACTGCGGATGTTGTGGATTTATTGTTACTAAAGTCTGTCATGTCCGATCGCCTCTCTAATAAGCTTAGTGTTGATAGGGTTGACGATCGCTATGTTGAAGTTTGCTTCAGCGGCACTTGGATCTCTAGCGATCTTTGTGCTGAGGAAGGAACTCTGGTGACTGCTTTAGGAGATCGCGTTGAGTTCTATTTGCACAAACTCTGGAAGATCAGCGAGTCTACCTTGACATTTGCAAATTGACATGTGGAAAGATTAGGACTTATTCCATCGTAAGGGCAATTCATGAATTGCCCTTACGATGGAATAAGAGTCTCGAGATTTTTTGCGTAAGTCCTAATTTTTACTTATCCCATTCATTGAAATTTCTCTACGTCATCATCAACATTCAGCACTCCGTTATTAGATATTTGAGATTATGAGCGAACATCGCCTAGAAGAAATTGTGATCGAACGTCCGCGTGGTGGATTGAGACAAAGCTCTCGCCGATTAAAAGGTGAGCGCAAGAAATTCGATCGCTTAACCCTTGAAGCTAGCGAAGATGGTTTACTCAGTCCCTACTTAATCAAGGTGAGACAGAAAACCAAATATTTCTCAGATCATCTGGCTCCATTACGGCGATTTTTGCGATCGCATGTCGGTCAACCTTGGGATTTGGTGTATAGCGAACTATGCGATCGCCTAGACCAAAGAACTGTGACTGGACAGCATGTAGTTACGCATCTCTGGCAGTACGTGGAACGCTATGTCGAAATCGTCGATGGCAAGCCCTGTCGTAAGCCATATCAACCTCGCTACCTTGGTGATGGCTGTTTTGGTAGAAGGTATGACGAATTTTATGTTCATCCTGAAACAGGACTGCTATGCGAAGCAAAGCGCTTGCTTTAAAAATAGAGAGCGTGCAACGCACACTCTCTATTTTTATTTGGGAATGTCGCCTAATGGAGGGGCATCGATCTTCTAAATCGATCTGTGTAGGTTCGAGTCCTACCATTCCTGTTTTGACAACTAAAAACCCAAAGAAGCTGATTTGCCCGCGAAGCGGGCAAATCAGCTTCTTTGGGTTTATTAACTGATGTTACGTGGAATGAAGATTGCCCTCACCTCTAGCCCCTCTCCCTTTGGGAGAGGGGCTAGAGGTGAGGGTCTTAGAAACTTCCACGTAACATCAGTTATTAAACCGATGTACTTGTAGCTTACGCAAAACATGCGATTATTTAATGAAAGTTTGATTGGTGATAGCGATCGCATTATGATATTTGCACTGTAAATAGTATGCGTACTGAGAGCGAGGTTAATGACTGCCCAAGCAACACATCACAAGTCTGAGCATGAGCCAAGCAGCCCAAAGGACTGGTCGTGGAAATTTTGGCAGGTCGTGCCGCTTTATCCCTATGGTCAGAGACGCACTATTCGCAAAGAAATTGTCAAAGATGCCATCTGGACTTTCGAGCAGATTCAGGGGATTTTTTATGTAGTTGTACCAATTAGCATGACGGTAGTG
The DNA here is from genome assembly GCA_020404895.1 of Pseudanabaena sp. M085S1SP2A07QC. GTDB lineage: Bacteria > Cyanobacteriota > Cyanobacteriia > Pseudanabaenales > Pseudanabaenaceae > Pseudanabaena. The sequence goes on along the minus strand of JADBWK010000170.1, from coordinate 38,797 downwards.
AAACTAGCGGCTGGTGGACTGTTGGTATATGCGCCCGTTGCTCCGACTCCTGAATGTATTCGCCTCGTAAATGAATTGGTCGCTGAGCATGGCGATATCAAATACATCATTTTGCCCACGGTATCAGGAATTGAGCATAAGGTTTTTGTGGGTCCATTTGCACGGCAGTTTCCCAAGGCTCACGTTTATGTCTCACCGCACCAGTGGAGCTTCCCTTTCAATTTGCCGCTTAGTTGGTTAGGTTTACCTTGGGGACGTACATCGCTGTTATCCGAGGATAGCTCAAAGGCTCCCTTTGCCGATCAGTTTGACTATGCAGTTTTAGGTTCGATTGAATTGGGATTAGGAAAATTTGCGGAGGTAGCACTATTTGATAAGCGATCGCAGACTCTTTTAGTGACTGATACGATCATGTCTGTTCCCGAAAAGCCGCCAGAAATCTTACAAATCGATCCCTATCCCTTGCTATTCCACTCTAGAGATGGTGCGGATGAACCAATTGTCGATACAGAAGTAAATCGGATTCGCGGTTGGCAAAGAACGGCTTTATTTCTGTTCTATTTTCGTCCCCAAGTTTTGGGAACTGTTTCCTTTTTTCAAGCTTTACTAGATATTACCAAAGCTCCAGAGCGATCGCGCAAAGCCTTGTTCGGTCTGTACCCTTTTCGCTGGAAGTATAACTGGTATCAATCCTTTGAATCTCTACGCGGCAATGGACGCATTTTCGTTGCGCCAATCTTGCAGACTCTCATTCTCAATCGTGATCCGCAAACAGTAATTGCATGGGCAGATAAAGTTGCTAGTTGGAATTTTGTGCGGATTGTTCCTTGCCATTTTGACAATGCGATCGCCGCCACACCCACCGAGTTTCGTCAAGCTTTTAGCTTTTTAGAAAAGAATCCGCAACCTTCAGCAACTAAGAACCTACCTGAAGAAGATTTTGAAGTTCTCAATCAAATCAATAATATTTTACAGGGCAATCGCATTATAAGAGAAGCAAAAGATAAAATCTAATATCTTCTGTTATACCAAAACACAGTAAGACATAACCCCCAAGCGTTGCTTTGCAACGCTTGGGGGTTATGTCTTAACGCTCTCTTTTACTGCTATATAACTAGTAAGAGTTTTAAATCTCCTCATAGGAAGATTAAGTGTTTTATTTCAAGTTAATCGCAGGGGTCTTACAAACATCAATTGGATCTAGCTCGGCAAATGTTCCATCATCATATTCAGCTCTAATATCGAAAATACAGCCAGCATCATCACCTTTATAATCTGAACGTTTCCACTCAAAATCAGCTTTTTCGCGATCCTTAATAGGGCTGGTAAGCTCATTCTGTCCCCATTCTTCTTTTTTTGGTGCAGACATAAAGACAGACTTCAAAGTTTTTCCGCTGTTGTTCACAACTGCAATCCTTATTGTATCAGCAGGCTTTTCAGCACTAGGAGACGCTGTTGCATTAGGTTTAGCAGTTGCAGTTGCAGTTGCAGTAGGTGAAGGAGAAGGTGTTGAGGCAACAGTAGGTGAAGGAGAAGGTGTTGAGGCAACAGTAGGTGAAGCTGCGGTGGTTGGGCTAGAAGTTGCGGCGGATTTAGTGTTGTTTGGGGATGGGGAGCTAGGAGTACATGAAACTGCTGCAACCGACAAACTAGCCGCGATCGCTAGATTCCGCAAAAAACATTTTTTCATTAAATTGTCCTAAATAGCTGACTTAAATATGGATACTTAGGAATTGTAAATTGAAAGTTGCTTTTTAGCAATTAGCTATTTGGCTAAATCCCAAAAGAAAAGGACAGTGATGCTTTGCACTGCCATCCCTTTCTTTTGGGATTTATTAAGCAAAATCATCATCCTTAGTACTATAGACAAAGCTAAAATTTACAACAATTATCGGACAACCAAATCACAAGAAATTTTTTAAAAGTGTTGCTTTACAACGCTTTTAAAAAATTTCTTAGTTTGGGCTTGAGCGCAAAGTGTCGTTAGCTCCTATCTTCAGTTAAATTTATAGAACTGAAACCCAAAGCGCTGTAGGATGTTAATTTATACAGGCTAAAACGCTGTATAAATTAACATTCAAACTCAGAATACCAAAGCAAATAAATGGCTTCTCAATTGCGTGTATATGTTCCTCCTCATCCTGTTATTCGTCACTGGCTCACGATCGCAAGGGAGAAACATACACCAGTTCCCTTATTCCGTACTGCGATGAGCGAAATGGGTAAATGGCTTACTTATGAGGCTGTTCGAGAATTTCTACCTGTACAAGAAGTAAATATAGAAACTCCATTGGGAAACGCATCAGGACAGTTGATCGATGGTTCTATCCCTTTGGTTTTTGTACCGATTTTGCGGGCAGGCTTATCAATGTTGGAAGGATGCCAAAATCTATTGCCAACGGCAAATGTTTATCATCTTGGATTAATACGTAATGAAGAAACCCTTGAAGCTAGTTGTTATCTCAATCGTTTGCCAGAGAGATTTGAACCTCAAACACATATTTTTATTGTCGAGCCAATGATGGCAACAGGTGGATCGATTATTACAACCCTCAAAATGCTGACAGAACGAGGAGCCGATGCTTCCTTAATCCGGATTATTAATGCTCTATGTGCTCCGCCAGCATTACAACTAATCAATCAACAATTTCCTGCGGTACAGATCTATTCAGGCTGTATTGACGAAGTTGTGAACGAGAAAGGATGGATTGTTCCTGGGTTAGGTGATGCAGGCGATCGCTCGTTTGGAACCTAAACAAAGAAGCCTCGCTATGCGAGGCTTCTTTGTTTAGACTGAAACTGGAACTTTGATGTTCTCTTCCCACTTACGAGGAGGACTAGCACGACGAATATTTCGCCAAATTTGGGTTGCTGCAACAGTGCCATCAGCAACTGCGATCGAAACTTGATTCAATCCCTTTTTCAAATCGCCTAAGGCAAAAAGGCGATCGTGGCTAGTTTTAGCCATCTCATTGGTGACCAAATTCTGCCCATCCCATTCCAGACCCTCAATACCTTTAAGGTAATGATTGTGATAGACAGAACCCATGCCGACCAAACCAGTTGTTGCTTCGACAACAGTACCATCGGTAAGTTCGACACCACTAAGCTGATGATTTTCTCCTAAGAACTTAGCGATCGGAGCTTCATACAATGGATAACCATGGTCAGCAAGCTTCTGTTTCATTGTGTCGCTGACTGTACATAAGCCATGAGTTAGAACGGAAATATAGGGTGTGAACCAGTTCAGAACAAAAGCCGCACCGATCTGAGATTCTGTGTTCGCAATCAAAACGGCTTTCTGATCCCACATGTCATAGCCATCACAAATCATGCAGACATGAAGCGTATAGCCAGCATAATCATAGACATTTTGCATGTTTTCAAGCTGAGGCAAATTGTCCATAATTCCAGAAGCCGCAATCACATACTTACTGTGAAATACAGGATAAATACTATTCTGCTTACCAACTTTTACTTTTACAGCAAAAGTTTCGCCTTCATCAGTTACTTCTTCGACATAACCACGCAGATGATCAGCTCCCCAATCTAACGACGTTTTGGTTCCATGATTTAAGATATCTCGCCCTGGAGTGTGAGGATCGAGCCCGACATAGTTACGCAAATCTTGCATCCATAGCGATCGCCCTTTTCCCTTTTCGATCACTAGACACTTCAATCCATAACGAGCTAGATAGATCGCCGCCGATAGACCGCCCATACCACCACCAACCACGATCGCATCGTAGAGGGTATCAATCCGTTCATTAAGATTTTTGCTAGAGAGTTTCATGGCAGTGCAAATTTACAAGTAATGGATAAATAATTTTTTAAAAGACCTATAAAGCAATTCTTTTAAAAAATTATTTATCTTTTGGAATAGAGCTTTAACCAATAAATGCTAAACGAGGAGCAGACACACCTGTAGCTTCAGATCCCTTCAAGTAAGCCAACATTGTGTCAGCATCAGATACTTCAAAAGGATCACTACCAGCGTTATCAGCAAAGCCAGGTTCTACGAAAATCTTCTCGATCTTACAGTCGTTAACCAGCATTGAGTAGCGCCAAGAACGGAGACCAAAGCCAATATTCGATTTGTCAACAAGCATACCCATCTTGCGGGTGAACTCACCAGCACCATCAGGAAGCAAGAATACATTCTTAGAACCGATTTCCTTGCCCCATTTGAACATAACGAAAGCGTCGTTAACTGAGATACAAATAACTGAATCAACGCCTAGAGCTTTAAATTCTTCATAAAGCTCTTCATAACGAGGTAGGTGATTGGATGAGCAGGTAGGAGTAAATGCACCAGGTAGAGAGAAAACTACTACTTTTTTGCCAGCAAAAAGATCTTGAGTAGTTTTGTCTTCCCAACGATATGGATTAGGGCTTTCAACAGATTCATCACGTACACGAGTCTTAAAAACAACGCTTGGTACGGTTTCAATAACTGCCATATTTTTCTCTTGCGGTAAATACTTATTCTGAGCACTTTTAAGAATAGTTCTTATTTAGAAGTTAGTCAATACCCATAACTACTCAATTATTTTAAAAAGTTTAATAAATTTGTAGTTCTTAGATAGAAATGTTATATTGACCAATCAAGCAAGTAAACATGCGTACTACTTGTGAAATTTTTATTTAAAATCTTTTAGTTAAATTTTCCTATCTTAAAGAGCAGATTACTAAATTCTTAAAACTGTAAATTTAGTCTGCAAGAACTTTACGAAAAAATTTAGCGGAAATCAGGAGTAAGTTTATATGCAAAAGCAAGCAGATCGGGTTGTGCAAATCTTGAAATCTAAGGGGTTGCGAGTTACGCCACAACGTTTTGCCGTATATGCAAATTTACTTGAGCGTCTAGATCATCCAACCGCTGACCAAATCCTAAGTGATTTAAACCAAGATGCACCAACTTCTTCTCAGGCAACCGTTTACCTTTCGCTCCAGACTTTACGTGATGCTGGCTTAGTGCGAGAAGTTTTATTGGAGCAGGGTGTATGTCGCTATGATGCCAATGTAGAGCCACATCATCATTTTCGGTGCAGATGTTGCGGCAGGATTGAGGATATTGAGTGGGATGCCTTTGAAGGTTTAAGTTTTCGTAAACTTCGTGCAGGTTTAAAAGTGGATAGCTATGAGGTAACCGTTAATGGTGTCTGCGATCGCTGTCAACATTAAAAAAAATTGGTGCAGTAATGCACCAATTTTTTTAATCTTCTTCTGGGGTTAAATCTCCCATAAAGCCCTCAGAGCGAATTTCATCAGGGGTAACTAGCCGATTTTGTCTTGTCACATTATCTTCGCTTTCACCTAAGTCTTCGGAAGGTAGGTTACTGGATCGTAAGTTTTCTGGATATGAGTCTGAAGGAGCTCGCTTTTGACGGCGAGGACGACCGAGGGATTTTAATCCAGCTTTTAAGCCAGCAAATGCACTTTTAGTTGCAATCGACGCATTAGATGCGCCTTGGCGTACACCCTTGATTCCATCATTTACCTGTTTTACAGCCTCGCCAGCACTTTTTGCCCCTTGGTTAAGTTCATCGCTTAACTCACTTAGCTCTAGCCCAGTCATCCGAATTGCTTCGAGTGTCGCAGGTAGCTCCCGCGTTAAGGTGTCAGCTAGGCGGATGATACTACTGGCAGCTTTTGCCAATTCCTGAAAAGCAGGGATTGCCGTTAGCAAAAGAATCGTCAGACAAACGACCACCAATAAAAATGACAAACCTAGCAGAAAGATCGCTTCTGACATAATTTCCTATAGGTGTTTACTTTTTCAAGACTGTTTTAAGGATTTATTCTTCATCTTCATTAGCATGGTCACCTTCACCGATCGCACTATTTGGCGAACCACCCATTGATAGCGCTAGTTCCTCCTGTAGCTTGCGACTTGCTTCTTGTCCTGTAGCGATCGCCTCCTGTAGACGGACTAACGTCTCATCAATAGTGCGTTGCGCCTGCTCAGTAAAGCGATCTGCTTGATACTGCACATTAGAACCTAATTCTTCGGCTAGTTGAGGCAAATCTTGAGCCGAGCGCTTCAAAACTTGACGAGTTTCCTTGCCTGATCTCGGCGCAAATAATACGCCCGCTACTGCTCCGATCGCAGTACCTACGATCAATCCACCGAAAAATTTACCTGCGCCGTTTGACATTTTGCTTGCTCCCTGACGACTTGCTCCATGACGACCCTTTGTTTTTGCCGTTTGGTTTATTATTTGGAGAGTTTGACACACCCTTTGGTGCACCTTTCTGTGACTGTTGCCACCGACTCCCTAAAAAGGATACACCACGCACAAGTACAGACAATGACTTCCGAATTTTTTCTAACTGACTTTGCAATATTTGATATTGCTTGCGCGTCGAGCCGACTCCACCACGAGCAACTTCAAGGTTAGGGGTTGATCCTTGTAAGCCATTTTCACAAGCTTCTGTCCAGCCATCTACAGTTTTTACTGTTGATTGGAGCGCGTTGCGAAGTATCCAGACTTGCCATGAAGCCCACAGCAGCCCTGCGCTAAGTATTAACTGTATGGCGATCACGATCCAAATCATGTTTTTTTAACAAGAACTCATAGGATTTTTAAGATTTGTAATGGCTAGAGAAAAGTAGCCTATGCTTCATTTCCTTAATTTCTTTAAGTACCTTAGCATAGCTAAAAAACAGAGTAAAAAACTGTACCGTCCTCTGTGCGGACAGTACAGTTTTTGAGGACCTATATTTACTTGTAGTGAGTATAGCAACCCTCAACTTAATTTAATTCCAGAAAATTAATGTCAAAAGAAGTCGTGACAGAATATGTCAGTAAAAGTCATGAATCCAAAAAAGGAACTCAAAATTTATTAAACTCGTCTCACAATATATAAATAAGTTATATTGGCAATTGATTGAGATGCACACAACAAAGTTGTCTAATAGTTCAGTGACACTTCTACACCCACACCCCTATCTGATCGTTCATGCAGATGAGGGGCAGCAGATGATTCCACTTACAAATGCAGATTTCTGGACAATTGGTAGAGGCTATGACAATTCAATTGTATTGACAGATAAATGGGTCTCACGCTACCACGCCACATTGCAAATCGTGGGAGCGTCTAAAAATGAAGGCTTCGAGTCTTCTATGAAAGGAGATCCCAAGAATCGCAGCAATAATAATGAGTCTGGCAGCTTCTACCTTGTCGATTTTGGTAGCCGCAACGGTTCCTTTATGCGTGGACAGAGAATTACCTTTCCCATTTTGTTAAAAAGTGGCGATCGCATGACCATTGGCAAAACTGATATAGATTTCTTCTCACCACATAAACGCGAACCTCATCGCCCTACTACTGAGTACATGCGCTTATTTCAGCAGCCTACAGCTCCTGTTTCTCGCACTACGCTTACCCCTTCTGAAGAGAGAGTTTTCTGGCAAGTTGTCCAAGGCTTTACAAACAAAGAAATTGGCAAACGGTTACAGATCAGTCCGAGGACTGTACAAACTCACCTTAGCAGCATTATGACTAAGCTGAATCTGGAGAATCGTTCGCAAATTGTACGTTACGCCTTTGAACAAAGTTATCGTCCTACCAATAGTGATAGTACTGATAACACAGGCGGTAGTAATAACTAGATTAGTCAAAAGCCCAAAACAGAGATGCGGTGAGAATCGCCACATCTCTGTTTTAGACATTTTATCGAAAAAATGGGTTTAAAACCCCGTGCTTCCAGCACGGCTTTATATTAATTGTATCAAGCGCCTAATCTTATGTTAGAATATACTACATAAGATTAGATAAATCCATGTTAGTTCTCGAAGCAAAATTAAAAGGCAAAACAGAGCAGTACAACATCATAGACGAGGCTATCCGTACTGCTCTGTTTTGTCGTAACAAGGCTTTGAGGTACTGGATAGATAATCGCGACACAGGCAGATATGACCTCAATAAGTTCATGGCTGTGCTTGCCAAAGATTTTGATTTTGCAAATAAATTAAATTCCCAAGCAAGACAATCAAGCGCTGAAAGAGCGTGGTCTGGTATTGCCAGATTTTTTGATAACTGCAAAAAGAAAGTATCAGGCAAAAAAGGGTATCCGAAATTCAAGAAACGTGGACATTCAGTTGAGTACAAAACTTCTGGATGGAAACTTTCTGAAGATCGGAAATATCTGACTTTAACTGATGGCTTTAAGGTTGGCAGACTCAAATTAGTTGGCAGTCGCGACTTAAACTTCTATCAGAAAGAAAGCTAATATCGGTTACCTGCTAAATATTTTTATGGTTTAAGATATGAAAATCTGTGTCACTTTATCTAAATATCTCAAAATATGCTCGATCTTAAATTAATTCTGCCGATCATGACCATTGTGTTTACCGTTAGCTGTTTGTTTTTTGGCACTCGTAATGGTTTCTACGACACCGATAAATATCATGGCAATGGCTCAGCCCATTAATAAAATAAGTTGATGCTTTGCATTGCCTTATTTATTACAGCACTTTGCGCTCAAACCCAAACCAAGATAGGTTTTGAAAGCGTTGCTTCGCAACGCTTTCAAAACCTATCCTTTTGTATACAAAAATATGCGGTCAACATGTTAAGCTAGTTTGTCTAAAAGCTAACGCCTTCAGAAAATATGGCGATCGCCATAATAATGTACTCAGAGACTACTGAGAAAAGGAAACCGCCTATGCAGTCGAACTATCCAAGAGTAAGTAAATATATTTCTCTGGATAAGTGGCAAAATCCCAGAACTGGAAGTAACTAGGAATGCCCAATCGTGAGGTTGGGAAGCTCGCACCGAAACGCCTAAATTCATTGAATTTCGCATTTAGTGTCGAGTTTATGTCACGTACACCTCAAAACACGTTTAAAGTTTTTATCATGGCACTGTTGCAAGAACGCAAGCTCGAAATCTTTTCCGAATATCAAAAGCACCCCACAGACACTGGCTCTTCAGATGTTCAAGTTGCATTATTAACCGAGCGCGTCACCCAGTTGACTACTCATCTGAAGTTACATCCTAAAGATTTTTCATCTCGTCGTAGTTTGCTGAAAATCATTGGTCAACGTAAGCGCTTACTTGCCTACGTTCGCAACCAAGATCGCGCTCATTACAAACAGCTGATCCAAAGTCTCGGCGTAAGAGGCTAGGCGTAAGAGTCTAAATGCGATCGCTTCACACCGTAAGTACCTCGGCATAATTAAAAAACCAGAGCCAAGACATGTACCTCCCGCGTAGCAGGTGGCACATGTCTTGGGGTCTTATAGCCAAAGGAAGGAGTAAAAGTGAGTAAACCAACCCCAGAACGTATTCCCTTCGAGCCAAATAATCGTAGTAGAAAAACAAAAGAGTTTAAGGAATCCAAAAAGACCCCTTCTGCTCCTGTTAATACGTTAAAAACTGCTCAGAAAAGTACTATCAATACCAACTCAAATTCAAAGCGTAGTGATTCTCTAGGGATACCTGAAGAGGTCAATCGTCGCATTGTGCGGCGTGCAGCCTTATTCTGTGGTATTCCGACAGGATTGGGATTAACAACATTTATTGTTAGCTATTTTCTTGTAAGCAAACATATAGTCGATTTACCAACTTCAGCAGTTGTTCTATTGAGTATGTTGTTTCTAGGCATAGGAGTTGTAGGGCTTAGCTATGGAGCTATTTCCGCATCTTGGGATGAGGGGCGCTTAGGTAGCTGGTGGGGAGCTGAAGAGTTTAAGACTAACTTTGGACATTTAAGGGGCGCGTGGAAATCACAGCAGCAACTAGTCAAAGCTAATCAAGAACCTACAAAAACAAATACCAAAAAATAAAAAATAGACTCGCAAAGCGAGTCTATTTTTTATTTAAGCTTTATTTAAGCACTCGTTGCAAAATTGTCTCGTGTGCTAAACCTTCAGCAAGAAATGAATCAACGATTTGCAGTCTTTCAGGTAAGCCGATGATATAAGTATTATAACTAGCGCCTAGAGATTCACAGGCTGTCTGTACTGCCAATAATTCACGCCCTGTTAGTCTCGTGAAGAAAGACGTAAGAATACCTGCCTCTAAATACCCTGTTGGCAAAGTGTTGCCAGCGATCACCTGCACATAGGGAGAGTTATAAGTTTTAACCAAAATGAATCCTTGAGCTTGGTGTTGAGGATCGAACTCAAACTTACCCCAGCCATGGGTCAACCAACATTCCTTCAAGCTTTGAATGAACGTGATCATATCCATCTCAGCAAGTGATTGTGAGTAATATTCCTCAAGAGATTCAGTAAAGCGCGTATAAAAGTTTTTCCCCCACCACTTGCCGCAGTTAAACAAAACTAGTCTCGAAGCTTGACCTGTTTCCTTGGCTAAACCTGCATAAAGTGACGATATTAATGTGTCAGGAACTGCAATAAGGCGATCTCCTCGTCGATTTTCTAGCAGCCCAATTTCTAGATCCCCTTTGACATAGGCGTTATAGTCAAAGAAGTTAGAAGGGATGCGGTTTTCCTTGATGAGATCAGCGACAGAAATCATAACAGTTTGTCTCTAATAGATTAGCGTGACTTGGGCGGCGGTAATCAAAGGCTGGATTAGCAAAAGCTGAGTAGAACTAAACTGTTTTTTTAGTTCTTGATTAAGCAATTTGTAGAGGGTTTCATTGAGTCGGCGCATATCGCGCATGGACATAATCCCTTCTAACCAATTCAGCAATCTTTGCTTTAAAAAATTTTCATCATTCAGTAACATTGCCATGGAGCTATAGCGTAAAACAAGGATTAAATTTTTAATCCCAGATTCTAGTTCTTCATCTGTTACATTGGCCAGTTCTGCTGGGACTTGGTTAGCTACTGCCTGCAAAATATCAATTTCGCGATCGCGGATTAGTTTATAAAGCTGTAAGCGATCGGGCAATGAACTAATGTAACTTTCCATTAGTCCCAGCTCATCGGTCGCAAGATAGCGATCTTGCGCTTGGTTAATTAGTTCTTGAATCTTCGGCATCATAGTTCTAGTGTCATGAGAATTAATGGTTTTAGTAATAAGGGCTTAGAGTGCCTGCCCTAATACGCTTAGAAGAATTGGGAAATATCCTCAAGGAAGTCTTCAAGAGTTTCATTACTTGCGTCAATAGAGTTACTACTCAGCTTCGGCTCTGGTGTGGTAGCGGCAATCTCAGGAATTCCTGTCCAAGAAATTGCCCGAAAGTATTGCCTTACCGACATTAACAAGCTTAACGTCTGAGCACCTTTGCCGTTGTTGCTTTTTATGGGAGCGATCGCGCGATTTTCCCAATTTACACCTTGCCAAAAACTGCGTAATGGCTGTAAACGCCAGTCTGAGCTACTCATTTTAGAAATTCTCCATTGCGCAACCGACCTTCGATGTCACGTGTCGTTGCCCCTTCATTGAGCCAGAACGAAGCCGCATCAATACGATTTTTGCCGCCAAGCAAGAATTTACAATAGTTCTCACCCATTGAGTAGCACTGAATCTCAATACATTCCAGCTCTTTACTCACTAGATGCGTAAAAAATCCTGAGAATAAACCCGCATATAAGTGGCAAACGGGTTTACCAACATCGCCAAGGCTACGAGCTACGGCAGAGTCGAAAACGCTGATGAACATAAAACCTTGTTTGCGATCGCTCATATCTACTTGCCAACGCCCCCAGCCCTGTGAGGTAAATGGCCACCACCAAGTTTCTAGCAAGAAAGGCAGATTAGTCTGACGAATACTGCGTCCAAAATCGCGTTCAAACCATTTTGTGAAAAACAATGCGTCTTGTAGTCCCCATTCACATCCAATTGAGTACATGACAGCAGCCGAAGCATCGCCAACTTCCTCTTCTAATCCTTCCTGAAGCCCAATAATAAAATCTTCACTAGTCAGAATGTTTCTTGAGCCATTCCAGTCTTCGATGATGCCTTTCTCAAGATCAGGCTGCAAAAAATCTTGCAGACTATAGTGATTATTTTTTCTGTTCGCTCTAGTTGGGCTATTTGGACGATCTACAGCAACAGTCATAAGTAAATACTCCTATCCAAAAAATTATTTAAAGCAAAGCCAGTCTTGAGAATCAGCAATTGAGAATAGCTAATTGAGAATAATCAGATGAAAAACTTGCTTTAGCTCAACTATTAACCTACTTCTTTTTACTCAAAAATATCATCTCTTTTAGTGTTAGCCAATTGTTCACCGACACTGAAATTGGTGTTTTCTAGTTGACGAACAACTGATCTCGAAACTAACTGACCAACTTCGACTAATGTCTGACCAGTAATTGGGCTAAGTAATGGTTTTTCACAACGTCGTCCAATTAAAGCTTCGATGTCTTGGATTGATTGGACGTACATCCCAACAGGAAGTTCAACCACGATACCTTCGCCCATCACTTTGGCTTGACAAGCAAGTCTAGAGTTTGGCTTGCAAGTAGTAATGACTTCTAAAGTGCGCTGTTCTCGCTTACCCATTGGACTAAGCGAAGACATACCATCTTGAATATAAACATGACAGGTCGCACACATTCCGCGACCACCACATTCTTTTAAAATATTCAGCTCGTCTCCGATTAAGCCAGACAGTAAAGCACCGTTTGTTGCAATATCCGCTACTTGGGCAATAGGCTCAATTCTTACACGCTTAGCCATTATTAGCTTGCCTCTACAATTGTTCCCTTTATATATCAAAGATTAGTTTAGCTCATTTAAGGTATGTTCATGGAGTAGTTCCCGCAAAATTGCTTACACTAACAAGATGCGAAGGATTGCATTTTGTTAGTGTAAGCAATTTACTCTAAACCCAAAGCTGTTGTGGCGGGCAAATCCCGCCACAACAGATTTGGGTTTAGAGTAATATTTCCCTTTGGCGACTATCAAGACAGTCTTGTTCAAGCATTTGATCGAAATTACGAATTACTTGTTTGCAACGTTTTATATAAGCAAATACCCATGATTGAATTTGCTGAATTTGCTAAGGATCGCAGGAGATAGCGGCTTGTTTTGGGTGTGTTATTTGACCACTGCGATCGATTTCAAACTCAGATAACCACGTTGAGGCGGGACGACTAGATTTCCAATAATTTGTAACTACGACCTTCCCCAGATATTGAGTCGTAAAGAGACTTAGTTTGTTCAAAGCAACTAAAAGTTCATCTAACTTATACTCTTGCGGCGCACTTTTCGCTGATACTAACTTAGAAGAACTATCGGTGATTTGTGTAGGGTTATTGGTAGCTATAGGCGTATTTGAGGAAGCTGTGGCAGCATCTGTCGGAGGTGTTTGAGGTTTATTTTTGTTTGACTGTATCTGTATCTGTGTATTTGTATTACTTGCAATTGCATTTGCTCTTGGGCTAGCTATGGCATTTGTTTGTTTGTCAATTTGGACTCTTGCATTAACTGAGCCAAGAGATGTCTTATCTGCGATCGCCTCTGGATTGGGAAGATTAATAGAACTAGTTAATCTCTGTATCGTCGATGGTTCTTGGACATTTGCCTCTGGCGCAGTTATATTCCAATGTGAATTTGACAAGGATTGCTGAGGTATCGAACCTAATAAGAGCTTAAAGTGTGAGACTGTGTTGTATGTATCTGTCTCGATCAGATGCTTGATTTTGGTAATGCCCCGACTGTAGTCAACCAGCTTCAGGTCGCTGTCTGTAAGTACTAGTAGTACTAATCCATGTGTCAACTTGTAAATCAAAACAATATGACCTGCAAAGTAAAACTCAAAAGATTCAAACCCTTCGGGGACATTCTCAATAACTTGCAGTACTCCCTGACCTAATGCTTGCTTTGTCCGATCTAATACGGTATCTAATCCGTAGAAATAAGGACGCATACGGCGGTTTGTGAGGGAGATCCCCACAACTCCTGCTGAATTCAAAAAATCTTGAATAACCTCCCGACTCATATTTTCTCACGCTGCTTCTATGATCGACATACCGTTCACCCTAGACCAATTACGCATTCTCAAGGCGATCGCTGCTGAGGGTAGCTTCAAACGCGCCGCCGATAGTCTATATGTGTCTCAACCCGCAGTTAGTTTGCAAGTCCAACACCTAGAGCGACAGCTAGATGTGCCTTTGTTTGATCGCGGGGGCAGAAGAGCACAGTTGACGGAGGCAGGACAGTTATTACTTTCCTATGGCGATCGCATTTTAAGCCTTTGTCAAGAAACTTGTCGCGCCATTGACGATTTACAAAATTTAAATGGTGGGACTCTAATTATAGGTGCTAGTCAAACGACAGGAACCTACCTCATGCCACAAATGATCGGCTTATTTCGCAAGAAATATCCAGAAGTCTCGGTTCAACTCCATGTTCATTCTACAAGGCGAACTGCATGGAGTGTTGCTAATGGACAAGTGGACTTGGCGATTATTGGGGGAGAAATTCCTGCGGATTTACTGGACTCCTTAGAGATTACACCCTATGCTGAGGATGAACTAGCGCTAATTCTACCAACTTCTCATCCGCTAGCTCAGGTGGGGGCTTTACCAATTGAGGAGTTGTACAAGTTGCAATTTATTACTCTCGACTCTCAATCAACGATTCGTAAGGCGATTGATCGCGTGCTGCTAGATAGTGGCGTTGATCCGCGTCAGTTGTCGATCGCGATGGAATTAAACTCGATTGAGGCAATCAAAAATGCTGTACAGGCGGGATTAGGTGCGGCATTTTTGTCGATAACAGCGATCGAAAAAGAATTGCAAATGGGGGCTTTACAACAAGTCCGTATTGATGGAGTGGTTATTAAACGGATGTTATTGCAAATTCGTAATCCTAATCGTTATCGCTCTAAGGCAACTGAGGCTTTTTGTAATGAAGTTTTGCCAGTATTTCGTGATAAAGCTGTCTAACGTCAAAAAGTAGTGGCAGTTCATGAACTGCCACTACTTTTTGACGTTAGACGGCTTTATTATGATCGCGATACAATAAAAGACCTGACCTAAATTTTTACTTTTTACCTTTTACTTGTTACTTCTCCCCATGAGCTACTTTCGCCCCGCCATTGATGCTATGACTGGTTACGTTCCTGGGGAACAACCCAAGTCTGGCATCAAAGTTATCAAGCTAAATACTAACGAAAATCCCTATCCGCCCTCGCCAAAGGCGATCGCTGCTTTACAAAATATTGATAGTGATTCTCTGCGACGCTATCCTGACCCCTTTGCCCATGAATTTTGCCGAGCCGTAAGTGATGTACTAGGTGTACCTAAAGATTGGGTAATTGTTGGCAATGGTAGTGATGATATTTTAAATATTTTGATTCGGGCTTGTGCGGAAGGTTGCGATCGCAAAGTTGTTTACCCGATGCCAACCTACGTGCTTTACCGCACTTTGTCAGCAATGCAACCTGCGGAAATAGTCGAAGTTCCCTATGGTGAAGACTTTCAGTTGCCAATTGATGAACTCGTAGCGGCAAATGGGGCAGTGACCTTTATTGCTTCACCCAACAGCCCATCGGGGCATTCAGTAGCGTTGGACGATTTACGCAAACTAGCCCAACAAGTTTCTGGCATTTTGGCGATCGATGAAGCCTATGTCGATTTTGCTGAATATTCCGCTTTGTCATTAGTACAAGAATTCGACAACGTAATTGTGTTACGAACCTTGTCTAAGGGTTACTCATTGGCAGGATTACGGCTAGGTTTTGGAATTGCGAATCCTCAGCTTTTATCGGGACTATTTAAAGTTAAAGATAGCTACAACATTGATGCAGTTGCGATCGCTATGGGGACAGCCGCCATGTACGATCAAGAATATAAAAAGACCTGTGCTGAAAAAGTTAAGCGATCGCGCACTAAACTTACTTTAGATCTCAAAAACCTTGATTTTAAAGTACTGGAATCTCACGGTAATTTTATATTGGCAACACCCCCTAAAAGCAATGCAGAAGAGATTTATTTAAAACTCAAAGAGGCTGGGATTTTAGTTCGCTATTTCAATCAAGTAGGGCTAGCTGATAAATTACGCATTACTGTTGGTACTGACGAGCAAAATGAAGCTCTAATTGATCTTTTATCCATTTTTTAGCATTTTCTATTAGCATTTTCTAATTGACCTATTAGCTAATTCTTATGATATATAGCAATCCTAAATGGTTTGAGGAAGGACATCCCTATGGGATGTCCTTCCTCAAACCAAAAATCCATAAATGATATAGGACTGCTATAGCTTAATATTAAAAATCTAGATCAAATTAAAAGTGTAAATATAGATTGTGAAGATCTAACTTTTTGTTGTGGCTTAGGCTACAGGGAAAAGTATTTTATTACAGCTTATACAGATGTTAATTGATAAAGATGATGCTGTTTTCTCTCAAACAGGACGACTACAAAAAGAGATAGTTGGTGCTCTTAATGCCAGTATTTTTAATGATGCTAAAGTTGAATTAAATAAAGTTAAAATGTATAAAAGTATTCAAATTACTATTAATATTAGTTTGCATACTTTTATGGCTTGGTTGTCTCGATCAAGGGAGTTTATACCTTTACTTTTAGAAACCATGTAAGAATTACTTGCTGAGGTCTAAAGCTCTAAGATATCCCACTCAATTTCTTAAAAAGTGGGGCATGGGGGATCTATTCCAGTTCCTAATTTTAGGCTCAATCAAAACCTCAGAAGACGAGTAGCGGCGCTACTCGTCTTCTTTAAGTCCCAACAAGACTAGCGACAGCGACAGCACTTTGCAGAATACCTGTAAGGTTGCGCTTCGCAGGTGCGCAACCTTACAGACTTGGGTATGCAATTAATTAAGCGTGTCTACTTATAATTAACAATCCTGAATTATTTACACAATACATCAGTGATACCAAAGCACAAAATGGCTACGCCATTTTTGTGCTTGTAAAACCCTCGCTGGGTTTGGGTTGCAATTCACAGAAGTGTCGTCCCACTTTTGTAAATTGGTATGAAAGGGTTATTGTTTTATCTATGCGATGGCAAGTATGTACAATAGTAAATTATTATTTAAGATAAAGATTTTAAACATCACACATTTAGAGGACTGTTATGGCAGGTACTACTGGAGAACGCCCATTTTCCGACATTATTACTAGCGTTCGTTATTGGCTAATCCACAGCCTTACCATCCCTGCGTTGTTTTTGGCAGGTTGGCTATTTGTAAGCACAGGCTTAGCTTATGACGTATTTGGCACACCACGCCCCAACGAGTATTACAGTCAAGATCGTCAGACCGCACCTCTTGTAACTGATCGCTACAATCCTGCCAAAGATATCCAAATGGGTAAATAGCGCTTGGCTCAAAGCATTTCGTTAAGTTTGTAGCTATAAACTTAACGACCAAAATCAACGACCAAAATCAACGCATCCAATAATTAATAACTATGGCAAGCAATAATCCTAATCAACCTGTTCAATATCCTGTATTCACTTTCCGTTGGCTAGCAGTTCACGGTTTAGGCGTTCCTACCGTATTCTTCATTGGTGCGATCGCAGCTATGCAATTCATCAGCCGCTAATTGATACTCATTTCAGTTTTGCTTTTGCTTAAACTAAACTTTTTCCTTTTTCCTTTTACCTTCTTACCCTCCTATGGCTCCTAAAAATCCTAACAGCCAACCTGTAGAGTTGAACCGTACTTCTCTCTTCTTGGGACTACTGCTGATTTTCGTGACTGTGCTACTTTTTTCCAGTTATTTCTTCAACTAGGTTTGCAATTCATTTCATAAAATCATTTTATCTGGAGGTTTAATTCATGCTTCAAAATGGACGTATTCCGCTTTGGGTAGTTGCCACAGTTGCTGGTACTGGCGTACTGGTTGTTGTCGGTCTATTCTTTTATGGTTCCTACGTAGGGCTTGGCTCTGCTAGCTAAATTTCCATAAAAAAAGGGGGAGCGCATTGCGCTCCCCCTTTTTTTATTCAATACCTAAAATTGCTTTTTTGTAAGCTGGGCGATCGCTAATCCGTTTCATGTAAGCATCGATCGCAGGATAGTCAGCATAGGACATTTGCACCATCATAATTGCATAGCCAAGAATCGTGCCAACGGCAATATCAGATACGGTGAGATAATCGCCAGTAATATAAGAATTTTTTTCAAGAATCTTGTTTAAGCCACTAAGCAATCGAGGAGCTTCTTTTTCGCGAGTTTCAGCGATAAATAAGCCATTACCCAGCGTAGAATTTGCAAACAAGACCCATTGAGAGGCGATCGCTCTTTCTTCTAATGTTTTTACCTCTGCATATTTATCGGCAAGGTACAGCAAAATTGCGCCTGACTCCCATAGTAGAAAATCACCATCTGCGATCGCGGGTACTTTACCAAAGGGATTAATTGCCAAGAATTCGGGCTGCAAATGTTCTCCAACTTTCATGTCAAGTAGTTGAAGCTCATAAGGAGCTTGCAATTCTTCTAGATACCATTTGACGATTGAGGCGCGACTTCTTGCACCACCATAGAGTTTTATCATCGGGTTTTCTCCAGTTATTTCTATAAGCTAGAGGTATCTATTCGTTGTGACACCTTTAGCCTCAGATAAGCAATCGCCAGTATATAAGTTCGAGGGCGCACAGCAGTTCCCCTGATCGTATGAACCCCATAAGAGGAGCAGAGTAATGCTCTGCTTCTCTTGTGGGACGCTAAAGTGGCGATCATTATAGATTTCGCAATGGAATTTCTTGACCGTAGATAAACTTCTGTTCTAGTTTGTTACATATTAACCATAAAGCGATCGCGATCGCCATGGGAATAGAACTTAGTAAAATCACTAGCAAATTTGCAGGGGCAAAAAAGTAGCTAATTAAGGGGCTGATTGTCCATGCGATCGCTGCGACTATTTTACTGATCGTTTTAATCTTGCGAACATTTTGTAGAGCTTGACTACAACTCGCACATTTAGAAGTATGGGAATGATAACGATCTAGAAGAACTGTTTTTGCCAAAGGAGCTTTCAATCTTTGATCAGCGAAGAGATCGGCTTCATAACGGGTTACCCATTTCCGTAGCTCAGAAACATAGGTATCTGCTGGAGTCGTTAGATAGAATGCTTTAGCATAATTTCCATCAACCTCTGGTTTGGCAAGTGCTTGCTCAAGATATCGCTCTTGATAATGCAAAAATATTTGATCGTCTTCGAGAATTCCATTCTGTCCAATGTGTGAATACCAACGTGGAGTGATGCTAATGAAGAATCTCGGAATTGCAGAGCTGAATTGAAAAGGGAATCTGGCAAATAAACGGCATTCCCCCTTGCGAGTTGGAGTAGCATAAACCACTGTCATCGTTCTACCAAATTGTTTGGAAGTGAGATCATGCCACATTGTCGCAGGAGCGATAAAAGTAGTATCTTGTTTCCCTAATTTCCCACGTCTAGGACCCTCTTCCCATATACCGTTAAACCCATTTTTATTGCTTTCAAGAATCTCTAGTATCATGGGAGCCGCATTGGCTCGATTACCAACTGACTTGTGATGCGTAAATGGAAGATGACTCGCATCAAGAACGTTTTCTAAAAGAGTAAGTGCATCATAGGGCAAGTCGCGAAATGTACCAAACAGTGTCCATTTTTCCGTCTCGGTTTCTAGAGGCTCGATAATTGGGATTTTGACTTGAGATGCATTTTCTGGGTTTCCTGCGTAAATAAATAACATTCCTTGGCGCTCAGCAGTGGGTAATGATGCTACACAAGCACGTTTAGAGGTATGGGCAGTTCCTCCTTCAGGTTGCTGAGGAATGCGATCGCAGCTTCCATCACCTTTAAAAGCCCAGCCGTGATAAGGACATTCTAATAAGCCATCTTCAGCAATTCTTCCTTCCGATAGAGGTACAAGGCGATGGGGACAGCGATCGTCAAAGGCTTTCCATGCATTAGTCTGACGATCCCACCAAATCACTAGGTCACGCTCTAACAAGGTGAATTTCGATGGTTTAGCTTTATCTAAGTCTTCGATATAAAAGACGGGATACCAAACCTCTTGCCAGTCAAAACGATCAGGATCTAGTCCGCCCGCAGGTAAACTTTGCTCTTGGGAGTCGTTAGGATAAAGATTTTCTCTCAGTAAAGTATTTGCAGTCATGGCAGCCAAAGCAATCGCATTGTAAAGTTATGTATAGTTTAGCCTGCGATCGCCAATGCGTAAAAACCCAAAAGAATGAGATGGCGCGAAGCGCCATCTCATTCTTTTGGGTTTTTACATTTGCCATGCTTTCATTTTGTCTGGATTCATCAGTCCGTATGGATCGACCATGCGCTTGAAGTTTAGTTGCTCGTAATCAATTGTCTTCATACCGCCATCTTCGAGAATATAGGTGTGAGGATTGGCGATAAATACACCCTGCGATTCGTGATATTCAATAATCGCATTCAGGCGATCGCTATCGGTAAAACGGACAATCTGAATCGCCGCAGGAATGACGACTCCATTTACCTTAATGAACTCAAGATGCATGATGACTTCATCGCCAAAATACTCATGCATCTGCTGCACAAGCTCTAGCTTTGGATCATTCAAAAATAGGCTCTGGAGATAAGTGAGGGATGAATCGGCAACACGAGCATGTAGGGTCGTGTGATTCCATGTGAACTCAACTAGACTGATACCTTTGCTAGCTTCTTGAGCACTTTTCTCATAGCAAATCTCGCCATGAAATTCTTGGACTAGGCTTAGAAATGGCTCGCGATCGCTCTCGGCGACTAGGACTAAAGCACAATGAGAACCTGTCGGAATATAGCTTTGCAAAGCCGCAAAATAGCTTGGAATCGGCGCAGCATGAACGCTAATCATCTTTTTGATGATGCCGTCGCTATTGCCGAGAGCTTGCCCAAATCTGGCGGCAGTCATGAATTCGGTGAAGCTAACAATGCATTCCATCCAAGCATAGGCTGGCGCAAGGGGAACTTCCAGTTCGGTAATAATGCCATTAGTTCCATAGGCATGATTGACCTTTTGGACATCATCTCCTCGCAATTCAATGATGCGCGGCTCATCTTCGAGGGTGACTACCCGCACAGCCCTCAAATTACCGCGATCTCGCAATTGCCCATACATAACAGAGCCAATCCCGCCACTTCCACCAGAGATAAATCCACCGACCGTAGCAATTCTATAAGTAGATGGAACCATACGTGATTCCCATCCAATCTCTTGAGCTTGTTTGTCGAGTGCAGCTAGTTTCACGCCTGTCTCTACACGAGCTAATCCAGCTTTAATCCATTTGATTTCTTGTAAGCGTGAAGTTTCTAAAATTATGCCACCTTTGAGCGGTGTGCATTGTCCATAGTTCCCAGTCCCACTCCCGCGCAATGTGAGCGGGATTTGATATTTTACTGAGGCTTTAGCTATTCTCAATACCTCGCTTTCATTTTTGGGTCGGACTACTGTATCGCCAACTTTGCCAGTCAGTAATGGAACAAGCACTGGACTAAAATGAAAATAATCCTCTGAGAGTTTAGCAACTTGGGTCGGATTTGCGATCGCTTCGATGCCAGATAGTTCTTCTAATAGATTTTCTAAAGATATTTGCATATTTACTAATTTTTGTTATCTCACTATCCTAATACCAATTCTTTAAAGTGTAGTCACGCTTGAGGGTTTGAGCGCAAAACGCTTTAAATACGGTTATGTCTGTCCAAACCTAAAAGAGAGTTGCGGCGCAAAGCGCCGCAACTCTCTTTTAGGTTTGGACAGCGCTTTGCACTCAAACCCAAACCAAGAAAATTTTTGAAAGCGTTGCTTTGCAACACTTTCAATTTTTTTTAAAGCTACACAATCTAACTATTAATTTGGAATAGTTTTAGTTGTCCTAAGCTACAAAAAATCAATACCGTTTTAAGTAACTTAGTGATCTCGATCACTAAGTTACTGTGATTAAATTCAAACTAACTCAATGCTGACATCACCACCAGACTCTTAAAAAAGCTCGATACTAATTACATTAAAGGTTAAGGGAAAAAGGAGCAAAGCAATGTCAGTATTTCACTTCGGCGGATTTATCTTCAAGTTCTACGCTGGTTCGATCGCTGTTTTAGTTTTGGCAAATGCAGTCTCAACCCTTTAATTATTCTCTTGTCTAAAAATGGATATTTTTCAAATCTTGATTTTTTCTTTTAAGTTTTTGGGTTGTGCGATCGCCATCTTTGACACCACCAACGCCGCTTACAGTTATTAAATTTTCTCCTTAAAAAATGTCAAAGCACCAAAACCAATGTGGTTAGGGTGCTTTTTTCTCGACAATGAGATTACAGTTTTATGGCTATACCGTGAATAACAACCAATAAAAAAGCGGCGCATTGCGCCGCTTTTTTATTGGTTACAGGAATTAAAATTACTTAATGAAAAGCATTTCTTGGTAGGTAGGCAATGGCCATAGATCATCGGCTACTTCGCCTTCCAAAGCATCAACATAGACACGGATTCCATCCATCAAAGGTCGTACAGTATGTGAGAGATACTGCATATGATCTTCAGTGGTAGCAAAATCGTGTTTTGCTAGTGCATCACTGAGCTTGCTAACTCCATCGATCGCAAGCTTAGTTAAAGAAGCAACTTTCTCAATGGTTTCCTTGTCGAAATCAACACCGATCTCTTTCAGGCTGAGCGAAGTATTGCTGAGATCCGCAAGATAGCGGGTTGCAGCAGGATAAATCAAGGTTTTCACCATGCTCACAACAAGCTTGGCTTCAACTTCAATCGAGAGAATGTACTGCTCAGCATAAGTCTCAAAGCGGCTAGACAACTCAACAGGAGTTAAAACGCCCTCCCTGCTAAATAATTCTTCGATGTAAGATTCCTTGAGAACAGGTAATGCATCAGGGGTAGATCGAAGATTTGCTAAGCCACGCTCTACAGCGAGTTTGTGCCATTCTTCAGAATAGCCATTACCATTGAAAATTACTGCTCCATGAAGTTCCATTACTTCTTTAAGAACTAAAGTAATTGCAGCATTCAAATCAGCACCCTTAGCCATTGCGCCTTCAAGCTTTTCAGCCATCCAGTCGAGAGACTCAGCAAGGATCGTATTCATGGCGACAAGGGGCCCAGCTACGGATTGATTAGAACCCACAGCGCGGAACTCAAAACGGTTGCCAGTGAAAGCAAAAGGAGAAGTACGATTGCGATCGCCTGGATCTTTTGGCAAGATTGGCAAGGTGTCAACACCAATATTCATCGAACCTTTGGCAGATGAACTCTTCAGGTCACCTTGAAGAATTTGCGCGAATACATCCTCAAGTTGTGAACCAAGATACATCGAGATAATCGCAGGAGGAGCTTCGTTTGCACCTAAGCGGTGATCATTGCCAGCAGTTGCTACTACGGATCGGAGCAGAGGACCATATTTGTGAACCCCACGAATGACCGCACCACAGAAAACTAAGAACTGAGCATTGGCATGAGGCGTATCACCTGGGTCAAGCAGGTTACCTTGAGTAGAGTTGCCAACTGACCAGTTAACATGCTTGCCAGAACCATTAATGCCTGCAAATGGTTTTTCATGGAGTAAGCACATAAATCCATGTTTCTTTGCTGTGAAACGAAGTAGAGTCATGATCATTTGTTGGTGATCAGTCGCTACGTTAGCAGCTTCAAAAAATGGCGCAATTTCAAATTGTCCAGGGGCAACTTCGTTATGGCGAGTTTTAGCAGGAATACCAAGACGATACAAGCGCTCTTCAACATCTTGCATGAAGACTTGCACACGCTCAGGAATTGCACCGAAGTAATGGTCGTCAAACTGTTGTCCCTTAGCTGATGGCTTGCCAAATAGGGTGCGCCCAGTTAGCAAAATGTCGGGACGAGCATTAGCAAAATTAGCGTCGATCAAGAAATATTCTTGTTCAGCACCACAGCTAGAGTTGAGGGGAGCAATGTCTTTCTCTCCCATTAGTTTTAAGACTCTGGTGGCAGCTTTATTCATGGCTGCATTCGATCGCAACAATGGAGTCTTCTTGTCTAGAGCTTCACCAGTCCAAGAAACGAAAACTGTAGGAATACAGAGGGTGGAACCATTGGCGGTTTCCATGATATAAGCAGGGCTAGTTACATCCCAAGCTGTATAGCCACGAGCCTCAAAGGTAGAACGGATACCACCGTTGGGGAATGAGGAACCATCAGGTTCACCTTGTACAAGGACTTTACCTGCAAATTCGGTGATCGCCGAACCATCGCTCTGAACTGAGATAAAGCCATCATGCTTTTCAGCAGTAATGTTGGTCAAAGGATAAAAGACGTGGGCGTAGTACAATGCGCCTTTGGAGATTGCCCAATCTTTCATCGCTAAGGCGATCGCGTCAGCTACTGAGCTATCAAGAGTTTCACCAGTGAGAATCGTTTTCTTGATCGATTTGAAGACTGTCTTAGGAAGACATTCTTGCATCTTGCTCAGAGTAAACACATCGGTCGCCCACATTTCTTCCAAGCGCTTTGGTGCTTTCTTGGGCATTGGCTCGCGATTGGTGATCTGATAAATGGCTTGAATGCGCGACTCGTTTCCGCTCATGATTATTTTGGGGATTAAATATTGTCAAATTTTTCCAATCATACTCAAGATATATTTATCAAATGGCTAAAAAAGATACCGAATTGATTGCACATGATTGGTATAGCAACGCACAAAATTTAATGCTGTAGTGATAAGTAGCTACTCCCTTTCCACCAGAGAAATAGCCATATAAAACCAAGAATTAGCGTTGCGGCGCTAAGCGCCGCAACTTCTAATTTTTTACTAGGAAGGGAGTAGCTACTTAAACTATGGTCAATATTGATTGTGATGGACAAAAGATGATGAATGCGATCGCCATTGATTTTGGTAGTAGTAACACTGTGATTGCGCGATGGAATATTGCTACAAATCAGCCTGAGACCTTGATCTTTGCAAATCTTAATCGTCCTGCACCATTGAATGGTCTTGTGCCATCGTTGATATATGTGCAGAATGCCCAAGCAGAAATAGTCGAAATTGGACAGCGGGTTATCGATCAAGGTAAAGATCGCCCTCAACCCAGATTGTTTAATCAAATCAAACGGCGATTAGTAGCAAATGCAAGTTATGTTCCTACACTGGATGGCGTTAAAATCACACCTGAATGGTTAGGTAATAAGTTTTTGCGAGAACTGTCAAAGGAACTGCGATCGCAACAAATTTTTGCTTCAGAAATAATCTTGACCGCTCCTGTCCAATCCTATGAGAAATATTTGCGATGGCTGGAGGAATCTAGTACTGATATATTTGCCCCCAATCTGCCAACAGTACAAATGCCTCGGGTTCGGATTCTGGATGAACCAACTGCGGCAGCTCTTGGCTATGAGGCGATCGCTCCTAGTACATTAGTATTAGTCATCGATTTTGGTGGTGGCACATTAGATTTATCACTGGTGCGATTACCAAAGAGTGAAAATATCGCCAAATGGGGAGAGCAAATCGGTGTCAATCGCAATGAATGGACAGAGCATAAAGCCGAGGTAATTACGAAGACAGGTTATACAATCGGTGGTGAAGATATTGATCAATGGTTAGTCCAAGATTATTTAGCAAGTCGGGAAGAAATTGCTGATACAAATGTAGTTGCGAATTTAAGCATTCTTAAGTTCTTGATGGAACGGATTAAAATCACACTTTCAGAAACAGAAATAGCTTCCGAAATCTTTTTTGATCTGACTACGCAAACTGCGATCGAGGTTACCTATACTCGCCAACAATTAGAGAAGTTATTAGAGGCAAAAGGATTTTATCGGGTTATACAATTAGGGATCGATGAATTAATCAATCGCTCATTTAACAAAGGAATTCTCAAGGGGGATATTAAACAGATTCTTTTAGTCGGTGGTTGTACGCTGATTCCATCGGTATGTTCATTTGTTGAAAATTATTTTAAGATGGGAAAAGTATATAGTCATAGACCGTTTGAAGCGATCGCCCATGGCGCTTTGATGCTCGGTCAAGGTTTGACTCTTCAAGATTATCTATTTCATTCCTACGCCATTCGCTATTGGGATCGTAGTGCAGAGCAATGGAAATATCAGCAACTATTTCGACGTGGGCAGGTCTATCCCACTCGCCGACCTGTAGAGCTATTGCTTAGAGCAACTCAACCAAATCAATCCGAAATTTCACTCATCATTGGCGAATTGGAAAGCCGACCCATAGGAGCAGCAGAGATAAGTTTTGACGGCGATCGCATAGTCATGCAATTTGGGCAGAAAGCTAAAGATACTTTTAAACCATTACAAGAGGACGCTAATGGTGAAGGAATGCCACAGGCGATCGCTTTACTCGATCCTTTAGGTCAGCCCGATTGCGATCGGCTCAAAGTTTTATTTAGCATTAGCGATAAGCGGGAATTACTAATTACTGCGATCGATTTACTCACTCAACGCCAATTGTTAAGCGATTATCCTGTCGCAAAGCTCCAATGAAATAAATATCAGAAGAAATTAATTGCGGTCGCTTGGGATCTCTGGAGAAATTTAAGATCCAGAAATTAATTGATCGCTTTTTATTTTTTTAGAGCTTGTAGAAATAAGGCGATCGCAGTCAGCATCATCAAGCCTAATCCTGTCCGCAAAAGGATTTGCCAGATTAGTAAAGATATATGGGCTAAAAATATCAGGATTTTATCTGTTATCCTAAGATTAACCAATCTCAAAAGACGATGACTAATCAAATTCAAGCTTATTTGCAAGAAGTGACGCAGATTTATCAAAAGGGCAATGCGACGGAGCATACCTATCGTCCTGCGTTGAAGAAGTTGCTTGAGTCTTTTGATAACAATATTTTGGCGGTGAATGAGCCGAAACGGATTGCTTGTGGTGCGCCAGATTTTTGGATTGGACAGGGGGCGTTAGAGATTGGACATCTTGAGGCTAAGGATATTGGGATTTCGTTAAAGGGACTTGAGAAGAAGGATCAAATGAAGCGTTACTTCAATGCGCTGGGGAATTTGATTTTAACGGATCATTTAGAATTTCGCTGGTATGTGGATGGGGAGTTACGGCTGGCGGCTTCTATAGCTACTTTTGATAAGCAGAAAAAGATTAAGCCTGATGCTGATGGAATTGTGCAGGTTGATCAATTATTGCGACAGTTTCTTTTAACTAAGGTTGTGCAGGTCACGACTCCTAAAGCTTTAGCGAAGAGGATGGCAGCTTTGGCGCAGTTGATTAGGGATGCGATTAATACAGCTTTGAATGATAGCGATCGCGGTGGGATGTTGCGACAACAGTTAGAATCTTTTCGTGCGGTGTTGATTCGCGATTTGACGGGTGAGCAGTTTGCGGATATGTATGCTCAGACGATTTGCTATGGTTTGTTTGCGGCGCGTTGTAATACGGATCAGGTGAGTACATTCTCAAGGGAGACGGCGGGTTTTCGCTTGCCAAAAACTAATCCATTTTTGCGGGGTATTTTTAATCAGATTGCGGGTTCGGAATTGGACGATCGCATTGTTTGGGCGGTGGATACTTTGGCGACTATTTTGCAGCAAACGGATATGTCGGCAATTTTGAGTGATTTTGGTAAGCGCGATCGGCGTGAAGATCCTGTGGTGCATTTTTATGAGACTTTCTTGGCGGAATATGATCCGAAGATGCGCGAGTCACGGGGGGTCTACTATACGCCTGAGCCTGTGGTTGGGTATATTGTGCGGAGTGTGGATTATATTCTCAAGGAGAAGTTTGCGATTAAGAAGGGGTTGGCGGATAGTACGAAGATTCCGTACCCCCCTCAGTCCCCCCTTGCAAAGGGGGGAGGTACAGATTCGAGTTCTTCCCCTTTAAAAAAGGGAAGTTTAGACTCCAGTTCTCCCCCTTCGCAAGGGGGAGTTAGAGGGGGTTCGGAACCTATGCATAAGGTACTAATTCTTGATCCTGCGGTGGGGACGGGGACGTTTATGCATCGGGTGATTGAGCATATTTATGAGGGTTTCAAGAATCAGAAGGGGATGTGGTCGGGTTATGTGAGTCAGCATTTGTTGCCGCGTTTGTTTGGGTTTGAGTTGCTGATGGCTCCTTATACGGTCGCCCACATGAAGTTGGGGTTACTGCTTAAAGAGACAGGCTATGATTTTCAGTCTAAGGAGCGTTTACGGATTTATTTAACAAATACTTTGCAAGAGTCTTTTCAAATTGCCGACCAGACGGTTAGTTTTGGTTCTCGAATCAAAGAAGAGGCTGAAGAGGCAAAAGATGTTAAACAAGATCATCCTGTAATGGTGATTATTGGCAATCCGCCTTATTCTGGACATTCGGCAAATACGGGAGATTGGATTAAGGGTTTGCTCAATGGGAAAGATATTATCTCAAACACGAAAACTGATAGTTATTTTGAGGTCGATGGAAAGCCATTGGGAGAGAAAAATCCTAAGTGGTTAAATGATGATTATGTGAAGTTTATTCGCTTTAGTCAATGGAGAATTGATCAAACGGGCTACGGTGTTTTGGCTTTTGTTACTAATCATGGTTATTTAGACAATCCAACTTTTCGAGGAATGCGTCAAAGTTTGTTAAAGACTTTTGACGAGATTTATATTTTGGATTTGCATGGTAATAGCAAGAAAAAAGAGACTTGTCCTGATGATTCTGTCGATCAAAATGTGTTTGATATTCAGCAGGGTGTAGCGATTGGAATTTTTGTCAAATATCAAAATAGTCAACAAGAATCAGCAACAGTTTATCATGCAGATTTATGGGGTAAGCGTGAGGTTTTTGAAAATAAGAAACTTGTTGGTGGTAAGTATCATTGGTTAGATGAGAGTGATATTAGTTCAATGATTACTGATGCAAATAAAATATATCCAGATGAACCATTTTATCTGTTTAAGCGTCAGGATATTGATATAAGAAAAGAATACGACCAATTCAAAAAAATCACGGATATTATACCTACTAACTGCGTAGGGATTGTTACTGCTCGTGACAGTTTAACAATTAAATGGAGTCAAGAAGAAATATGGAATGTTGTTAATGATTTTGCTAATCTAGATCCTGAAGAAGCAAGAGTAAAATATGAATTGGGTAAAGATACTAGAGATTGGAAGGTAAGTTTAGCTCAGCAAGATATTAAGCAACCAAGCATAAATAAAGCTAATGTCTTACCAATTTTATATCGTCCTTTTGACGTTAGATATACATATTATACTGGTAGATCAAGAGGATTTCATTGTATGCCAAGAGGTGATGTTATGCGTCACATAGTTGATGGCAATAATCTTAACCTAATTGCAACTAGACAAGTAACTTCTTTAAATTTTTCTCATATTAATGTGTCGGATACTTTAATAGAATTAAAACTGGGGTCACACGATAGAAGTACCCAGATTTTACCTCTGTACATCTGTCCTGAAACTCAAGCAGAGAGAGATATGGGAATGACTCGTTATCCCAACCTAGCACCAGAATTTATTAACGAACTTTCCCAAAAACTTGGCTTAGAATTTTTCCCTGATGGCAAAGGTGATCAAATTAAAACCTTTGCACCAGAAGACATCTTTAACTATATCTATGCTGTTTTCCACTCCCCAGAATACCGCACGAAATACGCCGAATTTCTCAAAATCGACTTTCCGCGAGTACCCCTAACCAGCAACAAACAACTATTTTGGGAATTAGCCACCAAAGGCAACAAACTCGTACAACTCCACCTGATGAAAGAAACAGGAACCGAAATTAGCAACTATCCCATTGATGGCTCCAATCTTGTCGAATAAGTCAAATACAACGAAACCCAACAACAGATCTGGATTAACGACCAGCAATACTTCGCCAACATCCCCAACCACATTTGGAACTTCTACATCGGCGGCTATCAAGTTTGTCAGAAATGGCTCAAAGACCGCAAAGGACGCGAACTCAGCTTTGATGATTTAGTTCATTATCAAAACATCATTTCCATCCTCGGCGAAACCATCGAGATTATGAGCGATATTGATCAAATTATTACCAAACATGGAGGCTTCCCATTCTCATGACTATCACTCTAACTAACATTAAGCCAATACTTAACGAACTCAAACAGGAGTTGCAGAAAATGTATGGCGATCGCCTAGCCTACATAACACTCTACGGCTCACAAGCCAGAAACGAAGCAACCCCAGACTCCGATATTGATATACTTGTAGTCTTGCACGGTAACGTTGAACCCTGCGATGAAATAAGCAACACAGGCGAGATTATCTCAAAACTATCTCTCCAATACGACACCGTTGTAAGTTGTCTATTCATTAATGAAAAAGAATATCTAAATCACATTAGCCCATTATTATTAAACATCCGCCGCGAAGGTATTACGCTCTATGACTACAGACAAAGACGAACTCTTACAACAAGCACGCGATAGAAATGAAATGAGTATAACTTTAAACAGCATTCAGCCAACATTGCACGAATTAAAACTAGGCTTAAAGGAACTATATGGCGATCTTTTCGCACAAATGGAAGCGCCGAAACAAATCGAGAGAGTTAACAAAACTTTTGAGTAAGGAGTGAAGAAATGAGATTGATCTATAATTGATGTAGTTTTACATAGGTAAATCATGGAAACCATCAGTATTCAAGTTGAACCCCAAATCGCCCAAGCATATCGAGCCTTTGCACCCCAACGGCAAAAACAAGTTCAAATGCTAATGTCCATCGTTTTAAAACGATCTATAGAGCAAGATAGCCTAGAAAAAACCGTTGCCGATCTGCGAGACGAAGCAGAAGCCAACGGACTTACACCAGAAATATTAGAGGAACTCCTAGCAGATGAATAAATTGCGCTTTGTCCTCGACACAAATATTCTGATCAGTAGTATCCTGACCAAAAACACCCCGCCTCAACAAACATTCGACTACTGCATTGCTAACGGAACCATTCTTTTATCAGATTTTACTCTAGAAGAAATCTCCACAGTGATTATGCGTAAAAAATTTGATCGCTATGCTTCCCTAGCTAAACGGATCAATTTTTTGCAAGTTCTCAATGACAGAGTAGAAATAGTTACAATTATTGAATCAATCACCGCTTGCCGCGATCGCAAGGACGATAAATTCTTAGAGGTCGCAGTCAATGGCAAAACAGACTATTTGATTACAGGCGATCAAGATCTATTAGTTTTGCATCCTTTTCGCAATATCCCAATTATCACCCCTATCGAATTTATCTCTTCACATCAAATTTTTCGCGCAAATGGAAGCGCCGAAACAAATCGAGAGAGTTAACAAAGCCTTTGAGCAAGGAGCGAAGAAATGAGTATAACTTTAAACAGTATCCAGCCAACATTGCACGAATTAAAACTAGGCTTAAAGGAACTATACGGCGATCGCCTTGTTAAGTTAATTCTATTTGGTTCACACGCCAGAGGCGAAGCCAATCCCGACTCAGATATTGATCTACTTGCCGTACTCAAAAGCCCAGTATCTCAAGTACAAGAAATATCCTATATGTCAGACTTGCGTGTAAAAATGATACTAGAACATGACGAACTCGTCTCTATTATCCCCATCACCGAAGAAGACTTCAGTAAAAGAAATGTTGCTTTTTTAAGGAATATTAGAAAGGAAGGAATTGAACTATGAACGAATACAAAAAACTACTTTCTTTATCTCTAGAAGAACTAGAAATAGCGGCACTCTTACTAGACCGAGAACATTATCGCACTTGCCTCTCGCGTTCATATTATTCCATATATAGCAATGTAAGCTTTGCTTAGGACATAAAACCCAAAAGATGGCAGAGCTTCGCTCTGCCATCTTTTGGGTTTTGAATTGTCCTATCTATCTCTTACGTTGCTATACTACGCAACCCAAGCTTTATTGCTATCCCAAAACCTAGATGCTTCAACTCATAAAGGTACAATTCGCTTATTCGGTCAGCATTTTGTGAAGACAGGGCAATTTTCCTCCGAATTCGCAAAAATATTAAGCGATGCTTATGAGCTAAGACAATTGAGCGACTATGATGCAGACTTTACTGGCACATTAGCAGAAGCCGCAAGAATCTTAGAACAAGCAAAGGCTTTTGTTGCCGAAGTAGAGCAATTGTTGAACGCGCAATAACAGACTAAAGAGCTAGCTCAAACAAAAAGCCTACACGACTGTCATAAATCAAAGGCGATCGCCTCCATTCTATTTTTGTCCCCAATCGGAGATTCTTGGTAATTGCATAGCTAGTCGAGAGCGCAGTTGTACTCATTTCCAGATTGTTACTGGGAGAAGTAAAAGTATGGCTCAGTCGTAAATCTGAGTTATTGGGAGACAAAACCAAAATCCCTAATAATCCCACATCTACGCCTGAAATTTGGGGACGATCTAGCTGGTTAAATTGACGATATCCCACTATCGGCGCAACATTCCAATAAGAGCCCAATGGCAAAACATAGTAACGAAAATTTGCTTGTAACTCACTTTCTCGACCACTAAACTCATTCTGATAGCTACCACTCACCGTCAAAGGTGACTGCCCCACAAATAAATCTTCAACGCCAGCCTCAACCCCAAAAGAATTGTTGCGTGAGGTAAGCCCAACTCTCAGCTTGGTATTAAAACTAGGCGTATGATAAATATCTTCTAAAAGATCGGGTGGTTTCTCTAGCCACCGTTGCAATACAGGACTACTCTCGATCACTTGACGATCAATTTCTAAATCATTGGCACGTCGCGACATTTTGGCATCGCCATAGACTGCGGTGCTAAAACTAAAGTAAGAAATTGCAGCTATCGCGATCGCCCAAGGTTTTGTCATAAATTTTGAGTTAACTATCGTAGTTTAAGTAAAGTGGACGCGCCTATAAATTAATTATGCACAGATCTTTACGTATTGAGTCTCTAGATTCAACCGCCAAAATACTTTTATAGTGAACCACAATAAAATTTTTAAAAGCAATACCTTGCAATGCTTTTAAAAATTTTATTGGTTTGTGTGTGAGTGCAAAGTGCTGTAGGTCTACGACTATATTCTCTATAAAGCTGAGAAGTTTTTGATTATGCTAGTAAATATGTAGGTACAAAGTCCTTTGGACAGTAAACGGGAATAAAAATGCGTAGGTTAGGTTGGTTTGTCGGTTGGATTTTGTTAGGTATGTCTACTACTCCTGCAACTTGGGCTTTAGACAAATCGGTTGATCGCCAAGGCATAGATGCAAGGTCTTTACAAAAAGCACCCTATAACCTCACTGGCAAAGACGTATTTATTGGACAAGTTGAGCTAAGCCGTCCTAGTCGTTTTGCCGTAGATAAAATCTCCAATAAACTTTTGCAACTAGATCGTATTATCGTTCAACCATACGAAGTCTTTTTTCGTGACGGTAAAGCTATCCCGAATCGCAATGTCGATGATCATTCCGCACAAGTTGCCGCTGTGATCATCAGTCAACATAAAATTCATCGCGGGGTCGCCCCTGAGGCTAAGCTGCTATCCTCAGCTTATTCGCAACGCCGACAAGATGGACAACCCGAAGCCTGCATCGCGGCTCAGCACGTTGCCCGTCAATACAACGGTACTGTTCGCGCTATTAATTTCAGCTTTGGGGAACTCCTCAGTGAAGACCCTCGCCCTAATGCAAAACTCGATGGCGATGCTTTATTAACACTATGCGTTGATTGGATCGCTGATACTTATAACACTGTACCAATCGTTGCTGGTAACCAAGGCAAAGGTGGTATTCCTATCCCCACTGATCTATATAACGGTTTTACGGTTGGATTTACCCGAGAGGCCGATGGGATATATCGTCAACTTGATCGCGGCAACCTAATTGATGAGCCATATCTCGATCGTAATAGTAATGGCAAATATGATCAAGGCGAGGTCTTTACCGATCTCAATAAAGATGGCAAATGGACAGCAGGAGTCGAAAGCCCCATCGATGGTAGGCGATCTATGGCAATACTAGCGCCAGGTAATAACCTTAAACTGCCGACATTGCAGGGTAAATTTAAAAATGCTAATGGTTCCAGTTTTGCTACTCCCCATGTTGTTGGGACGATCGCGCTCTTACATGAATATGCTAATCGTCAAATCACAAGTGGCTACTGGAGCATTGATGCGCGTCGTCATGAATTAATTAAAGCTGTGCTAATTAACTCTGCCGATAAGCTCAAAGATCTTGGCGATGGCAAAATTCTTGGTATGTCGAAGACTATTCTGGATGCTTTTGGCAAAACATGGATCGACACTGAAGCTTATCCTAGCCGTGAGATTCCCCTCAGTCGTAATCTTGGGGCAGGTCAACTCAATGCCAATCGCGCTTTTCAGCAATATCAAGCAGGGCAACAATCTCCTAGTAATGGCTTAGCTAATATCTCAGCGATCGGCTGGGATACCAATATTGTCGAAGTCGATAAATATCAAGAGTATGTTTTTAGTGATTCCTTAGTTGCCGATAGTTTTATTTCGGCAACTTTAACTTGGGATCGTCAAGTCAAACTCAATGACAAAAATGGTAACGGACTATTTGATATTGGCGAAGGGTTTAGTAATGAAGGCTTTAACAAAGTTGAGTTGTATTTGATGAGATCGCAAGATACTGATATTTCTCAGAATATCTGGTCATCGGTCAGTCAAATTGACAACTTACAGCATATTTTTATAAAAGTCCCGATCACAGGCAAATATAAACTTAGAGTTGTATTTAAGTCTCCCCAAGCAAATATAGTCAGCCAGCGCTATGGCTTAGCTTGGTGGGCGAAATATCAAGATCGCTAGAAAACATTCAAAAGGGCGATGCATTGCATCGTCATTGATTAAGCGAGTGATTGGGCTACTAGGCGATCGCGTGGAGATCAGCGCCCCTAATATATTAGCCACTAGACCACTTTGGCAATATTGATCTAAAGGACTAACTTGTTATGGATAAACAGGCTATGAAAGCACTCACGGATGTAGATATCGATCGCATTATCGAGATGGCATGGGAAGATCGCACCACCTTTGATACGATTTACGACCAATTTGGCATTTCTGAATCGGAAGTGATTAAAATCATGCGTAAGTCAATGAAACGTTCATCTTTTTTGATGTGGCGAGAAAGAGTAAGTGGTCGCAAAACTAAACACGCAAAGACTTCTGAGGCGCAAAGATTTCACTGTAGCCAACAAGATAAATTCAAATCTCGCTAAGCGTATTTTGTACATTTGGGCAGAATAAGGTTTAGCATCTCTTGCCAATCTCGGTAAGCGCAATCAGCATCGATCAGAACTTATACCAAAACACAAAACAGCTATGCCAATCTGTGTTTTAAAAAACCTTAGGGTGTTTGTTTTTTTATTCACATAAGTGTTGCCAAACTTTTGAGAATTGGAATTAAATGTAGTATGGGAAGCGCTTGATCTTATTGCTAAATCAATTTGTAAGTAGACTGTTACCCCGTGAAGATCCTCTGCCAATCCGCCACTTCACCGCGTAATGAGAACGGGAAAATAGAAAGGGAAAAGGAAAATTTCTTATGAAGACTATTCAATGGATACGTTTGATATTCTCCAGCATTTTTATTTTGCTTGGGTTGATTTTTGGCACATATTTTTATATTAAAGAGCACCCGTCGGTTTCAGTCGTTCCCAAGGCTGTATCGTCAGAATTTCGCACAAAAACAACATTATAGCTATTCCTTTTGGCGATCCAGAATGCCCACAATAGCGATCGCTCTTCCCCAAAAACTACAACAGGTTGAGAGCAAGTTAACTCCAATAAATGCGTTAAAAGTATTGCAAAGCAATACTTTTAACGCATTTATTTAGCTAGGATTTGAGCGTAAATTGCTGAACAAAATAAAAAAGCTATAGATGCCTACCTTTAGCAGGATTAATATTTTAAAACATCCTGTTACATTACTTAATATAAAGACATTCAAAGGTAAAAATAAAATGATTCTAAAGTTTATTGTACTTTTACTCACTGCTAAAGTTTCTCGCAAGTACAAAACAATCCCACAGGGGAAATAAAAAACTGGTACTTAAAGCATCTAGTTTCTCAATCAACTACCATTAACAACTGAAAGCCATTTATTCCGACCTTCTATGCCCCATTGAGATAAGAGGCTTTTAGTAGAATCAACTTAGATAGTTTGCAAAATTACTTCTTCGGGAATTGAAACCCAAATACTAAACTTATCAGCGTTACATGTAATTAATACAGCTATACCTAACTCCAAGTCGCTTCTACATTCCGCGATCGCTTCGTTAAGAGAGTTACAGATTTTATGATCTACAAAAGTTTTGCCTAGAACCGTAATTGCTTTTTCGGTTCCAAAAATTGTATTGATACCAATTAAGCGAACTTGGTTTAGTGAACTGAAAAACATTATTTTGACCTTAACTCGATAGATACTAGTATCGCGCTCACTCATTATTCAGATTGTGATCGCAAATCTATAGCAATGTGATCTTAAAGAAAAAAAATTGTGATCAATGTCACATGTCTATAGAAATTAGTTAAAGCCAAAATTTGTTGGGGCGGACAAAGCCCGCCCCAACAAATTTTGGCTTTAATTGCACAAGTTAACTAATTTTCATTCCTTACCTCTCAAGCCCATCGGCTGTCCCCAAATAATCTTTTCATGGGTATAGACAACCATTCCTGGCTTTGCTCCTTTGGGCTTGAAGACATATTTAGGAACAGTGCAGACCACAGGAACTTGATCACTTTGCCTAGCGCGACTGTAATAAGCGGCGTAATTTGCCGCAGATTGAAGATCTTGCTCGTCAGCGATCGCACCCGCAGGTAGACGCAACAACACATGGCTACCAGAGATTTCTTGAGCATGAAGCCAAAGATCATATTCTCCAGCGATACGAAAGGAAATTAAATCATTTTGGTAGTTGTTTCTCCCGACCCAAACTTCAAATCCATTAGGAGTCGTGAAGCGATGGCAGTCGGGAATCTCTTCTTGTTTGGTTCTATTGCTCTTATTTTTGCCGCCTTTGGTGTTAGTTTTAGGGCGCGGTGCATATTCAGCGGTGACTTTGAGATAACTCTGCTGAGCCAATTCTGCCCTAATTTCTTGTAAAGCAGGAAGTTCACTTTGCTCTAATAAACTAACAGCGGTAGAAACCTGTTCAAGATAGGCGATTTCCTGTTGAACAGATTCTAATAATGGCGCGATCGCAATAGCCGCGCGTTTTTGTTTTTGATGTTTTTTATAAAAGGATTGAGCATTCTGAGCAGCATTAAGAGTGGGATCTAGAGGAATAATCACTGATGCCTCTGAATGAAAATCAATAAGTTTAATCTCTTTCATACCGATTTCCCAGAGATGCAAATGAGCCATCAACAAATCTGCTTTATCTTTAAAATCATCGGCTTGAGTCGAGAGTTTAAGTCGGTCAAGAAATTCTGTTTCTTTAATATTTAATTTGGCTAACTGGTTTTGAATCGCTTGGCTAATTTGTTGATGCAACTGCTGAAAGGCAACTTTTCCTGTTTGTTGGGAATAGTAGCGATCGCAAAAGTCGTTAACTGATAGCAAGAGTTTTAGATCCCCCCCAGCCCTCCTTAAAAAGGTGGGAGAATTATCTTCTTCCTCCTTTTTAAGGGGGATTGAGGGGGATCTGTCGTGACTTAGGCTAGGGGTGAGGGAATATCCCTTGCTTTCTAAGTGGGGATAGAACTGCTTTTGCTCAATAGAAGTCAGCCATATTTTCCAAGCTTGATATAGTGCCTCCCATTCAGAGAGCGTTAAATCAGCAACGTTTTTATCGCCATCTAAATCTGCGATCGCTATTAGCGATCGCACTAAAGAAGAACTGACACCTCGATAATTGCTTAATAAATTGCGTTTAATTTCTTTAGGAATCAAGATTAAGCGATCGCGCCATGAGTCAAAGGATTCACTCAAACTGGGAATTGCTTCGAGTAATGCTGGTGGTAATTCATAGCGATCGCCTGTTTGGATCGGGCGCACACGAGACTGCTTACTACTGACTTGATGGGCGGCGGTGACAATTTCACCATTTGCATTCACTAAAATTGCATTGCTATATTTGCCCATCACTTCTAAATACAGATGCCATTGCACCTCGTCATCGGGACGTTTTGCAAATTGCAAATCAATTACACGCTCCCAAGGGCTAGTAAGTCTTACCGAGACAAGCGCAAACCCTGCAACTTGATGCAAAATTTGTTGACTAAAGGTGAAAGTATCAGGTTGTTTTGGCGGTGGTGCACTGAGATGCAATCTAGCAGCTTGCGGATGCCACGATAACAAGAGCCATTGCTTCTTTTCTAAAGTTCGTAATTGTAAATGAATCGTATGGCGATCGCTTTGATGTACCTGCTCTAACCTCGCAGGCACACAAGCTATGTTTAGCTCATGGGTCAAAGCTACAAGTGTAGTTAGATCAGCAGGTTGCATCGTTGTAATCTCATGTAAGTAGACACGCCTAATTAATTACATACCCAAACCCTATAAGGGTTTTAAAAACATAAAATGGCGTAGCCATTTTGTGTTTTGGTATTATGCATAAAAAAGAGTGGGCGCTTTGCGTCCACTCTTTGCTCATAACAAAGGGGGCGATTTGCGTCCCTTTTGTTGATTTGATTATTTGTCAGGATCAATACGGGGGCGGATTTGTTCGGCTTCAGGGCAATCATCGGACACAGGAATATCGTGAGAAGACATTCCTGTTTTGGTAAACGAAGATAGTCTTTGTGTCACAGCACCAATGCTCTCTAATCTGACCATTTCTTCCCAAGAGCAAACCTCGTCTTCATCCTCAGTCTCGTAACGAATTGTTACCACGTCACCTTCAATATCCAATATCTTGGCTCTTTCTAGCCAACGTCCCTGATCCCTCAGGTAAATCCAAACATCGCTCTTGGCTTCACAAAGTTGATATATTTTGCGATGTAGCATTCGCTTATGTCCTCAGGGTTACATAATTTTTTAAGGTTAGAGCATACCT
>JADBWK010000017.1 GCA_020404895.1 Pseudanabaena sp. M085S1SP2A07QC | reverse complement strand
GGCAAAACGACTTAAGGCTGGCTGGAACAATAACTATCTTAAGACTATCCTTAGTGCTTTAAATATAGTCATTGCTTAGCTTTCGCTAATTGTTGCGAAATGTTTGCTGGGTTGTTAAGAAACGTGTGCGGTTGCCCTACCTTTGTGCTTTTACCGATCGCTTATCCCTGCGGTTTGGTGATTTAGGGTGGATGTCAAGGTTTACGAATTTTTCTTTTTTACCAAATGGTTTTGATGGGGTACTGCCCAATCGCACTATCTACTGTAATCAGTGATAGGTCTTCTACTAGACTTTGAGCAATCAATAGGCGATCGAAGGGATCTTTGTGGAAGTTTGGTAAACTATTGATTCTGAGAATGTGGGACATCTGAACGGGTAAAATCTCGAACTGGTTGGAGGCTATGCGGCTGGGAATATAAGTTTCTGGTGGTTCGGATAGAGAAAGTTTGCCTGTACCAACTTTGATGATAATTTCCCATGCACTGACAACGCTAAAGTAAACTTCGTTGTCGGGATTGCTAAAGATGTCTTTGGCATTTGTAGATATCTGTGGATCGTCAGCAACCCACCAAAGAAAAGTATGGGTATCGAGTAAGATTTTCATCTCCTTTAGCCCAGAAAGTCAGCAAGGATATCGTCGGGCAAGGGAGCGTTAAAGTCTGGGGCAATGAAGATTTTGCCTTTGTCTTGTCCTGCTATGCGAGGTTGGCGCTTTCTTGGGCTGGGTGCGATCGTGGCTATAGCTATGCCGTTTTCGCAAATGATGATTTCCTCGCCCTGTAGGACTTTGCCTATGAGTTGGGCGAATTGCTGACTGGCTTCGGGGATGGTGACGGTGATGCTCATGGATTTATATTAGCGCATGGGTAATTGCAGGGATTTTATCAATAAATTTTTTCCTTTTTCCTTTCTACTTTTTCCTTGTCACTTGTTCTAACCAACTCTGAACTGTGGCTGCGTCGGGGGATTTGAGGTGTTGCAGGATGGTGAGGGATTCTTGGAGATAGGAAATCGCTGTTTGAAAATCACCATTGTTCGCAAATAACTGTCCCATATTTGCGAGTGTATAAGCTTTCCCACCCACGTCACCGATGCGATCTGTGATTTCTAAGGACTGCTGATAGAGGGAGATCGCTTGGTCTACCTGTCCCTGTCGGGCATAGATTATTGCCATTTGATGCAATGTGGATGCTTTGGTCTTCACGTCACCGATGCGATCTGTGATTTCTAAGGACTGCTGATAGAGGGAGATCGCTTGCTCTACCTGTCCCTGTCGGGCATAGATTATTGCAATTTCATGCAATGTGGCGGCTTTGCCCTGCACGTCACCGATGCGATCTGTGATTTCTAAGGACTGCTGATAGAGGGCAATCGCTTTGTCTACCTGTCCCTGTCGGGCATAGATACCAGCCATTTGATGCAATGTGGCGGCTTTGCCCTGTACGTCACCGATGCGTTCTTTGATTTCCAAGGACTGCTGATAGAGGGCGATCGCTTGCTCTACCTGTCCCTGTCGGGCATAGATACCAGCCATTTGATGCAATGTGGCGGCTTTGCCCTGTACGTCACCGATGCGTTCTTTGATTTCCAAGGACTGCTGATAGAGGGCGATCGCTTGTTCTATTTGTCCCTGTTTTGCTTGTATCAGTGCAAAGTTATGAATTATCGTTGCTTTTTCTTTGATAGCTTCATCATTATCAGGACATAATTCCAAGGCTCTTTGATAATGATGAATGCAATCTTCCATAGCTCCAAGATAGTCTTCAGCATAAGCAAGACCATGTAAGACTTTATAGCTTTCTGTAATAGAAAGAGTTGATTTGCAGATATTTACAATTTCTCGATAACGACTTTTGCTAATCCAATCAACTGCTAAAGATTGATTGATCGCAACTGCAATTTCTTTCTCATCACCCAACAAAGCCAACCGATGAATTTCTAACGTTTCATCTTCGCTGATGTTGTAACCCGATTCCCACCAAACTCGATAAAGTTCCCTTGCTGCTGTTGCATAAATCTCCTGCATAAACTCAGGACTTAACAACTCCACCAAAATCTTCGGCACACGATAAAGATCGCCATTCACTTCTAACAAACCGATCGCCTTAGCGCGAACTTGATGCACCTTGAGATTCTCAACACCCTCACATACCTTCGCAAACACCAACTCAGGCACAGGCAAATCAAACACCAAACCCAGCTTTAACATTTCTCGCAAATCTGGACTTTGCTGAGCCAGTAACGTCTCCGCGAGAATATGTTCGCGAAACTCAGTTTGCTTCGCATTCATCCGATCCAAAACTTCCTGCTTTTGCGCCTCCGTCAACAGATCGTTCGGCAAAATCGCCGCCAACCACTCCAACAACCTCGGATTCCCATCCGCCACCGCGATCGCCTGTTTTTGCAACGCCACCAAAGGCTCCGCATCCTCACGCGACAACGGCAACTTAAACCCCGCAAGGCGATCGCACTTCTTCTTGAGATCCACACCCCGCAACGAAAACAACGGTACGCGAAACAGCCTTGCATTTAGCGCAACGTCAGGCAAATTAAAATCATAGCGACAGGTCACAATCAACCGATGGCGCAAACCAGAACGGGCGATCGCACTCACCAAAGCCATCAAAGGCTCCACCACCTCATACTTCAGCACCCATGCCCCAAACGCATTCTCTTCCAGATTCACCTCAAAATCATCCAACACAAACATCAAACAGCGATCCTTCTCGTTCATGCCCTCCTTGAGAAACTTCGTCAACTTCTGCATTAGCGGCAACTTACCATTGAGAACCTCATGCCCCGCGTCAGCAGTGCAGTTATCTTGCAACTCTTTTAATAGCTTGTCTTCATCAAACTGCTTATAAATAAAAATCGTGTCATAGTTCGAGTTTTGCGGATCGGCAATCCGTTCCAACAACCGCTTCGCCACCGTCGTCTTACCCAAACCACCCATCCCATGCAACAACACACCCAGATCGTTCCCCTGCAATCGCCGCAAACTTGATTGCAAGATCCGCCGCCGTCCCACAAAATCCTCTCGCCGCACCACCCTCGGCGTAGTCGCATCATCAGGATCGAGAAATAACTGCTCGATCTCCGAACTCAAAGGCAACAGGCGATCGCCCAACGGCTCCACCAACGCTGCCAAACTCACATCCAACTTGCCGCGCCCATACAACCGCAACAAATACCAATTAGGAATATTCTTCTCTCGCAATTTCTGATAGGTCACCGCGATCGCCTCTACCAAACTATTAGCCGAAGCCAAAGACTCATACAAACAAGCCGCCGCCAGAGTCGCCACATCATCCCCAATCGGACGACCCCAACCCAACACCGCCGCAAGTCCCAAATTTAACAAAGCCTCCGCCATCGAAGGCGTAGCTCCCTGCTCTCCCGCCTGACCCGTCCGACAGCCCGACAAAAACACTAAACGCGGCAACCGAAACCGCAACGCATCAACAATCTCACCCGCCTTCGCATCATAGCGATCGCCCGTCTCCGTCTCCGTAATAAAAAACGGCTGACCATCATCAGCGATCGAAGCATGACCCGTCAAATGAAACACATCAAAATGATTGTCCCCATAGCGCCGCCAAGTCTTTTTTAACTCACTCACACAGCCACTCTCCTCCACCCGCAAGGTCAGCGCCGCCCCACGAGTCGCATCCAAAATTCGCCCCTCTTCCCCCTCAAAATTCAAGCGCGGCTCCACCCCTTCAGGATCGGTCGCCATAAACATTACCCGCAAAGGGCGATCGGCTGGCTCAATGGCAACCACTTCTCCCTTAGTCCAGCGCACGGTTACAACTTTAGGATAAGTGCGATCGATCAAAAATCCCTCGCGATCGTGCAGCACCTCCCAAGGCAAATGCGGCAACTTCGCAAGATTAGAGATCGCCAATACCAACAACTCCCCCTGACAATCCGCCAAAGCCCGACTCAACCACCGCCCATCCCCATCCAACCAGCCAAATAATTTCTTCCCGATCGCCACAGGATCGGGCATAGACACATAAATATCCCGTTCGGCTAAAGTGATCGCATCCTCAATATCACTAATCCGCAAGATCTGCTTTTCATAGCCCTGACTATGCAGCTTTTGATACCGCAACTCAACCTTAGTCTCACTGCTAGGATGCAACTCAATATAAAGAATTTGCACAAACTACTCCCAAAATTTTTGAGTCAGCAAAATATCAACATCACGGCTAAACTGCCATTGATCGGGAAACGAAACTTGCGGATAGTCTTCGCGTACTTCAATTAGAGCATCTTGCCAAGCGCGATCGAAAGCCTCTACAAAAAAACGTTTCAAACTTGGCGACTGTTGCAAAGCAATTTTCAAATGGCGGCGCTGCTCCCGAATCGTAATTTCCCAACCGCGATAGTCATATTCACTCTGGACATACAACCGCTTCAGTAAATGCGCCAACAACACTCCCAAGCGGCTCTCAATCTCCGCCCGATCGCGACCCGCCACAATCTCCAACTCCTCGATTAAATGAACCAAATCTAAACTCTGAAAATCTTTTACCCGCAACTTAGCGATCGCCTCTTCAAGCCATAAATGCTGATCGCGATCGTAAAGTGACAACTTCGTAATTGCTTGAGTCATAAACTTAACTCTCCAAAACCTTACGGATTTGTTCGATTGTCGCATTTTCTAGCAAGAGGCGATCGCCATTGCGCCCGACAATCAAAACCTTGGCGATCCTCTTGCCTGACTTACCTTGTTTATATTCCTGATACCACTTGCGGATTTGTTCAGCAATAGCCAAAGCTCCTGACGCAATCCCGACAATTGAAGCGATCGTCGCCATCACACCTTCGCGCTGAATCTCCTCATCCACATCATAGGAACCTTCAATTCCATCTATTGCTAATAATTCTTCCGTCGCTGCGATCGCGCCATCACCTTCGATCGCGAATTTAATTTCTGAAATGATTTCTGACATAAGCGAGATAACCAATTGCGAATGTGATTAAAATTTTAGACTATGTGTGACGACCAAGTGATATTTTACTGGCGGTTACCCTCAAAACTGCTTGGGCTTTCTTTTGTTTTCTGCGGAAAATAAGAGAAAGCCCAAGCAGTTTTTGCCTCGTCTCTTCCCTTTTCGCTAAGGTTATCCATTGCAAAAGATTTCGCTTGTCAGTTCGACTTAAATTCAAAAAATATTCTTTTGCCACTAGATTGGAAGATAATGCTGTCATCAAGTCATCGGGAATGATTAAATCTTCAACTGCATCAAGAATGTTCCAAGAGCCATTACTTTTTGCGATCGCGATCGCTTCCAATCCCACACTTGTCATCAATCCCTTCTCAATCAGACTAGCAACCTTTTCTTTATTCAACTTAGGCCAAACACCATTCGGTTTTCTGACACAAAAAAATTGCATATACTTTTCTGCATCAATAGACTTTACCTTGCTATCTATTCATCCAAAACAGAGCGCTTCGTCTACCGCATCACTGTACGTTATGGAAGATTTGCCACTGCTTTTTTTGTAATAGATTAACCAAACAGAACTTTCAATATCATGATTTTTATCTAACCACTCTCGCCACTGTTGTCGATTTTCAGGATAAAATGTTTTCATTTTTGTTTGGCAGATTAAAGCTGCGATCGCTATAAGTTTCTGAGTAACAGTCTGGGCTAACCAGATCCTCAACAATTAATACAAATCTACAATGCAATTTGTATTAATCTTAAAAAAATCGCTTATGCATATTAACTCCACGCCCTATCCTTACCCCTACAATGGTGACCTCAGACCAGACAATACTGCCCTGATCATCATCGATATGCAGACAGACTTTTGCGGTGTCGGCGGCTATGTAGACAAAATGGGCTATGACCTCTCACTCACCCGCGCCCCCATCGAGCCAATTAAAAAAGTCCTGACCCTATTTCGCGAAAAAGGCTTTCTAATCATTCATACTCGCGAAGGTCATCGTCCCGACTTATCAGAT
Source organism: Pseudanabaena sp. M085S1SP2A07QC (assembly GCA_020404895.1). Classification (GTDB taxonomy): domain Bacteria; phylum Cyanobacteriota; class Cyanobacteriia; order Pseudanabaenales; family Pseudanabaenaceae; genus Pseudanabaena. Next base: position 74,510 of record JADBWK010000017.1, on the reverse strand, counting down.
TTACCTGAAAATAAGCGCTGGCGATCGCAAAGAATTGGTGCAGGAATTGGTGATGAAGGTCCCTGTGGCAAAATCTTAGTTCGTGGTGAAAAAGGTTGGGATATCATTCCAGAGCTTTACCCGATCGCAGGTGAACCGATTATCGACAAACCTGGCAAAGGCTCATTCTATGCCACCGATCTCGATTTGCTTTTAAAACGCAATGGCATTCAAAATATTATCTTGTCAGGGATTACTACCGACGTTTGCGTCCATACAACCATGCGTGATGCCAATGATCGCGGCTATGAATGCCTGATGTTGTCTGATTGCACAGGTGCTACGGACTATGGCAATCATCTTGCAGCGCTAAAAATGATCGAAATGCAAGGCGGCGTATTCGGTGCAGTCAGTGATTCTGAAACATTGACTACAGCGATCGCGCAAAATTTCTAGTTAAATTATCAAAATGCTTTGAGTAGTTACGTTGCTATGGAAAAACCGATGCCTGACGATCTTGAAAGCAATCTTGCTGATAATCTGGTTGAAGAAGAATCTATGAGAGAGTCGATACCACCCTTGACTATTCCATCTAGTGTTTCCGCTGATACCCTGAGATCGCACTTACCACCTGAACTAGAGCTAGTAAATATCTCTAAGAGATTTGGTTCTTTCGTGGCAGTTGACAACGTATCACTTAAGCTTGCCCCCGGAACTTTTCATGCCTTACTTGGTGAAAATGGCGCAGGCAAGAGTACTTTAGTCAAGTGCATTATGGGCTTCCATAGTGCCACTCATGGCGATATTTTGATTAATAAACATTCCCGCGATATCCATAGTCCCCGCGATGCTTATAACTATGGTATTGGTATGGTTTATCAACATTTTACTGTTGTGCCTGCAATGACAGTTGCAGAAAACCTTTTGTTGGTGCGTCCTGACACCCCGACGGTCATTAATTGGAAGAATGAATTAGAAAAGCTAGAAGCATTTATGGCTTCGGCTCCTTTCAAAATCGATCTCAATACCCCAATCTCACAACTGGCTGCTGGTCAAAAGCAAAAGTTAGAAATCCTCAAACAACTTTATCTCAAGAGTCGCATTCTCATTCTTGATGAACCAACATCCGTTTTGACTCCTCAAGAAGCTGATGAAGTGTTAGGACTTTTGCGCGAGGAAGTCACCGCAGGACGTTTGAGCGTCTTGATGATCAGTCACAAGTTCCGTGAGATTACGACCTTTGCCGATAATGTCACGGTGCTGCGTAAAGGCAAATTTGCAGGGACAGGTTCTACTAAAGATCTATCAGTCTCGGATATGGCGGCAATGATGCTCGGTGAAGCCAAAGAAGCACGAAAGGTTATTAAAACTGAAGTTGCAACAGATAATCTAGTTCTTGAGGTGCGGAATATCCATGCCGATCGCGACAATGGTTTAGAAGCTGTTGCTGGTGTTGATTTAAACATCAAAAGCGGTGAAATTGTCGGTATCGCTGGGGTGTCAGGCAATGGTCAGAGAGAACTAGTGGAAGTTCTCTCTGGTCAGCGTATCCCTACCTCTGGCGAAGTTTTTGTCAACGGCGATCGCTACTATGCAACGCGCAAGGAAATGTATAGCCATCAGGTATTCTCACTGCCCGAAGAACCTCTGCGAAACGCCTGTGTCCCCCATATGAGCGTCGCGGAGAATCTGGCTTTAAGAACCTTTGATCGAACTCCACAAGCTAAAGCTGGAATTTTACTGCTATTTAAGGCAATTCGCGAAACTGCTAAGAACTTGATTAAGGTATTCTCGATCAAAACACCATCGCCTGAAACCCCTGTCGGTAATCTCTCAGGTGGTAATGTGCAGCGTACTGTTCTTGCGAGAGAGCTTTCTGCCGAGAAAATCAAATTATTGATTGTGGCAAATCCCGTCTTTGGTTTAGACTTTGCGGCGGTTGAGTATATTCACAATCAAATTGTAGAAGCTCGGAATCGCGGTGTAGCTGTACTCTTGGTCAGCGAAGATCTTGATGAGATTTTGACTTTAAGCGATCGCATTCTAGTCATAAGTGATGGTAAATTCGTTTACGAAAGTGCCAGTACTGAAGCTAATCTCGCTGAGATCGGACAGAAAATGGCAGGACATTAGAAAACATTTTAGATCCCCCCCAGCCCCCCCTCTTGTAAAGGGGGGGGCTGGGGGATCTCTTAGGGCTTGTATATTAAAAAAACATGATTATCAATCAAAAAATTCAGGTATTTCCTGAATTGCTCACTCGTTCTAGCTATGACGATCTACCATGGGAGCCATTTCGCCAAGGAGTCGAAATCTACCCTCTATACAAAAATGATATGGGAGCAAGTGCCGCATTGCTACGCTATGAAGCAGGTGCGAAGGTTCCCCATCATTCTCATTCAGGGTACGAACATATATTTGTCTTGTCGGGTTCACAAGCCGATGCTCATGGCAAATATACCAAAGGCTCTGTAGTCATCAACTCTCCTGATACTAGTCATCAAGTCTCTAGCGAAGAAGGATGTGTAGTTCTCATTGTCTGGGAAAAGCCTGTAATTATTAATGAATAAGCAGTTTTCATTTTGCTGTAGGCGAAATGAAAACTCCAAAAAACTATACTCATGTTATTGAGGAGAACCTTATGCCTGCGATCGCTGCTCAGCCCTATGAATACAAGCTACCAACTGATAGTAAGGTTGCGCTTGTGATTATCGATATGCAACGTGATTTTCTAGAGCATGGCGGATTTGGTGAAGCCCTAGGCAATGATGTCACCCAACTCCAAAGCATTGTGCCAACTGTCAAACAACTTTTAGAAACTTTCCGATCGCTTAATTTTCCAGTCATTCATACAATTGAAGCGCACTCACCTGATCTGTCCGATTGTCCTCCCTCTAAGCTCAATCGTGGTCAAGGCGATCATCTCAAGATTGGAGATCAAGGCGCAATGGGTCGAATCTTAATTGCTGGTGAAGATGGGAATAACCCTATTCCTGAACTTACACCTTTAGAGAATGAAATTGTAATCATTAAGCCTGGAAAAGGTGCTTTTTGTCGGACAAATTTAGAAGAGATTTTACAAAAGGAAAATATTACCCATCTTCTATTTACAGGTGTAACTACGGAAGTTTGCGTACAGACAACAATGCGTGAAGCCAACGATCGCGGCTATGAATGCCTATTGATCGAAGATGGAACTGCTAGCTATTTCCCAGAATTTAAGTCGTCAACCATTGAGATGCTTCGCGCTCAAGGTGGCATTATTGGCTGGACTGCTGACTCTGATGCAGTGATTTCAGCATTAGTACCTCAAGCAATGGCGATCGCATAGGTCATTTACAGCGCAAATTATCAAAGCAATATTGGGTTTTCCAGCGCAGTAGGCACTGGAAAACCCAATATTGCTTTTTTTTGAAAGCTATTCTGCGGCTAGCTTTCAAAAAACAATTTTTATACCAACACCCAAAACCGCGTAGCTATTTAGTGTTTTTGGATAAAGTATAGCTGTCGCCATTCTTGTTAGGACATAAAACCCAAATAGTGAGAGGCGGCGCAAAGCGCCGCCTCTCACTATTTGGGTTTTGATTTGTCTTGATAAAAGTGGCTAAGGATATAGCGATCGCTATATCATAGTAAAATATCTATGAATATGATGAGTTCTAGAATAGTTTCTAAAATGTTATGGAACCAATTGAAAATAGCCCAGTTGGTAATGCTCGTGGTTGGCTAATCGGTGAACTCAGTAATTTAGTTGAAATTCCTGTTCAAACTATTCGCTATTACGAACGTCTGGAATTATTGCTCAAACCACATCGAACTCAGCAAGGCTATCGAATTTACTCTACAGATGCGTTGGAACGTCTTTTATTTATCCAAGGAGTCAAAGCTTTTGGACTTTCTCTTGATGAGATAAAACAACTACTAGATTTACAAGTTGCCCATACCATCCCCTATGCAACCTTCAAACTGATGGTGAAGCAGAAGCTTGATAAACTGGATTTACAAATTCAGGAGCTAATGACTCAACGACAGGATATTTCTCAACGCCTCGATCTAATTGCCGAAGCTTTACCTGATAGTGACATTACCAATGTCGATCTTACCCAAAACCCTCTACTCAATTTGATCGGTACATCTTCTAATTCAATAGATTTAGAGGGAACTCAGCACGATCACAGTAGACTGTTTCCCGATCTTAGTCAGGAAGTTTTGTATATGTATTCAGTTGGTATACGGGACTTTAGACTAATAAATTTAATCAGCGCAAAACTCAATGGGGCAAATTTAAGTGGTGCAGATTTTACTAATGCCAAATTAATGTTGTCTGACTTGTGTGAGGTCTCAATGATCGCAACAAAATTTGTCGGGGCAAATCTAGCTGGTGCAATGATGAGTGAAGCTTGTTTACAAAAGGCTGACTTTACTGATGCATTATTATTCGGAGCTGACCTTAGTGGCACAGATCTAGAAGATGCAAATTTTACAGCCGCAAATTTAGGGGGGGCAAATTTTACAGGGGCAAATTTACGAGGTGTGAATTTTAATGAGGCGATTTTGACAGGAGCAGATTTTACTAAAACTGATATTTCACAGTGAAATAGTACCCTTAATACCAATTCACAAAAGTGTGACAACACTTCTATGAATTAAAACCTAAACCATGTAAGGGTTTTAAAAGCACAAAATAGCTACGCTATTTTGTGCTTTGGTATATATTATCTCAATATTGCTATAGAAAAAAGCATTGATTAAAATCTATTGAAATGATTTATAAGTTTTTATAATAGCAACTTTTTTTGCCCCCCTTGACACTGTAGCTAGCTATAGCCTCTAGAGTAGATGGCGTAAGAAACAAAATTACTAAAATTGTTCTTATCTGGCAGTGGAATGGAATTTAGTTCCATAGATAGGAAATAATGTGACTGTATATCAACGTTTCCAATGAATATTTTCTAATGGGAATAGAGTACATGTGACTTCACAAAAATAGTATTTTTGATACTTTCAAGATGAAGGTATACTTTACAAGTCAATGAAAATATTTAGGTTTTACTATGTCCAATACTTCACAAATGCGTAATGAACTTGGTGATTTCAGTAGTATAGTTTGCTTCAAAGCAGTAGTTGTGGGTACTGAAGAAGCATTGGGAGAAAAAGCCGCTGCGATCGCTCTAATATCTGCTGGTCGTAACCGTGGCAATCAAGTAGCTGAACAGCTTGGTCTTGAGGGAAAAGGTCTTACTAACACGGAACTTGTTCCAATGCTTCAGGCAGCATTAGGCAAAGATGGCACCAGACTTTGCATTATCGACAAAATTGTCGAATCGGGAGAAACGATCTTAGCTTACTGTAGTGAAACAATTTGCTCTGTTGGTGAGCCTCAAGGATCTCCTCGCAAACTAACATTTACACTTGGAGCAGTACAAGGGGTTCTAGAAAAAGTCACTGGCAAGCGTCTTCGCGGTAAGCAAATAGAATCAGTTCTGCGTGGCGGTTCTCATGATGTTATTGAGTTTGAGTTCCTAGCCTAAAAACTCATATCTCTAATAGTTCTGAATTGAATAGTAGTCTTTCTGAAAACCACTAAGCAGAATCAATTATCAATCGTAGTATTTATATTTATCAGGAGAATTTTATCGTGGCAATTAATATCGAAAAGCTTAACCTCGTTTTACAAGACTTTGTAAGTGGAACCAGTGATGTTCAAGGTGTTGCACTTGTCACTCCCGATGGTTTACCATTGACTTCGACTTTGCCAGGTGCAATGGATGAAGAACGAGTATCGGCTATGTCTGCTGCCATGCTGTCTTTGGGAGAGAGAATTGGGCAAGAATTAGCTAGAGGTATCATTGAGCGTATCTATGTTGAAGGTGACAAGGGCTACGGTATTTTGATCAGCTGTGGGGAAGATGCAGTACTTCTAGTATTAGCTGATCAAAAAGCAAAGCAGGGGATGTTGATGCTGGAAATTAAGCGGATTGTTTCTGAAATCAAACAGATTTTAAAATAATGGTTTGGTTAATGCTGAGCAACCGATGGTATTAATGCAGATATAAATAGAGCATCGTAACTTGCAATTTATCTGCATTAAACTTTGCAGTCATTCACTTGAACATTATGGAAATTATGCGTTTGGTTGTGACTGGACCAGTCGGTGCTGGAAAGTCTACCTTTATCAGAACTATCAGTGAAATTGAAGTTGTTGACACTGATCGTCAAGCAACTGATGAAACCGCAGAATTGAAACCCAAAACCACTGTTGCCTTTGATTTTGGTCGCTTGCAGTTTGGGTCAGAAATGGTCCTCCATTTATATGGAACTCCTGGACAATCCCGATTTGACTTCATGTGGGAGATTTTGATTAAGCAAGCCCAAGCCTATGTCTTGCTTGTTGCTGCACATCGTCCAGCCGAGTTTCGCTATGCCCGTCGAATAGCTAGCTTTATGAATCAACGGCAAAAGTTGCCAATGGTGATCGGACTAACTCATGCGGACTGCCCCAATGCTTGGCAGTCAGACAACATTGCGCTCGCACTAGGGTACATCGACCCTAAAACCCGTCCTCCGTTCATAACTGTTAATGCTAATGAACAATCATCAGTTGCTCAAGCCATTGTTACCCTGATTCAGCATTCCATGCAAGGTTGTTTGGTCTAGGCAGTCCTAGTTGTTTCACTTTCTTTTATTCTGTTTCTTTTATTCTGATTTTTTGCATAATCAAAGGAGTTAAGTCATGGCTATTTCAGGATATCTATCCGAATTCTCCCTTCCAGAGATCTTTCGACTGCTTGAACAGGGAAATAAGACAGGGCGTTTAAGTATTCAAGAACGCTCTCAAAATCCATCGTATCCAGGCAAGATATTTCGCATTTGGTTTAAACAAGGATATATCATTGCTGCGGGAGATAGGATTGATGGACATGGGTTGTTGTCGATGATTCAACAGAGGGGATGGGTGAGTTCTAGATTTGCATCCCGTATTACAGAATTATGTGCCATCGATCAACCCGCAGGACTATACTTGAAAAAACAGGGTTTGCTAGAATCAGAACAACTGAAATTGATGTTTAGTCAGCAGGTGTTACAACAGGTTTGCAAACTATTCGAGTTGCAAGATGGACAGTTTCAGTTTGAGGCTAAAGTAGTAGCGCCTATTACGGAATTGACGGGGTTAAAGGCTCCACCTAGTGAAGTGACCTTAGCTGGTTTACGAGCTTTAAAAGACTGGACTATGCTTTTAGATAAGCTTCCAGAGGCATCGTCAGGGGTTGTCAGTACAATTACTGGTAAACCCCAATTACGCCTGAATCAACTAGAATCGCAGGTGTGGGAGTTTACAAATGGAGATGTCTCGATTCAGCATATTGCTAAGCAATTAAAATTGCCTCTTAACAAGCTCCAACAGGTTGCTTTTCGATTAATGACTGTGGGACTGGTAGAAGAAGTTCCCTTTATTGATGTAGCAGTGCCACCACGGAAACAAGAGCTAGAAATGTCAATGTTAAGCTCATCGGTAAGCTCCAATTCTTCAGCTCCGAGCAATGCATTTTTACAAAGCCTTTTAGGTCATCTTAAGAGTAAAGCTAACGCTTAACTAAGCTTGTCTTACAGAGCTAAAAACAGAGACATAATCTGCACCGACCGTAGCCCAGTTGGTGCAGATTTTTGGGTTTTATATTTACAGTGCTTTATGCTCAAACCCAAACCAAGAATTTTTTGAAAGTGTTGCTTTGCACCACTTTCAAAAAATTTATTATGGTTCGTTTGATCAGCGATCGCTGTAATTTTGCTTTGCTACTTAGTCCCGCTTTCGGGCATTGTTAAATGCAAAATCATTATGAAAATGATTTTGCATTTAACAATGCCGTAGGTGCTGGAAACACCAAAATCGGTTTTTTGAAAGCCCGCCGTAGGTGGGCTTTTAAAAAACCGATTTTTATAATGAGAATTACTGCATTGTTAAGTAGCAAGACACAATTAATCTCTCAGCCTGATATATTAGGACAAAAACAATCTCTACTTTTGGCAAGGATTCAATACTTATGCGATCGCTATTTGCACTTTTTCTTGCCTTATGTCTACTTTTGAATCCTGCACCAGTGCAAGCTCAACTCAACATTACCGAAGCCGAATCAAATCAACTGGATGCCTTGGTCAAAAAAGCTTTTACCGCCACTGATGCTGGTGAATTTTTAGCCGCAGAGGGCTATTGGACAGATTTAATCAACCTCTATCCAGACAATGCCGCAGGTTGGAGCAATCGTGGCAACTCAAAAATGAGCCAAAATCGTCCTCAAGAAGCGCTTGCAGACTATAACAAATCGGTAGAGCTTGCGCCTAATTTCCCCGATCCTTATCTTAATCGTGGCGCAGCTTTGGAAAGCTTGGGCAGATGGGAAGAAGCGATCGCAGATTATGATCGCGTGTTAGCAATTGATCCTAAGGATGCAGCAGCTTATAACAATCGTGGTAATGCCAAAGCTGGCTTAGGCAAATGGGAAGAGGCGATCGCAGATTATCAAATAGCGATGAATGTTAATTCGCGCTTTAGTACGGCTTTTGGTAATAATGCGATCGCTCTGTACGAGATCGGTAAAAGCGATGAAGCAATTAAGGCGATGAAAAATATATTACGCAAATATCCGAATTTTACGGATGTGCGGGCTGCTCTGACAGCGGCGCTTTGGGCAAATCAAAAACAAGGTGAAGCTGAGAGCAATTGGGTCTCTGTGGATAATCTTGATCCACGCTATCGAGATATCAATTGGGTAAAAAATATTCGTCGTTGGCCCCCCTCATTGGTCACGGCTCTCGAAAAGTTTTTGACTTTGAAATAAAGAAGAGCTAGCACTAAGTGCTAGCTCTTCTTTATTTCAAAGTCAAAAACTCGTAGCCATTATTTTTTTGATTATTAATTGGCTGGCGTATTTGCTGTGGGAATCTCAATCTTCACTTCGCGGCGTTGTTGCGATCTAAAATTAGTCACAGCCTCGTCAAAGGATTCGGCTTGACTAGCGCGAAACTGCTCTGGAGATTTGCCACCAGCAAGGTTGATATTATTAATTAGTTGCAATAAGTTCAGATTACTTCCACCGACACTAAGTGAGCTTCTTTCTTGTTGTTGAGCTTCACGTAAGGTTTGTTCAGATAGTGTTGGCGCGGGTGTAATTTGGGCGATCGCACCAGACGCTGCAAATAAAGTAGCTGAGACGAGACTAGTCGCGACTAGCGAAATAGTTCTAAAAATCATAGCTTTTGCTCCTTGATAACATCTAGTCACTAGTCTATACCAAATTTTTTGTGACTGGTAGCGATCGCCCGTAAAATTACAGCGATTTGTACTTAAACCCGAGCGAATAAATGCAATAAATCATTACATAGGTGTTAGGTATTACTAGTCTATTATGCATACTGTATTTTCTGAAGTTCTATTAGAAGTAGAAGTTCCATCTCAAAATGATTAAGCTATTATTCCGATATGATCGATAACATCTGTAAATTCCTCGCAGAAAGCTTTTCCGCAAACTTCGCCAGTTGGCTACTTGGCGAAGCTATTACTCTAACCAAAATTGAACCCTCTGAACTCTCAGTCGAGCCAATTCGCGCCGACTCCGTGATATTTCTCGAATCAACCGAAATCATCCTACATATTGAATTCCAGACCGAACCAAATAAAAATATCCCATTCCGCATGGCAGATTATCGACTGCGGTTATATCGTAAATTCCCCGATAAACATATCCATCAAGTTGTCATCTATCTCACCCCCAGCCAATCATCCTTAGTCTATGAAACCAAATTTAGTATTGGCGCACTCAACCATGCATTCAACGTCATTAGACTATGGGAGCAGCCTACAGGAATATTTCAGCAATATCAAGGTCTATTACCTTTTGCAGCGCTATCTCAAACCAGAAATCCTGAAAATACCTTAAGACAAGTTGCAAAGCAAATTGAAAATATCGCAGATAAACAAGTCCAAAGTAACGTAGCTGCATCGACCGCTATAATATCAGGTATAGCCCTGAATAAAGAAATCATTCAAAGATTACTAAGGAGCGAAATCATGAAAGAATCAGTAATTTATCAAGAAATACTATTAGAAGGTAAGGCTGAAGGGATAGCTGAAGGCGAGGCTAAAGGCAAAACTCAAGAAAGAAACCAGATTGCTCTAAACATGTTGCGCTCCAATATTGCCCTAGATTTAGTCGCCCAACTTACAGGACTAACGCTAAAACAAGTCCAAAAGCTCCAAAAAATTTCCTTAAAACAGTCTCAACCTCCCAAGGTATCAAAGCCAAAGAGATCGCCAAAATCTTAATCTAGCCAGTAAAAGCAAGATTTCGGCGATCGCTAATTGCTGGAGATCGTTAGATTGAATAATCTAGAGGAAATGACTTGGCATCCTTGGGTTCGATATGGACATATTGTTGTGGTTGTAACTTCAACTCATCAAAACGCTCACGAGTGAGATGAGCCGTCAAAACCTGTCCATCACCTAGCATCAACTCAGCTTGAACTTCCCAACCGAGATGAATTAACCTTGTGATGCGTGCCGATACCGATGTGCTTGTTGCTTCTGTCTCAATCAAAATATCGCGAGGACGAATATACACATCTTCACTAGCACTATGGATTTTAGAGAATTCACTAATGCGATCGCGATTGGCGGGAAGTACATTCACGGGACCAATAAAACTCATCACAAACGGAGTCGCAGGATTATCGTAAACTTCGGCAGGTGTGCCAATTTGCTCGATCTTCCCTTTATTCATCACCACGATCACATCAGATACTTCCATCGCTTCTTCTTGGTCGTGGGTGACAAATACACTGGTGACATGGACTTCATCATGGAGGCGACGCAACCAAGCCCGTAGTTCTTTACGGACTTTTGCATCCAGCGCTCCAAATGGTTCATCAAGAAGCAATACGCTTGGCTGCACAGCGAGGGCACGGGCGAGGGCAACTCGTTGACGTTGACCACCAGATAGTTGTGAGGGGTAGCGATTGCCTAAGCCTTTGAGCTGGATTAGTTCTAACAATTCTTCCACACGCTCGGCAATTTTTGCTTTCGGTTCTTTGCGGATTTCTAGACCAAAAGCAATATTTTTACGGATGTTCATGTGTTTGAAGAGAGCATAGTGCTGAAATACAAAGCCAATATTGCGATCGCGTACATCTTGATCGGTGGCATCCTTGCCCGTCAAAAAGATTTTGCCGCGATCGGGAGTTTCTAGCCCTGCGATCAATCTTAATAGGGTGGACTTACCAGAACCTGATGGACCTAGTAACGCTACCAATGAGCCAGTTTTGACCTCAAGATTGATATTGTCTAGGGCTAAAAAATCACCAAATTGCTTAACTACATTTTCTACAACAATGCCCACGTTGCACTTACCTCAAATTGTCTAAACATGACCGATGTGATCGCTTTTACAAATACTTTTAAGTAACCAGACATAAATTAAAAAACTAGAGCCAAACCATCACAGCTTGCGCATTGGGCGGCAATGGTTTTGGCGTTTTATATTTAATTGAGCTTAGCTACTCATAAAAGCTTTTTAAATCCACAGTTAATCTATGTGTTTACCGTTGATTAAATATAATCATATATTACAGTACTTCGCGCTGCTAGAAAAAATAGAAAATTTATAAAAGCACACCCAAGTAAACTATGCCGCCCGCTAAGAGGTCGGCACAGTTTGCTTAGGTTAATTCCATAAAGCTACTTATAGCTTGTGTTGCAAGTTCTTTATAAAACTTTCTGAACATGAGATTACGGTTTATCGCTAAAGTGGATATACAAAACACCGCCAAACTACTAAGAAATTGTAGGGGATTATGGCTTGTCGTCGAGAATTCCTAGGATTTCCTGTAATTTATTTTTATGATATCAACTCCACTTCTTCCGATCGCCGTATTTATACTCACCCTCGCGTTGCTGGGTTGGGGATATTTTCGCTCCCGCAAGTTTGGCAAGCTTGGGTTACTGTCTTGGCTGCAATTTGTTGCTCTCATGTCACCTTGGCTAGTTTACTTTGGCTTGTTTGTGTCGGGTGTTTTTATAAATTTCACAACGCTATTATTCCTATTGCTCGGTTCCACGATCGCTTATGTAGCAATCAGTAATCAATTACGCAAAGCTGTATCGGAGGAAAGATCGGCGATCGAGCAAAAGCTAAAACATGATCTGGATGCAGCTAGCGATCGCCCTAATTCTGTCGATAACTCAACCAATAAGCCACCTGTTAATAGTCCGATCGCTGTGGCTATGTCTCAGGGAAAGACGCAGCTAAAGCTGTTTAAGGCTCTTCCTGCGGAAGATATGAAGCTGATACAGGGGATCTTTGGGATTGAGACCTATTACGTCACCGAAACGATTCCCTATCAAGAAGGAGCCATTTTTAAAGGTAATTTGCGTGGTGAGCCTGATGTCGTCCATAAACGCCTAACTAAATCTCTGAGCGATCGCCTTAGCGATAAATACAATCTATTTTTGGTGGAAGGTCAAGATCGTAAACCAGTGGTGATTGTTCTGCCTAGCCGAGTTAGTAATGTCGATAACAATACAATTCCTCAAAGAATACTAATTTGGGTGTTGGTTGTCGCAAATGCTTATACAGCATTGAATTTGGGTGCTTTAGTTGCGGGTATTCCTGTAGTCCAAGAACCTCAACAATATTTAGCAGGACTTCCCTTTGCTATTGGGCTTGGGATAATTTTAGGGGTGCGTGAGTTGGCTATGCGTTTGATGGCAAAGAAATACAAAGTAAATATGAGTTTACCGTTTCTATTGCCTTCATCACAATTAGGTTCTTTTGGTGCATTTAGTCGGATTTCTTCGCCATTACCCCATCGTCTGTCTCTGTTTGATATTGCGATCGCACCAGCATTGGCAAGTGGGGTACTATCTTTGCTCATGCTGCTAGTTGGTTTACGTCTATCTGCGATTGGTATGGGAAGTATCGATATTCCTAGTCAAATTTTCCAAGCTTCGGTACTTGCAGGAACCTTGGCGAAACTCTTCCTTGGTGATGCTTTACATACGAGTTTTATTTCGATTCATCCATTAGTGGTTCTAGGCTGGCTCGGCTCGGCTATCACCGCATTGAACTTGATGCCCGCAGGCCAGTTAGATGGTGGTCGAATCGTGCAATCAATTTATGGAAGACGCACGGCAAGCTGGACGACGGTATTAACGTTGATTTTCTTGGTGATTGCTACAGTGATAAATCCCCTTGCGCTCTATTGGGGTGGCATTATCTTGATTCTATTGCGAGATCTGGAGCGTCCAATGCTAAATGAACTTTCAGAACTCGATGGCGATCGCGAAGCTTTGGGTGTAGTGGCACTTTTTTGGATGTTGATTACTTTGCTTCCACTTACTTCTGGCGTTGCCGAGCGTCTGGGTATTGGTAGTGGTGGTGGACTACTTCCATGAGTTGAATAGAATAAGCGATCGCTTATTCTATTCTATATCGCCCAGCCCTTAGCTTGATCGGTAAAAGTTTTCGTTAGAATAGCAACAGATGTGGAGGATGCTGATTCATGGCAAGGATTTTTTTGGCGAGGACTGAGGAGCAGAAAAGATTTCGCGAAGTGTTACGATCGCTGCAACCAAATGTTGGATGGCTCTCGCAAAATTTGCCGACGGTGGCGAAATATTTACCTGCGAAAAAAGAAACGGTCAGTACATCACCACATATTTTCTTGCTCTATGGCGAAGGGGGAATGGGGAAAACGAGTCTGGGGCGGAGGTTTTGTGATTTGACTAGGGAAGAGTTTCCCGATCGCTTTCAGGTGTTGCGGTTAGATTGGGAAGAGGCAAAGAATGAGTATCCATCGCTGAATGTGGGACATGAATCAATTCGTCCTGAATCGGTATTGGAGACGATTTATTTGACGGTGAGTAAGGGGCATGAGGGGATTTTTGAGAAATATCGGCAGGTGGAGAAAACGCTGAAGCAAATTGAGGATAAGGTCGATAAGGAACTGCAAGCAAGGCAGGGAGAGGGAGCGGAATATGCGCCGATTTTGAAAAAGGGTTTAAGTTGGTCGTTGGGAGCCTTGCGGAAATTGCCACAGGTGGAAGTGCTGCTGGGGGCGGGTGATGGCAAGGTGGATGAGGCGATCGCGGATAGTGCAGTGAGTGCTTTAGTAGGTTTGATGAAAAAGCGGTTGTCCTTGGAGGAACGTAGGATTTTTGCGACACCGCATCGGCAATTGGCTGAGGCATTGGGGCATGGTTTACAGGCGATTTCCGCGCAGAAACCTTTGGTGCTGTTGTTGGATACCTATGAGATTGTCGATCGCCTTGAGTGCGATCGCGTGTTGCGGATGGTAATTAAGGCGGCGGGTCGGCGAGTGGTTTGGGCGATCGCGGGTCGGCAAAATCTGGCGGATAGCAAAAAAGTATTTCAGGATTATTTTCAGGGCTATCGGGATGTGTTTTCGGAAAATCTCTATGTTTATCCGATGAGTGAGTTTAGTCGGGAGCAGGTGAGTGAATATTTCGCGCATCCTGAGATCGATGTGCCTCTGAGTGATGAGGCGGCGGAGTCGGTTAAGCAGTTTAGTTTGGGGATTCCCTTTGTTGTGCAGCAAATTGCGGCGATGCGTCAACAGGGGATCGAGCTGGCAACGATTCTCAGCGCTCCATCGGCGGATCGGGATGATGAGTCGCCCCGTGAGGCGGTGGTCAGGGCAACGAGCGATCGCTTTTTGCGGTATTGCTTGGATGAGCATGACCAAAAGGCGGTGTATGCGATGGCGATGATGCGTCGTCCTGATAATGAGTTATTAAAGGCGATGCTGGGGGTGACTGACCTTGAGCCAGAGATGCGATCGTTGAAGGCAAGGCATTCGTTTGTGTTGCTAGAGGGTAAGGGCATTCGGCTACATGACAAGCTAGAGAGCTTTTTGCAAGATTATCTGCGTTCTGGGTTGGCGGGACAGTCGCCTATGGTGCGGGAGTTGAGCGATCGGGCTGTGGCTTATTTGGAACCGCGTTTGGGTGAATGGACTCAGGAGTTTACGGATACGGCGGATTATTTCGAGTCGGATCGGATTGCGAATGGGTTGTTGGATTTGGTGCAGTTTAAGTTTTGGCAAGATGTGGAGGTTGGCTGGTGCTATGCAGTGCCGCTTTTTGTGGAGAGTTGGCAATATAACCGCGATTGGCAAAAGCAACTTTTGGGAATTATTGAGGCTTTTCAGGTGCGGTTTGATGGGGATAGTAAAAAGCGTTTACAAATCTTTGCTAAAGCTTTAGGTTACTACTTGTTTGATATAGATGATAATCGGAAGGTTTTACTGGATGAGTTGGAGAAATTGGCAAAACGGGGTTGGCTTGATGGCGATCGTAAAAACGAACGCATGGCAATTCTCTTTTTACAACGTGGGCGATTACTTTATGAACTGGAACGCTATTCAGAATGTCTTCGGATATATATTGAAGCAGAAAAACAACTCTCTGAAACTGCACTACATTTACGAAAATATTTAGCAGAAGAATTTAGTAAAATTGGCTATAAATTTCTTTGGGAAGATGATCATCCAATCGCATCGCTTGAAGCACAGATGGCTTATCAAAGTTCTGTTTTATTAAATCCTGATAATTACAGTGCATGGCGAGATTTAGGCATTAATTACTGTAAATTGGAACAGTATGAATTAGCGATTGATTCCTTAAAAAAAGCGATTAATCTTGATCCAAAATCTGCCTATCCCCACACCTATTTGGGCAATGTCTACCAATATCAAGGTAAGCACGAATTAGCGATTGCATCCTATCAAAAGGCGATTGACCTCGACTCACAACTTGCCTCTACCCGAAGCTGTTTAGGATATTTATATTTGTCTCAAGGAAATCTTGAAAAAGCCAAGTCTGAGTGCATTGAGGCAGTTAATCTTGATTCTAAATCTTGGGTATATGTGATGAATCTTGGTTTTGTTAGTGGATTACAAGGCAACCAAGAAGAAGCAATTACCTTATGGAAACAAGGATTAGAAATTCTTACTGGTAATTCTCAAAACGATCGCCTCTTTCGAGCATTACATGAAATTGGCATTGGTGAAATCGAGCGCGGTACAAACTGCTTACGAGAGATTTTAGAAACAGAGAAACCGCCATTGGGTATTCTGTCAGATGTTCTTAAAGATGCAGAACTTATAGCGCAATTTCCTACTAAACTTGAGGGCATTGACACTGTGATTGAGATGCTGCGTCAGGCGATTGAGAAAGCGCAATAAGTGGGGGCATAGCATTTGCGCCACAACTTTAAAACCCATCACAGAAATCTCGATCCGCAAATGCTATCCCCTCTCTGCTTTTACAGACAATTTGTCCCTGCGTTGCGAAGTTTGGGGCAGTGCATTCCCAAAAGAAGACGATCTAAAAATTTATAAATTCCTGCGGGAATGCACTGCCCCTACAGTTCGACTCTATGGGCGTGAACAAATAATGACATTAACAAAAAAATCGGGGATCTGGATATACATTAGGATTTTGTTGAGATTTGGCGATCGCCTCCAAGTTTTGTAGAGCGATTAGATACTGAGGATTTTAGGACACTACATCAACATTCAAAATTTGCTACACTGAAAAAATATAGATACATTGACTCACCATGTATTCCACAAACCAAAACCAACAAATCTTAGAAGCGATCAGTGAACTTAGCCAGCAGCAGATCCAGATAGTTTTACGATTTATTCAAACACTGCAACCCAAAAAGCTCTCTAACCCAACTTCTACACCATTCGATCCACTAGCAAACTTTACTGGAGCTACCAATCACGGCAATCTCGCCCAACAAATTGACCAAGACCTCTATGAGTAACGCCATATTCATCGATACATGGGGATGGCTCACCCTAAACGATGCAAGAGAACGCAGACATAGAGAAGTCGCAAATCTTTATCAAACCTTAATAGCAGAAAGAACACCCATCTATACCAGCACCTTCGTTCTAGATGAAACATTTACATTATTTTTTAAGCGCCTCAACTCCTTCCAAGCCAAACAAGCAATGCTCCAACTATCTGAAGCATTTTCTACAGAGCAATTTGAACTAATTCAAATAGATGAATTTCGCTTTACTCAAACTCAAATGTTGCGTTTAAAATATCTCGACAAACCCCAAATCTCTTTTACAGACTTAACTTCAATGTTAATTATGCAAGAATTTGATATCTATCGCATCTTGACAGAAGATGCACATTTTACCCAAGTCGGCTTAGGATTTCAACTTGAACCTAGCTCCTTTTGATTTGCTGAAATAGTGATTATTAGCTAAAACCCTCTTTCGATCAACTGTTAAATTTTGTAGAGCGATTAGATATTAAGGATTTAGGCGATCGCCCTGCAAATATAGCTCAAGCTCACAGAAATCCAAACAGATTTCTACGAGCTTGAGCTAGTGATTCTTATTTAATTGCTAAAAATACTAATGAACCTCGCCGCGTTTGGCTTCAGCATCAATAGGTTTGGTGAAATACACCAGTAGCAACTGCCAGAAAATCGCCACAAATAAAGGCAACTTCTGCAAGGTCTTCACAAACTGAGGGAGATCGCTATCATTAATTGCCGTCAGCTTAAAATTGTAATCAGCACATTTCTCTAATCTAGGGAAAAAGTCGGGATGACTGGTATCAAGCACCGCAGGAAACGCACTAATCGCAGTGTGATTAGTATTGACCACAACTTGCTTGTTATATTCACGAGCATCTAAACCAATAGATTTATAGAAATCAGCCCGTTCAAATACGGTAATCGTATGCGTCGCAAATACTGTCAACAGGAAAAAACGCGCCCATAGTTTAGCCTTCCATGTACCCCATAGCGCTGGCTGCGATCGCAACAACACCTTAAAGAAATCACCATGACGATTCTCATCTTGACACCAGCTTTCAAAGTATTTGAAAAGTGGATAGAATTGATTTTCAGGATGATCCTTCAAATGGTAATGCACGAGAATATAGCGCCAGTAGCCAATTTTCTCTGATAGATAAACAGAATAGATCACCCATTCTGGTTTAAAGAAAGTATAACTGCGTTTTTTGGTCATATTCACCAAGTCCAACGACAGATTAAAATCCTTCATCGCTTTATTCAAAAATCCTGCATGACGTGCTTCATCCCTTGCCATAAGGCTGAAGGCTTCAGCGAGGAGTGGACTGCGATCGCCTAGTTGACGAGACAATTCTTTAAATAGCAGAAATCCAGAGAACTCTGAAGTGCAAGAGCGTTCTAGAAAATCAATAAAAGCAGCGCGGGTTTCACCGTCAATATGTTCCCAAGATTGTAAAAATTCTTGATCCCGTTTGTAGTGATAGCGATTGTAGTCGGTGCGAAGCTCTTCAACTACAGCTTCCAGTTCCGCCTGTTGCGACGAGACATCCATCTTGGCAACTGCATCATAGTCAGTGGTGTAGAACCTTGGAGTTAATAGAGTTTCTTTAACAGGAACTTTGATGCCATCATGGAGGAGTTCTGGTTCGGGTCTAGATTGAATTGAAACCATAGTAGTAATTAGTTTTAGATTTTTTTATAAAGTTAGAGATTTTTGATCCCCCTCAATCCCCCTTGTAAAGGAAGAATTAAATTCTCCCCCCTTTACAAGGGGATCTATTGATTTTGAAAAAACTGAACCATCTTTTTGTCTTCACCCTTGATATGGTGAGCCAACCATTCAGTGAGAAATTGCGTAATTTCTGTTGTTACCGCTTCGGTATTGCGATCGCGAAATTTCAGCAGCAAATTATCGACTTTGGACAAGAGACAATCGTGAGTTTGCTTGTGGCGATCGTAATCAGGATAGTCTACCCTCATCATCAAAGCTTCTTCTGTTTGAAAATGCTCGATGGTGTGATTAGCTAGACATTCCAGAAGCACTTGCATTGTATAAGTATCTTTTCTGGTGACAACAGCATCATGGAGGGCATTAACAATCTCAAATAGATGTTGATGTTGTCCATCGACCTGTGAGTTGCCAGTGTTGTATTCCTGTTGCCAATAAGCGATCGGTTTAGTCAAAGTAGAAAGCATAGATTTATAGAAAGAATTTATGTGTTATGGATATCGAAATCCATTTGTCCTCGAAATCCTGTAAAAACGTAAGTGCCATCCTTAAGAACATGAATTTCTGTTTGATCGCTTGCCCAATCAATTTTGTCGGCAAAAGCAGGATTAAAAATATGTAACCGCTGATTGCGAGACGAAACAGGAGAATCGGGTTTATGAATGGCAAGAGCAGAAACATAGGGTCCATCGATCAAAATATCCAGTTGGTCGAGGAGATCCTCGACTCCCTCAGGAGCACTAGGCGATCGCAGTTCCGATAATGTGTACCCAGTAAAAGACATTACATTCAGTCCTGCGGCTTTGACCTGCCTTGCTAGGTCTGCTAGAGCAGTTGCCTGCAAAAATGGCTCACCTCCAGAAAAGGTGACTCCTTGATTGGCTGGTTCGCTGAGAATTCGTTCTGCGAGTTCCTCCACTGACACGAGTTGATTAACGGCTAAAGACCAAGAGGCTGGATTAAAGCAGTCTGGACATTCGCGCCAGCAACCCTGTACCCAAACCACAGCACGACAACCAGGTCCATTTACCTCAGAACGATTAAGATAGCCCATGATATTGAGTTGTGGTGTCATGATTAACCTCTAATGTTGCTTCGATCTCAAGCTTAGCTAGACTGCTTTTGAGAATTTCTCAATATTTTGCTTTTTAAGGTATGCATCAAACACTGAGGCAATATTACGGATTAACAAGCGTCCTACAGGAGTGACCTCAATGCGATCGTGGTCTATGTTGAGCAAGCCATCTGCCTGTAACTGACGCAATTTCACACGCTCTGAATCAAAGTATTTGCCAAAGTCGCGATCGCAGGTCAAATGATATTTAGATTCAATCTCATCCTGTGAGAGTTCAAATTGACACATCAGTTCCATAATTATGGAACGACGCAAAATATCATCGGCATTGAGGGTGACACCACGTTCGATTGGCAATTCGCATGCATCAATTGCTTTGTAAAAGTCCTGTAAACCTTTATAGTTTTGGGTATAGACATTTTGTAACATGCTGATGGAAGTCATGCCAAAGCCCAAGAGGTCAGATTCAGGCTTAGTGGTATAACCCTGAAAGTTACGGTGCAAATTGCCTTCACGCTGAGCGATCGCTAGTTCGTCATTAGGCTTAGCAAAGTGATCCATACCGATAAACACATAACCATGAGTGGTTAAAGTTTCAATCGTCATTTGCATAATTTGCAACTTCTCTTCAGGAGATGGCAAAGTTTCGGGATCAATTTTCTTCTTTTGTAATGGCTTCAGCCAAGGCACATAGGCGAAGTTAAATACCGCAATGCGATCGGGATTAAGGGCGATAGTTTTGTCAAGGGTTTCGCGAAATGTCTCTAGGGTTTGATATGGTAATCCATAGATTAAATCCACATTCACCCCTTCAAACCCCACTTCGCGCATCCAACGCATTCCATCAAAGAGCATCTCTTCTGGCTGAATCCGATTGACAGCTTCTTGCACTTTGAGATTAAAATCCTGAATGCCAAAGCTAATGCGATTAAATCCAAGATTTTTTAAACCTTGCAAATATTCCTTAGTTAGCGATCGCGGATTTACTTCGATGGAGATTTCTGCATCGGCTGCAAAGGTAAAACGCTCTTGCAGACAATGCCACAGACGTTCCACTTGATCGAAAGAGAAATAATTGGGAGTACCGCCTCCCCAATGCATTTGTTGTACTAAGCGATCGCGATCTACCGTTGCCGCAACCTGCTCAATATGTCGCATCAAGTAGCCTAGATATGGTTCGGCAATTTCTTTGCGAGTACTAATTACAGTGTTGCAGCCACAAAAATAACAGGGTGCATCACAAAAGGGAATATGAGCATAGAGAGATAAAGGAGTCTTCTGTAAATTACCTGATGCGATCACTCCTCGAAAATCCATCTCATCAAAATTTTCGCTTAACTCTGTTGCAGGTGGGTAACTGGTATAGCGTGGAACTGGCTGATTATACTTATGTAATAAATTAATATCAAATTTGACCGCTTGTGACGTACTCATCCACTGAATCCTTGTATTTTTATATATTGATTTTGAATTTGACTAAAACAAATTCAAAACCGTAAAGTTTTATTTTTAAGCGAAATGTTTTATCTAAGCCGCATGACTGTGACGCTCAGTACTACCAGCCCGATCCTGCTTGGTGAGCAGTTCAAAAACATGGGGATCGAGGACGGCTCTGACATCAGCTTCTAGCTCATCTACTACATTCCGATTAAGTGTAAAAGCATAGTTCGCCTCTTCCACAATTCTTAAAATTGTAGATTCATCAATAACTAGAGAATCTAGTGCTTGACGATACTTCTCTTTAAAATCTTTTTTTGCCTCAATGGTAGGCAACTGCTCAAATTCATAGAAAGTCGTACCGCGATCGCTTGGCAGA
This sequence comes from Pseudanabaena sp. M085S1SP2A07QC, assembly GCA_020404895.1. Classification (GTDB taxonomy): domain Bacteria; phylum Cyanobacteriota; class Cyanobacteriia; order Pseudanabaenales; family Pseudanabaenaceae; genus Pseudanabaena. The sequence goes on along the minus strand of JADBWK010000017.1, from coordinate 53,055 downwards.
TCTAGAGCCGAACGAATAATAAGCTTCAAGGCTTGTCCGCCCGACAAATCACCCATATAGCGTGTATAGGAATGGGCAATCAAAAGGAGCGGATCAGTATTAGAAATTTCCTTGAGGCGATCAACATAAACTTGTCCTGCCTTAAGTGGGACGATGTGCGATCGCCAATTATCCAATTGCCAATCGTCACCATAATAAAAAGCTAAATCTTTCTCTAAGCTTGACTGGCGCTCGAGTTCTGGGAAATAGATCTTGCCAACGATTGGATGTTCAGAATGATGCTTTAATTCTACTTCGAGCGTACTGTAAACAAGATAGAGATTAGCCAATAATTTTCTAAAAGGAACAATTTCCACAATACCCTTGAGAAAGCACTTCATAAATGCAGTGTTCTCAGTGACAGTATGGGACTTTTGTGTACCTTCGCGCAGACGGGTAGCTAAGTGACTAGTCATTGGTATACTCACGAAACTTAATCACTGCATCCTAAACCTTATACATATATATAATGTCAAGCAAAGTTTTGTAACCAAAAAGAGAGAGGCTGCTGAGCGGCCTCTCTCTTTTTAGACAACTATTAAACAACTAATTGATATTTGACCTGAGCTAATCGATACAGTGGTCGCCATACCAAGCGATTGGTCATCACAACTAGCAATGACATCACAATTGTCGAAGCCAATAAAAGCGGAAAATCACCCACATCAGAGGCTTGCGTAATCGTCGAGCCTAATCCTGTTGCTGTCAGCAACCTGCCTTGAAACTTGACATATTCACCTGCGATACTCGCGTTCCATGCTCCACCAACAGCCGTAATGATCCCCGTCACTAAATACGGAAAAATCCCTGGCAGAATTAGAGTGTTCCAACGTTGCAAGGGCGAAAGTTTATACACTCGCGCAGCTTCAAAAAGTTCCGAGGGAATGGCTTGCGCCCCCGCAATAACATTGAAAAGGATGTACCACATACTTCCTAAAGTCATCAGAATCACTGCGCCAATGTCCAGACCACCTGCCATATTTCCTAAATACAATAATAGAATCGGAAATAAAGCCGTCGCAGGAACTGAAGCGGCTATTTGGACAATTGGTTGTAAAAATTGGGCTAGTTTGGGATTGCGACCGATCGATACGCCAATGGGAACCGTAATAATCAATGAAATAATCAAGACGATAAATACCCGAATAGCAGTGAACAAAGCGCCGATCGCTACTTGTTTCCATGAGTTCAATGGCATACTACTCAGTAACGCGATCGCACTTGATACACCGCTCAAAACTATAAAACCAGCTAGCCCAACTAATAGCCAGTTAAACCAATTGATCCATTTCGATGTTTTATGCTGGCTGATCAGAGAGCTTGGAGCTTTACGCCTAAAGCTATGATTAACAGCTTCAGAGATTGGCATAAACAAGCGATCGCTCATAATTCGCATCGTAGGCGATCGCCTTAAAAAATCTAACACTCGCGATTCTGGTACTTGAGCCGCTTCAACTGTCTCATTCTTGAACTTCTCCGCCCAAGCAATTAGCGGTCGCCACACAAAATAATCAATAATCGTAATTATGCCAATTAAAACTGCTAACCCACTAAAAATCGCCAAATCATCCCCTGCATCCGCTGCCGCCTTCAAAAAGGAGCCGAGTCCGGGAAGCGTAAAGTCGCGATTGGAGAGCGTAAATGATTCTGTTTGCATCAAAAAGAACCAGCCACCAGCTACGGACATCACACTATTCCACACTAAACCCACTACCCCCGAAGGAAGTTCTAAAGTCCAGAAACGCTGCCATGCCCCAAGTCGATAAACTTGACTTGCTTCGATCAATTCTTTGGGAATACTACTTAGGGATTGATAGAAACTAAAGGTCATATTCCAAGTCATACCCGTAAAAATCAGCAAGATTGAAGCAATTTCGATTCCCAATCTCTGTCTAGGAAATAAACCGACCAAAGCAAGTACAACCGCAGGCAAAAATGACAGTACAGGAATTGATTGCAGAATATCTAATAGAGGAATAAGCACCTTTGACCATAAAGTTGACCGATAAGCAACATAGGCATACAAAAGGCTAAACGCTAAGGATACTAAATAGGCAGCTAGCATTCTTACTAATGTCTGTAATGTATAGCTTGGTAAAAAGCTCAGCGATAGATTAACTACATAGCCACTTTCGTATGTACCTGTAAAATTCCTAGCAGTCTGCACAATGATGAATATAAAAGCAATAATCGCCAAAGGCAGTAAGACATCACCAAGGCTCCAACGTACGCTAAATTTTGATTTGGGATCGATAGTGGGCTGATACATAAGCAATCCAGACTAAAAATGAATTGGGTGATTTGCATTTACAGTAATTTACGATCAAACGAACCACAATAAATTCTTGAAAAGTGTTGCGAAGCAACACTTTTCAAGAATTTATTGGTTTGGGTTTGAGCACAAAGCGCTGTAAGGTAGACGGCTCTTTACGCTGCCTACCTTAATTTATTCGGACTCTTCCGTTTCTGTAGTACTCTCTTCAATGAAGATTTCACCTGAAGGTTCGTCATAGCTAAATAATTCAGCATAGCGACCCCAGTCCATGGCTGTCCTAAGTTGGCGATGAGCTTCTTTACTAGTGAAATGATTCTCTAAAATATCAAGAACTAATTCCTCAGAAATACGATGATTTCGCTTGGCTTGCAAAAGCTGACATATTTGTTGGACTAAGCGAATATTCTTTTGCAAGAGATCGCGGATAATGGCTTTGCGCTCATCAATATTACTATTAATAAAATTCTCACCGATCGCTGATAGTTGAATGTCACCCTCCGTGACCGCAACTAGTTCCATTAGTTTGCTAGCGTCCACAATTGGCAATATATCATCGACTTCCAATAAAAGTTCTTGAGCAATTCGATATAGGTCTTTATCTTGACGACCTTCTAGAAGTTCCAATAAACCAGCTACTGAGCCAATGCGAACATGGGGAAGAGATTGATATTTTACTTGAGCTTTAGGCTCAGAAGTGGAAGTCGTGGTGGTGGCAGCCTGAGTTGATAAATCTGGCAGATCAGGATTTGTCAAGATCTTGTAAACTTGGTCAACTAAAACTTGGAATTCAGGACTTTTGCGATCGCGATAATGGGGTAAAGTAATCGGCAAATCAGCACGAATCCGCCCAGGGTTACGACCTAGCACAATCACGCGATCGGCTAATGTCACAGCCTCTTCGATCCCATGGGTCACAATCAAAATTGACTTAGTGGGAATACGTTTTTCTAACCAAAGGTCAAGCAATTCAAAGCGTAAGTTTTCTGCTGTTAATACATCTAATGCCGAAAATGGCTCATCCATACATAACAGTTCTGGCTCAACCGCCAAAGCTCTGGCAAAGCCAACCCGCTGGCGCATCCCCCCCGACAGTTCCTTGGGGTAAGCATTTTCAAATCCGTCTAGACCAATCACATCAATCATCCGAAGTGCTTTTTGCTCTCTGGTATCCTTTGCTTCTCCTTTCGCCTTCAGTCCAAGTTCTACATTCTCTAGAACAGTTAACCAAGGATACAGCGCAAAATTTTGAAAAACGATTGCTACTCCTGGATTTAATCCTACTAATGGGCGATTGTAATAAAGTACTTTCCCAGTAGAAGGTGGAATTAAACCTGCAATCATTCGCATTAATGTTGATTTGCCTGAGCCTGATGGTCCTAACAAAGCAATAATTTCACCTACTTGCAACTGACAATTAATATTTTCAATAATCGAAATAGTCTGCCCATTTGGTTGTAAGTAAGACTTACCGACACCCTCTAAGGCAACAAAGCTATTTTTTGCTGCTTTTTGAACCATAATGTTATCTGTGCAGGTATTTTGAGCTACATAGATAGGGAAGTTTTCGCTACCCAACCCAATACATTATCAACTAAGAACGCTCAGAATTTACACTACATATATTTCTCATGAACTTGGGATGGCTTAATCTATATTTTTATAATAGCTATGCTTCGCATGGCTTTTATAAAAATATATTTTATAAAAATATATTGGTTCGCTTATTCACAACTTGTTGTAAGTTAGTCTAAAGTCCACTGTAGATATAGCAAATATAGGACTTACGCAAAAATGCCCTAAAATCCTCATTTTACCGTAAGGGCAATTCATGAATTGCCCCTGCATCTCGTTCTTTTGCGTAAGTCCTAAAATAATCACCCAATTCCTTAGATTGGATCGCCATAAAATTCTTTTTAATTGTTAGATAATGTCCTACTCTCTCATCTCTGTTCCTCTGGGCACATTTCAAGTTAATGAACTTCTCTTCGCTGAAAGTGTAGATGAGTCAAATTTTGATCAAGTTTCTCAGCTACTGGAGAAATCAGTTAAATTTTCACTAATTGTACCCACTTACAATGAGAGCAAGAATTTAGCAAAGTTAGTGGAAATCCTGACTCAGCTATTAAATAATTATTTCCAAGAAAACTATGAGTTAATTATCGTTGATGATGATAGTCCAGATTTGACTTGGCAAGTTGGACTAGATCTCATGCCAAACTATCCTCAATTGCGCGTAATGCGTCGGCAAGGAGAAAAAGGGCTTTCGACAGCAGTGATTCGTGGTTGGCAAGCTTCGCAGGGAGAGATTTTAGGTGTAATTGATGGAGACTTACAACATCCGCCAGAAACGCTGATTAAGATGCTTGATGAGATGGTGAATGGAGCAGACTTAGTGGTGGCTAGTCGCCATGTTGAGGGAGGTGGTGTCAGTGATTGGGGATTTATGCGGCGGGTTCTATCAAGGGGCGCACAGATGCTAGGGTTGCTCATTCTTCCTAATGTAATCGGTCGAGTTTCCGATCCGATGAGTGGCTATTTTATGGTCAGGCGTAGCGCGATCGCAAATTACCCGATGAATCCTTTAGGTTACAAAATTTTGATCGAAGTACTTGGTCGCGGCAATATTGGCTCTGTTGCTGAGGTTGGCTATGTATTTCAAGAACGGCAAGAAGGCGAGAGCAAGGTAACTTGGCGACAATATGTGGATTATATTTTGCATCTATTGCGCTTGCGATCGCGTGGTCGAATTACCAAACTACGTGAAAAATTACGAGTTCCTGTCAAACGTTTTCTCAAATTTGGACTTGTTGGCTTTAGTGGCGTATTTGTCGATATGGCAATCTTCTATTTACTTAGCGATGCTTCTACTATGGGATGGGGACTAACACGCAGTAAGATAATTGCGGCTGAAGTGGCAGTTCTCAATAATTTCCTTTGGAATGATCTTTGGACATTTCGGGATCTTGCTCAGCAACAATTTGGGCGGAGAAAATTAATTAAGCGATTTGTGAAGTTCAATCTTATTTGTTTAGTGGGAATTGGATTAAATTTAATTATTCTCAATTTTCTTTATAACAATTTACATATAAATAAATATCTCGCTAATCTCATCGCGATCGCGATCGTCACAATTTGGAACTTCTGGTTTAATCTCAAACTTAGCTGGAGAGTCACCCAAACCAAATAATATATAAAGTGCTGCTTAGCAGCAATTTATATATTATTTGGTTATTTATGATTACATTGCCTACTTGGGTAACTTTATCGAGATTAATTGCTATCCCGATTATTTTTGGACTGTTTCTTTGGCAAGATAGCGAACTTAGTCGCTTAATTGCTTTAAGTGTATTTATAATCGCCGCAATTACCGATTGGCTGGATGGGTATTTAGCAAGAAAACTTAATCAAATAACTGAACTGGGGAAATTTCTTGATCCCCTTGTCGATAAAGTTCTGACGATCGCCTTATTTTTGTTGTTCATTGAACTTGGTCAGGTTCCTGCTTGGGCCGTATTTTTAATTATTACGCGAGAACTATTGATCACGGCTTGGCGTGGTGCGCCGAGTACTGCGAGTCAGGAAGCTTCTGGTGAAACCAGTAAACCGCAAATTATCGGCGCAAATTTTTGGGGGAAAGCAAAAACCGTAATGCAAATCGTGGCGATCGCTGCTTTATTGGTCAAAATTCCCTATGCGATCGCCTTTTTCTGGATCGCAGTCGCACTTACGTTAATTTCTGGCATTCTCTATGTTGTGCCAACATCAAAGGGCTAGTTATAATCTGAATACCTAAGAATAGTTAGTTTTATCCCGTCGAAGGCGGGGTAAAGCTAGATTATAATTAAACAAGTTGTGTGGTTGGAGTAAGGTTCTCATGGCGACATCACAAACGATAGGTAAAGCGTTTGGAAATCTGTTGGGCGGACGCTTTCGAGTTGTACAAACGATTGCTGATGATTCCTATGGGCAAACCTACTTAGTTGAAGATACCGTTGCTGCGGAAATGCCGCGCTGGATTGCGAAAAGTTTTTGTCTGATTAATAAAACTAATCTGCAACTTGACTGGGCGCGATCGCTATTTCGCAATCAAGTTCCTAAATTGCAACAACTTAGTGATCGCAGTACTGACTTTCCAAAGATTACAACCTATTTTGAACAAGAGGAGGAATTTTATATCGTAGAAGAAGCGATCAATGGAACTCGTCTTAGCGATGAAACTGCGGCAGGGAAACTCTATAGCGAGTCAGAAGTAATTCAATTTCTGCGGCAATTGTTGACTAGCCTGCATACTGCCCATAGCTCTAATATGGTGCATGGAGATATTTGTCCGAGGAATCTAATTCGTCGTAAACAGAATCCCAGAGATAACCAGAGTGTTAATCAATTTGCCAATGACAATGAACAGCATTTTGTACTCACTAATTTTGCAGTTCTCAAAGGGATCTATGCAACGGCAGCTCAGAATGGAGTCGTCCTCGGCACGCCTAGCTATATGCCTTTTGAGCAAGCCCTTGGAAATTTTACTCCTAGTTGTGATATTTACGCCCTTGGCTTAACTGCGATACAACTACTCACGGGTTTACATCCTAGCCAGCTAGTGCGCCGCGAAGATCTGAATTTGCTTGACTGGCAGATGGGTTCAACAATTCATCCTAAATTAGCGCTCATTCTCAATCGCATGGTCAAGCATCATCCTGAAGATCGCTATCAGACTGCTCAAGAAGTTCTCTACGATCTTGATAACTTGCCCATGCAAGATGCTGAAAGTTTCCAAATGCCCACATTTACTTTTAGTCAAAATACGAATCGTTGGACGATCGCACTAGTCTGCATTGCAGGAATTAGTTGGGGGGTGATCAATTTCTCTCAATATTTCCCCAAACTAGCCGTTACTCCTACCCCGACTCCTACCGTTACTGAGCCTGCGCCTGTAACTTCTAATTATATATTACGGCAGATTCTCAAAGGGCATACAGGTTGGGTGAGAGCTGTAGCTTTTTTCCCTAATGGATTTAGTCTTGCTAGTGGTAGTTACGATCGCACTTTAAAGTTATGGAATACCCGTGATAATCAGTCTTTTGGAACTTTATCAAATCACCTTGGCTCGATTTCGGGAATTAATGCGATCGCTGTACATCCCAATGGAAGTACTTTTGCTATTGCCTGTATAGATAAATCAGTCAAATTATGGAACTTCCGTAGTGGTAAACCAGTAAGGAACATCGAAGCACATAGTGGACAGGTCTACAGTGTTGCCTATAGTCCTGATGGAAATACTTTAGTTAGCGCCAGTGCTGATAAAACCCTCAAGCTTTGGAATTGGCGTAAAAGTGAACTATTACAAACTTTTGAAGGTCATCAAGATAAGGTCGTCTCTGTCGCTTTTTATCCAGATGGTAAAAGAATCGCCAGTGCCAGTTTTGACAAAACTATTAAAATCTGGGACGTGAATACAGGTAAATCAATTCGTAGCATGACTGGACATGCTGCGCCTGTAAATGCGATCGCCTTTAGCCCTGATGGCAAATTACTGGTCAGTGGTAGTCAGGATCAAACCGTAAAAATCTGGGATGTGAGCACTGGCAAAGTCATTCGTACTCTCTCTGGGCATGTAGGCGGGGTGTTAGCGGTTGACTTTAATCGCGATGGCAGCGTGATCGCCTCAGGTGGAATTGATAAAACAATTCAAATTTGGGACGTAAAAACAGGTAAATCGATGCAAATCCTCAATCAACATGAGGCTCCAGTTCTGTCACTCAGTTTTAATCCTAAGGATGAAACCCTAGTCAGTGGTAGTGCCGATCGCACAGTCAAGGTCTGGCAATTACAACCTAAATAAAAATAAAAGCGGCGCTATGCGCCGCTTTTATTTTTATACTATTGATTATTATTATCAATAGTGCTAGAGTGTCGATTATGTTCTGATGCGGCTTGACTCAGCATGCTTCATTTCACATAGTTCAAATGCGTTGGCAGGAGTGCGTGGCGAAATGCTTTTTTACAGGGATTACTGACATGGATTTTAGTAAAAGTAACCATTTTGTCATTCACTCCTTTCTTTTCTCTAGATGGAATAACAATCAATATTTAAAATCTTAATAATAATTAATAGCAATAAAATTATCCCCATATGACCTTTAAACAGTCCACATCACCTGAAGTTGTTGGTATTTGCACCAGTCAATCCTTACGCCGTTTTGACTTACAACTATTGCGATCGCTATCGCGACAATATGAGATCGCCCAGTGGGAATATTGCCAAAACCCTGACGAAGCAATCGATCTAGATATAGCGATCGCTACATTGCACGAATACTTACAAACTTGTAAAGGCTCCGTCCATTTAGTTGGTCATGGCATTGCAGGTTTGGTCGGATGGCTCTATGCCAAGAAATATCCTGAACAGGTGCGATCGCTCACTTTGTTATCAGTGGGAGTTAACTTAGCAACTAGCTGGCATAGTCACTATTACGAGCAACGTCAGTTAATGGGCTGTAGCCGTGAAACAATGCTAATGCGCACAGCCTTTTATCTATTTGGCTATCGCGATCAAGCGATGTTGTCTTGGCTAGCCAATTTACTGAAACAAGATCTCGATAATTCTTTTGTTCCCCATTCTCTCTATGCACCTATATATATCGCACCCACACCGATTGCTGTGCCAATGTTAGTTTGTGGTGCATTAGACGACTATGTTATTGGTGGCGAAAATGCCTACCAAAAATGGAGATTGTATCTTAAAGATAGGGATCGTCTTTGGTTGAGTGATCAGGGAAAGCATTTCTTTCATTATTCACAGTGGCAAACAGTCAGTAATCAAATTCGTTCCTTTTGGAATTCTTTAGCCCTTAATCAGGCAGTTTCCATTAAACAGCAAATTGAATTTAGGTAATTTCCCTAAAATAAAATCCCTGTATTGGCAGGTTTAGTTATAAGTCAATGGCTTACCTATAGATTTATTCCAAAACCTGCCAATACGCATGGGTATATTTTCTCTTGAAAATCTCCTTAGGAGAAATTCATAATGAACCGAACTTTGGGACTTGCCTCGACGAAGGTGAGGCAAGTCTCAAAGTTCGGTTTGATAATCCTATGGGTGAGTTTGAGATAGATTATTTTGGGTACGGATATTATCTATAGCAATGTAAGCTTTGCTTAGGACATAAAACCCAAAAGATGGCAGAGCTTCGCTCTGCCATCTTTTGGGTTTTGAATTGTCCTATCTATCTCTTACGTTGCTATATATTGCCTCACAGGTTGAGACAATGCTAAATAAAGTCATGCGCGGTAGCTTCTAGCTAAAACATAGAGTGGGCGCAAAGCGCCCACTCTATGTTTTAGCTGTAAATGGGGTGAGTATCGCCCTCATTTACTTTTTAGTTTTGGCGACCAGTAATTCTCATTATATAAATCGGTTATTTGAAAGCCCGCCGTAGGCGGGCTTTCAAATAACCGATTTAGGTGTTTCCAGCGCCAAAGGCGCTGGAAACACCTAAATCGGTTTCATAATGAGAATTTCTGTTTGGCGACAGCTATAGGTGCAAATATCTGATACATTTGGCTTAATTTGAAAACTAATTTTTAGGATTAGCATCCGAGGTTGATGCCATGACACAAAATCCACTAGTTGAACAAGCCAAACAGGGCAACGTTAATGCGATCGCATCGCTAATGAATCGATTGCTCAAGTCTCAAGCAATGCTAGCAAACGTTGAGCGTGAGGGTGATCGCTTAGAAATTTTAATTGAGTCAGATCTGCGATCGTTGGACGATGAGGTGCGAATTCCTAATCGGCAGGTACTAGTGGGGATGCTCAAAAAGTGGTTTATTACCCTTGAAGTTAAGAATGTTTCGACAATCTCAGTATCTTGGCAGCAAACAGGATGTGATGAACCTGCATGGACTGAGGAAATTTATTTGGTTGAGCAAGAAGATCTCAATATTAATGAAAATGGCGGAATCACGGAGTCTAGACAACGTCCTAAAATACCTCCTTTACCAGTACTGTCACTAAAATCTATGCATGATCGTAGCGATCGCGCAAATAGCGAAAATAATCCTTCAGCCTCTAGTCCTGATCTAGATGAAATGTTTGGAGACACAAGTTTTCTCGAACCCTTACCAAATATTCATGCAACAAATTATCTAGATTCTGATTTAGAAAACACACACTCATCGCAAGATAGCGATTTCCAGTTGGGAACCACATCTTCCACCAATAACATCTCTTTGCAAGCTTTACTAAAAACGCCAATTTTTGCAATTCAGCTTGCTCAATATGTTGTTGTTAGTGTGCTGATTATTGCCACCTTAAGAGGGATTCATGCTGTCTTTGGCAGTAGCAAAGCACCTAAAGCTGTATCCGTTTCACCACAATTAATTATTACCTCACCTTCCGCAGATATAATTCCTGTGATAGACGAGGTTTAAGGATGGCACGCACCACCCGCAGCCCCTACAGAACATGAATTATTCAGGTAAGTAGGGGCAATCCCCCGTGGTTGCCCTGCTGAGCTACTAACAAGAGATTCATCATCTGCGTTCGGCGTAACATAATTAAGTAAGGATTATTGTGTCAACTCAATTCCATGTTTGTATTACTTTAGGTACTCGTCCAGAAGCAATTAAACTTGCGCCGATCATTCATCTATTCAGAAATAATCCGAAGTTCCAAACTTCGGTGATTTTAACTGGGCAACATCGAGAAATGGTGGAACAGGTGATGCAGTTGTTTGAACTTAAAGCAGATTATGACTTAGATATCATGCTGCCTAAGCAAACTCTCACCCAAATCACTTGTAGCAGTTTGATCGGTTTAGAGAAGTTATACAAGGAGATTCAGCCCAATATTGTTTTAGTCCAAGGTGATACGACTACGGCATTTGCAGCGGCTCTGGCTGCCTTTTATCAGCAAATTCCAGTCGGTCATGTGGAGGCAGGACTACGGACAGACAACCTATTTAATCCATTTCCTGAAGAAGCAAATCGTCGTTTAGTCTCACAAATTGCCCAACTTCATTTTGCGCCCACCCAAGCCTCAGCTAGAAACCTCCAAGTTTCTGGTGTAAAAAAGGGTATTCACAATACAGGTAATACCGTCATCGATGCGTTGTTGTATGTCTCAGGGCGATCTCCTAAATGTGAGATTAAGGGCTTAGATTGGGCAGCCCATCGGGTGATCTTGGCAACTGTCCATCGTCGTGAGAACTGGGGAGAGCCATTAGCTCAAATCATCCAAGCATGGTTGCAGATTTTGGCAGATTTTTCTGATGTGGCTCTGGTACTCCCACTGCATCTTAATCCTGTAGTAAGAGAGCCTTTAATAGAGAAACTAGGCAATCATCCACGTATTTTCTTGGTGGAACCTTTGGATTACGAACAATTGGTTGGGGCGATGCAGCGCTGTTACCTGATCATGAGTGACTCAGGTGGCTTACAAGAAGAAGCTCCTAGCCTCGGTAAACCAGTATTGGTATTGCGTTCTACTACTGAGCGTCCAGAAGCGGTTGATGCAGGCACAAGCAAGCTGGTCGGTACAGAAACTAATGATATTGTGGCAGCCGCTTCTAAACTACTCAGCGATCGCAATGCCTACGACCAAATGGCGAATATTGCTAATCCCTTTGGCGATGGTAAATCCAGTCAGCGTATCCTAGATATAGTTAGTTCATTCTTAAGCTAAGTAGGTCAGTAAAAGAAATCTGTAAAGGCGCAGATCCCCACTGAAGACACTTGTAACAGCCCAGATCTCCGACTTTTTTTGTGGATTTGCAAATTACCTTTGCTAGCTTAGAAAAAGTCGGAGATCTTAATCTCTGCTTTTTATGTTATGCAACTTTCTAGACGTAAGCTCCTAACTAGCTTTGGCGTAGCAGCAAGTACAGTATTGCTGAGTAATTGTACGCCTAAAACCTCAGTAAATCAGTCATTGCCGATTACTCCTGAAGTGAAGGTGTCTGACATCCCAGAAGTACAATCAGTTCGGCTTGGTATAATTCCATCGCTTGAAATTGCGCCAATTTTAGTTGCCCAAAATAAAAAACTATTTGCCAAATATGGCATGACTAATGTGGAACTGGTTCCATTTAAATCTTGGCAAAATATCTGCGATCGCACGGCAATTGGAACTGAATTAGGCACAAGTGATGATGGTATTGATGGCGGACATTTTTATAGTCCTTTACCTGAATTAATGAATGAGGGCTTAGTCAACCGACCACACAAAACCGCCATGTATGTACTGATGCGGCTCCATACTCATGGCGGATATATTGTTGTTTCTAGACGGCTCAAGCCTTTTGGCATTCAGCTTAAACGGGCTACTTTTTCGCCTTGGCAAGATGTTGCTAAGTTCTTTGGTCAGCCAATGCATGGCGCGATCGCAGAATTAGGTAGTAATTACGATTTATGGCTAAGATATTGGTTGGCTTCGATGGATATAATTCCTAAACAGAATATCGATATTCTGGAGATTCCATTTGATGAGATCATTCCGCAAGTTAAACAAAATAAAGCTGATTTACTCTGTCTAGATAGCTGGCGAACGCTCAAATTAATTGAATCACGTTTGGCTGATCCTGCGATCGCGATCGGCGAAATCTGGCGCAATTACCCAGGGGAGATTTTGGCAATGCGGGCTGATTGGGTAGATAAATTCCCAATCGCTACTCAAGCAATACTTCAGGCAATTATGGAAGCTCAGATTTGGTGTGATGATCCAGCCAATGCTAAGGAATTAGATACACTTTTAGCACTAAGTTTTACAAACCGTAATCTTATATCAGAGCCGATCAAAATCTTCTCTCAGCTTTTTCAAAACAGTCCCAAACAAAGCATGAAAAGACTAAAAATAGATAGCTCCAATTCCATTAATTCTATTAAGTATTGGTCAAATGATGGCATCTCAGTTTCTTATCCATACAAAAGTCATGATCTCTGGTTCCTAAGAGAATATCATCGATGGAATCCTTTGCCTGCTGGGTTTGAGACAAAAGAAACCATTGATGCCGTAAATCGTGAAGACCTTTGGAAAAATGCAGCTAAAGCGATCGGGGTTCCTGATACCAATATCCCCATTTCAACTTCACGAGGAGTAGAAACTTTTTTTGATGGTTCAACTTACGTTCCTAAATAATCAAACATATAGCTGTCGCCAAGTGTACTAGGGTTTAAACCCCAAGAATTGATTGGCGGCGCTTCGCGCCGCCAATCAATTCTTGGGGTTTGATTTGTTCTAAGAGGAGTGACTACAACCATAAGACCTAAAAGCCTGTACCGCTTGCTAAGCAGACGATACAAGCTTTTAGATTTTAGCGAAGTTTACTGTAATTCCGATTTAGCCGATAGCCCATACTATGAACTGTCTCGATCAAATCTTCGTTAGCTCCTACGGCTTTCATCTTTTGGCGCAAACCTCGAATATGCACCTTCACAGTATGCTCCTCTGGAGGTGATTCCAACGACCACACATGCTCGATCATGACACTACGGCTCAAGACTCGTCTTCCATTCCGAAGTAGTAATTCTAAAAGAGCATATTCCTTGGGCGTTAAATGGATAGGATTTTCACCATAGCCAACTTCGCAAGTACTTGGATTGAGATATAAGTCACCCCACTCTAAGATTGGCGATGCGATTTGACTACCACGACGTAATAGGGCGCGAATCCTTGCAAATAGCTTTTGTAAATCAACGGGTTTGACAATATAATCATCGGCTCCTACATCTAAACCGTTAATTTCGTGATCGATCGTGTCGCAAGCAGTGAGCATCAAAATTGGTAAGCTGTAACCATGCGATCGCAACCGATGACAGAGACTAATACCATCTAGTTCTGGCAGCATTAAATCCAAAAGCATCAGATCGTAATCTAGGGACTGAGCTTGATGCCAACCTGTTTCACCATCAGTGGCAATATCTACAACATAGCGCTCATCGGTTAGCGCTTCAGCCAAAGTTTCGGCAAGGCGGATATCATCTTCAACTAGAAGAATCCTCATAGGATGGAATTTTTTGGGAGATGCGATCAAACTTCTCTAATTCTACAAAAATTTGTTACCAAAATTCCGATTCCAAAACCCAAGAAATAATTGCGGTGCTTTGCTTCGCTATTATTTCTTGGGTTTTGGATAATAGCGACAGCCACTTATCACAGATTGAGGCTTATGCACCCAAATAAATGTAACAGAACATCAAGATTTATTGCCTAAGATCAATCTTTCCGTTTTCTTTACAATTCTCTAACCAGTTTCCTTACTTTTGGTATGGGATTATCTAGATTCATCGTGAGAAAGGCTTGATTGTCATCATCACTTCGATTTAAATAAACCATTTTCGATCTGTGAAGTTAGGATATGCAGCACAAAGTGCTGTGCATTTTAATGAATTTATAAACAACTTAAATTTGGAGAATTTCAATGGGTAGTATCGTCATCAATGCTAGTGCGGTAGAGCTATGGCAAACGAGTTCCGCCGATGATGTTCAGACTGTGATTCGGGCAGTTTATAAGCAGGTATTAGGCAATCCCCATGTGATGGAAAGCGAGCGCTTTGTCAAAGCTGAGTCGCAGTTAGGCGATCGCAGTCTATCGATACGTGAATTTGTCCGCGCAATTGGTAAATCTGAATTTTATCGAGATCGCTACTTTACCTCATGCGCTCCTTACCGCTTTGTGGAATTGAACTTCATGCATTTCCTCGGTCGTCCTCCTCAGTCTCAAGCCGAGATTTCTGAGCATATTGTGCGTTGCGTAACCGAGGGCTACGAGGCCGAAATTGATTCGTACATTGATAGTGACGAATACCAAACGGCTTTTGGTGAAAATGTGGTTCCTTTCAGTCGCAGCAATACCCAAGCAGGACAAAGCCAAGTGACATTTAACCGCATGTATGCGCTTAATCGCGGTGATTCGCAAATTAGCAGTGCGGTCAAGTCTTCACAGTTGGTTTTTGAAGTTGCCACCAACAGCAGCAACAAAATTGCACCAGCCAGCATCGATCTCGGTGGTTCGGGCGAAGCCAACAAAAAGAAATTCAAAATTGTGGTTCAGGGTTCTAAGTTCGACACTCGCCGTCGTGTCAGCACCAGCACCTATTTGGTTGCAGGGGACAATATGACTTCCCAGATCCAACGGATTAATCGTACTTCTGGCAAAATTGTCAGCATCACTGAGGTCGTTTAACGCCGCATGTTTTCTCCAATCTCCCTGTCTTATCTACGATCCATGATTTGTGATTAAAAGTATTGCGAAGCAATACTTTTAATCACAAATCAGTTATTTGATTTCGCTTGAATCACAGTAGCTAAGACAGGTTCTTCATTTATTTAGAATCAAATTCAAATGTTGCAGATCCTGAACGATCAGAGTCTTGCGATCGCTACTCCCCCCGTTGGAATGCTACCACCCATCGCTGAAAAGAAAGTGCAATCTTGGATTCGCAGTCGTCATGTCATTTGTTCAGGAAACTTTTTTGTTTTTGAAACAGTTGATTACGGGGCTCTTGAGAGATTCACTACATCGATTCGGGCTTTAGGCGGATCTGTTATATCTATAGATGCGATCGGTAAGGTTTGGATTGGCGATCATCGGCAAGTAGTTTTACACCGAGCCAAGGCAAGTTTGCATACTCCCCACCATGATTTAAAACGATATTGGATTAAATACGGCAGTTTTAAAACAAGATTTGACGATCAAGCTTAATTACTTTTAATTACATTCTTTTAATTACATTCTTTTAATTACAATCCTCAAAATAAACGCAAGTTAATTTAGTACAGAGATATTTAATATGGTCAGTACTTTTATCAATCCGCTGGTTAATCCAGAGGCAAACCTTGGGGTTAGCCGATTCGATGAAACAGCACCGATTCAACTTTGGCAAAATCATTCTGAAGCAGATGTCGATCTAGTCATTCGCGCTGCCTATCGTCAAGTACTTGGTAATGCTCATGTGATGGAGAGCGAACGGTTGACTGTCGCCGAATCTCAGCTTAAACAGTCTGATATATCTGTGCGTGAATTTGTTCGTCAGATCGCTCTTTCAGAACAGTACCGCGTTAGGTTTTTTGAGCCATGTCCAAGAATGCGATCGATTGAACTTAACTTCAAACATTTGCTCGGTCGCGCTCCTGATAGTGCGGAAGAGATGGCTGATCATGCACAGTTACTCGATCACGGCGGGTTCGAGATGGAAATTAATGATTACATCGATAGCGATGAATATCAGGATGCTTTTGGCGAAGATACTGTCCCTTACTATCGTGGGCATAAAACCCAGACAGGTAAGAAAATGGTCGGTTTTACACACATGTTTCAGCTTTTGCGCGGATCGGCTAGCAGCGATAAAGATCCGAAACATCAAAACCGCTCTCGCCTGAATAGTTATATTTTGCGAAATCGCCCCAGCTCGATCGCACAGCTCAAAGGCGCACCTTCGCAATGGCAACGTCCTGCGGCAGCTACTGATGTCAATCAACTCTTATCCAAGGTTTTTGGATTAAGAACTGGATCTCCCGATCTATCTTTCAAACCAGTTGCGCCCAAGTCGGCTAACGAACCAGAACGTCAGCTACAATTTTATGAAGCATACCGACCATTCAAAGAAACAGCCCCTATTGAATTCTGTGTTGGTTCCTCGGATGCTGACTTAGAAGTTGTGATTCGTGCAGTTTATCGTCAGGTATTTGGCAATGCTCATGTGATGGAGAGCGAGCGCCTAATTGTTGCCGAGTCTCAGTTTAAGCGCGGTGAACTGAGTGTGCGCGAATTTGTGCGCCAATTGGCAAAATCGGACTTGTATCGCTCTCGCTTCTTTGATAGCTGCTATCGTTATCGGGCGATCGAGTTGAACTTTAAGCATCTGCTTGGACGTGCGCCAGACAATTTCGATGAAATGCGCTATCACAGCAGTGTTCTGGACAATTCTGGGTTTGAAACAGACATTGATACACATATTGATAGCGATGAGTATCAAACTGCTTTTGGTGAAGCGATCGTTCCCTATTACCGAGGGCTCAGCACTCAGAATGGACAATCAATGTTGGAATTTACCAATATGTTCCAATTATTGCGAAGTGCATCCAGCAGCGATAAAAATCTCGCCACCAATAACAAACCCCAACTGACCAGAGCGATCGTTCAGAATTCG
The DNA here is from genome assembly GCA_020404895.1 of Pseudanabaena sp. M085S1SP2A07QC. Lineage (GTDB taxonomy): Bacteria > Cyanobacteriota > Cyanobacteriia > Pseudanabaenales > Pseudanabaenaceae > Pseudanabaena. Next base: position 35,594 of record JADBWK010000017.1, on the reverse strand, counting down.
CCCTACGGTAAGCTCAAAGTCAGCGATACTGCTGCCATCCTTGCTGAGGTCTTTAAGCCAAAAACATCAGGTATCGGGCAAATTCAACCTTGGGCGACATCAGCAAACTTTGCCGCCGAGCAGGCATTGCGACAAACTCTGCTCGATCAAGATCTAATCATCGAAAGTTTACAAAAACAACTAGCCGATCTTCGTCCATCGGCATCTATTGGTGCATCTTATCTTAAAAATTCTTGGCAACCCTCGGTTGTCTCGGTTCAAGGAGATGCTTCTGACTCTTTATTACAACAGTCAGACAATCAGATTGAACAGATTGCGAACCTGCAAGCTCAAATTGCCGATGCGCGGAGATATGCCGCGATCGGTGATGCCCGATTGAACAAATGGCGCAGCCGCGTTTTCAATAGTTAACGCAAAAAGTAGAACTTGGCGCAAAGCGTCAAGTTCTACAAAATTAATTAAACTTTTTTAGGAGAATATTTATGTCACTTCCATTATTAGAATACAAGCCTGCATCTCAAAATCAGCGCGTGGCTGGTTTTGAAGTCGCTGGTGATGAGCAACCTCGGATTTATAGTACTGACAATTTACTATCTGGCTCTGAGCTAGATCTATTGATCAAAGCTGCCTATCGTCAAATCTGTAACGAACAACAGATGCTAGAAAGCCATCGCCAAGTAAATCTAGAGTCTCAGTTGCGAGCAGGACAAATTACGGTTAGAGGATTTATTCGTGGCTTAGTCCTCTCTGATTCCTTCAGAAGACTGACCTTTGATAGTAATAACAACTATCGCTTTGCCGAGATTTGTATCCAGCGAATTCTTGGTCGTAATGTCTATAGCGATCGCGAAAAGATTGCATGGTCAATTGTAATTGCGACGAAAGGTATTCAAGCTTTTGTTGATGAGTTGCTCAATAGCGAAGAATATCTCGATAACTTTGGCGATAGTATTGTTCCCTATCAACGTCGCCGTATCTTGGCTAAGCAGACCAAGGGCGAGGTCACTTTTGCTCACATGGCTCGTTATGGAGCAGACTATCGCGATCGCTTGTCGAAACAAGTCTTTACAGGTAATAAAGGTGCTGCAAAACTCGATTATCTACGTTGGGAATGGCAGAAAAACCCACCCGCAATTATCGGCAAAATTGGTGCAGGGATTACCTATGCTGGAGTTGGTATTGTTGGCTTCTTGATATTAGGAGTTTTCCTTGGGCTGTAAACCTTATAATTTATAAACAATCTTAAAAAAGCCTTGCAAAGCAAGGCTTTTTTAAGATTGTTTGGTTAGAGCGTTTGGCACTACGTCCTTTTCAGGATGGTTGGGAGTATGATCAGTTTTTATGCAATCGGGGTTTTCTTTAGCATTTTAATTCTGTTACTAGGCTTTTTCTTTTTTACAAGAGAAGGAAATCGTCGTCGTCGTTCAGAAAAGCTATTGCGCCAACAGAGCGATCGCGAAAGACTGGTTACCCAAATTGCTCACCAAATTCGCCAATCCCTCAATCTTGACGAAGTTCTTGCCACCACAGTTAGAGAAGTCCAACTTTTTTTGCAAGCTGATCGAGTCCTAATTTATCGACTATGGGATGATGGTACTGGTAGCGCCATTCATGAAACAGTCTTACCACCCTATCTCAGTATTTTAGGTCAAGTATTTCCCGAAGAAGTTTTTCCTCAACAATATCATCAAGCTTACTCTTTAGGAAAAGCTCGCTCCATTGCTAACGTTAAGCAGGCTGATGTAGAACCTTGTCTTGCAGATTTTGTCAAACAGTTTGGAGTTCAAGCTAAATTAGTAGTTCCCATTATTCAAGAAAATCGTAAAGGGAATGAGTCAGACACTGCTCAGCCCTATCTCTGGGGATTATTGATTGCTCATCAATGCAATCGCCCGCGCCAATGGGAAGATTGGGAAGTAGAACTAATGAAGCAACTTGCTACTCAAGTTGCGATCGCTATTCAACAATCAGAGCTTTATAAACAACTTCAATATCTCAATACTCAACTAGAACAGCGTGTCCAAGAACGTACAGTCGAACTAGCGACTGTTAATGTTTCTCTGCGAGCAGAAATCTCGGAACGCCAAAAGACGGAAATTGCTTTGCGTCATACTAACGATACCTTGCAAGCTTTAGTTAGTGCATCTCCTCGCGCTATCTTGATGCTCGATTTGGAAGGAAATGTTAAGATCTGGAACCCTGCTGCTGAGCAGATGTTTGGTTGGACAGAATCTGAAGTTATTGATCGCCCCAGTCCGATTAGCCTCGATGAGCCAATTGATGACTATACGACCATCCAAGGTAGTGTTCTGCAAGGTAAAACCTACACAAGAGTGGAGCTATGTCGTCATCGCAAAGATGGAAAAGAGATTAATATTATTTTTTCTGCCGCGCCACTACCTGATACAAATGGTGAAATCAGCGGACTTGTGGCTGTAATTGCTGATATTTCTGAACAAAAAAGACAAGCAGAACAAGTGCGGCTATTGCAATCTGTCGTAGTCAATACCAATGATGCAATTATCGTTACCGAGGCTGAACCTATAGATGCTCCAGGTCCCAGAATCCTTTATGTAAATGAAGCTTTTACAAGGATCACGGGATACAAGCCCGAAGAGGTATTAGGGCAAACACCGAGGATTTTACAGGGAACAAAAACAGATCAGGTTCAGCTCCAGAAAGTTCGTAATGCCCTCTCTCGATGGCAATCTATCACGGTTGAAGTCATTAATTATCGTAAAGATGGATCGGAATTTTGGAATGAGTTTAGCCTAGTGCCCGTTGCTAATGCCCAAGGTTGGTACACCCATTGGATTGCTGTGCAGCGTGACACTACTGAGCGCAAGCAGGTCGAGCAAGCACTTCGACAAAGCGAAGAACGTTTCCGATCGCTGATCGAAAATGCCTTAGATATTATTATGATCCTCGATCCTGATGGCACAATTGGCTATGTTAGTCCTTCTGTCGAAAAAGTTTTAGGTTATGCCGTAACTGAACTTGTAGGAGCAAATGTAAATGCATTTATTCATCCAGAGGATTTGCCTATCTCTCAGAGTTTTCCGCAAGTGACATTGCGCGATCGCCTCACCAATACCAATCAAACCGAAATTCTCAATCCCTTCGAATTTCGGCATCGTCATCAAGATGGCTCTTGGCGGATTCTGGAAGCCATTAGTCAGCCCTTTGCGGATAGTGCCGCAACTTTGCGCGTTATGGTCAATGCTCGTGACATTACCGAACGCAAACGCCTTGACGAAATTTGGCTCGCCCTCGAAAGAGAGAAAGAACTAAGTGCCTTAAAAACGCGCTTTTTTTCAATGGCATCCCATGAGTTTCGCACGCCATTGAGCACAGCCCTAGCGGCTGCACAGGTTCTCGAAAACTCTCAACAGGAATGGGATAACACTGAAAAAAGATTGCGTAATTTACACCGCATTCAAGATTCAGTAAGGAATATGGTGCAGTTACTGGATGATATTTTGACAATCAATCGTGCTGAGACAGGAAAACTCGCATTTAACCCTAAATCCCTAGCACTAGAGGCATATTGCCGTCATTTCGTCGAAGAGATGCAACTCAATGCTGGAAATCTGCATCACCTCACTTTTAGTTGTCAAGGAAAGTCTCAGCATGTTTGTCTGGATGAAAAGCTATTGCAATCGATGCTCTCTAATTTACTTTCTAACGCCATTAAATATTCTCCACAGGGTGGGAATATTTCTCTTTCTCTACAGTTCCAATCAGGCAACCTCATAATTAAAGTTCAAGATCAAGGGATTGGTATTTTAATGGAAGATCAAAAACAATTGTTTGAGCCTTTTCATCGAGGCAAAAATGTAAAAACTATCTCTGGCACTGGGCTAGGTTTAGTTGTCGTCAAAAAATGTGTGGATTTACATCAAGGGAATATTTCCATCAGGAGCGAAGTTGGACGAGGAACAACCTGTGTAATCAATATTCCTTTAAAATCCAAGCCCTTTAATGGGGCTAGCTTGTTATAATTGCTATATCGCTCTGCCAAGGAAAAACTATCATGACTCAAGCGATCGCTCTGCCCGAAATACCAACCAATGTCAAGGAAGATAGCATTCCTTGGACAAGCGCTGACCTAGAGCTACTACCTGAAAACGGCAACCGTTATGAGATTATTAATGGAGAACTTTGCGTGACTAGAGCGCCTCACTGGAAGCATCAAAAAACTTGCGGCAGACTTTTTACTGCTTTAGATATTTGGTCGATCGCTACAAAATTAGGCGAAACCGCTATGGGAGCAGGTGTGATCTTTGGTGACAAAGATGATGTTATTCCTGATGTGGTATGGGTCAGCAAAGAAAAATACGAAGCTTTGATTGATGAGTCAGGACATTTATTGGGTGCGCCCGATCTTGCGATCGAGATCCTATCTTCAGGAAAAGAAAATGAAAGACGCGATCGCGAAGTTAAGTTAAAGCTCTACTCATCTCAGGGTGTTTTGGAATATTGGATTGCCGATTGGAGAACTAAGCAAATCCAAGTATATCGCCGTGAGAATGGTATTCTCAAACTAACCATGACTCTATTTGTAAGTGATACAATCACTTCACCATTATTACCAGAATTCTCTTGTCCCTTAGCCCAGATTTTTGAATAAAGAAAAAGCGACGCTAAGCGTCGCTTTTTCTTTATTCAAAAATAGCGGTGCACGGCTTTGCCGCGCACCGCTATTTATAGCAATGTAAGCTTTGCTTAGGACATAAAACCCAAAAGATGGCAGAGCGAAGCTCTGCCATCTTTTGGGTTTTGAATTGTCCTATCTATCTCTTACGTTGCTATAGTACTATTTAACTTCTTGCAAATCTTGCAGTTGCTCTACTGGTTCTACCTTTGATAAAACCTTCGGTTGAACGATAGGAGGATTAGCAAGATAGTCAGCGAGCTGTGCTTCAATTTGTTGACGGACGATCAAACGATATTCGAGGAAATGTTCGGCTTGAGAACAAACTGATAGATAGCTAATGACCACGTTAGGATAACGCCTCATCAAGTCAAAGAGATTAATCCAGAATTGGAAGCGGGTTTTGCGGACAAAACCTTGTCGCCATGCCAAGATTAACAATGCACGAATGGCTGTCCATTCCGTTCTTTTCTTTTTATCAGTCTTTTCTCGCTTGAGGCTCTTATAGGGTGATTCGCCCAAAATCAAGAAATGGCGATAGGTGCGATTGAGAAAAACCAAGGGATCGTACAGAGTCCAGAAGGCATGAACATATTCATTTGCGATGTCTTCGAGCGGACGGGTAGGTACGAAGTTCATCAAAGTGGCTTGATGTCCATTGCTGTTTTGCTTAATCATCCGCCCTTCTTTATTCAAGCGATGCCATAGTCCTGTATCGGGCAAAGCTTGCAGCATACTGAATAGTGCTGTAGGAACGGCGGTTTCTTCAACAAATTGGACAATGCGATCGCCTGCACCTTTTTTCTCACCATCAAAGCCGATGATAAATCCAGCCATGACGCGAATGCCTGCTTTGGCGATGTTAATCACTGATTCTGAGAGAGGATCGCGATTGTTTTGGAACTTCTTGGTGAGGGCAAGGCTGTCAGTGTCTGGGGTTTCAATACCGAGGAAGACGGAACCAAAATTACATTCCACCATCATCTGCATCATTTCAGGATCTTGGGCAAGATCGACCGATGCTTCTGTGGCAAAGGAGAAGGGATAATTGCGCTCCTTCATCCAAGGTTTTAGCTCTTGGAGCATGACTTTCACATTGCGCTTATTGCCAATGAAGTTGTCATCAACCATAAAGATACTTCGTCGCCAGCCGAGATCGTAGAGATATTGCAATTCGGCAAGAATTTGCGCGGGGGTTTTCGTACGGGGCTTGCGTCCATAAAGAACGATAATGTCGCAAAATTCGCATTGGAAAGGACAACCGCGAGAAAACTGTACTGACATTTCGGCATAGCGGTTCATTTCGAGCAGATCGAAACGAGGGATCGGCGTTTCGGTTACCGCAGGTCTTTCACCGTTAGCTCTGAGAATACCTGAGCGATCACCTCTTTCGATCGCTTCGACAAACATCGGCAAAGTAATTTCGCCTTCATCAAGGATTAAGAAATCTGCTCCCGAAACTTTCGCTTCTTCAGGTAGGGCGGTGGGGTAGGGACCACCTACGGCAACTAATTTACCGCGTTTCTTGGCTTCTTGAATTTGGGCTAAGAAATCTTCCTTTTGGACGATCATTGCCGAGAGGATCACTACTTCCGCCCATTGCCACTCGGCTTCGGTGATGTCACGAATATTGCGATCGACTAGCTTAAATTCCCAAGCTTGGGGCAAGATCGCGGCAACCGTGACCATGCCAAGAGGTGGGAGTTGAGCCTTATAACCAACTAATTCTAGAGTTTTTTCAAACGACCAAAAGCTTTTAGGGAATAAGGGATAGACGAGTAAAACACGCATTATTTATATTTTGGGGTTGGGTTTGATTAATGTTGTACTGTAAATATTATAAGGGGAGGAGCTTCGCACCTCCCCTTATGAGCTTAGCTAGCAAGAAGATCAAGCTCCTTTTTAGAAACATCCTGAAGTTTTTTCAGACGTTCTTCTTCTACCCAATAAACAGCCAATTGTCCTTCGATTTCATTGCGCACGATATCGCGGTACTCCATAAAATGTTCATTGTGAGCGCAGACAGTTAGGTATTGTTCCCAAACCGCAGGGTTTTTCTTGATCATGCTAAACAAATGATGCCAGAACTTCCAACGAGTATTGCGTTTAAATCCTTGCCTCCAAATAACGATCGCCAGAGCCTTGAGATCGATCTAGCTAGGAGCGCGATCTGGTGGTTTAACTCTAGGTGCGCCCATCTTCAGGTAATAGCTGTAAACCCGATCAAGGTATGCATTCGGCTCATAAATAGCACAAAAGGCTTCAACATATTCCCGCGCGATCTCTTCGATAGGGCGTGTCGGCACAAAATTCAACAGGGTTGTTTGATTGATATTGCCATTCCCACTCCGTAAGCGACCTTCTTTTTCGAGGCGATGTGAGAGAGCCGTATGAGGCAGCGCTTGCAACATTGCAAAAGTGGTGGCAGGAATGCCAGTTTGTTTTACACATTGGACAATGCGATCGCCTGCGCCAGATTTTTCACCATCAAACCCAATGATAAACCCAGCCATTACCCGCAATCCTGTCTTCGTAATTGTTTCGACAGCTTCAAACAAAGATGAGCGCGTATTATTGAGACGGTCAAGTTCTGCTAGTAAGTAGAACGTTCATGCGTTTAGGGATAATTGGGCGGATACAAAAAAGCCTGCTGTGTTCAGCAGGCTTTTTAATTTAGACAGCAGGAAAACCTGTACGGATATCTTCGATGATGCCGTCGCGGAGGACGATTTCTACACGCATTTGGGCAATCAAGTTATCGCCTTTACCTGCGGGGAAGTAGCTGTCAAGCTGCCCTTGGGAAACTTCCTGCTCTAGTTCCAGATTTTGAACTTGAGTCAATTGGGTCAACAATTGATTCTTTTGTTCTAATAATTCTGCCTTGACTCGATTCATTTCGGCGCGAATACCTTCGATCGCATTAGAAACTTCGGCAGAAAATGGTTTGATGCTTTGGCGTTCAATTTCGTTAATCTGACGTGAGCCTTGAGCATCGACTTGCTGAACTTGACCATCCAGTTGGGCAATTTGTTGTTGCAGTTGTTGCTGCATTTCCTCTTTCCAGCGCTGCGTCACAATTACTTGAATATTGGCGGTGCGACGCAATAAAAGCTGATTAGAAAAATCCATCGAATTCACACTTATCTCCAAATTTAGTAGTGTTTAATGCGAGAGCGGCTTTGCCGCTTTCACATTATGAAGTAGTTTTTAATGTGCAGGCGGCTTTGCCGCTTTCACATTATGAAGTAAACATTTTGACAATAATATCTTGATAACGCTCAAATACGATGTTACGTCGGATCTTGAATGTTTGCGTTAGGAACCCATTATCGATGGTAAAAGGCTCAGGCAAGAACTCGAAAACACCGATGCGATCGTTGATGCTATATCCTGGGCGGTTTTGAACTTCACGATTAAGTTCGTCGCGATAGAGATTACGAATTTTGGGATTATTTAACATTGGCAAAATATCCACCAAATTAGAATCAGCAGGAACTAAACCTGCGGATTCTAATGCCGATAGATTAGGAACAATCAAGACACCCAACTGCTTTTGGTCTTGCCCCACCAGTACTACCTGATCGATATAGACACTACGGATACAAGCATCTTCGATCGGCTGCGGCTCAATATTCTCACCATTAGTTAAGACGATCGTATCCTTGGCGCGGCCTGTGATGACCAAATCATCCCATTTACTGACATAGCCTAAATCCCCTGTATCAAACCAGCCCTGAGGATCGATCGCTTTTGCCGTGGCTTCAGGATTTTTGTAATATCCCTGCATCACTTGTGGACCACGAATTAAAACTAGCCCTTGCTGACCGACTGGCACATCGGCTCTTGTAGACATATCGACAATGCGAGTTTCGGTATTGGGCAATGGCTGCCCATCGCCGCCACGAATATTGCGAGCTGGACGACGCACATGGGTAATCGGTGAGGTTTCGGTCAAGCCATAGCCGCCTAAAATCTCGATACCGACAATTTCATAGAAGTCTTCGAGGTGTTCTGCGATTGAGCCGCCGCCGCTAACGATGTATTTGAAATTCCCGCCCGTTGCTTCTCGTACTTTTTGATAAACCAATTTGTTACCAAGCTTATGGACTGCCCATAGACCCAAAACTACCAGCGAAGCCTTCAATTTATCCGCTAAAGAAGGATAGAGATTTTCCACATTTACGCCTTGGACAATTCGCTTGGCGGTAATGTATTTCTGACTCGTTTTTAGAAAGAAATTTACCAAACGCTGCTTCTTAGCAGGTTGCTCCCGAAAATTTTTCTGTACCCCTTCATAGATTGATTCCCATAAGCGGGGCACAGCAACCATATAGTCAGGTTTATGCTCTTTGAGATCCTTTTTGATGGTGCGAAGATTGGTGTAAATCTGGGTGCAACCTTGAGAAAAGATGAAATATTCAAAGGTGCGCTCGTAGGAATGCCATGTCGGTAAGATACTTAATACTTTTTCGCCGACCTTTAGTTGCAATACTGACTGTGCTCCTTCGACTTCGTACAAGAAATTCCCGTGAGTGAGCATTACGCCTTTGGGTCTAGCTGTTGTTCCTGAGGTGTAGATCAGCGTCGCCAGTGTGTCGCGCTTGATGTCTACATTGCCTAGGTCTTTGCTACTGCCTCTTGTCAGTAGTTGCTGAAAGTTAAACGCGCCTTCGGGTGGCGTTTCGTCTGAGAGCAAAATAATTTGCTTGACGGGTAATGTATGTAGTTCAGGTTCGAGTTTTTTGAGGGTGGCGAGATTCTCCACGACGATCGCGACGCTATCACTATGCTCGATGATGTATAGCAATTCGCTACGTTCAGCCTGAGAACTGCGGGTGGCATTAGCTGCCCCGATCGCTAAAATTCCTTGGTCTGCAATTAACCAACGCGGTGAATTATCGGCAATTAGAGCAACTTTTTCACCAAACTGGATGCCCAGCGATCGCAAGCCAGCCCCAAATGCATTTATCTGCTCAAAGGTGTCTTTGTAAGAAATTCTGACGGGCGGATTGACATGGGGATCGTAAAGGGCGATCGTATCGGGATGATTTTTTGCGCCATGTTGCCAGAGTTGCCAAAGGCTAGAGGCTTGTGAAGGAGGAAAAGATGTAGCCATAAAAGAAAGTAGCTCACTAATGTTTAATTATTTTTGATTACTAGGACTTGTAGTTAAAAAATAAGCATTAACTTCAGAATTGGATTATATATAAAAACCCAAAATCTGTACCGCCCGCTGCGCGGGCGGTACAGATTTTGGCTCTGGGTTTTTAATTATGCTGAGGTACTTATTTTCAATGGATTGCATTTGATTTCTCGTGTATTTCCTTGAGCAAACCCTTCTGGTTCCGACCGCTTTTAGTTTTGCCACCAATCACTAGCAGCCATAATTCTGTAAATTGCCATTTGTATATTGGCATAGGATGCGCCGTCAAGTTTCGTAATTTAGCGATTTGGTCAATTTTACTAGCGGCTTTTTGGTTGCCTGAGAGCCAGTTAGAAACTGGATGATCCCACTGCTCTAAAAATTCATTTACTAATTGGTGATCGTTAGCTGATATTTTCTGATCATTAACTTTGTGATAGTAAAGGCGATCGCGATCGGCAATAGATAAACTATCTCTATTTAAAATTTCGTCACTAAAAGTATCCCATTCCTTCGCAATCAGATAAGGCAAGCTGCCGATTGTATATTTCCCTCTGTTTTTAAGGATCACTCCACCGATCACAAAGTCTTTACGCATCGGATTTTGCTTACAAAGAAAGTGATAGAAACTCTTAAAAAAAGACTGCACAATCTCTCTTTCGACAACGCTAGCAATATATAAACATGATGGCTTGTAGTCTGAGAAATCTTCTGTAAAAATGTCGGATTCAACTAAATACTTATGCTTATAAGCACTAAACAGATCATTCTTGCTAGATATTTCTAACTTTTGCCAAGCTTTCATTCCTATTCTTTTAATTAGTTTCGCTTCCGTCTCTTGCTCGTCATAATTAAAGATAGGAATATTTTGCTGATTAGCTAAAGTTTTGATCTGATCTCTGAGTTGTAATATCTCACCTCTTTCTGCTTCTGAAAGATTAGCCTTTTCCCTGAAAATAGAAATCTCCGCATTAAGCAAGCGGATTTCTTCGTTTTTGTCCTTAAGGAGTTTGTGCTTTTCGGCAAGATCAAGAGCATTTACAGCAGCTTTGATGAGGTTGTAATAATTATTTTTTAAAATATCTACTTCCTGCGAAGTAGCCCGACTTTTGCCACGCAGAGCTGTTTTTTGACCTTGCCGTATGGCTAAAATTTCACCTTCGTGATTGCGGATGCGTAACTCCTTTTTCTCTCCCTGCTGATCAGGCAACACCACAACCATGCATTCATACTTACGCTGACTGTAATAAAATTCTACTTTCATGATTTACTCGTTAATAAGAGCAGCGCTTCGCGCAGCCCTTATTAGATTTCAGCTTGAGGTAATTGATCGGGATTAATCCAATTTTTCCCACTTGATGAGGAGTGGAGATTTCACAATAGATTGTGGTGTCGCAACCATACATCCTCAAAGAATCTATTTAGTTACAGCGCTTTGCGCTGCTAACAAATTATCTAGCTAAGGCTCACGCTGCATGTGAGCCTTACACAATTACACCTAGCTTTGCGCAGATCTCAAAAGTTAGTTAGCCTTTGATGAAGGCGATCGCATGTTGCCAAATCACGATCTTATGTCCAGATGCATCCATGCAAATACATTGATCGTCAATCCAAACAAGCTTGCCACGCAATTCATCACCTGTGGTTAGCTTGACTTGGACTTCGTTTTTGTCGCGAATAATGGCATGAATGCGGCGAATACTTGGCAGCGCCGTATTGAGTCCGATTTTAGTTGCTGTTGGTGCGCTCATCGTCTTACCTATGGCAGTTTTACGAATACTATCATTATGAAACCGATTTTGGATTTTTCAGTACCTACAGCGTTAAAAAATCCAAAATCAGTTTTGATTAAAGTCCGCCAAAGGCAGACTTTAATCAAAACTGATTTTATACCTAAGCACAAAGAGGCTGCGCCACTTTGTGAATCAAAAACCAAGAATTGATTGGCGGCGCTTCGCGCCGCCAATCAATTCTTGGTTTTTGATTTATCCTAAGACCATTGACTACAACTATAAAAATGAAAATTGCTAAAACTAAAGGCAGCTCTTGGAGCTGCCTTTAGTTTGTTTTTTGGCGACATAATCAAATTAGCCTTTTCTAGAATCGTAAACCCAAACCAGTTTGTAAAGAAGTTGCCGATGTTCCAGGCGAATTGCGATAGGCATCGAAGGCAAAGAGCACATTGCCAAATAGGACAAGGTTACTATTAGGTACTGTGTAGTCAATACCAGGTTGAATTACAAAGCTATTTTTGTTACCAACAGGTGTCGTATCCACAGTATTAGAAAGCGCTACACCTGCACCAATATAAACATCTGTATCGAAGTTTAATGGCACATCGAAGGAAACTGTTGGGACAACTGCGGTGCTATTTCCAACTAAAATCTGGGTTCTGATCGAAATAGGGAGTTCTAAAAACTTATAGCGAGCTGAAATTAGAACAGAGGTGCGAGAGCTTTCACCTGCGGCAGAATTGCCGCTTGTAAAGCCAAAACTAGCACCTGCGCCTACGTAGCTGCCATAAGCAGGCTGAGCTTGAGCTGAGGGAACTGCTGCGATAGCTGACATGCATCCCAATGCAGTCAAGCTGATCAAAATTTTATTTAAGTTAGTTATATTTTTCATTGATATCACTTCCTTGTGTGAGAAACGATTTATTTACTTAGTTTTTTACTTGGTTTTCTGAGTAACCCCGTCAGGGAGACAGACTATCACAAGTTGGATAGTTTGGCGAAAAAATTTAGCAACAAATATAGTGGATATAGTGGAGCGCTGTGCGATCCACTTTGTATCCCCCACAGGGCAACCGCATAAAAAAATTGAAATCCTTAACTATCAGGCAGTCTAGAAATCAGTGAGTAAAAATACTTAGGATTGAAATCCTTACTGCGTAAGCTGTCTATTTTTTATGCGGTTGCCCTGGTATCCCCCAACTGGATATAGCAAAAATTGAGAAAAGGCTGTATCATGAGGGATCTATCTAGCAGCCTCTGCTATTGATCAAAAACTTACTTATACAAAACTTGTCTCTTGACATATGGCAGAACTAGCAGTTTGTTTTGTTTTGAGTCTTGGTGTTCCTTACACATTCTGGAAAATCGTTAAACCTTTTACAGATGCGTAACTGCTTAACTCAAAAAAATAGAGGAGACGCTTTGCGCCTCCTCTATTTTTTTTGAGTAGTCATAGGCGACGCGAAGCGTCGCTTATGACTACTGTTTTTGAGCTAAATTTCTAAATCTGCTAAGCCTAAGTATGTAATTTTCGTCGGCTCGATCGCAAATCGACAGGGTAATACCTTCACACCTTTAGCGATCGCTTCTTTTAAAAGCCTTGCATATTCGGGATCGACTTCTGCTCCTGCGGCAAAGCGATCGCAATCCCCTCGATTGATAAAGAAAATTAAAGCAGCAGATGTATCTTCTGTAATCACTGACATCAATTCACGTAAATGTTTTTGTCCTCTTGTTGTCACCGTATCAGGAAATAAAGCTAAGTTACCCTTACACCAAGTCGTATTTTTAACTTCTACATAGGTTCTTTTAGCAGTAGCACTATCAGTCAAGAGGAAATCAATCCGACTCTTTTCGTTACCATAGCTAACTTCACCCTTTACATCGGTATAGGTTTCTAGCTCTGGAAGTAAATGGCGATCGAGCATATTTCCGATCACATGATTGGGAAGACTCGTATTAATCCCAATCCATTGTTCATCTAAATAAATTGCTTCCCAACTATACGCAAGTTTACGCTTAGGATTGGAATGATGAGAAATCAAAACAGGACTGCCAACTTTGCAGACACCTGTCATCGGTCCAGTATTAGCACAATGCGCAGTAATTAGTTCACCATTATCTAGTTCTATATCGGCAAAGAACCTTTTATAACGGCTGACCAAACGACCTGAGATGAGATCAGCGTAAGTATGGACTTGTGACATTTTTAGTTGAATTAGTTTGATATGAACGGCGCAAGGCGCTGACCATATTAACATGAAGAGAAAGTCACTTTGACAGTAAGTTAATATGAGAATCAAACGTAACCTCCATCGTCCTGTAATCAAATTAGAACAGCGTGATGGCGTTCTACAAGTTGTCGGCGGAAACTCTTGGCATTCTTATTTTCGCGATCCTTATCATCTCTTGTTAACAATTCCTTGGATTGGATTTGTGGGGATCGTGGTGGGATTTGATATCTTCCTCAATGCGTTTTTTGCTGTTCTCTATTTGCTCGATGCCAATGCGATCGCAGGCATCCCAAAAGTAGGCTTTATGGAAGCTTTTTTCTTTAGTGTTCAGACCCTTGCTTCCATTGGCTATGGAGTAATGAATCCCCAAACACTTTATGCTAATCTGCTGGTTACCCTAGAATCGATCGCAAGTTTGATGTTATTTGCGGTGATCACGGGAATAGCTTTTACTAGATTTGCTAAATCTTCTTCCCGTGTAATGTTTAGCCGCGTCGCGACAATTCACGACTACAACGGCATTCCCACCCTCACATTTCGTACTGCTAACGAGCGACGCAATAATATTCTCGAAGCGAAACTGAGTGTTTATCTAATGATCGATGAAGTAACAGAAGAAGGGCAGATGATGCGGCGTTTGCATGAACTAAAACTAGTGCGCGATCATTCTCCTGTCTTTTTACTGTCATGGACAGTCATGCATATGATCGATCAAAGTAGTCCTTTGTATGGTTTGACTTTAGAATCAATGGAACGATTACATGCCCAAATTCTCGTGTCGCTGACTGGTGTGGATGAAACAGTTGAGGGTACGCTTCACGCTCGACACTTTTATGCAGCACGCAACCTCATGTTCGATCGCCGTTTTGTCGATGTGATTCATATGGGAAATGATGGACATCGCTATCTAGATTACACTTATTTCCACGAAACGATAGCTATATAATACCAAGTCACAAAATGGCTTAGCCATTTTGTGACTTTAAAATCCTTTGGGTTAGGACTTACGCAAAACTATATTGAAATCCTTATCGCAATGTAGGGGCAATTCATGAATTTCCCCTACATTGGCGTGCTTTTGCGTAAATCCTATTGATATTATTCATCGTTGCATTTCATAATTGAATTGGCGTTGTTCTAAAGCCAAGGTGGCTTTCTGTAGATCATCAGGATGCGAATTTTGCCGCGACGTACCGACTCGGGCAGTCGTTTTAAGTTATCTTTTTGCAAGTAGTCACTCGCCCCTTGCCGCATAAGCTCAATTGCCAGAGATTCATTGATTTTTCCTGAAATGACGATAAAGGGTAGATTGAGCTGTCTTTGCTGGAGGATCTCGAATACTTCAGGCGCTGTAATTTCAGGTAGATGATAATCAGAAATGAGCACATCCCAAGTTCACTTATTCAGAGCCTGATGAATTGTTTCAGAGGTCTGCACTCGCTCGCATTCAACGCTAAAATCTCCACGATGTTACTCTCGAACGACCAGAAGCGCATCATCATCACTATCTTCAACTATTAAAACGTTTAGAACATCAACCATGGATTATCTTTCTAGAGTTATTGGTTCATTAATACTTGTCCAGTAAATTGCCAATTGCCCCACAGCGTCGGTAAATCGATCAAATTCAATTGGTTTCCGAACATAGCTATTTGCCCCTAGGTCATAGCTGTCAATAATATCCCGCTGTTCACTTGATGAAGTGAGGATTACTACGGGTAGTAGACGAGTTTGTGCATTAGCTCGAATAGCTCTTAAAACATCCAGACCATCAATTTTTGGCAATTTTAAGTCTAAAATCATAACGATAGGAAGACAATTTACATTAAAAACTGTGGCTAAAGCTTCTTCTCCATTACGAGCGATGAGGATTTCCGCAGAGATATTGGCTCGACGTAATGCTCTAACAGCCAAACGCTCATCATCGGGATTATCTTCAACTAATAAGATGGTCGCTTGCATTGCCATGATTTAGCCTCCTGCTCTAGACGTTGTATGCGGCACTGTAAAATAAATTGTCGCACCTTTTTCTACAAATCCCTCAGCCCAGACTTTTCCACCATGTCGATGGATTGCTCTCTGTACGCTTGCCAGACCGATCCCAGTACCTGCAAATTCATTGGTGTTATGTAGACGCTGGAAGACTCCGAAGAGCATTTTAGCAAATGCCATGTCAAATCCTGCACCATCATCACGGATAAAGTAGATTAACTGATCTTCTTGCTCCATTATGCCAAATTCTATGCATGATGTTGCGTGATGACTAGTGAATTTCCAAGCATTTTGGACTAAGTTACTGATCACAACTCGCATCAAGGTGAGATCAGCCGATACGAATATGTTCGGAAGGATGACTACTTCTACTTCTCGTTCAGGCTCAAATACTTGTAGTTCACTTACTTGTTCTTGAACCAATGCACTCAGGTTAACATTGCTATACTGCATTTCTGATCGCGATACACGAGAGAGGCGCAGTAAGTCATCAATTAACATTCCCATGCATTTAACATTGCGACGGATGCGCTCAAAGTAATCTCGCGCCTCGTCATCAAATTTGTCATAATAATCCTCTATTAATGCATTGCTATAGCCATCGATCGCCCGCAGTGGCGAACGTAAATCATGAGAGACAGAATATGCAAAGGCTTCTAGCTCTTGATTGGAAGCTTGAAGCTGTGCAGTGGTTTGCAAGATTTGAGATTCAGCAAGTTTGCGATCGGTGATGTCAAAGTTAATTCCAACCATACGCTGCACTTCACCCTGCGCGTTGTGCTGCGGCATTGCATAGCCTTGGATATAGCGGATTGTTCCATCGGGATGCACTACTCGAAATTCGGGGTCAAAGTCTTTTTCACCCTTTATGGCTTGTTGAAGTGCCAATTCACTGACGCTACGATCGTCTGGATGTAAGCTGTTTGACCAAGCTTCATAGACACTCGTGAACTGATTGGATTTGATGCCATACATCTCATACATGCGGTCATCCCAAGTGAGGGTATTTTGCACGACATCCCAGTCCCAAATGCCGATCGCGGCTGACTTTGCTGCTAGGGTGAGACGAGTAGAGAGGTTTAGCAGTTCTTCCTCTTGTTCTTTGCGTGCGGAAACATCACGACATACACAAATCAGCAAGCCATCTTCTGTCAAGGTGAGCGATAACCCCTCAATAAATGTAGTTCCATCTTTACGGATAGCGATCGCTTCACCTTCCCAATGTCTGTTAGCTCCTAAGACTGGGAACACTTCGCGTTCAAAATGCTGAAACTCTTCTGGGGAATAGAGTATTTTCCAATTTTTGCCCAATAGATCTTCTGGGCGAGTATAGCCAAATAAACTAACATGTGACGAGTTTAGGTAAATATAGCAGTCGTCTTTGAGGATCGCAATGCCATCCACAGTCGCTTCGATCGCTGTGAGTTGTTGTTTGAGTTGTTGCTCTGATTGCTTGCGATCGCTAATATCCTGTGCAGTTCCAATGGTCAACTTTATCTGTCCGAGATCGTCTCGACTAAATACTGTGTCTCGACTATAGAGCCATCGCCATTCGCCATTAGCATGAAGCATCCGATATTCAGTTTCAAAGATTTCTCCCTCTTGTGCCGCCTTGATTTGTTGATAGTAGTCAGATATTTTCGCAAGGTCTTCGGGATGCATTAAGTTCGCGAATAGAGCCCCTCCCATTGACTGAATCTCAGTGGGTGTGTAGCCAAGTACTGAAGCAATTTCACGATTACTGTATACGTTGCATTGCTCTTGTAGGTCATAGAGATAGAGAATGTTCGGCGATGCTTCGGCAATTTTTTGAATAAATTTTTGTTTTTCTAAAATCTCTTGTTCGACAGCTTTGCGATCGCTGATATCAGTACAAGTGCCGATATAGCCTAAAAATTCACCATCGGCATCAAATCGGGGTATACCCGTATCTAGCATCCAGCGATACTCGCCATCAAATCTTCTGAGACGATATTCCATCTCAAAGGATTGACGCATATCAAAGGAAGTCGTGTAGACATCTAAACAGAAATGAAAATCGTCAGGATGAACTCCTTCAACCCAGCCATTTCCTAATTCCTGCTCCATTGTGCGCCCTGTAAAGTCTAGCCAAGTTTTATTAAAGTGGAAGCAGAGCTTATCTAAACCTGACATCCAAATTAACACAGGCGCATGATCCGCCAAATAGCGGAATCTGGTTTCACTTTCTTGAATAGCTAACTCAGCTTGTTTGCGTTGGGTAATGTCAAAGCGAATGGCGAGATATTGAAATGGTCGTCCTTGCTCGTCCAAAAAAGGAACTATCGTGCTTTCCATCCAATACAGACTGCCATTTTTAGTGCGATTGCAAATTTCACCGCGCCAAATTTCACCACTAGCAATAGTTCGCCAAAGATCTTGAAAAAAGCTAGGGGGATGGTAGCCAGAGTTGATAATGCGATGGGTTTGACCAAGTAGTTCATCGCGCGTGTAACCAGAGATCTCGCAGAGGAGATCGTTGACGTTGGTCATTATGCCTTTAGCATCGGTAATAGCCACAATGGCAGACCGATCCAATGCAATCTTAAAATTAGATAATTCCTGAAGTAACTGCTGTCGTTCTAGTTCTGTCTGTTTGCGATCGCTTATATCTTGGGCGATACCTAGGAATCCAATAATTTGCTGATTGATATCCTTTAGCGCGGTAACAGATAGCAATACAGGAAAACGAGAACCATCTTTGCGTATATAAGTCCATTCGTCCTCGCTAGCAATACCTAGACGTGCCTTGGCGACAAACACCTCAAAGCCGATGGGAATATCTTGCTCTAGTTCCAATGAGAGTATTGCTGCCTTCTTAATTACCTCCTGCGGTTCGTGAATAATTGCTGGTGTGAGTTTACCAATTACTTCAGAAGCGCTATAGCCTAACATTCTTTCCGCAGCTTCGTTAAAGGTCAGAATTAAACCATTTAAATCGGTGGAAATAAATGCATAGTCAGCACCATCAAGAATAGCTTTTTGCAAACTATTCACTTGCCAAAGTGCTTGGGTGCGTTCTTCGACCTTGGCTTCTAGCTCTTGGTTGAGTTGTTGCAGCGCTGCCTCGGCTTGTTTACGATCGCTAATATCTGTAATCGTGCCGACATAGCCGATGATTTCGCTCCTCTCGTCTCGTTCAGCCTCCGCCTGCCCAAGAACCCAAGTAATTTGCCCTTGGTTATTTAGAAATCGATATTCTAAATAAAAAGGTCGGTTAGCTTGCACAGCATCATTCCATTCTGCTGAGACTAGTTCGCGATCGTTAGGATGGATACCACTGATCCAGCCAAATCCTGCGGCATCCGCGGCGCTGAGTCCCGCAATCTCACACCAACGCTTATTTACATAGAGACAGTTGCCTTCATTATCCGTGCGAAAAATCCCGACAGGGGCAGCAGTTGCTAGAGAAGTAAATCTTTGTTCACTCTGTTTAAGTTCCAACTCACGCCGTTTTGCCTCCCTGAGATCTCTCCCTTCAGGAATCAATAACTTGATCTGTCCAGATTCATTAAAGATGGGGCGTAATGAGAAGTCTATCGGAATAATCGTTTGATTTATTCCTAAAACCTCAACTTCATAGCGTATAAATTCACCCTTGGCAGCACGGGCGATCGCTTGCTTTAATTGTAGTTGTGTTTCTGGTGAAACTTGCCACCAATAAGTTTCCCAAAAAGGTTGCCCCACGACATCTTCTATCTCTATCCCAGCCGCCGTTAGCGAGGCTTGATTGGACTCTAGCAAAATCCCTGCGGGTGACAACAGACCGATAAGTTGGAACATGTTGTCAAAAATGCCGCGAAATCTTTGTTCGCTCTCCCTGAGAGCAGATTCAGTGCGTTGCCGTTCTGCTTGTTCGATTTGGACTTGCTCATGGGCGGCAGCTTGTTGGATCGAGATCGCAATCTGGACTGAAATCTCATCTAATAAGATTAAATCTGCATCTTCCCATACTCGATAATCGTCACACTGATGACCAATTAACAATCCCCATAATTTGCCTGAGACATGGATTGGGACGACAAGATTGGACTTAACTTGATAGGCTTCTAACATCTCAACATAACAGTTGGGATAACGAGCCTGATGGATATTGGCGATCGCAATCGTGCGACCTTCGCTATATCGTAGAGTAATATCCCCATGAAAACAGGGATCGTCAATTGCCTCATGCAATGAGGCTCGCCAACCAGCACCCACTGACTCAGAGACAATCACACCGCTCCCATCAGACTCAAACTGCCAAATTAACATGCGATCGCAACCAAGGAATGATCTCAGTTCTTGGACTGCGGCATTGAGAATTTCTGGCAAACAAAATAAAGCCGCAATACCTGTTGAAATCTTGGCGATCAACTGCTCCCGCTCGAACTTAGCATGGAGGTCAGCCGTGCGTTGCTCGACTTGATGCTCTAGTTCAGCATTGTAATTTTCCAGTAGTTTTAGTTTCTCTGCCTCTAGCTGCGAAACCTTTTGCTCCAAAATCTTGGATAGGGTATAGAGTTCCAATGGATTGAGTGCATTTAACAAACTGGTCTGAGTCACAACACCCAATAGTTCACCCTGATCGCCTATCACAACCAATCGGCGGATTGATCGCTGCTCCATGATTTGCTGTACCAACATCAGGGTATCGTTTGGGTGTACAGCAAACACAGGTGCACTCATCACCATCTGCACTTCCACGCGCTCTAATTGCAGCCCTAGAGATTGAAACTGGACAATATCGCGTTCAGTGATAATGCCCAAGGGGATTTGCAAGGAGTTACCCTCTGGATCGGTTTGGGGTTCTACAATCAAGACTGAACCCACTCGAAGATCTGCCATAGTTTGGGCGATCGCAAGCATCGATGTCGATGGCTCAGCACAGACTACATTTGCTGTCATCACCTCTGACACTAAACGCAAGCGCAACAAATCGATAGGTCGCGCCAGTTGCCTCAAGCTCTCGTGGGTAATCATGCCCAAAAGGTGATCATCACGATCTAAAATAGGCAGATGGCGAATGCGGCGCTGCTGAAGCAGATTTACCACCGAAAACAGATCGGTAAAGTCAGCTTCTCGCAACGTAATCACGGGCGAGACCATCACCTCGCGCACAGACACAGTGTCAAGCGAGCGCTGTTGGGTGCTGAGACGCACCACATCGCGTTCAGTCATAATACCGACAACTTTTTCCCCTTCCATCACCAATACACAACTTGATCTTGCTTCGAGGTGGACGTTATCTGAGTCTCCTGTATGGTCGGCGGCGCAGATTGTCCTTGTCTCGCTCATCTTCGCGATCGCCTCCATCACAGTAGTTTCGGCTGTGACGACTAGGGGGGTAAGCACGATTGCCGATTTTAATTCAGTTTGAGTGAGTGTCGATGTGGGCGTAGACATGACGGGTTGCTGTGTAGTGTGAATAGAAATTACTTTCCGAAACGAACGGTAGATTGCTCTTTATAGCAAAATGAAAATTCCAAAACCTTACTGAAACTAAGAAACCACTTAAGAATTACTTCTTACATTAAAAAGCCTTAAGAGATCCCCCTCAATCCCCCTTAAAAAGGGGGAAGAATTTAATTCTCTCCCCTTTTTAAGGGGGGCTGGGGGGATCTGGACAATTCTTAAATAGTTTCTAATTTTGGGCTTTCAAGGTGGATTGGGTAAGGTGAAGTCAAAAGTAGCTCCCTGTTCGATTACTCCTTCTGCCCAAATTTTGCCTCCATAACGATGAATTATTCTTTGGACTGTTGCCAAGCCAATTCCAGTGCCAGGGAATTCACTGGTGCTGTGTAATCGTTGAAATACTCCAAATAGTTTAGAGCTCTGCTCCATATTATAGCAATGTAAGCTTTGCTTAGGACATAAAACCCAAAAGATGGCAGAGCTTCGCTCTGCCATCTTTTGGGTTTTGAATTGTCCTATCTATCTCTTACGTTGCTATAAACCCTGCACCATCATCATGCATAAAATAAGTCGTTTGTGCTAGCGTTTGATCTAGATTTTGGGCAATACCAAAGCTAATCTGAGCCGTAGGATGACGACTGGTAAATTTCCAAGCATTCTGCAAAAGATTCTCTAAGACTACGCGCATGAGGTTGCGATCGTCGTAAACAAAGACTTCTAGCACAACACTCAGATCCACTATTCTCTCTGGTTGCGCAGCTTGGATATCTCCAGAAACCTCTTGGACTAGTTCGCTAAGGTTAACCTTGTCATACCGCATTTCCGATCTAGATATTCGGGATAGCAACAATAAGTCTTCGATCAACGTTCCCATGCGATCAACATTACATTGTGACGGAGCGCGATATTGTGCAGTTTCAATCGCTTCAAATCGATCTGCAAAAAACTCTGGCTCAAACGGTGATGAGTACGCCGCTATTTCTCCTCAGTCCTGAGGATTCGTTGTGGACGGCTCATCAGCAAATGCAGAAAAGGCGAGTGGGGCGCTTGGTGGTGTCTTGGAACTGGGGGCAGGGGTTAGGAATTGTGACACAAACAAGCCTATTACGGGTTTTTGACCCAATGGAAATGTATGGAGTGATTGAAAATTTACAACAAACTATTCAACATTTAGAGGCAGAGCGATCGCCTTCCAATCCCTGCCGACAACCTGATCCTTTGCTTGTCCAGTCTAGTTCTGCGGACTCATTACTCCAACAGACTCGATCCCCATCTTACAACGAGATTGCGGGTGATTGGCAATCCCTACTTACCTTGCTGGACAATGCTTACAAAGACATAATGTACATGTCTACTAACTTAGATATTTTAGTCGAGCATCGGCAAACTCTGCTCAGATCGGTTCTATAGCAATGTAAGCTTTGCTTAGGACATAAAACCCAAAAGATGGCAGAGCTTCGCTCTGCCATCTTTTGGGTTTTGAATTGTCCTATCTATCTCTTACGTTGCTATAGTTACGCTTGAGCAACTCGGTCGTAAAATTAGATCTCAGATACCGAAGAAAGCATTTAAGAATTGACAGCCTCTGAGGTATTCTCATGAAATTCATAGTCCTTGCTGAGTCCGCGATATTTGCCTAGCCAAGCGAAAGTTCTCTCTTAAATCAGAGCTATACTCAAGCTATTCAATTTCTACTCTTAAACCCTATAACCTATATATAGCAGATATTTCAAACATCACTACTTAAGGCTCACTACCTATTCTACTTCCTGTTGCCTAAAATACTCCAAATTGTATCAGCTAATGTTTTTAGCTTAATAGGCTTAGCTAAATAATCACTAGCCCCTGCTGCCATACATCTTTCGCGATCGCCAGCCATTGCTAAAGCCGTCAGCGCAATAATTGGAATATCAACCAGATTTGGATCGAGACGGATCTGCCGAGTTGCTTCCAAACCGTCCATGACAGGCATTTGAATATCCATCAAAATCAGATCGGGTTTATGGGCTTTAGTAAGTGCGATCGCTTCTTTCCCATCTTTTGCTGAGAGAACTCGATAACCCTTAACTTTAAGGTAACTCGAAACCGTCATAGAATTGACTTCATCATCGTCTACGATCAATATTAGAAAATCCTGTCTGACATCTGTATAGGTGGTTGCGAGTTCAGTTTCTAAGGGCTTAACTGGTCGATTGCTTGAGCCTATTTCAGTTTGAGGGTTTGGGAGAGTCAGACAAGGTAGCAGGATTGTGAAACAACTGCCCACGCCCACTTCGCTAGTTAAATCTACATAGCCACCATGAAGCTCCACAATGCGCTTTACCAACGCTAGCCCCAATCCCGTCCCCTCAAATTTACGATTTAAGGCGCTATCGATTTGAATAAAGGGCTGAAATAGTCTCTGAATATTCTCTGGCGCGATACCTATACCCGTATCGCTTATAGAAATCTGTAGATAGTCCTGTGTTGTATCTGTTATTTTATTGAGGACAAAATGCTGTTGTTTGACTTCTAAGGTGACAGAACCACCACCAGTCGGCGTAAATTTAACTGCATTATTGAGGAGATTAATTAATGCTTGACGAATACGTCGTTCATCTATTAGCAGATTAGGGAGGTTAGGGGCAATTTTGATGGTCAATTGAATTTGTTTTTTTAAGGCTTGCTGCTTCACAAATTCTAAACTTGATTGAGCTATCAATGGGATTGAAGCGATCGCAAAATCTAGCCTGATATGTCCAGACTCAATTTTTGCTAAGTCCAAAATGTCGTTAATCAATTCGAGAAGATGGTTACCGCTCCTTTCGACAGTTTGTAATGCGTCAAGTTGGCGATCATTGACAGTACCAAATATATGATCTTGTAGTCCTTCCGTCATTCCTAAAATGACATTGAGCGGAGTACGGAGTTCGTGACTCATATTTGCCAAAAAACTATCCTTTAGCCGATGGGACTCAATCAGTTGAGTATTGGTTAGTTGCAATTGATGTAAAAGATATTCTTGGCGCTCCACCATACTGAAGAAGGCTGTCGATAAACGACTAATTTCATCTTTGGAGCTAATTTGCTCATTGCTTTCTGTGGATGTTAATTCGCAAGCCTCTAAAATTGGCTGCAATCGACGGTTTAGATAACGGACAAATATCCCCACAACAAAAGCTATGACGATCGCTGCCGATAGAGTGGCACTGATGGATAGCAATAACGCAGGCTTGATAACCATATCATACGGAATAGATTGCAACATCACCCATTGACTACTCGGCACTCTCTCATAAACCCAATAACTCTGTGTTGCAGTTGACTCGATAAATCCTTGAGATTTCCCTTGAGCTAATTCATATTGAATCTCATCCCAAACAGATTTATATGATGGAATTGATGCAATATTTTCTAGATTAGATACTTTGTTTGGTTCAGGAGCATATCCTAAGAGTATTCCTTCTTGAGTGACAAACACTGAATATCCACCCTCCTTGGACTTACTTTGATCGTTAAGGTTAAGATCTCTAATGTTAATATCACCATTCACAATTCCAATTAAATTGCCATTGCGATCGCGAATGGGTCCCACAAATGTCACCAATGGAACAGGATAAACTGCATTGATATATGGCTTCGACCAAAAAAACTTGTTCTCCTTGACAGCATCGGTATAATATTGCAATTCAGGATATTTATCGACTTGCCAAAGTTCCACCAGACTATAATTGGCATCTTCGGGAAGTTTAACACCTCGATTTGGTTGTGTCTCTTCGATAAAAGATCCAAACCACTGGCGATCTACCAAGCCATTTGGAGTCTGCATCACGCCAAATCCAGTAATCAGTTTGGGACGAGCAGACATAAATGAAAGAACTATTTGGTCATAGGCAGATGGCGATCGCACCCCGTTATTTTGTAAATTGATGGTTGCTAAGACTAAACTTTTTAAAAAAATCTCACTCTTACGCAACTCCGAGTCTATCTCTTTAACCTTGAGATCCGCTTCTGTCGTTAAATGATATAGCTTGTCAGCTTCCAAATTAAAATAAAATAGAGTCCCCAATCCAGCTAATCCGATAGTAACTGGTGTCATTATTGATAAAAATAATCGCGTACCAATAGAAGAAAGCCCAAAATCTCCTAGTTTAAATGAATTGATAGACTTCTTTTTAGACAAACTTTTTCTCATATATATCAAGGCTAAAAATATTTAGGTTAGAAACATCCAAAAAATCACACATTTTTCTTTGCATTTAAAATTTGTTGAATACTAGTAGCCAATTGCTTCAGCTTTAAAGGTTTTTGGAGATATTCACTTGCCCCAGCATCCAGACATCTTTCGCGATCATCAGCCATTGCTAAAGCCGTCAGAGCAATAATCGGAATGTCAGCAACATCTGGATCGAGACGAATTTGCTTGATTGCCGTTAATCCATCTATAACAGGCATCTGGATATCCATCAAAATCAAATCAGGATGCTCGGCTTTTGTAATTGAGATCGCCTGTCGTCCATCTGTAGCGAATACAAGGCGATAGCCCTTAGCTTGTAGGTAGCTAGAAAATGTATTGATATTAGCTTCGTTATCTTCGGCAAGCAAGATTAAGGGAGAGCTTAGGTTGTCAGTTTGACTTTGATCTATCAGAGATAGCTCTGCCAAATCATACTGAATTTGGACTTCGAGGTTAGGATTTTCTACATTAAAGGGAAGAGTAATTGCAAAGCAACTACCTACCCCCAATTCGCTGGTGAGTTCTACGCTGCCTCCATGAAGTTCAACAATTCTTTTGACTAGAGCCAAACCTAAGCCAGTGCCATTATATTGACGATTTAACGCACTATCAATTTGGATAAAGGGCTGAAATAGCTTTTTGATATTCTCGGCTGAGATACCTATTCCCGTATCAATCACAGCTATCCTTAAATAATTTGGAGAGGTGAGATTGGTTTCGCCTCCATCAGACTTAATTCGAGTCACTTCTAGAGTGATTGTTCCTCCCTCTAAAGTAAATTTGACAGCATTATTTAGCAGATTGATTAAGACTTGACGGATACGACGCTCATCAAGCATTATTTCTGATAGATTTTGAGGAACTCTCAGTGATAGCTGAATCCGTTTTGTCAGTGCTTGCTGCTTGATAAATGCCAAACTAGATTTACATAAGCTCTCTATACTAGTAGCAGTTAAATCTAAGTCAACTTGTCCAGATTCAATTTTTGAGACATCAAGAATGTCATTAATCAATGATAAAAGATGCGTACTGCTATTCTCAACTGTCTTCAAAGCTCCGAGCTGTTGGTCATTAATACTGCCAAATATTTGCTCTTGTAATATCTCTGTCATCCCCAAGATCGAATTGAGCGGTGTACGCAGCTCATGGCTCATATTGGCGAGAAATTCATCTTTGAGGCGAGTAGCTCGCATTAACTCTTCGTTGGCTAACTGTAACTGTGCTTCGGCTTGTTTGCGGTCGCTAATATCCTGCACACTAGACCAAATCAATAACTCTCCATTTCTGAGAATCATTAATCCTGACAACATTACTGGCACAAGATGCCCATCTTTATGGATGTATTCTTTTTCATAGGGACCATAGCGACCTTCTGTTTGAATTAATCGCAGTTGTTCGGCTTCTTGGTCGGCATATTTAGAAGGCGTGATATCCCAATAACTTAGAGATACAACTTCCTCAACCGTGCGTCCTAAGATTTGGGCAAAGGCAGCGTTAACAAATACTAAGTGTCCATCTAAGCGACAGCTTGCTAAGCCTATAGGAAATTCTTCGACTAACTGACGGTTAAATGCTTCGCTTTCCGCTAAGGTTTCTTCGGCACGCTTGCGATCGCTAATATCTTGATATGTCCCTAAAATCCCTATAATCTCACCATGCAAGTCCCGTAAAGGAACTTTATTTGTTTCCACCCAAATAGTTTCACCATTTTCCTGATATTGAATCTCGATAATATTTAGCTTAGGTTTGCCAGAGGTTATAACTTGGCGATCGTCACTTCTATAGCTATATGCTTCAGTATTTCCCCAAGGCATCTCATAGTCAGTCTTACCGATTATTTCCGATGGCAAGTTTAATCCTACGCTTACCGCAAAATTCTGATTGCAACCTAAATAGACTGATTGATGATCTTTCCAAAATACAAATAGTGGAAATGTATCGAGGACAAGTTGCAGAAACTGTTTTGATTCAAGAAGTTCATTTTCTACTTTTTTACGTTCGGTAACATCTCTAAAGATTCCTCTGGTGGCAATTGGTACGCCATCTTTTAGCTGACAGTTCACATTGCCTTCCACAACAATTGTTTGACCATCCTTAGTTACAAATCTAGTCTCGATCGCGACACATTGTTCACCACAAAATAGATTTTGCATGGCGAGCTGACAATGTTCAAGGTCTTCAGGATGAATGATTTGAAAAATTGATAAGTTTTCTAATTCAGCTTCGCTATAGCCTAAAGTGCTTTTCCACGCTTGATTTACAAATAAAATATTTCCTTCTGGAGATATGCTTTGGATTAAATCAGTCGCATTGTCAAAAAAGTCTCGAAGTTGTTCCTCCCGTTCTTGTAGGGCTTGGGTTCGTTCTAGTACACGCTCCTCTAGCTCATGGTTTAGACAATTGAGTGCTTCGTTGACATTTTTGCGCTGCAATTCCGCCGATGCTCTCGCTGCAAAGACTTGCAAAATGCCGATCGCCTCAGCCCTTTTAGTCTCTGACATTGGCTTTGTATCTAAAACACAAAGATTGCCAATGACGTTGCCATCATCATCTTTTAAGGCAATTCCTAAATAACTTTCAGCTTGCATGGTTACAAGATCGAGAGCTTCTGCAAATACTGCTTGGACGGCTTCCTCGCAATGATATTGTCCTTCTTGCATACAAATTTCGCAGGGAGTTTTGGCGGGTAGATAGGAAATAGATGGTTGCAGGCTGCCATTTGCCCAAAATCCCAACGAAACCAATTGCTCATCAACCACTTCGGTCACAAGAGCATAGGCAATATCAAGAGCCTCAGCAATGTGAAGCACCAATTCCACAAAAAAGTCTGCTCCTGTAACGGCGGCAGTTCCTGTTACGAGTTTTTGTAAGACTGCCTCAGCGCGTTTGCGATCACTAATATGGGTAATCGTCCCCACATAGCCAATGATTTCGCCATAGATATCGCGTTCAGCGTTGGCTCGTGAAAGAACCCAAGTTACAGTGCCATCGGGCTTTTGAAAACGACACTCAATCTCAAACGGGCGATGCTCCTGTACGGAGGCATACCATTCTGCGCCAACTTTTTCGCGATCTTCAGGATGCAATGCTCTCGCCCAGTTAGGACCAGACGCTTCTGCTGCGGTCAAGCCTGCGATCTGACACCAGCGATCGTTGACATAGATACAATCACCAGTGGTATTAGTCCGATAAATGCCCACAGGCGCAACTGCGGCTAGAGACTCGAATCGTTGCTGACTCTCACTTAAGGAAATCTCGATCTGTTTTCGAGCCGTAATATTTACGCCAACTCCCAAAACCCCATCTGTATTGCCAAATATTTTAATCGGGCGCTTTTGCCACTGGAGCCATTGAAAACCAAGATCTACATGAGGTATTTTCTCTTCGGGCAGGAACATCTCTTGTTGGCTTTCAATTATCTGACGATTTTCTTGGAGAAATCGCTCTGCATCTATAGTGTTGGGATGAAAGTCTGCATCTGTCTTACCCACCAGATTTTCAACTGTGGTGTTATAAAATTCAGCCATGGTCTGATTAGCAAGGAGATAGCGACCATCCCAATCTTTGACAAATATCATATTAGGGTTGCTATCAATGACTAATTTAAAAAATTCCTGTTGTTGCTGAAGTTGATCCCGACTTGCTCGCAATGACTCTTCGATTTTTATGCGTTCTTGATTCTCTTGTCTTAAATCTGCGATCGCTTGTTGTAGTTCGGCAGTTCTTTCCTTAACCGTATTTTCTAAGCTTTCCTGATAATTTCTTAAGTCTTGTTCAACTGACTTGAGAGATGTGACATCGCGGATTACACCAATCCTGTGTAAGTGGTGGTCTTCAAGAACGCAAGTTTCAGAGACTAAAGCTACGAAATTTGTACCATCGGCTCGACGCATTACAATTTCCGATTCGTTAGTGCAATTCTCGCCAACACAAGAACGGTTACTTTCCAGCCATTCCGCTAGATAGGGTTGCTTTAAAACTTGAATCGGCTGCCCGACCGCTGCTTCAGGCGAAATATTACTAAACTTGGCAAGAGTATTGTTAATGTACTGTAACTTTCCTTGGCAATCTAAAACGTAAATACTATCTTTGACGCTCGTTATGGCACGGTTGAGTAATTGTAACTTTCCTTCGGTTTGATGGCGACTTAGGGTTTTACTAATGATTACGGGTAAGATTTTCAGATAGTTGCGTTCGGGATCTTTGATCAAATAGTCCGCAGCCCCTTGACTCATTAATCTTGCCGCCGTTTCCTCATCTCCACTACCTGTCGAGATCACAAATGGACAATTTTGTTCTTTAAGAATCGGAAATAATTCACTAGATCTGCCATCGACTAAGTTGTAATCGAGAATCGCAAATTGAAATTTGCGATCGCGCAGGATTGCTAATGCTTCTGTCAGTGAACTCGCTAAGGAATATTCATAGGGCAAGTTATACTGCTTGACTGTGCGAGTGAAGGCAAGGCGATCTATCTGATCATCTTCGACAAGCAGAAGTTGAATTTTTTCTGAACTATCAGTAGTGGAATCCATGAACTTATAAAGAATTTGTAACTTCTCGACAAAAGCGGGATATTCTAGCGGTTTGACAATATATCCTGCTGCACTCAACTCAAAACTAGCAAGACGATCCTGCTCTTCTTGAGATGTCGTCAAAATGACTACGGGAATTTTGCACCAATCGGAATCGGATTTGAGGATTTTGAGAAACTCCAGCCTATTCATCCTTGGCATATGTTAGATCTAATAAAATTAATGCAGGCACTGGATTATTAGGATCTCATAAAAAATCTAGAGCAGATTCGCCATCGTTTCTGACATGGAGAGGATTATTTGCTTCTATATCCCTCAAAACCACGTTTGAGGGTCATAATATCCAAAAAATCATTTTCTACAAGTAAAATTGGATCGAAGCTTCTCATGATTCCTATACCTCAATCACGGATTCTGGCATAGAATTTGTTATAGATCCTGATATTGGTAACGCAAACCAAAATGTACTGCCCTTACCAACCTCAGAAGTCAACCAAATTTTATCACCATAGGTTTCGACAGTTTTTTTGATGATCGCTAAGCCTACCCCCGTACTCTCAGACCGATCTCCCGATACTAAGGTTTGAAAAATCTAAAACACCTTATCAAAGTGTCTAGACTCAATTCCCATTCCCGTATCACTAACATAAAATTCTCAATAGTCATCTTTTTGTGAATGACCGATGTGAATTTCACCTTCAGGCTTACCCATATATTTTACAGCATTACCAATCAAATTCTGAAATACCTGTTGCATTCGTTTCTTTGCCGCCAACAAGGTCGGCAACTCGCTATCGATCGCAATGTGAATTCCATTGGGTGCAGCAATCATATCAATCGTTTCGTTAAGTAATCGGGCAAGATTTACTTGGGTTTTATTTTCCTTTACCCGACCCACACGGGAATATTGCAATACACCATCGATGAGATCGCTCATGCGCCTTACACGCCCACTCATCAGCCTCAGCATGTCGCGTCCCTCGTCATCAAGGCGATCGACATAATCATGTAGTCTGATGCTCCTAATGCCATAGCTCTTTGGTCAATTTCGCGATCGCCTACTCCCGTCAGCAAAATTATTGGCTTGGTGCATCCCATTCTGATCGCTGCTTGCATCAGTTCCAATCCATTCTCTTTGCCAAGACGAAAGTCAAAGAGATAGACATCATGGCAGTTTTTGCCAATTTCGGCTAAGTCATCATCATAGTTGTCAACCCAAGTCAGTTTAAAGTCTAATAATTCGGCTTCGCTCAGACTGGGACAAAGCAGCTATGAGGCTTATTTAATACTTCAAATAAATTGAATAAATTTATTTGAAGTATTAAGTACTCGACACAAATATCGTGAACTTTTATCTATGATTAACGAAAAACATAATGCCCTGTGTTTAGCTATTGATAAAAAATATCAGAGCCTTAAAAACTCACACAAAAATTAGATGAAATCATTTCTTTTCATATTCCATATATGGCTCAGACAAATTCACAGTAGATTTATGAGTGCAATTACTCATATTCTAAAATATGCAATGCTGAGCCTGTTGACAGTTCCTATAGCGATCGCCTTAACGAACTGCACTCCTGAAACAAACATACCATTGCGCATCGGATCGAACCTCTGGACGGGATATGAGACTTTATATCTGGCGCGGGACTTGGGCTACTATAACGACAAGCCGATCCGTTTAGTTGATTACCCTTCAGGTACAGAACAAGTCCGCGCCTATCGGAACAAAGAAATCGAAGGGGCAGGACTATCAATCGATCAAGCCTTAGTCCTCGCTGCCACTCAAGAGAATATTCGGATTATTGCGATTATGGATGTTTCTAATGGCGGTGATGTGATCTTGGGGAAGCCAGAATTTACAGATATGAAAGCCCTCAAAGGTAAGCGTGTGGGCGTGGAATCAACTGCACTCGGCGCTTTCTTCATCACCCGTGCATTAGAAAAGAATGACATGACTGCCAAGGATATTCAGATCGTGTCCTTGGAATTGACGGAACATGAAGGCGCTTACAAAGAAGGGAAAGTAGATGCGTTGGTTACTTTTGGACCCGCGAGAATCAAGTTGTTAGAGGCTGGTGCGAAATTGTTATTTGATAGCAGTCAGATTCCTAGGGAAATTGTCGATACATTAGCCGTGAGTCAGGAGGCGATCGCCAATTCTCCTGATGCGATTCAAGCTTTAGTAGATGGTCGATTTCGCGCCTTAGATTATTTTGAAAAAAATCCTCAAGATGCCGCAACACGGATGGCTAAGCGTACCAAGGTCACCCCTGAGCAAATCCTCGAGTCCTTTAAAGGACTCAGCCAACCGAATTTACAAGCAAATCAAAAACTACTTGATAAAAGCGATCCTGCGCTGATTAATGGCATGACTAAACTAGTAAAGATTATGGTTGACAACAAATTACTACCCAAAACTATCGATCCTGCTAGTATTCTAGATGACCGTTTTATTAAGAATGCGAAGGTTTAAATCTACCCAACGGTTCCCATGAAAGGATTGCCAATTTTCCCGATTTCTCTAAAGATTTCAATCCCTACAATTTTAATTTTTTGTGGGGGCTTGTTGGGCTTAACTTCTTTTAATCAAGAAATTAATGATGCTTATCAAAAGACAGAAATTAATAGCAAAAATTATGTCCAAATTTCCGCAGGACAGACATCAAGAATCTTAGATTATTTGTATCGTAGAGCAAATATTGAAGAAGCCGAAATCACGATTATTAGTCAGCTTGGCAGCGATCCAAATCTTAATTTGGTGATGTTGATAGATGATCGCGATGTTGTGCATCTCTCTAATCGTTATGAATTGAAAAACGAACCAATTGCAAAAACAAGAGGCGCTGAGTATGTCGAGAAATTTGGGGCGGTACGCAAAAATTTATCGGGAGATGTGCTGATATCGGCTGATCGGTCGAAACTAATTGCGCTGTATCCTGTCATTTTGGCAGTGCATCCCAATGAGATTCAGTCCTCAAGAGTGGGAGTTCTATTCTATGAATATGATTTAACCCGCACTAAACAGATTGCGTTTAATGATGCTTTAAAGCGATCACTATTTTTTAGCAATAGTTTAGTAATCTTTTGCTTAGGAGTTTGGTTCTTTTTTGAAATTACGCTCACAAGGCGAGTCTCGCGTTTAGTGGCGGTGAGCAATAGCCTCGCGGAAGGAAAACTAGACGAACGCGCAGGATTAACAGGCTCAGATGAATTATTTCAAATCTCGGTCGCCTTCGATCGCATGGCAGGCAAAATTCAAGACAATGCCGATATTTTGCTTCGTCAAAATGCCGTATTACAAGCCCAGATTGAAGCCTCCATTGATGGCATTTCCATTGTTGATGAAAATCGCAATATCGTCTACTACAATCAACGTATTTGTGACCTCTGGCGTATTCCTATCAACATCATTGAAACAGGGGACGATCACCAATTCATGAAATGGGTATTGAGCAACTTAGTCGATCCCGAAATATTTTGTGCTAAAATCGAGCACTTATACGAAAATCCCCATAACAGCAGCGTTGATGAAGTAGTGCTGAAAGATGGACATATTTTTGATTGTTATTCAACAAGTGTGAAGTCATCAGCGAAAGATTTTTACTATGGCAGGATTTGGTATTTTCGGGATATTACCGATCGCCGCAAAGCCGAAAAATTAATTCAACAACAAGCAGAAGGAGAAAGGTTACTCAGGGAAATAACCCAACGAATTCGCCAATCTCTAGATCTCGTAACGATCTTTAACACTGCTACCGAAGAAATTAGGCAGTTTCTGTATGCCGATCGTGTGGGCGTGCTAAGATTCGATCCTAAATCTAATAATACCCAAGGCGAATTTGTCTCCGAATCCTTAGTCGATGGAGTTACCTCAATTGTGACGATTTCCATTGATGAACATTGCTTTGGTGAAAAACATACTATCTACTACCAAAAAGGAAGAATTCAATCTTTAGACGATATTTATCAGGCAAATATCAAAGGGTGTTATCGCGAACTCTTAGAAAGCTTTCAGATTCGAGCTAATCTGGTCGTGCCATTACTAAATGGCGAAGATCTATGGGGACTACTCTGTATTCATCAATGTCATGAGCCACGAGCTTGGCAAGAACCAGAAATTGAGTTTGTGCAGCAAATTGCCAATCAATTAGCGATCGCCATTCAACAAGCCAATCTATTTGAACAAATCCAGAAAGAATTAACCGAAAGACAACAAGCTGAGTCACGACTAACAGAAAGTAACCAACAACTTGCGATCTCTAACGAAGAACTAGCTCGTGCTACGCGGCTTAAAGATGAGTTTCTTGCCAATATGAGCCATGAATTGCGAACTCCCCTCAATGCGATCTTAGGAATGTCCGAAGCACTAAAAGAGCAAGTATTTGGCACAATCAATCAAGAGCAGAAAGAGTCAATAGAAACAATTACCAGCAGCGGTAAACATCTATTGGAATTGATTAATGACATTCTTGATGTTGCCAAAATCGAGTCTGGACAAGTGGAAATCGATTGTTCACAAACATCGATCACTGAACTATGTCAATCCAGTTTACCCTTTGTTAAGCAGCAAGCATTACGCAAACGCATTCATTTGGAATTAAAAATCGCGCCTAATTTACCAGAACTATTTGTCGATCAGAGACGTATCCGCCAAGCTCTGATTAATTTGCTTAGTAATGCGATTAAGTTCACTCCCGAAAGAGGGCATGTGTCATTGGCGGTTAGCCTCCAGCAAAATCCAGCCATAAGTACGACGCATGAAATTACCAGCGAAATTAGATTTGCCGTAACTGATACAGGGATCGGCATCTCACCTGAAAATCTGCAAAAATTATTTCAACCCTTTGTCCAAATAGATGGAGCACTCAATCGTCAAAACTCAGGCACAGGGTTAGGGCTTGCCTTAGTTAAGCGCATTATGGAGATGCATAACGGCACGGTAAGTGTAACGAGTGATGTGGGAGTCGGTAGTTGTTTTACGATCGCTCTTCCCTGCGAAAATAGCTCAATTCCATCGCCTATGTTTACAAATCAACCCCCAATTCCTTTAGAGTCAAGTCCTGACAATGGTATTGCTGAGGGGCTGCCCACCCTATTACTCGCGGAAGATAATGAAGCAAATAAGCTGACAATCTCTAGATACCTCAAAGCCAGAGGCTATCAATTGTTGTTTGCTAAAGATGGTCGAGAAGCGATCGATCTTGCAAGGTCGATGCGACCTGATTTAATCTTAATGGATATTCAAATGCCCAATATTGATGGACTAGAGGCAATCAATATTATTCGTAGAGATAATATTCCTGAACTGGCGAATATTCCCATTATTGCCTTAACTGGTTTAGCAATGATAGGCGATCGCGAGAGATGTATAGAAGCTGGTGCAAATGAATATTTAACTAAACCCGTCAAACTCAATCAACTAGCCAGAACAATCAAACAAATTTTAGCCCAAAAACAAAAAATCTTAAATCATAGCACCCTAACCTAATAATCTATGAATAACCAATCCATTTTAATCGTTGATGATGAGTCGCGCAATTTTGATGTCATAGAAGCATTATTAAATGAATATGACTATGAATTAAATTATGTATCTACTGGACAGGAAGCACTCGAATCTTTGGAAATCCTAGAGATAGATTTGATTTTACTGGATGTAATGATGCCCG
>JADBWK010000169.1 GCA_020404895.1 Pseudanabaena sp. M085S1SP2A07QC | reverse complement strand
GCCAGTCTATTTTGCGTTTTCGACGAGTGACTACTGTTGTCTCCAGATTTTCTCGCTTTAGCCATGTGTAGACCGTTGCTTCACTGACTTCGTATCGTCTTGCTGCTTCGGCTTTGCTTCCTCCTTCTCTAACATACTTAAGGGAGTAGCGAAGAAATAAAGTACCATAGAAAAGACAAGGTAGCTAAAGTAAAAAGAGAAGATGTTAAGCGAAGAAGTGAAGGAAACAATTAAAGATGCGGCGAAAAAGTTAACAGGATATCGAAAAAGAGACTTTATCGCCAAGGTGACAGAGGACTACTTTAAAGGCTCAGCGAGAAAAGCGGAAAGTGTGATGGGATGGAAACGGACATGCGTGGAGACAGGACTACATGAACGAAGGACAGGAATAATTTGTATAGATAATTACGGAGCGAGAGGACGACAAAAAAGTGAAGAGAAACAGCCCAAACTAGAGGCAGATATCAAGTCATTGGTGGATGGACAAGCACAAGCAGATCCGAAGATGAAATCTACATTTGCTTATACGCAAGTAAGTGCCAGAGCAGTACGAGAAGCATTGATCGTCGAGAAAGGATATCAAAAAGAGGAATTAGTGACCAGACAAACAATAGGCACAGTGATGAATCGATTGGGATATCGCCTAAAAAAATCCAAAAAACCAAACCCTTAAAAAAACTACCCGAAACCGATGCAATTTTTGAGAATGTACGGCAAGCCAAACAAGCATCTGCGGATAATATCAAGTCGCTAAGACTATCAATTGATAGCAAAGCCAAGGTAAAAATTGGCAATCTTAGTCGCAACGGCAAAGCGCGAAGCCTACAAGCCAAAACAGCAGACGACCATGACCATCTATGGACATCGGTATTAGTACCATTTGGGATTCTTAATTTACAGACGCATCAACTATCCATATATTTTGGTAGTTCGGCTGAGACTAGTGATTTCATCGTAGATTGTCTCAGCCAATGGTGGCAGGATAACCAAGAGCATTATCAACATCTTGAGGAATTAATGATTGAGCTTGACGGTGGCTCAGCAACTCGCAGTAATCGAACCCAGTTCATCAAACGTATCGTTGAGCTAGCCAAGGAAATTGGTTTAAAAATTCGTCTAATTTACTATCCTCCCTATCACAGCAAGTATAATCCTATTGAAAGATGCTGGGCGGCACTAGAGAATTATTGGCATGGGGCTATTTTAGGTTCTGTTGAATCAGCTCTAGGTTGGGCTGCTAACATGACTTGGAAGGGACTTAAACCAATAGTCCATTTCGTTTCTCGAACCTACGAGAAGAACAGAAAAGTTGCCCCTGATGATTTGCTCCAGTACCAAGATTTCTGGCTTCCTTCCCTGTTATTGCCCAAATGGGATATTACGATTCTCCCTCTTTGATTGGTACTTTATTTTCCCGCGCATCCCTAACTACTCTTTCTCTTAAGTCCATACTGTATGCCATTTTTTTTCTGCTATTTCCTCTAGTTCTTATTTGAATTTACTATATTTTTAAATCTAATCTTTGAATAGCTTTAAAGGTCATCTTGCAGATTTTTAATTAGAGTCGATGCCTCAATTACTTGAGGACACCTCTCCTTCAGAACCGTGCGTGCAACTTTCATTGCACACGGCTCCTAGTCTGACACCTACTAGGTCGGAGCTAATCCGCCGTTCGGACTCTCACTCGACCATGGCTGGTCTGGTGCTGATGACATTCTCGGTGCAGTACTTCCAGATTCGATGATTTCCAATTTTCATGGTTGCCATCAATATGGTGTAGTTCAGCAATATCACCAGATATAAACGATAAGTTGCAATGTGTACATTGATAATTCTGTTTCTTGAG
Organism: Pseudanabaena sp. M085S1SP2A07QC; assembly: GCA_020404895.1. GTDB lineage: Bacteria > Cyanobacteriota > Cyanobacteriia > Pseudanabaenales > Pseudanabaenaceae > Pseudanabaena. The sequence goes on along the minus strand of JADBWK010000169.1, from coordinate 11,124 downwards.
AAATCGTGCCGTTATCCCATCGTAGTTAGCATTTTCTCGCTTTGCCCAGTATACAAAGTCGCCATCATAAGGAGATTTATCGTCTCTGACGTTGACAAATCTGCAAGCTGACCATTTGACGGAGGGGAATGCTCTATGGATAACCTTATTAGTTTGGTTACGGTCGAATCTTCCCTGTTTGCGAATGAATTTCCATGTCCATACTTTACTTAGGAAACTTTACTATAGCAATGTAAGCTTTGCTTAGGACATAAAACCCAAAAGATGGCAGAGCTTCGCTCTGCCATCTTTTGGGTTTTGAATTGTCCTATCTATCTCTTACGTTGCTATATAAAGCTACTGCCAACTTCTAATTGACTCGTCACTGCAATCTTTCTGCCATGACTTTCTGCAATTGACTTTGCGATCGCGAGTCCTAGCCCACTTCCACCTGTCCATTGAGATCGCGAAGTATCAGAGCGCCAAAACCGATCAAAAATATGTTCTAACTGTTCGGGTGTCATTCCACATCCCGTATCTTCAACTTTTATTTCCAGCCACGATCCTAATAAACTTGCAGAAATATTAATCTTTCCACCTGATGATGTATAGTGAATTGCATTCTCAATTAGATTAATAAATAATCGTAATATTTGCTCGGAATTGCCTTTAATAAATAGAGAATCGTTCGGAGGTTGATAGCTTAGAGTTAAATTTTTTGCTGTTGCTTGAGCCTGAAATTGATCCACTAAATGTTTAAGTATTTCTACTAACTTAATATTCTCCAAAGTAGAGGCTAGCTTTTTGTCTAGCCTTGCTAACACGAGCAAATCCTCCGTCAAACGACTCATACGCTCAGCCGATCTCACGAGCGCATTAAATTCTTCCGCATTACTTGGGCGCATTCCTTCAGGATATCTAAGCGCAACCTGAGAACTAGCCCTAATTGTGGCAAACGGGGAATTCGGAAAAATCGTACGCTAAGCCTGAAACCATTTCTCAGAGCCACTTCTACGCGGTGAGAATTGTGCCTTCAATTTATAGATCAATAGCATTGGTGGCTGACTCAAATTTCCTTATGCAAAAGTGCAAAAAGTATAATATTTTAAGATTTAGGAAAATTACCTTGAAAACTTCATTTTATCACAAGGGTAATTCAAGAATCACCCTTATATTTCGTTTCTTTGAGTAAGCCCTAAATTTGCTGAAGCAACTTCCGTAATTCTAAACCTTGCTTATATTGAGGGTTCTCCTTCAAAACTTTTTCTAATTCAATCGATGATTCGCGGTAACGCCCTACAGCATACAGACTTGCCGCAAGTCCGTATTGTGTATCGATTCTATCAACACCGCCCCAAAATGTACCTAATTTTAGAGAGCGTTTGTAAACGTTAATCGCCATTTCGTAATTGGCTTGTTTTTGTAGAATTAAGCCCTGATTATGCCAGAATTCCGCAAAACCGCCGCCTGATAAAATAATCGCCTTTTGATAGGACTGTAAAGCTTCAGCATCTCGGTTCATTTCTCGCAAGGCATTTCCTTTTTTATACCAACTTGGATACTCATCAGGTTCAATAGTTGTCACACGATCAAAAGCCTTAATAGCTTCAGGGTAGCGCTTTAAAGCCACAAGCGTGTCAGCCTTTACATCCCATACATTAGCATGATTAGGGTTGGATGCAATAATTCGATCAAAGGCATTCAATGCTTGTGTATAATTGCCTTGTTCAAGTGAGCGAATTCCTTCTATGTAATTCTCATAAGTACTTTCATCAACATTACTCAGAAAGAACTTAAGATTTGGGTTATTGCGTCTAATGCTTTGACCGCGATCAAAAGCTTGAATGGCATCTTTGTAGCGTCCCAATCTAGACTTCGCTTCTGCTTCACCATAGTAAACTACATAGTCTTGAACGCTGAATAGATGCTTAGCTTTAATGTTGTAGGGCGAATTTGGAGATAGCAAAACAGAACGTCGATAGGAAATTCGCGCTTCTTCGTAACGTTCCAATCTAAATAACGCTAAACCTCGAAAGAACCACACAAAACCAGAGTCTGATTTGATCTTCAAAGCCTTATCTAGATCTGTGATAGCCTCTCGATATCGCTGAAGATCGACAAGTGCCGTCCCACGATTAAACCACCATAAATAGTAATCTTCTTGTTGTGCAAGGGGCTGCACGCGATCTACAAATTTGGCACCTGGCTTAATTTGTAAAGCCCTGTCGTAGGATATGAGCGCTTCTTCAAATCTTTTCATTCCTGCGAGAGCTAAGCCATGATTATTCCAAAGTTCAGGATCTTGCTGACCGCGATCATCTTGCAAGGCAATTTCAAAGCAATTTAGAGCATCTTGGAACAGTTCTTTTTTAAGAAAAAGGCTTCCTCGCAATTTGTAGTTACCAGGATGTTCAGGAAGTGAACCAATATTACAGTAACGACTTTGGCTATATGCAATTGGAGAATTAGAGAACTCTAAAATCCCTAAAATACAACCTGACAAAATCAGTGAATAAGATAATGAGCGAAAAAATAAAGATTTAGAAATCATAATGTTCATTTTGTATTGCTTTTAGAGAATTTAGAAAGAGAAATATTTAATTAGCAGGCGGCGGTAGTGGTGGGGCTTGTCTAGATGAATTTGCTGGTGGCGGATCAGGGGGAGGATTGTATGTTTCTGTGGGAGTATAGGTTTCTACAGGTGGTGATGCAATATCTTGAGAAGATGATGGAGTTACAACTTGAGGTGGTTGGACAATAGGCGTAACTAACTTTTTCTTTGCTTCGTCTGCTATTTTCTGACCGCGCTTTTGCCAGTAAGGAGTAGATGAAATATTTTTAATAGTATCGATCGCTAATTGCCATTTACCATCTTTAGCAGCTTGTTCTGCTTCTTGAATTAAACTACTATTTTTCGTATTGTCTTCTTGCCATTGCGATAAAAATGAATCAGCTTTTTTACGAATCGGACTATTTAGCGGGACTGCTTGTAAGATAGTTGTCGCCTCAGTTAAATTACCTGAGCTTTCGTATTTGTCTTTAGCTAAGGTGATTAGTTTTTCTATATTTTCATTGACTTTTTTCTCCTCATAAATACGAGCGATCGCTGCATCCGCTGATTGAGTAACAGCATTTGCAAATTCTAAATTTTTCTTGGCGGTTTCAGCCGATTTAAACTGTGTGTAGAAGAAATAAGCAGCACCTAAACCAGCAGTAACGCCAATACTTAAAAGTATGGCAAGTATAAAGCAGATCTTGCTTTTGCTTTTAGATTTGGATGTATCTTTAGAAGGCTTTGCATTTCTATAAGTTGGTGAATTAGGAAGATCTGCTTTAAGTTTTTGGATTTTATGGCTATCATTAGATTCTGTATTATCTACATCTGACTGTATTGGCGTATCTATTTCAGAAATTGATGGGATTTCTTGAGATTGTAAAGATTGAGGATGTTTTGAAGCAGAACCAATAGAGGGTGGTAAGGGAACTGCTAAGTTGTTTAATGGATTTCTGATCGCAGGATTAATAATCGTAGATTCAATTTTCGGTTCAGGCATACTGATAATTGGCTGTAAAGCATGTAGCATTTGTCCTGCATTTACATAGCGAAAATCACGATCCAAAGTTAGAGCAATATTAAGGATTTGGATCAATTGATCGCTAACAATGCAACGATCTTCCCAATTCCATGTGTTGTTAGGAGTCTTTAATGCTTCGGGGGGTAAACCCGTCAATAGCACAATCATAACAACACCTAGAGCATAAATATCTGCTGTAGGATTTGTCTGTCTGTTTTGTAAAACTTCTGGCGCTAAGTAAATAGGATTGTTGCTTCCATTGCCAGCTAACAATATAATCTGCATCCGATTAGGGTCATAGGCAACTGTATCTAAGGAAATAGAACCATGTGCTTGTTTCTGATCATGCAATCTGATTAATTGAGTAAGTACTTGTCGCAAAATATCTTTGGCTTCTACTTCGGAGAAACCTTTGCCTTGTTTTTTGGCAAGTAGAGATCGGTAAGTTATATATTGCGAGAAGTTTTGCATGGGTTCTTAACTCAAATATTTGTTAATTAATCACATAGCTAATTTCGTAGATGGACTTGTACTCCTTGCAACATATTTCGCATCTTTTGATTACTGGGATCAAGTTGCAGTGCTCTTCGCAAGAACGCATCGGCAGCGCGAAAATCTTGAAGATTTGCTTTGGCTACAGCCAAGCCATACCAAGCTTCTACATTTTGCGTTTGTCGTTGAGTAATTTGTTCCCAATAAAAAGCCGCTTTCCCGTGATCTTCTATTTCTTCAGCAAACTCTGCACCTAAACGCATTGCTTTGAGACAAAAGTTTAAATAGACTTCCTGCTGTGTGGGTTCTCTCTGCACGACTTCATAGGCTAAGGTTAGTGCTTGATTGAGTCTGCCAATGGAGAGATATAGCTGGGCTGTGTTCCAGTTTATGGAGTCAGTAGGCGCTAATGGTGACTGCATAATAATTTATACAAGCTATTCGGTAAATATTGGTCAATAAATTAACGGCGAAAAGTTGGTCCGCCTATAGAAGTACGAGTTAAAATCTGCTGAATTTCTTCTTCTGCATATCCTTGCTGAGATAGCAAAGGACGTAGGTATTCTTGAGCTTGACCAGCAACCATATCATCCAGCTTTTTAGCATCAATCAAATCTAGGGGAGGAACAATCTCTTCCTGTGCGAGACGCTGCTGAACAAACAAATAGAGGAGAGCAAGACCAATAAAAGGTAAATTTGTAGCTATAAAGCGAGAGATCCCACCTAAGATACCCAGAAAAAATCCTAACATACTATTAAAAGTCCCAAAAATTAACTAAACCGTGTTGAAACAACTATCTCTTAGAAGCCACTAAAGGATGAATAGAAGGAAGCCCCAATAACGAAAACGAAAATGATTATTACGAATATCATCACTAGTGCAGTAACTAAATAAGCATTTGCTTTTTTGGGTAAAATACCAAATCCTTGCATAATCGTTGGAACCAGCAAGAAGTTAGCACTCCATAAGGCTAAGGGAAATATAATGAGTGTAAAGTTATTGGATTGGATAAACACTAAAGTCAGAAACATAGCGAATAGTAAACAAAGAACAAGCACCACAGGAGATGGGTTGGGTTCAAATCTAGTAAACCAACTTACAAATAGATCAGTTCCGTAGTTTTCTACCAACAAATAAGTACGAACACGATGATAAGAAATCACGCAGAATCTTCGATAATCTGGCTTGTTACCTCTCTGAATAGGAAATAGTTCAACACCAAGAAAAGATTGGGAGGCTGTATCTACAATATGAGCATCAGTTAGCTGCACTACACGACAGTCTGTATTTTCATAGCCCTGTATTTGTTGGTTAAGGCGCAACTCTAATCCATTAGCAACTTCTTCAGCGCTCCCCTTAAAATTTGGCAGAATGTATCCATCAAAAGCCTCAAATCCTTTGCCTTTGGCATTCTTTGAATCTGACTGTCCATCATATCCTCTTAGCCAAGGCGTATTGCGATAACCAGTAACTAGATAGAACTTAGTTGCAATAGCAGTAAATATGTTATCTGAATGTGCATCAACCTTTTCATTAACGAACTCTTTCCATGTTTGAACCCTCAAACCTCCACGCGAAACTGGAGAAACTTTATCTCTTTTTCTTGGATAGTTAGATTCGTAAGAAGAAATATCTCCTTGATTCCCTGATGAGTAACCGTAGTCTACCGGCTGGCTGACTGGTGGGGGATTATAATTCGTTGGCTGACTAGCAGGAGGTGGAGTATAGGCAGGTCTTGGGTTTGGATTGTTCCCGTAAAGAGGGGGTGGCGAAATAGGTGGTTGATAGGTTGGTGGCTGGATTGGTTGAACAGGAGTATTAGGGAGTGGCGCAATCTCAGGTACAAGAGGAGCCGCCGCAATTAGAAAATTTCCTGCGAGGGCAATTCGTACTGGGGCATCGATTCTGTAAGTACTAATTGTCTGCCCATTCACAAATGTCCCATTAGTACTGTTTAGGTCTTCCACCTGCCAACCATTATCTACAAAGCTCAACGCAATATGCCGTTCAGCAATACCATCAATGTTGGGCAGGTTAATCGTGCAATTCGATGCTGAACCAACGATATATTTTATTTCTGGCTTTAAGGTAAAGCTCTGCCCTGTATGCTCAATTAAAAGCTTTAGTTTCATGAATAGCCTGCAAGCTCTTGACTAGTTATTCCTTGACTTTGACTACTAACAAAGATATTGAATGTATAAGCTGTATAAATTCAGTGTCTTTTTTGCTCTATTACTGCTCTATTACTAAAGATATACTAAAGCTTACAAAATTTACCAAAATATCTTCAAAAGCCTTAAATTTAGATATAGTAACTTTCCAACATAGTCAATAATTTATGAATCTGCCCCTCAGTATAGGTTTGACATTAAGAGATCGCTATACGATTTCACAACTCCTCCGTCAAGATCGAGGTGAAAGGATTTATCTGGTCGAGCATGAGGCGGTTAATGGAGAAATATTATTGCTCAGAGAATTTTTTAGCGAAAATTCAAATAATTTTCTAGAAATAAGAAATGCCTTACAGACACAGTTATCACTATTGATAGGGGTTAAGCATCCTTATTTACAACAGTTTTATGAAACCTTTGTTCAAAATGAAACCTTATGTGTAGTAGAAGCTTATTTTGATGACAATGCCAATGTCCTGTTTAGCAATAATGGCTTTAATGAAAATACTATTACAAATCTCTTACAGCAGTCGCTTGCAGCCCTGAACCAGATCCATCAGCTAAATGTCTATCATCGCAACATTTCACCAAACGCTATTTTTCAGTATATAAATACCGAACACTTTGTTCTAAAAGACTTTGGGGTATTTCAAAATATTCGCGCCCTACTGGGTTCTGCGTCATTGCCGAAATATGGGGATCAAATAAGGGAAGCATCTGGGATTGCTTTTTATAGTGATAAAGATTTTGATTTATATAGTTTGGCTGTGACAGCAGTTAGTTTATTTACAGGCAAGCCATTAACTGAGCTTTTTGATACATATACCAAAGTTTGCATTTGGGAAGGCTATAAAGCTGGCAGCGATCGCCTAGCTCATGTCTTAAACAAAATGCTGGCAGTTGACCCCATTGCTCGATTTTCCAGTGCCGCCACCGCTTTAGATGCACTTTCAGGCAATGACCAGCCTACCCAGATTTTTCAGCCTTTTGCTCAACCCGTTGCACCTGCGATCGCACCAGTTCCACCAATTTATGCACCTGTACCAGCAACTTATAACGAAGTTTCATATAGCGGTTACGAGCAGCCTTATGATTCATCTGAATATGCAAACAATTGGCAGACTCAAGTAGTCGATCCTACGGTTAGGTCGCAGGGTAGTAATAAATGGTTGGTTGGCGCAGGAATTGGTGGTGGTGTGATGTTGTTGGCGATCGCCGCAGTTATCACAACTAGAAATTCGCAACCGCAAGCTGTTATTACCCCCACACCGCAACCGACTGTTGTTGTGACTGTAACCTCTCAGCCTAATAAAATCTTAGGTAAAGAACTTCTCCTTATAACTCCGCCGACTGTCACATCTCAACCTACACAGTCTGTACAAACATCTATTTCCAGTGTCACGCCTACATCTTCACAAAATATAAGTCTGACAGAAGATGAAGCAAGGCAACTGATCGTTAATTGGCAAAATGCCAAGCCCAGCGTGTTCGCGGCTCCCTTTGATCGTCAAATAGCTTCCCAATATACAACTGGCTCACTTTTGCAGGACATCATTAAACCTAACGGTTCAATTGATTGGTTACGTCAAAATAATTCCTATTACAAATATGGGTTTCGCTCTGTTGGTACGCCGCGATTTATTTCAAAAGATAATTTTCAAGCGGTTATCGAGGTTAGATTGATTGAGCAGTACACAATGTATAGAAATGGCAGGGTAATTGAAGGTGAGAGTGATTATTATGACAAGGTAGTTAGGTTTGTATTGCGAAGAGAAGATAGCAATTGGAAAATTAGCGATAGTAAGTCTTTGTAAGGTCTAAAACCTAAAGCGGAGAGTGTAAAGTAAAATGTGTAAAGTCTGGGATATATGCAGAGAGATAACCTACCCACACAATTACCAACACCAAAACAGATGAATATACGCAAGGAACTGCTCGATGAACTGCTGCATGAATGCAAAACATAACCCGATCTATTAGGAGAAGGAGGAATCCTCAAACAACTAACCACCGCATTAGAGAGCATTGGAAGCAGAACTCTCCAGCCATATAGGCTACGGCAAGCACGGACGTAGACCAGAAGGGCAAAGCAATAGTCGCAACGACTATTGCCAGAAAACAGTCCAAGGGGACTTCGGCGTAGCGGAAATAGCAGTCCCCATGATCGCCAAGGGTAGTTTAAACCGCAACTGGTGAAGAAAGGACAAAACCGACTGTCAGGACTAGACAAGAAGATCATGTCCCTATATGCAAAAGGCCTGAGCGTCAGGGATATACTTTGACAGGGGGTAGACTTTATTTTCCATAAGAGTAAAGATGGAAGAAACTTTAACTTTTCTCCAAGATGATCCGAATAACATTTACCAAAGAAGAGATAGATGCCCTACATTACGAAAGATTCCATCACCCGCATCCACGAGTACAGCGAAAAATGGAAGCACTATACCTAAAAAGCCAGAAATACGCGCACAAGGAAATCACGAAACTGCTAAGAATTACTGAACCGACACTGTTGAGCTATTTACGAGATTATGAAGAAGGTGGGATAACCAAACTCAAAGAACTGACCTTTAATCGCCCCCAGAGTGAACTAAAAAAGCATCAAGAAAGCTTAGAGATATATTTTCGAGAACATCCCCCAAAAACACTGGCTCATGCAGCAGCAACAATTACCGAGTTGACAGGGATTGTCCGTAGTCGAGAACAGGTGCGTCATTTCCTGAAATCAATGGGGATGAGCTGTCGTCGAGTGGGACTAATACCTGCTAAGGCTGACCCAGCAGCACAAGAGGAATTTCTTAAAAAAACTAGAACCACACTTAGAGGAAGCTAAATCTGGACAAAGAGCCGTTTTCTTTGTCGATGCGGCACATTTTGTCCTCGGTGCTTATTTAAGCTTTCTGTGGTGTTTTGAACGCTTATTTGTCAAATCTGGGACGGGAAGACAGCGTTTTAATGTCCTCGGTGCACTTAATGCAGTTACTCATGAGTTGATTACTGTGACTAATGATTCTTACATCAATGCTCAAAGTGTTTGTGACTTACTCCACAAACTTGCGGCTTTGGGGTTGACTATACCCATTACTCTTGTCTTGGATAATGCTCGTTATCAAAAGTGTGTTTTAGTTTTTGAGTTGGCTCAGTCATTAAATATCGAGCTTCTTTATTTGACTACTTACTCTCCAAACTTAAACTTGATTGAGCGTCTTTGGAAATTTGTGAAGAAACAGTGTCTCTACTCAGTTTATTATCCTGATTTTGATTCTTTCAAGTTTGCTATTTCTTCTTGCCTTTCACAATCCCACTCTACTCATAAAACAGCTTTAGATTCTTTATTGACTTTACGCTTTCAATCTTTTGAAAATATTAAATCTATCCCCTGTTAAAGTATATCCAAGCCCAGTTGCAGGAAATGTACGGTATCAAAGTATCCCCGACATTAATTGAACGTGAGTTCGGGATAAGGAAAAGAACAAAAAAAGGGAGAAACCGATAAGCTGAAAATAAGTAAAACAAGTTCAGCGAAGTAACTCCCATGACTAATAGTTTAGAAGAACTTTTCTGTCAGGTTGATGATTTTTGCCAAATATTTGAACCAAAATGGCGGCAGTTATTGCTGGGCAATGGATTACAGCAAAGACAAAGGTCACGATGTCTTTGCATGAGTGAAATAATGACGATTCTGATTAGCTTTCATCAAAACCACTACCGCAATTTCAAGCATTTTTATCAAAACCATGTGTGTAAATATTGGCGTAAAGAATTCCCGAAACTGCCCAGCTATAACAGGTTCGTCGAGTTTATGTGTTCAGCGATGATGCCTTTGTGCATATACCTACAGCAATGTTTTGGGGAATGTACAGGCATCAGTTTTGTTGACTCTACCTGTCTGCATGTTTGCCACAATCGACGGATAAAACAACACCGTGTGTTTAAAGAGATGGCAGAAAGGGGAAAAAACTCAGTGGACTGGTTCTTTGGCTTTAAATTACATCTGGTGGTTAATGAGTGTGGTGAGCTACTGAACATCCAGATTACGCCAGGCAATGTCGATGACCGTAAGCCTGTTCCTGAATTATTCAAATCATTGTTTGGCAAAGTGTTTGGTGATCGGGGCTATGTTTCTCAATCTTTGGCAACACAATTGTTGGATAACTTTGGTATTGAGTTTTTTGCGAAACCTAAGCGTAATATGAAAAACCGTTTGATGCGCTTAACTGACAAGTTGTTAAGTCGTAAGCGTTCAATTATTGAGACTGTCATTGACCAACTCAAAAATATTTCGCAAATTGAACACTCCCGTCACCGTAGTCCGATCAATGCCATGATCAATGTCATTTGTGGACTGATTGCCTATTGTCATCAACCTAAAAAGCCTTCTCTCCACATGGAATGGGCTTTGCCCCCTTCTGCTTAACCCGAACTCACGTTAATTGAATGTCACAGATGCCGTAATTGATGAGGTAAAGCAGTGGCAAAACCGTCCCCTAGATGCGTTTTTTTCTGGACTGTCTAGTCGTCAAAGTCCGAGACAATGGCAGGGGTGATTAACAAATCCTTGTACTTTGTCTTGGGCGTGAATATGGACGGGGACAAGGAATTACTGGGTATGTGGATTTCCCCGAATGAGGGTGCAAAGTTCTGGCTATCGGTACTCACTGAAATTCACAACCGTTGAGTCAAAGATATTTTGATGGCAAGTGTCGATGGCTTGACTGGTTTTCCTAATTCCATTAAAACGATGTTTCCAAAAACTCAAGTACAGTTATATAGTAAATTCAAATAAGAACTAGAGGGTACGACTAGCATAAAGTGAAACTAGAGAATCTAAAGATGTATCTCTATGAGCATTAGCTCTTCTCTTTTTGAGGGCAGCAAAGTCATGCTCAATCTTGTTAAAGTCGGG
>JADBWK010000168.1 GCA_020404895.1 Pseudanabaena sp. M085S1SP2A07QC | reverse complement strand
TTCCCATTCACGTCCCATGTAGCAGAAAATGCCGATCAAGAAGTGGAAAATTACCAATTGGTATGGACCACCGTTGTACAACCACTCATCGAGGCTGTCTGCTTCCCAAATGGGGTAAAAGTGCAGGCCAATCGCATTTGAGGATGGTACGACTGCGCCAGAAATCATGTTGTTGCCGAATAGCAAGCTGCCTGCTACTGGCTCGCGGATACCGTCGATATCGACAGGTGGTGCGCCTACGAAGGCAATTACGAAGCATGTGGTTGCTGCAAGTAAGCAAGGAATCATGATTACGCCGAACCAGCCTACATATAGGCGGTTGTCGGTGCTGGTGATCCAATTACAGAACTGATCCCAGATTGATGCGCTTTCGCGTCTTTGTATAGCCGTGGTCATTTGATTATGATTGCGTTTGATTTATTTGTTTTATGTATTTGGCTTTCGCCATGAACTAAACGTTACTTTCTTTGTTGAGTTTTGTAAAGCATTTATGTTCATAATCTGTCTGCGGGAATACCCGTTCTCTCTTTTGGTGGTTACCGCACTAAGAGGTTCAGAAATTGCTGCAAATTATAAATTCAAAAAATCCAACCATTAGCCATAGCTATATGTAGTGCCTGAAAACGAGTTCTAGCATTGAGTTTAGCCAAAATATTATTGATATGAAACTTGACTGTACTTTCGCTGATTACTAATTGCTGAGCAATATCCCGATCGCGTAAACCTTGCGTTAATAACTGCATCATCTCCAATTCACGCTCAGACAGGGGATTTGACTCTTTAGCAAATGGAATGGTGATCGCAATCTGTAACTCAGTTGCATGGATATTGATCACACCACCCAAGCTAGAAACAATCAAAAACAATTCCCTAAACAGCGATCGCAGCCAAGTGCGAGGATCTGCAATCTTAGTTTTAGTCTTTGCGACGATCGCCTCTAGCGATATCGATATATCAGAGTAAATTAAGCGACAGTAAGCTCCCCCAATTTGATTAAGAATTTCGGCAGCCCGTAAAAACACATAATCAGTGGTTAGACTCAGCATTCGTTCTGTCCCCACTAAGGTTAAACGGTTGGAGTTTAAAATGTGGGCTAGGCGATCGGATAACAAAGCTTGCTCCGTGACTGTAGTCTGACTCAGGCTCATACTTTGCCAAGCTTGCTTTTCCTGTTGATGCTTAAACGCACTATCAATAGCGATCGCAGCGATCGTGCAGAGCATCCGTAAAAATTCCAGAAATTCGGGCGGCATCGCCTGACGACTGAAAGCTGCTAAAACCCCGACCACCCTGCCTTTGATTTCCAATGGATAGCCAGCAAAACCACGAATATTATTAGTAATTGCCCAGTCGCGATCGCCAACCCAAGGTTCGTCAGCTAGATGATTACTTAAAAAAGAAACACGATTTTGGGCGATTTTCCCCACCTTATATGCGCCCATCGGCACTCTTGCAAACCTGCCATCAATGCGCGTATACATACCTGAGGAAGCCACTAGCTTAAGGTGTGTCCGATCTGGCTCTAGTAGCCATACCCTAGCAAAAGCACAATCAAACCGCTCTACAATGCCATCGGTCACTCGATGCGCGATCGCCTCTGGATCTAGACATCCAGAGAAAGTTTCAGCAATTTCTGTTCCTCGATGCAAATCAAATAAAAGCTTGGTCGGATCGAGTACCTCAGTCATCAAACCTAACCCACAAAGATCACAAAAAGCTTTAGCCCGACAAGCTAGAACTTCCTATATCAATTGAGCCGCAGATCTATGTTTAGCTATGTATATGACGCTACGAAAACCATATAAAAAAAAGAGATGTGCTTTGCACATCTCTTTTTTTAATTCGGGCTAGCACTAGGAGTAGGACTTGGTGAACTCTCAGGACTTGATGTAGTCTCAGGACTTGGCGAAGAACTTTCAGGACTTGGCGAACTAGTTGGACTAACTGTTGGCGGAGTTGACTCCTTGGGTAATGGTTTAGTTTGCAATGGAACAGTTTGAGCTGGCTTTGGTTGAGGTTTGGGAATGGGGATAAAATACAAAACCGTTGCCGCGATCGCTAAACTGACCACACCAGCGATCGCTGAGACTGCTTGACTATTTAACTGAGCCTGCGATCGATAGTCAGAAATCTGAGTCACCAGTTTCAAGTCTGGCAAAGTTGTCGGATCGCAACATAGACGATCTAGACTCTCCATCAGGTCAAAAAGCTGAATCGTGTTTAGTTTGATTTGTAACTGCTTAGGATTGTGAGCATCAGCTTCATTGAGCGATACCGAAAGCACATGCAGATGTTTTCCCTCTGGTTCAAGGCGTACCTGCTTTTCAGGAATTGCCACTAAGGTATTACTTTTTAAAGCCTGAGCATAGGCTCCTACCACTTTCACTAAAGCATTGAGTAGTTCTAGACCACCCACAATTGGCTCAGAGTGATGGCTAAAGCGGCAACTAAAACTGGTCAAAATTGACATCACATCACTACCTGTGATGATCCCATCAACCAGCAAAGTACAACTTGGCAAACTATAGCTGCGTTGAATCATTAGGCGATCGCTCCATCAAACAGACTGTTCCACAGGCGAAACTCGCCAGCAACACCACTACACAACAATAACCGCGTCAGCAATTGCAACGCCAACTCACGAATTTCTTCTTTATTCAGTGGTGAAGGAGATCGCATCCGACCGATATATAAAGATGAGAAGCGATCAATATAATTTTCTAAAAAACCTTGGTTTTGTTGCAAACCTAGTGCTTCGATCTTGCCCTCAATCATCTGTTGATGGGTACTTAGCAGTAAGCGCAACCCAGTATCTAACTGCTTAGCGATCGTGCAGACTATTTTTACCAAAGCCTTTAACTCATCCCAACTTAAACTAGCCCGCTGATAGTTGCGGCGAAGCGGATTAGTATTACGTAGTCGCCAAAAAGCTACACGACTAGGAATCGTTTTTTCTAAACCTAACTGCTCAATCAAGACCAGCATTACTTCAACTGCTTCTAAATCCAGCGCCTCGATCGCTAGAAGCAGATGATCAATATCCATACGGACGCTACGGGGACAACCCCTAACAAAGTCCTTAGGAACGTGTAAATCGAGGTTTACAGGAGCAGAAATATTTAACTGCATAATTCGCAGTGAAGTTGAACCTAATAGAGTTTACCCAATTGGCAGTTTACCCAGTTGGAAGGCGTTCAGCTACAAGCAATTTATCTAATATCAACAAAGCCCGTAGCTGAGTGCTTCAACCTTAAGCTTGGCGTGAGTAGTACTCAATAACCAGCAGTTCGTTCACTTGCAATGCTACCCATTCACGTTCGACAATGCCATTGACCTTACCAGTCATCTTCGCCTTATCAAATTCTAAATGGCTAGGAATGTTTGAAAGTCCTGGGAATTCTAGATTACGCTCGACAATTTTGCGAGATTTTTCGTTATCTTTAACGCTAATTACTTCACCAGGTCGGCAGCCATAACTAGGAATGGTTACACTCTTACCATTGATAGTGATATGTCCGTGGTTTACCAGTTGACGCGCAGCAGGAATCGTCGGAGCAAATCCCATACGGAAAACGGTATTGTCTAGACGCATTTCTAGCAATTGTAGTAATACTAAGCCTGTGGAACCCTTAACTCGTCTTGCTCTACGCACATAGCGCAGCATTTGAGTCTCAGTTAGACCATAGTTAAAGCGTAGCTTTTGCTTTTCTTCTAGACGCACAGCGTATTCAGAGCGCTTTTTGCGGTCTTGACCATGCATTCCAGGTGGATATGCATGCTTAGGTTGTTTGCGACTTAGACCGGGAAGCTCTCCGAGTCTTCTGACGATTCTGAGGCGCGGACCTCTATAACGGGACATAGCTCCTTCCTTATTACTGTTGAAAACTTGACAGCCTATCTAGTATATGGCAATTTGTCAAAAAATTTTGCCGAATTATGAGGTTTTAGCAATTCTAAAATTGTGAACCTGATTTTGGGTTTTATACGAGCCCCCGCCGACAAACTTGCGCAAAAAACTGATTTTTGTCTTAAAGAATACCGACAAAGTTTTGAGTTAATTCTTTTTGCGTTGATTGTTGTGCACTGGACTGTTAAAGAGGGATAAATCCCTCAAAGTATTTCTAGGCAAGCTTTTTACGGCTTTGCTACTCAATCACCATAAATCCTTGTTGGATAAGCCTTGTAGCTATTCATCGCTTCTTTAACAACCAGTGCCTCCGTATTCTTGATCGTATTCGCGATCGAAAAGCGCACCACAAAAAAGCGATCGTGTAACTTCTGGGCTAAATCGGCAAGCAAAGTAGATTTTCCGCAACCAGTGTGACCACTAAAAATAATTTTGCTTGATTGACTAGGACTATCTTCGACTAACGCCGCTAGTTCTTCTAAAGTGTCTAGATCATACTCAATCGCAAATCGCTCCAATGTGGACGTATTATCCAAAGGAAAAAGCTCAAAACTTTTCGCAGAGTCGCGAAAAATTTCAATCAGTTGGTTGCGAGTAAGTTAAGTCACAGAAAATTTACCCTGCTATTAATGCTTAGACTATTGTAACCCAAGTTGCTACCTATAGTAACAAGAAAAAAAAGCTGCTACAAAGGACAAGAGCCGAGTAGCAGCAAGAAAAATGAATGATGAAATTGTAGCGATTTATTGCCTATGTGACGACATTCTCCGAGCGATGAATCATC
>JADBWK010000167.1 GCA_020404895.1 Pseudanabaena sp. M085S1SP2A07QC | reverse complement strand
CTGAACAGCTTTTCCGTCTTGGTGATAATCTTTGCCGTTCTTGACTATCTTTTTGCTTTGGCAGTGTGGACATTCCATGCCTTTCTCCTTGTCTCTGCCTCTTTATTTTACTTCTCACGTCTTATCTGACCAGTGCCAAAAATTAACGATCGCCCCTTTTCTCATCCCCAATATCAATCCGCGAGACAAACATGGCATATTGTGATTTTACACTGGCGAAAGTTAGAGAAGCATTTAATCTCGTCATCGAAGAAGATCGGGACTTATTTGCTGAAGTTCCCCAAGCGCAACCTTCAGAACTTTTGAGTATGATCTTAAAGGAATACTTGAATTTGGCGATCGCTATTAATAGTGAGAAATCCCGATCAGAGTTTATTATTGCTCCTATATTGGGAGAAATAAGGCGACTATCAGGTTATCAGGTGTCTCTGTTCTCTGGGAAAGAGTTTAATGTTGATAGCAGCAAAGGACTAGCAGGTTATTGTGATTTTATTTTGAGTTACTCCAAAGAGCAGTTGTATATTAGCGCCCCTGTGACCACGATTGTCGAAGCTAACAACGAAAATATCATTGGCGGCTTGGGACAATGTATTGCGGAAATGGTCGCCGCGCAAATATTTAACCAGCAATCAGGAAACAATATTGAAACGATCTATGGTGTTGTCACCAGTGGAACCAACTGGCGATTTTTAACCCTGCGCGATCGCATTGTTTATATCGATACTGTTGAATACTACATCAAGGAGATTGATAAAATTTTAGGCATTCTTTTACAGTTTATTTCACCAGATAACAGACAATACCCATCCGCCCAGCAATTTTTATGACCACCAACAAACCGCGCAAGAAAAACTTTTCTAGCTTCACTCCCATTGAAGCCATGAAGCAGCTAAACCTTAATGATTTAATCGAATGGCAAGTTGAAATTACACCCAAAGCACCAAGCTCTTTTTTCAAGCAAAGGCTAGAACGCCTAGAGTGTTTTGACTTACAGAGCGTTGAAGAGTCTAAGAAATTACTGATAGATGCTGTTTGTGAAGAAGCAATTCAAGAATTTAAACGGCTCAGAATTTGGAAAGGAGCAAGTCTGGAAGGCGATCGCGCTAGTGGCTATGTAGATTATTTGATTGCAGAGCGTAAGCGCTATCTAGAAGCGCCAAT
This sequence comes from Pseudanabaena sp. M085S1SP2A07QC, assembly GCA_020404895.1. Lineage (GTDB taxonomy): Bacteria > Cyanobacteriota > Cyanobacteriia > Pseudanabaenales > Pseudanabaenaceae > Pseudanabaena. The sequence goes on along the minus strand of JADBWK010000167.1, from coordinate 2,181 downwards.
GCTCTGCATTATCGAAGCCAAAAAGGATGACTTTGAGCAAGGCTTAGCACAGTGCTTGGTAGAAATGCAAGCTTGTCAATGGATTAATCACAAACTGGGTAGAGAAATTGATGTGCTAGGCATTGTCACTAATGGCACAACTTGGAATTTTTATAAATTGGTGCGTTCGGGGCAGGTTTATGAAACTGCGGCTCATGCCCTTGGCGATCTAGAAGTTGTGTTAGGTTGGTTGAATTATATTTTTCAGAATTGCGAACATAATTTAGTAAACAAGGAATAAAAGATATGTCATTTAGTCAGTACAAAAGTTTAGGTGCAACTCTCAAGGAATTAGAAATCACCTTTATGGAAGAGAACTTTATGCGAGAAGTTCCTTTTGCTATTCGAGATTATTTTCTGACGGATCTTGAGTTTATGTTGAACGAAGGAGTCGTGGATAACTCTGAGTATGCCATTTGTGAGAATTTGATCTATCCGATTCTCAAGGAAGTTTGGAAACCTCTCGCCAAAAAGTTTACACTATGGAGTCATCAATATCTAAACTACACTGAGAACTTAACTGGCTTTCCTGAATATATTTTGGCAAAGCGATCGCCTCTTGGTAAAGTGGTGTTTGATAAGCCCTATTTTTTACTGATCGAAGCTAAACAAGATAACTTTGATGCGGCTTGGGGGCAGTGTCTTGCGGAAATGTATGCCGCTCAAAAGTTGAATAATCTAGAAGATTTAACTGTTTTTGGGATTACATCAAATGGCGATCGCTGGCAGTTTGGTAAACTCGAAGGTGATACTTTTACTCGTAACAAAACTTGCTGTTTTAGCTGGGTTAGATCCTTATTTGGGCTTCTTTCATGTGACGCAGCCCTATCGTCCTAATCTTGCTTTGGATTTGATGGAGGAGTTTCGTCCTGTGGTGGTGGATGCGTCGGTAATTGCGATTATTCAAGCGAATTTGTTAGCTCCTGAAGATTTTGAGTCTTCTCCTGATGGAGAGGGGATTTGGTTGGGGGAGATCGCCAAAAAGTTGTTTCTCGCTCAGCTTGAACGACAGTTTAGCTCTTCTTTCCTCTATCCTCCTCAAAATCGTAAGTTGCGTTTGAGTCAAATTCTATTGGAACAGTCGCGCTCTTTTGGGCGATGTTTGCTTGAGCGATCGCTTGATTATCAACCTTATGTCATTAAGTAGTGATTGCTGAGGTTAAGGAGCAGGTTATGCTGTGGTTAGTTTGTTACGATGTCGCTGATGATCGCCGTCGGCTGAGGTTGGCAAAGCGGATTGAACAGTCTTGTCAAAGGGTGCAGCGATCAGTTTTTGAATGTCCTTTGAGTGACTCGGTGTTGGAGCAAAAATTAGCAAAGTATTGGTTACCGTTGTTAAATCTGGATGAGGATAATTTGCGGGTCTATCCTCTAGATGCTGCTTCTAAGCAACGCACTAAGGTATTTGGTAGTCCTCGTCCCTACGAACCTCCTGATTTTGTAATTTTATAGGTTGATTCTTTTGTTTTAAGAAATGTAAATCGCCTCTATTTTTTGTCGCTATTTGCTTTTGAGCGTAATCGGAAGCTTGGTCGTGTTTATGTAAATAAATGCGGGTTTATTGCTTTGACTTATGTATTAATTTGAGTTATATTGTCTGCTATAGTGATTTTATAAGCTTTTGTTTTTCAAGTTTGTATTTACTGTCTGTTTTGTGATTAAGTGTTAAGCCTATTGCAAAATCCGAACCTTGAAAACCTAATGATATATAAGTTTCCAAGCTATAGGATTTCCGATAACCATTACCCCGCAAGGGGACGGAAACCCCGCTTCGCCGTCGGTACTCAAATCCGGTAAACTCGCAATTTCCGATAACCATTACCCCGCAAGGGTACGGAAACTCGTTATCGCTTTTCATGATGTTTTAGTAGAGAATTGGATTTCCGATAACCATTACCCCGCAAGGGGACGGAAACGAAAATTTGATCAGACTATCACCCCCCAGAAAGAGGCAGCACTCAAGATGATATCTAGAAGAAATTTTAGCCAAAGCCAGCAAGTAGAAATCGGTAAAACGAGAATTATTCAGGGAGCAACTGGCTTCTTAATGCTAATGAGTCTGCTTTCTCTCCTCTTAGCGCCACCTAGTTTAGCATCTCCTGAGCCACCTAATTCGGTTATCGCTGCCACCCGTCAAGATTT
>JADBWK010000166.1 GCA_020404895.1 Pseudanabaena sp. M085S1SP2A07QC | reverse complement strand
GTTAGATTGGACGACCTGCTTAGTCATCACATAGTAACTGCCCACTTTTTCATACGTATCTTCAAAGCGGGCTTGACGCACGATCTCATCATTCATGGGATTACGGAATACTGCGGTATAAAGTGAGGAAATGTAGCCTTCACCCGTATCTAAATGACCAAGGTGATTAATCACAAAGCCAATTCTGCCCATCACACGGCTCACCATCGAGATCTCATTACCACGTACTTTGTAATTCGATCCCATCGAGTCACCTGTTACCAGAATTTCCACTGCCCCTGAATCATCAGTTTCACCCATGGAAAAGCTGGATTTGCCATGGGCTTCTTCAAAGGTTTTACGTTTGCGATGGGTGACGACATCCCGCAATTGGTTATAAAGCCACTCTTGACCTTCATCAACGGATACGGTCTTTTCTTCGGCACTAGGGGTGCGACTGGTACGCTCAACTAATTGTGGTTCATCCATGCTCACTTCCACTGTGAGATCGCCATTGATGCGAGCTTTCCCCGTACGAACCAAGCCATCGATCGCTACCGATACATTAGCAGTTAGTCCAGGGAATTTACTATCCCAAGTATATCGGTTTTCATAGGCTGCCTGAAATATATCGCGAGCCTGAGTTTTGAATTTAGAATCTGAGACTGTTGTAACCATTTTTTTGCAAAAAGTATTGAATGTTCTTAATATTGTACCTATTAATTCCCAGGGGTGGGCTTGAGGGTAAATAGGAAGTCTAAACGGGTGGTTTTCGAGTCCACATTAGTGGAAGTTACCGCAATACCGTTAATCGCATCAAGAACGGCTCGAATTTCAGTAAAGTTGGGATTGGTCTTAACTTCGGGAGGCAAGAGGCGATCAGCAAGGGTGAGGGCTGTCGTCATATTCAGATAGAAATAACCACCATTGGATTTGGGCAGCCCAGTTGTTAAAATTTGAAAAGGACTGCTGGCAGGTAAACTATTCGTAGGCTTGGGAACAAAGGTGTCGGCGAGATCACCCATTGCCCAGAACACAAAATTGTTATCTAACGTGCCACGGGTGGCGACATTGGTATTGGCTATTGACCAAGTGACTACGGATTTATCACCAATTTGTTTTTGTTTTAACTCAACGCCTTTGGGTAATAGTCCACTCGAAGACTGAGCCGCTTTATCAATTTTGTTGAGGGCAGTTTGGGCAGCATTCTGATCACTCGCTTGAGCGATCGCCACAAAACCAAATCCAGGACTAACGAGGATACCTTGATTGTTAGGAATTGCGGCGATCGCAAATTCTCCATTCATCCATTTGAGAATATCTTGATCGAGATCTAACTTCGTCGCATCTTTAACTCCTTTACGAATCTGATCTATCAATTGAGATGAACTCGCATTTCCTTTGGCTTGGGTAACTAGTGACTGCCAAGATTGATAGAGATTCACGCCCGAAACTAATAAAAAAGTTTCCTGTGGCAAAAGATTGAGAACTTTCGCTTCGTTATTAGCCAAAGGAATGGAATTATCATTCTTGAGATAAGTATTAATCTCAAAGCGCAAGCCTTCCTTTTGTGTGCCACCAGTGAGGGTCATCGCATCTAATTCGCGTCGAGACTGGATGATCGCAGACTCATTTAAATTCAGCTTCGCTTGAGAACCAATAAATTCAAGTGCTACTTCTCCATCAAGATAAACTTGTAGTAACGGTTCAACAATTTTAGTCTGATTTGCCGAACCGTAGATTTCAGCAAAAATCGGTTTCTTGGCTAGGGAAGGATACGTGCCTTTGTAAGTATCGATTGCCTGTTGAATTAATTTTGGACTTGTCGCGATCGCTACATACTGCCCACCAATATCTGCCGTGACCACACTATTGTTGGGATCACGGGTTGGGGATTCGTAATAGGTAAAATCTTTGTATTGCTTGGGGGTAAACCTTGCCCCTTGTTGGGTCAAAGCTTCTCGATATTTTGATAAAAAGGCTTCGGACTTACCGCGATCGCGAGTCGGGGCAATCACTAGAGTTGCGGCAGGAGCTTGGGGCTGGGTCGCATTAGGAACAAGCGCAGTCATAATATAGCCCTCTAGCCAAGGCTGGACATCACGGCTATATTCGGTCTTGCTTTGTACCAATAAAGAATTTAGAGGTGACTTGGTAATTCCTTCACCCAGTAGCTTTTGAGAAGCAGGTGTACCAAACTGTGCCAACTTATTCCAAGGCTCAGATTTGGTGTTAAAAGCCATCACTACCTGCGCTTCTTGGGGGATCACTGCTGCCGCTCCTAAAATCCCTTTCGTTGCTTGCGATCGCTGAGCAAAATAGAAATAGGCTCCCCCTGCTCCTGCGGAAACAACAGCAGCTCCGATGCCAAGATAAATCAGCGTCGATTGTTTTTTTTGTGCAGATTTGTTGATTCTAGATGACTTCGACATTGGTATGGGATAGACCTAAAAGTTGCAAGATATTAAAATAGAATAGAGCCAAGTCTCCATCAAGATACTACAGAATTGGGTACAGGCGATCTAAATTTTGCCCGAGAACGCAACCCTTACATTATCTATCTGATAAGAGAAAGCCCCCCTGTAGCTTCCCTGCTTAGCTAGATTCAAGATAT
>JADBWK010000165.1 GCA_020404895.1 Pseudanabaena sp. M085S1SP2A07QC | reverse complement strand
TTTACCAAGTTGTAAAGGACGTTTGATAGCTTTGTTTAACTCCACCTCTAATAAAGGTGATAGTCGCTCATTCAGAAAATAGCGCCCATACCAAAAAGCTCCTAGGATGCTTGCCATTAAGGAGATCGCTAGCCCTACACTTACGCGCCCAAGGTTTCTGGCGAATGTAGATTTGGCTGCTTCCTGCGGTGGTAGTTGAGCCTGTCCCACAAATTTTCACTCCATTGATGCCCTCACAACATCATTTTTGCACATTTATGCAATTACCAAAGTCTTTGCTTTGCAGAGCAAAGACTTTGGTAATTGTCTTAAGTTCAATCTATATCACCAAACACGTTATCAATCAACCAAAACAATAACCCTGACCATACAATTAGGACTTACGCAAAATAGCCAAGAACTCAAGTTCTTGACTGAAAGCTAAAGTCAGCTAAAGCAGACTAAGGAAATTCTATGATCAACCCGTTGAAACGGGTTTAAGCTTTCAGCCTATAATTATTACAGGGCTATAGCGATCACCTCAATTATCACTTATCACTAAAAAGCGATCGCCTACATTAATCTCCAAACTTTAGCGATTACTGATTTAGAAAAGAAACAGACAAGTCTTGGTTAATTATGATGGCTTAGGGAAACGCTTTAATAGCACTACAGTCCACCAGATTGTGAATATGACAAAAGTTGCTAGCAAAGCCCAAGGTGCAGGAGCACTGAGATTTTTAATGGGACTTAGGTTTGCTAAGAATGTGAGATGGAAGATAATCACCATCAATAGCATTGTGGCAACCCCAAACCAAGAAAGATGTACATTGAGAAACCTAATAGACTCCTCACGTCGTTCATCCGATAGCCAATATGCCTTATGGGGCAAATTAATCATTGATGTTGGTACATATTTGAAAATTAGAGGTATTAAGATCGTGAAGGAACTAGTGATGGCAAGAGATACAAAATAGACTATAAAATATCCCATTTTAGAAGTAGTTCCATTGACTTTGCCTGAGATATCGAAATGAGAACCAACGATATCGGGTAGTAATCGATAGAAGCAGATACTTTGGGCGATCGCTACACCAAACACAAATAGAGCGATATACAACGGTAACTTCATCGCTGTATACTCCTTAAGTATATTTACTAAGTAGCTAATTTACGCATAGCTACTTGAGATTATCTAGGTAAACTCAAAACAAAGATATTTTTTGCAGATTGTTGTAACAAAAATCCATCCGTAGGATAAGTTAGCTCCATCGGGAGGCTAAAGTATTAAGTAGATATGTGTATGGAGTTAAAAGGCGTGTCCCCAAGTGAAATCGCAAATATTTCTGGTCAAGGAATATCAGAATTAGATGCCAATTTAGAGCAAAGTTTAGATCAAATTAAGACTAGCGATCTGCATGTAGTCGAGACCTGTCCACTGCTAGCGCCCGTGGAGGTCAAAACCGAGCTATCAATTACCCCTGCGATCGCTAAAGTCGTTTCCGAAGCTAGAGCTAGAATTCGCAATATTTTAAACGGTAGCGATCGTCGTCTATTAGTGGTAGTTGGTCCTTGCTCAATCCATGATGTCAAAGCTGCAAAGGAATATGCTGAAAAATTAGCTAAATTTCGCGATCAGGTCAGCGATGCTCTGGAAATCGTGATGCGGGTTTACTTCGAGAAGCCTCGTACCACTATTGGCTGGAAAGGCTTAATTAATGACCCACACCTCAACGGAACATTTGATATTAATTTCGGTATCCGCATGGCGCGAGACTTGTTGCTCGATGTAGCCAAATTGGGCTTGCCCAGCGCTACAGAACTGCTCGATCCGATTGTGCCGCAGTACCTTGCGGATCTGATTTCTTGGACAGCGATCGGCGCAAGAACTACCGAAAGCCAAACTCATCGCGAAATGTCCTCTGGGCTATCGATGCCTGTCGGTTTCAAAAATGGCACAGATGGCAGTATTGATGTGGCAATTAACGCCATGCTCTCGGCACGTCAGCCCCACCGTTTTCTTGGTGTGAGCAATGATGGCTTGGCTAGCATTATCACTACTTCAGGCAATCCCGATGGACATATCGTACTGCGTGGCGGCAAGCAAGGACCTAACTACGATCAAAATCATGTAGAGGCGATCGCCAATCGACTCCGCGATCGCCACTTACAGCCTTACATGATGGTTGATTGCAGTCATGATAACAGTGGTCAAGATTACAAGAATCAACCGATTGTGTTAAGGGACATTGCTGATCAGGTACGGAATGGTTCTGAGTATATTGTCGGAGTCATGATCGAAAGTCACCTCAATCGTGGTAAACAACCTTTCCCGAAAGACTTGGCGAAGTTAGAGTATGGCAAGAGTATTACTGATGGCTGTATCAATTTTGAGACTACCGTTGAGATTTTAAATGATCTTGCTAATGCGGTTAGATCAGGTCGGTTTTAAATAAAAAAGCACCCTCTGGGTGCTTTTTTATTAGCAATTTCGAGTTAAGAGCGTGTTTGAGAAGTTAAGCAAGACGTTTGAGGAGGATCTGGATCAAGCCGACATAGAAAAAAGCCTCAGAAGTTTCAGGTAAAAGTCCGTAATCTCTGTTCAAACGGCGAAAGCGAGAAAACCAAGCAAAAGAACGCTCAACCACCCACCGCTTTTGTTGAACAACAAAGCCTTTTTGCCCCGCAAGAGGGACAACAACAAGTAAACACCAGAAAAAAGTATGCAGAATTGCCAGAATGAAGACCTTACCGTTATCACCACGATCTACCCAAATTGTTGACAGACGTGGGAATCGGTCACGAATTAGGTTAAATTTTTTCAAAACCAAGGTTGCACCCTTGCGGTCATTAAGATTTGCCGCAGTGACAATCACCATCATTAGTAAACTGAATGTATCCACTAAGTAGCTCAACTTAATTAAAACCCAAACCAGAGTTTTATTCCGCCCGCTACGCGGGCGGAATAAAACTCTCGGTTTTTAGTTTACTTATGTCTAGCTACTTAGAATATGTCGTTAGAGACCAATGACTAATTTGCCATCATCAAGACCAACTTCTTCAGGTGATGCTAATCGAAAGCGATTTTAGCTGATTGACTGTCAATACATCCTGTACAAGGCATAGCTTCTCTTCCTGCACTGACAACACGATACCATTACTGCAATTGTCCTTTTGCGACCTCCTGTTCCTGCTGCGGATATCAAGTCATTTATCAGTTTCCACTGGTTATCGGTTAAGTCTGTGGGGTATGATTTCTTGGTTGCTTCCATAAGGCTGTCTTTGTTTTTTGTATATTGACAGGCTATACCTTTGGAAGCTTTTTTGATCTTTTTTATCCCTAATATCTTCTCAAACACGCTCTTTTACAACAAAGCCTCAATTAAATACTCGAACTTGAAAATTAGTAGTTGGTTATGAGTTACTTTCCCGATCATCGTTATTTCGCTTACCTGA
>JADBWK010000164.1 GCA_020404895.1 Pseudanabaena sp. M085S1SP2A07QC | reverse complement strand
GGCAAAACGACTTAAGGCTGGCTGGAACAATAACTATCTTAAGACTATCCTTAGTGCTTTAAATATAGTCATTGCTTAGCTTTCGCTAATTGTTGCGAAATGTTTGCTGGGTTGTTAAGAAACGTGTGCGGTTGCCCTACCCCGCTAACCTTTGTGCTAAAGCGATCGCATCGCGATCGGGCGCAACGATCAGCCGCACAAGCCCCAAACTCAGCGACTCATCCTCTGGCAACTCATCGAGATATATCTGCACAATATGCCCACCAGCCAACAGCGCCCTAAATTGTTTCGGGAATTCAGGCTCAACACTGCGTTTTGCAAAAATTGCAACTGCTTGCCAATCATGCTCTGGCTTGTATTGACTCAAATACAGAAAGATCTCACCGATAAACTCCCAATAAAACTCCGAACGCTTTTGAAATTGAACCTCCACAAACCAAATATTTTTATCGATTGTATCAGGCATGAAAATGCCATCAAAACGAAAGGCTTTTTCCTTGATTTCCACAGAAGTAAATTGATAACCAGATGCTGTTTCAGGGGGCAATCCCACCAACTCAAACAACAAACTATCAAAGGTTTGAAATAACTGAAAGAAAATAGTGTCAGTACGCATCAGCTTATTTTATCTAATCTCGATCGCTGCTAAACCAAATCCCAACATGCCTACGATCCCGAAATTTTACTCAGCCATTCTTCCACTTTCTGCTTCTTCACGCTATTCTCCAAACTCGTATAGTTAGCCAAAGCAAGCTGCAAATACTCCCGCGCCGACCGCTTCTTCCCATTCACCACAAACACCTTCGCCAACCCAATCTGCGCCTCCGCCAAAACCTCCAAATTCTGCTCCGACTCCGCCAACTCCAATGCCCTGCGATAATGCAACTCCGCCACATCCCGCAACCCAACCTGCAAATAGAAATTAGCCAACATCCGCTCCGCGATCGCCACCGACTGCCCCGCCTGATTCGCCTTCTCTAACACCGCGATCGCCTGTTCCGCCAATCCATACTCATTGTAAATATCCGCCAAAGCGATCGCCTTCGCAATCTCAGGCAACCCTTGATTTGACTGAATCACCGCGATTCTCTTATTTAACTCTTGACCCTCTTTCTCAGTCAAAACCTTAAACCGCAACCGAAACTTAGAATTATTACTTCCCAAAGCTTCAATCAGAAAATCATACTCCACTCCCAACTTTAAAGGCTTATTCCCCCCATAGCTAACCTTTGGACAATCCACTTGGCGATCGAGTAAAGTCTCTCGCCGCGTTCCCAACTTGACTCGATATCCCGTCGCTCCATTCACATCCTGCCAGCGAATCACCTGCTTCGCATCCAGCAAAGTCACCGTATAAAAACGCAAATCGAGATATTTCAAGAAATCATCCTCGCCCCTCGAATCAAAAGTAGATCCAGTATTTCTCACCGCTCGCGGACAAATTGTAGGCAATCCCACAAACTCCCCACTTTCTACTGTTCTCACTTTCCCATCATCACAAATCACTTCCAATGCTGTCTCACTATCAGGTTTGACAAGATCGCCATTATTCAGCCACATCAAATATATCGCTGGTTTCGGATTGCTAGAACCTTCACGCAGCACAACCGCTCTAGGATTCGGGGATATAATCATCACATTGGCTACCCCAAATTGAGGTAAAGGAACTAATCCAAGCACAGTCAAACCAAAGCCCAAACCAAATAACTGACTATTTTTCATTTTTCTTGACATCCTCTCATCCTGCTCAATCTGATTAATCCTTACTAACAAGACCTATGGCGATCAGCTAAATCGCCACCCATTCTACTCCTTCTTCACTTCTTTACCAGATAAAATCTTCTCTATCCGTTTATTTGCCAAGGCAGACCATTCATCCTCTTCAGGCTTTGCCAAATCTCTGGGAGTGACTACGGCAATACAAGTCCTCCATAAATCTAAAGACTTTGCAGGTTCCTGCGGAAATTTTGCATCCACAACTTGCGCTAATAAACAATGCGCCGAACTACGATTGGTGTCGATTTTAATTGCCATCTTGAGTCTTGCTTCGGCAACATCATAACTCTCCTGCATCAACCGCGCCCAACCTAAATTTTTGTACAAACTGTAATAAACATCTCTCTGTTCCTTAGACATATTTTTACCATCCCGATCTTGCAACCCCAGATCGTTGAAACGGTCAAATCCTTTTCGCAATAAATGTACTGCCGTTCCATACTCTTTTTTGAGAATGTATAAGCGCCCCAAATTATTCAACGCCTTAACATAGGTAATCCCACTATCAAACCTTTGCGGATCGCTCTGCACAGCTACTTCATACTGCGCCTTCGCCTTATCCAAATCATTTAACTCTTCGTACAACCAACCGAGATTATAATAAGCCTCTCCATAGTTAGGACGCATCGCAATCGCCCTCTGAAAATCTGCCTTAGCACTTTCTATCCGCTTATTATCAAAATTCTCAAGCCCATTCCGATTAACCTTATGCGCCCAAGATGGCAAAGCAGCATTAATTCCCAACAAAGAAACCATTAACAACCAAGACAAACCACAGCTAGTTTCCTGCCAAAACTCCTTAGGAATACGCAACTGAATGAGGATTTTTTCATAGGACTTCTGCCCTACCTGCGTCAGCGCACCACCACCCGCCATTAAAGTCAAAACGCTCTGTCCCACCACATACAAGGTATTCTCCGAGTTTGCCCCACCACTTAATATCCTTGATGAAGTATTCACAACCAAACTCAGTGAAACTGTCAAAGCCGCGATCGTCAAACCATTCCACAACCAATCCCAGTTATCCCACCGTGAAGAAAAATACCACCACCAGTTCGACTCAGGTGGCTTAATCAGCGATCGTAATGCATCAAGATTGGGAACTTGCAGAATGACATTTTTTTGTTCTTTTAGCGACCTATCTAAACTTTCTATCTCTTTCAATTCGCTAGCTGTTAGCTTGGAAGGCTCAGAGAGTAAGCTCTGTAGAGAGTCTCGCTTCACTAATACATCAATGACGCGATCGGGCAATAGTTCTTTCTCACTAGATTTCAAGCACTCAAGCGCTAATCTATAATCTGATAAAAATTGAGAAGCCGATTTATCTTCTGACATAGATATATCCAAATTAGCAAGCTATTTCAGATAATCATCATAAACTAAAATGTCATAAATTATAAGGCGATCATTCACCTGTTCACAAGTTATAGAGATTAGGAGATCGTAAGTAGATACACTTAATTAATTGCGCACCCAAACCCTTAGCCTCGAAGGGCACAACCTTAAGGGTTTGGGTAATTTATTCTGCACAGGTACTTATAAAACCCGTAAAGAATAGCGGCTGGCTTAGCCAGCCGCTATTCTTTTGGGATCGATTATTTTGAGTAAATCCCTTAATTAGAAACTAACTTTGAAAGGGTGTTCACTGAGCAACCTTTCTCTAAAAGTTATAGCAATTAACAATCAGACAAACCAGAACCAATAAATTTTTCAAAAGTGTTGCGCAGCAACACTTTTGAAAAATTTATTGGTTCTGATTTGAGAGCAAATCGCTGTAAAAGCAAAAGCCTCGCTGTGCGAGGCTTTTGCTTTTAACTGGCTAATGATTTCTGGTGTTGTCCTCTTAGCTGACCACAGGCAGCATCTGCTTCAAGTCCTCTTGTACGTCGTACACTCACAGCAACTTTATAATGTTCCAGAACCTGCACAAAAGCTTGAATTGCTCTTTCGGTTGGACGCTTGTAATCAGCATCACTGACAGTATTGTAGGGAATCAAATTAACGTGACTTTGGAATCCGCGAATTAGATATGCGAGTTCCTCGGCTTGTTCAGGTGAATCATTGACACCAGCCAGCAATGTATATTCAAAACTAATTCTCCTACCCGTGATTTCCACATATTCACGACAGTCATCCATCAAGGCAATCAATGGATAGCGATCGGCGGAAGGAATTACTTGGGCGCGAACTTCTTGAGTCGGCGCATGGAGACTCACAGCGAGAGTGACTTGCAAATGCTCTTCTGCAAAGCGGGGGATTTGATTGGGAATGCCGACGGTGGAGACGGTGATATTGCGCTGACCAATGCCAATGTCTTTGTTGATGACTGCGATCGCACCAACTAGGTTTTCATAATTGAGCAACGGCTCGCCCATGCCCATAAATACGATATGGCTGACGCGCTGCTGCATTACTTCCTGCACAGTCAGCACTTGATCGATAATTTCATGCTTTGCCAAGTTGCGCCGAAATCCGCCTTTACCAGTGGCGCAAAAATCGCAAGCCATCGGACAGCCCACTTGCGTGGAAACGCACACAGTCAGGCGCTTACTCGTAGGAATGCCAACGGTTTCGACAATTTCGCCATCGGCTAACTTGAGAAGAAATTTCTCAGTACCATCGCGAGTTGTTTTGTGGAGATGAATCTGCGATCGCCCAATTTCCGCAGTCGGATTCAGAGCAAATTCTTCGCGCCATGCCTTCGGAAACACCGTAATATCTTCTAAACTTCGCGCTCCCTTGTTATATAGCCAGTCATGGATCTGTTTACCTCGATAGCTTGGTTGCCCTTGCGATACCACCCAATCGGTCAGTTCAGATAGCGATCGCCCCAATAGTGGTAGGACTTTAGTAGATGCTGAGGTTAACGTATTGGCTGTCATGACAAATTGGCAAATGGGGCTAATATTGATTTTATCAAATTTCTTACAAACATGCCTGAGAAGGATATAAGGATGGAAAAATTCGATCTATAGCCTTTAATGGAAATCCAATTCTTACAGCGCTTTTGGGTGTGTCAGAAATCAAAAATCCTTCTTTACACAAAGTATTTAAAATAGTACGAGCTTGTCTAGGCTGATAACCAGTTATTTGTGAAGCTGAGCCTCTCTCAACCTCATCCAACAAAATCACTTCTCTAAGTAAAGCGAATGAACCTTCAGGCAGCTTTCTTAATGCAATTTCTTCATTGATATACAGATTCAGTCTTTTAATCAGCGTTTCAGGCTCAATTAATGATTTCATGAAATTAACTTGATCAATTGCAGTTTCTAAAAAGAAATAGACAAATTCATTCAATGCTTTAAGACTAAGGTTGCCTCGACCATCAAGATCATTAATTCTTTGACAATCTGCCGACATAAGTAACTTTTTATATTCTTGAAATTTTCGAGCTAAGCCTCTAGAAACCGACCAAATACTACTACCTATACCAATTTCTTTAAAATAAGCATGGGAAAACAATCTTGCTACCCTACCATTCCCGTCATAAAAAGGATGAATCCAAAGGAGACGATGATGAGCCGCAGCAACAGCTATTACTTGTTTGATTTTTGAAAGTTTATGGGGATGGTAGATTTCGATAAAACGCCCCAAAAATCTTTCAATTTTATCCGCATCAGGAGGAGTATGTTCACCAACAATTACTCTACCTGTTCTAAATTCACCTGGAATAACTTGCTTTTTATTTGATTCTTCGCCTATCCACAATAAACTATCTGGCAAGCGTGAGCAGAACTCTCGATGTAGTAGTTGAATAAAATCAATAGAAACAAAATCCTGATTTTTGTTAAGATCAATCAACTTCTGAACTTCAATATGAGCTTTAGCTTCAAGTTGTAAATCGCGCTTTGCAGGATTACTTGAGAAATCTTCGACCAAAGCTCGTTCAATATCACGAGGAGTAGTGTTATGACCTTCGATTAAATTGCTGTAATAGCAGTTCATGTTACGGACTAAATTGCCGAGCGTTTCAGTCATTCGGGGTTTTAGGATCGCTTTTAAGCTACTCGTTGCTTGGATCAGCGAAACAACTAGGTCTTCCAGCTCACGATTTCCCTCTGATGGAAGCATCGGTTCCATTAAATCAATGGTTTCGTCTCTGTACATTGCCGATTTTATTTACTGCTATATTCTTCTCTGTGTATAGCTTACTACAAATTAATTTGAATTTTATTGCCGATCTTATTGCCGATCTTTCTTAGGTTTATTGATATAGTAAATTCGCATGATATTCGCTGGTCATTTATGAAACGCTGTCAACTTTTACTGACATTATTTGGTGGGTCTGTAGCTAGCTCATTGATTTATGGGGCGATCGCCAAATCGAAAGACCAATATGAGCCAGTTTTAGCCAAGTCTCCAGCCAGTAATCCTCCCGAAAATAATCCTACTTTTACTGATCCCACTGAAGAACCATTAGTGCGATTTGCGGCGATCGCAGATAACGGATTTGGTAGTTCAGACCAGATTTGCAAGCCGATCATCTCGATCTAGTTAAAAATCTTGATCTCAAAGGGATGAATGCTCAGCCCGTGCAGTTTTATCCGATCCCTCCTTTTGCGATCGTCTATAGTGAATCTCAGCAGGAAAGATATCTCGCTAGCCGCGCAAACCTGATTACCCACGAAACAGTTTTAGAATCACTGATGAAGGCGATCGATCCTCATCAAGCTGTGCCTTTGTAGTTCTGACTGGTGGTTGAAGAATGTGAAGAAGTAGAAAAAGATCTACTAATTCCTTACGAAGCAAAACTTACAGAACTGATCGATAACTTAATCGGTAAACGAGAAGTTAGTGTCAAACTTTTTTGGAATCAAACGGAAGACTTAAATCTCGCTGTAGCTGAAAATAAAGACTTGCAGCAAAGGCGCGAAGCTTTAGTTGGTAAGGTGCTGAGTATGGATGAAGCGATCGCGATTGGGCAAGAACTAGAATCTGCGATCGAGGAACGTCAACAAATCATCATTGATGCTTTTGTGGATACACTCAAGCCGCTATCCCATGACTATGCTGAAGGTGAATTACTCACGAAAAGTATGATTTATAATGGTTCTTTCCTAATCGATTGGGATAAAGAACCTGAATTTGCCGCCGCCGTTGAAGCGCTAGATCTCCGATTTGAGAACCGCCTCAGAATCCGCTACAACGATTTCACCGCTCCTTATAACTTTGTAAATGTAGATCGAGAATAGAAAATTGATTTATAAATCCTTTGATATGGGACGCACAAGGTGCAGTAAAAAGTTGTTCAATTCTATTGAAGCCGATTATAGACTTTTTTAAGCATCCAATCTTTTACTGCATCACCAAACTCTGGATCGTCAATGATTTTTGTAAAGATGTCTTGATTGTTATCCATCCGCTCAATCAATGTAGCTAGAAAGATATCATCAAAGCCATACTTAAAATTTTGGATAGAATTGCTTTTTGCTTGTTGAGATAGTGATACATTCTGGATTAGTTCTTCTTCAATCTGACTAAAGAAAAATTTATCAGCTTCAGTAAAGTCCGTATTAAAGCGCTTGTTGAGAATATCGATAATTTCCGAAAGTTTTGCTTGAGTTTCCTTGTCTATAGGTATCCCTGCATCAGTAATCGGTTGTAATGCTGATTCTGTATCCTGTTGCAAGACTATTTGACCTTCACGAATCTTTTGCAAGCGGTAATATTCTAAGCCAACTTCATCGTTTAATTTGAAGACTTCGCTTTGGAGTCGTTTGGGTAATTTTGTTTGGAGTAGACGGGCAAAGGCATAGAACTTCTCTAGCTCAGCATCAGCAAAGGGCATGATTTGTGCCAGAAACGCATAGAGACGAATGAACGCAACAAGGGTATTTTTGAAGTCATCCTGTTGTTCTTCGTTGAGTCCTTTGAAGCGATCGCAGGCGGGATCGATCAGCGCATTTAAGCGGCTATGGTCTTGTTTACTAGTTTTTTGAGTAGGCTTAAAAAACACTTTGGCAAAAGCTTCGATTTCACTAGCCCAAATAATTTGGAGGCTGTCAATGCGATTTTTGAGATCGTAGAGACGGTTGGGATCGGTAGTGGCGGCGAGGGTAGTTTGCTCATAATAGGGTTGAAATGCCTCAAGGATATCTTGTTCTTCGTTAGCAAAATCTAAGATAAAGGTATCTTCTTTGCCTGTACAGGTGCGATTGAGGCGAGATAGGGTTTGGACTGCCTTGACTCCAGATAGTTTTTTGTCTACATACATTGTGTGCAGAAGTGGTTGATCAAATCCTGTTTGGTATTTATCGGCAACAATCAGTAACTGATATTCGTTTGTTTCAAATTTTTCAGGTAGTTCCCGTTCACCAAAGCCGTTAATGTCGGACTCGGTGTAGGCAATACCAGTTTCTCGATCTGTAAATGCGGTAAAGGCAACCAGAGCTTTGATGTCAGTGTAGTTTTGGTCTTGTAAATAACGATCGCATTCTTCTTTATAACGAATCACATGGGGACGTGAAGCAGTGACGATCATCGCTTTGGCTTTGCCGCCAATTTTGGGCATAACGCATTGACGAAAGTGTTCGATGATTACTTCTGTTTTTTGAGCGAGGTTATGGGGATGTAGTGATAGAAAACGGGCGATCGCTTTGCTTGCTTTTTTCTTATGAATTTTGGGATCATCTGCGATCGCTTTGGTTAGTCGAAAGTAGGTTTTATAGGTGGTGTAATTTTTTAGTACATCCATGATGAAGCCTTCTTCAATAGCTTGGCACATGGAATAAAGATGATGCGGTTCGGGTTTACCTTGGTTATTGATCTGTCCAAATACCTCTAGGGTTTTCGGTTTTGGTGTGGCGGTGAAGGCAAAAAAGCTAAGGTTGGGCTGTTTACCACGGGATAGCATTGATTTGCGTACCCAATCCTCTGCATCCTCTTCTTCGACGTTGTAGATGCTGCTTTCTTCTTTTGCCGAACGGCTAAGATCAATCACCGTAAGGACTTCTTTCATCTTTTTCGATGCTTCACCACCTTGAGAGCTATGGGCTTCATCGACAATGAGGGCATAGTTACGTTTTGCTAAATCGCCAATTTTTTCGAGAACAAAGGGGAATTTTTGCAGTGTGGTGATAATGATGTTTGTGCCTGCGGTAAGGGCTTCACCGAGTTGAGAGGCGTTACGATCAATTTTTTGGACAACTCCCGCCACATGGTCAAATTGATAGATGGTGTCTTGGAGTTGCTGATCGAGAACACGACGATCTGTAATTACAATTACGGAGTCAAATATGCGTGTGTTTTGCTCGTTGTGGAGGTTGGCGAGTTGGTAGGCTAGCCATGCGATCGAGTTGCTTTTGCCGCTGCCTGCGGAATGTTGGATCAGGTAGTTATGTCCTGTACCGTTGGCTTTTGCTTCAGCAGTTAATTTGCGAACGACATCAAGTTGATGAAAGCGGGGGAAGATCAAGCGCTCTTTTTTAATGGTTTTGCCATTGATCGTGATTTCCTCCTGTTCTAAATGTAGGAATCGTCCCACGATATCAAGCCAGCTATCTTTTGCCCAAATCTGTTCCCAGAGGTAGGCAGTTTTGTAGCCGTTGGGATTGGGTGGATTGCCTGCGCCTTTGTTGTAACCTTTGTTGAAAGGGAGAAAGCGAGTGTTGCTGCCATCGATGCGAGTTGTCATCCAAGCTTCATCTGGATCTACGGCAAAATGCACGATCGCCCGACGTTTAAATTGAAATAGTAATTCATGATTATCGCGATCGCTGCCGTACTGTTGTTTGGCTTTCTCGACATCTTGCCCTGTGAACTGGTTTTTGAGTTCGACAGTGGCGACGGGTAAGCCGTTGATGCTAAGCAGGAGGTCGATGGAATTGTTAGGATTCTTGATGCTGTAATGGACTTGACGGGTGACGGTAAGGATGTTTTGGTTGTAGAGTGCGAGGGTTTCGGGGTTAAGGTTGCTAGCTGGTTGGAAGTAGGCGAGTTTGAAGCGCACGCCGTAGTCGGTAATGCCATAACGCAGGACATCGAGCATTCCCCGATTTTCAAGTTCTTGGGAGAGGCGATCGCCAAATTTCTGCTCGACTGTACTGCCATGAATTGCGGCTAGTTTTTGCCATGATTCGGGTTGAGAGGTTTGGATAAATTGCCATAAGGTAGTTTTATCTAGAGCAAGTTCACGGTCAAAGTTGGCAGCATTTCCCAACTGATAGCCACCATTAACGAGCAATGAGTCGATAATGGCATCTTCAAAAGCTTTTTCTTTGGTTTGACGGGTCATAACTCAACGATCCTAACGATCCTATTTAGTTAGCTAACTGCATATTCAGTGAATTGGCGTTTGAAGGGAGAATGAAAGCCAATCACGATGTCGGTTTTAGGTACTCCCATTTCTACCAGTTCTTCGGCAATATCATTTTCTGTGCCATTGTGCTGTAGCCAGATTTTTTGATCTTTAATGTCTAGATGTAAGATGCAGCCATAGACTCGCCGATCGCTGCGCCAGCCCACATGAACTATTTGGTAATGATCTCTAGTGGTATCACAAATAAGTTCGGTTTCAATTTCATCATTGTGACTATAGGCGGCATAGTCTTGCAGAAGTTTCTGCACAGCTTTACGGTATTGATCTAGTTTAGCCATTGTTCAATAACCTCCTGTTGTGGTTTGTAAATTATTAATTTTAATTGTTGACTACTGATAATGCCTTGAGCAAGTTGGGTAGCAAAAAAAGATGTGTAGGTATCCAGTGGAACAGCAAGATAGAGAGTATGTTCTGGATATTGCTCTGCTAGAAGCATCCGATAGCTGATAAATTGTCCGAGTGCTGTGTGGAATTCTGAAACGGCAGAGTTTTGCAGGAAGCTTTTGACTTCGATCGCAATTTTCTGTCCTTCTCTCTCTGCGGCTAATATTTTCTCGGCTCCTAGATCGATATATAGGTTACCTAGTTCATAGCGTAGCAAAAGTGGATCATGTGTGATTGTCCAGCCATCTTTTTCGAGGGCATGGCGAACAATATTGTGAAAGGTGTCTTTTCTAGACATTAGTCTCTACCTCTTTGATATTTAGTTTGCCAGTGACGGCAGCAGTAATTAGCGATCGCCGATATTCTTGGAGTTTTTCAATTTGTAATTCAATAGATCCTATTAGCTTTTTGATTTGTTGCCCAGCTTTGTTAATTTCATCCAAAATTATTTGTTGTTCGTCAATGGGAGGAACAGGAATCCAAAACTCACAAATTTTATTTAGATGTAGGTTAGTAACTGTGTTTTTCTTGCTACCTTCAGCAATCTGTTCTTCAATCGCATAAGTCTGAAAGAGCGAAGCAAAAAATTTAGGAAGTAAAATATTTTTGCGAAGCTTTAGAAGACACAAACTAACAAAAATACTGACAGGTCTATCAAAGTTAACTACAAAAGTAATCCCTATTGTTCCATTCTTAGATAGAAGTACATCGTTCTTTTCAACCTTGCATCGTTTTGATAATTCAAAATGCTCTATTTCTGAAATAAACTTTACAGTTGACCAATCGATATGATTATGGTGAATATCGGTTACTCTTAAAAAAGGAATTCCACTATCAATATAAGTTGGTGTGAAGTGAGTACCATCAATTATTTTTGTTGTTAAATATTTGAGTCGTTTTACCTCCCAATGCTCAGGAATTTTGCCAATCCAAGGAATGCCCGAATCTTTCATGGGGACATTGGGGTTTGATCCTTTGGTGACAGCTTGGTTAATTAAGACCTTGCATTTTTCTTCGAGGAGTTGGATAAGGCGTTGTTTTTTGGCGATTAGCGTATCTATAGCTGCGGTTTTTCGATCTAAAAATGTAGCGATCAGTTTTTGAGTTTCTAATGGGGGGACACCTGCAAACTCATCAAAATAAGATTGCGAATCTAGATTCTGAATACCAGTTGTCTGTTTAATAGAGCGCGTATTAACTTTGATTGAATACAAATGAGCGTGGAGGTAAGTTAAAAATCTTGGAACATATCCCTCTCTAACTTCTACGCGAGCTACAAAATTTGAGCAAACAGCAGGATTATTATGGTCATAAATCGCAACAGTTCCAACTGGTTGTAACTCCCCACCTCCCGACTTCTCAATTAGTAAATCACCTGATTTTAATAATCTTCCATATCGCTGACTATAAGGAATATTCCGTAGAGTAGGTTTATTAAGATTAACTTTAAAAGCAGTACGGTCAAAATCAGCAACTCTTACACAAATAATGTCATCACTAGAGCCGTTAGGTTCATCTCCCCATATTCCATTTGCAATTTGAATTGTTGTCCACTTCAAACGAATAAATTCCCAACCAATTGGCAAAGAATCATTCCAAGTCACTTGCTCTGATTGTTTATTGACAAAAGATTTCATTTCATTAGTACCTCAATTATTTCCTTAATTTCATTCCCTAAATCTTTCACTTTCTAGCCCTATCTTTAATCAGTCGCATAACGGGTTCTATTTTTATATGCCAATTAGCTAAATACCAGAAAAATATTCAGAGATTGAGATCCCCGACTTTTTCTTTGCGATCTTAGATCAGTTTTTTCATTCACAAGATTCGATAATCTTTAGGCGATCGCATAACCCGTATGAGGACGCACACTAGGCGGATGAAAGCCAAGAACAATCTTATCTTTAGGAATGCCAGCCTCAACTAACTCATCCGTAATTCCATCCTCAATGCCATCTCTTTGAATCCAAATCTTGTCATCAATAATTTGTACATGAGTCACACAACCATGCACCCGTCTTTTTTGCATCCAACCCACATCAAACAACATAAAATGATTGCGATCGCCATCAATAATTAGATTTTGCTTGATTTCGCCAGCAGAATAGGGAATTTCTGCATACTTTCGCAAAACCGTCTCGATTGTTTGCCGATAAAACTCTAGACTATCCTTAGCCATTAGCGATCGCCTCCATGCGTAAACACCTGAACCATATTAATATCTCTCCTATAAGACCATCTCCAACATTCCGCGAATTTCATCCTCTAAACTCTTAATCTCCTGCTCAATTACATCCAAAGGTCTTGGTGGCACATACTCATAAAAATGTCGCGTAAATGGGATCTCATAACCAATTCTAGTCTTACTTTCATCGACCCAAGCATCAGGTACATGGGGCAGTACCTCCCGCTGCATATACGCATCAATGTCATCTTTCAACGGCACGTTTTCATAATCGCGCAAATCTGAGTCTGGCTCAGGGTTACCATCTTTATCTTTACAAATTTCTGCGGACTCATCCCGCTCCGACAATGCATTCAAAATCGATTTTTTTAAAGGAGCCGCAATCTTTAAATCTTTCAGAGCCTTATTTAGAGCTTTTTCAAATTTATCTCGATTTTTGTACAGAGTTTCTCCCAAGCCTCGCAAGGCAACTTTGATTTCCTCCTGTAACGCTCTGCCTACCTCAATTTCTTTTAGAGCATCTACACCCCGCTTCTTCGACAAGGCAAGATTGACAAAAGCAGATTCGGTCTCTAGTCTTGCCAACCGATCCTCAGTTGCCCGAAAATTCAACCGCAACGGACGTTCTACTGTAACCCGCCAGTAACCAAAGTCTTCATTGTCAAAAATTTTGCTAACCGCCACATCTTTGATCGTGCCATCAACCTCAAGCTTGCGCGTTGTATTATGATCAAACTCACCATAAATCTGCGTGATTTCTGCGATCTGATCGGGCATTACTTCCACGCCATCACCAATCACATTACGCTTATTGCCCAGACTGCGGCTCATCTTTTTGTAATAGTGAATGCCATTAATTAGCTGAATTTTGCCCTTGCGTTCAGGAGCCTTTGCATTGGTCACGATCCAGATATAGGTGTAAATCCCTGTGTTGTAAAATAGCTGATCAGGTAAAGCTGCGATCGCCTCCAACATATCATTTTCAATAATCCACTTACGAATCTCGCTTTCCCCACTGGCAGCACTACCCGAGAATAGCGGCGATCCATTAAATACGATCGCAATTCGAGAACCGCCATCATTACGCTTCATTTTGGCGATCATATGTTGCAGAAACAGAAATGAACCATCGGAGATTCTCGGTAACCCCGCCCCAAACCTACCATCAAAGCCCTTCTTATCATGCTCCATTTTCACTTGAGTTTGTACTTTCTTCCACTCCACCCCAAACGGCGGATTAGAGAGCATATAGTTAAAGGTTTCGCCATCTAAACCGTCATTGGTAAAGGTATTACCAAACTTGATATTGTTAACCGCTAACCCCTTAATCAGCATGTCCGATTTACAAATCGCATAGGACTCAGGATTTAATTCCTGTCCAAAAACTACAGGGTTGGCATCAGGATTCATCTCTTTGATATATTCTTCAGCGATCGCCAACATACCACCCGTACCACAAGCTGGATCGTAAATAGTTTTAACAATTCCTTTCTGCGTCAAAATTTCGCGATCGTTTTGAAAAAGTAAATTCACCATCAATCGAATTACTTCACGAGGCGTAAAATGTTCCCCCGCAGTCTCGTTTGAGAGTTCTGAGAACTTACGGATCAATTCCTCAAATACATAGCCCATCTCCATGTTTGAGACAGCATCAGGATGAAGATCGATCTCCGCAAACTTCTTCACAATTAAAAACAATAAATTTGCTTCATCTAAACGCTGAATATGATCGTTAAAGTTGAAATACTCAATGATTTCTCGACCTGCTGCCGAGAAGCCATTTATAAAGTTTTTGAGGTTAGCAGCAACGTTATCTGGGTCTTCCCTTAGCTTCTGAAACGTAAATTGGCTAATATTATGAAACGTTACCCCAGCTTTTTGATTCAGTAATGGCTCTGGATTTTTTAAATTCATGGACTTTACTTTGGCTTCGTAAAACTCCATTACAGCCTCTTTCGTCGGTTCTAAAACGCAGTCCAAGCGGCGAAGAGTGGTAAATGGTAGGATCACCTTGCCATAATCAGCTTGTTTATAATCACCCCGCAAAAGATCGGCAACGCTCCAAATAAAGCTGGCAAGTTGTTTTACATTTTCAGTCCGAGCCATTGCATACCACCAGATTAATCAATTCTATGATAAGCCAAAAGTAGAAAAGGGAGTGCATTGCACTCCCTTTTCTTTTAGACAAACTCAGCTTCGATGGTTTCGGGTTGTTGCTGAGGACGTGGATCGAACTCGAATAGAGAGTAGACAACATCACGACGGATTTGCGTCATCATGTCTAAGAAGATTTCGTAACCTTCGCTCTTATATTCAATCAGAGGATCTTTTTGTCCATAGCCGCGTAGACCGACTGACTCGCGCAAAGCTTCCATCGCTTGCAAGTGATCGCGCCAAAGTGAATCAATCCGTTGCAAGATAAAGAAACGTTCAGCCTGACGCATTAAGCCAACTTGTAATGACTCCACCTGTGCTTCCTTGATTTCATAGGCACGACGAACTTCTTCGCGCAAGAAAGCTTGCATCTCAGGCAAGAACATATCATCAAGCTGGTCAGGTTCAAGGTCTTGTAAGAGATTCACAAATTCCTTGATCTTTTTCACCATCGCTGCAAGGTTCCATTCTTCGGGGGGAAGTTCGGGATTCACATAGGCGTTGACAATATCATCCATGGTGCGTTCGGCATATTCGATCACGCGATCGCGTAAGTTTTCACCTTCCAGCACGCGACGACGTTCAGCATAGATGGCTCGACGCTGATTATTCATCACTTCATCGTATTCAAAGACTTGTTTACGGATGTCGTAATAGTAGGTTTCTACTTTCTTCTGAGCGTTTTCTAGAGCGCTGGTCAGCATTCCTGAACTAATTGGCATATCTTCCTCAACGCGGAAGGCATTCATCAAACCTGCCACGCGATCGCCTGCAAAAATCCGCATCAGATTATCTTCAAGGCTGAGGAAAAATCTCGTTGAACCTGGGTCGCCTTGACGACCGCAACGACCGCGCAACTGGTTATCCACCCGCCGCGATTCATGGCGCTCAGTGCCGATCACATGTAAGCCACCTAGTTTCGTTACCAGCTCATGCTCAGCATCGGTGACTTCTTCGTATTCCCGCTTGATCAAAGTGAATGCGTCACGGAGTTTTTGGATGACTTCATCATCAGTAGGTGCTTTCTCGGAAGCAACTGCAAGCATATCTTCTGCTTCTAGTTCTGGCTGACTCATTCTGCCAAGCTTCTCAACTGCAAAATCTACAGCTTCTTTGAGCATCGTTTGAGCATCCTTAGAGAGTTCGCAAGGATAAAGACTATCGGATACTTTCCAAGTCTTTTTCTTTTTGCCATCCGTTGTGCCGAATCCTTGTCCCTTTTGAGGGCGATCGCTAAACATGCGCTGACCTTCATTGGTGAAGTCATCGTCATCTTCAGGACGAACAATCATTGGCATGAAGCTTTCACGTACCTTTAGACGCGCCATATAGTCAGCATTACCGCCGAGGATAATATCCGTACCACGACCAGCCATATTGGTTGCGATCGTAATCGATCCTTTACGCCCTGCTTGAGCAACGATTTCGGCTTCGCGTTCTACGTTCTCTGGTTTCGCATTAAGGAGATTGTGGGGAATTTCTTTTTCACTCAACAACCGCGATAAGACTTCAGATTTTTCAACGCTGGTGGTTCCAATCAACACAGGACGACCTGATTCATGCATTTCGCGACATTCTTCGGCAACGGCTCTCCACTTGGCTGCTTCAGTTTTGTAAACTACATCTGACCAATCACCTCTTCCACTCTTGCGATTGGTGGGCATGGTTGTGACTTCGAGGTTATAGATTTTTCCTAGTTCGGCTTCTTCGGTCTTTGCCGTACCAGTCATGCCGCCAAGTTTTGGATAGAGTAGAAAGAAATTTTGATAGGTAATTGTCGCCAAGGTTTGGGTTTCATTCTCGATGTCCGTACCTTCTTTTGCCTCGATCGCTTGATGTAATCCATCGCTCCAACGGCGACCTGGCATGACGCGACCTGTAAATTCATCAACGATTGTGACTTCACCATCACGAACAATATAATTTACGTCTTTGAGGAACAATTCTTTTGCCTTCAGAGCGTTAAACACATAATGCGCCCAAGGATCAGCTTGATCGAACAGGTCTGAAACGCCTAGTAGTTTTTCGGCTAGCTCAAAACCTTCATCAGTCATGACGACGTTGCGTTGCTTTTCGTCAATTTCGTAATGGGTTTCTGGTTGCATTTGAGCAGCGATCGTGACTGCGCCTAGATATTTCTCTGTTGGACGCTCGACCATACCCGAAATAATTAGGGGTGTTCTTGCTTCATCAATCAAGATCGAGTCAACTTCGTCAATTACGCAGAAGTTAAAGGGACGCTGCACCACTTCTTCGATGCTAGTCGCCATGTTGTCGCGTAAATAATCAAAACCTAGTTCGCTGTTGGTTGCATAGGTGATATCACAGCCATAATTTTTGCGGCGCTCGATTGGCTCCATTGAGTTTTGAATCAAGCCTACCGACATACCCAGAAAGCGGTGCACTTGACCCATCCACTCTGCGTCACGACGAGCGAGGTAGTCGTTTACGGTGACTACATGCACGCCTTTACCTGAAAGGGCATTAAGGTAGCTGGGCAAGGTAGCAACGAGAGTTTTACCTTCTCCTGTCTTCATTTCGGCAATTTCACCACGATGCAGGATCATGCCGCCGAGCATTTGCACATCATAGTGACGTAGACCTAAAACGCGGGTAGCTGCCTCACGAACAACGGCAAAGGCTTCAGGGAGGAGATCATCAAGTGGCTCCCCCTTTTCGAGGCGCTGTTTAAACTCTCCTGTTTTTCCTTGCAATTCGCGATCACTTAGCACCGCTAACTCTGGGGCTAGGGAGTTAATGAGAGCCACTTCGGGACGGAGTTTGTCAAGCTTACGCTTATTAGGATCGCCAATCAGGTTTTTTAAGTTAAACATAGCTACCGAATGCAGTTAAAACAGGGGATGCGCCAAACGTGATATTTAATACGATTTTGGACTACAAGTATATATTACCCGACTGTTGAGATTACAAGCTTCGGATAACCGAAGCGATCGAGATATAAAAAAATGTTGCTTTGCAGCATTTTTTTATATCTCGATAAAATTAAAACCCAAAAAACTATATCGCCCGCTGCGCGGGCGGTGTAGTTTTTTGGGTTTTGCTTGGTTTTTTATTGCGCATAATAAGCCCTTGTACCTTTAGCGTCGATCGCTTCACTTAGTCTCGCTAAGGCATGTACATAGGCTGCTGTTCGCATAGAGATTTGCTTTTGGTCGGCAATTTTCCAGATTCTCATAGTTTCGGCAATCATGCTGTGTTTGAGGCGATCGTTTACCTCCTCAAGTGTCCAATATAAGCCGCTACGATTTTGTACCCATTCAAAATAACTAACAGTAACACCACCCGCATTTACGAGAATATCAGGAAAAACCATGATTCCGCGTTTTTCTAAAATTGCATCCGCCGCAGGCGTGACTGGACCATTCGCGATCTCGAAAATATATTTAGCGCGGATCTCGTGAGCATTGTGTTCAGTTATTTGATTCTCTAGCGCCGCAGGAATCAAAATATCGACATCGAGTTTGAGCAACTCTTCATTGGTAATCGTCTGATGTTCAACGATATTACATACTGAATCCTTGCAGTACACTGCCTGAAAACTGCGCGTCGAATTTTTGTAACTGATGATGCTCGGCACATCTAGCCCTTGCTTGGCATAAATGCCACCCTTAGAATCGCTTACCGCTAGAACCTTGTAGCCTGCCTTACTCAATAAATCAGCGATCGCAGCGCCCACATTTCCAAATCCCTGCACTGCTACTGTTGTTTGTTCTCGCTGCATTTTTAACAACGGCAGCAAAGTCTCGATCGCAAAAAATGCCCCTAAGCCCGTTGCTGTTTCACGTCCGAGACTGCCACCCATAGCGATTGGCTTGCCAGTAATCGCCGCAGGGCAAAGCCGTCGTTGAATATTGCTATATTCATCCACCATCCATCCCATAATCGTTGCGTTAGTCTGCACATCGGGCGCAGGAATATCCACATCTGCGCCCATAAAATCGGCGATCGCATTGATATATCCGCGACTAAGTCGTTCTAATTCAAACTTGGATAATTGCTTTGGATCGACAGCAACTCCACCCTTAGCACCGCCAAAAGGCAAATTTACAGCCGCACATTTAAAGGTCATCCAAAATGCTAAAGATGTCACTTCATCCATGTTTACATTAGGATGAAAGCGAATTCCACCTTTGGTAGGTCCCCGCAAATCGTTGTAGCGCACTCGATAGCCTAGAAAAACTTTCAAGGTTCCATTATCCATTCGCACAGGAATAGAAACTTGTAAACTCGCTTTCGGCGCTTTGAGTCGCTCGATCGCATCTTCAGAAATATTTACATGGGCGATCGCATCTGCTAATCGCTCACTTGCCTGCTCGAATAAAGACTCTGACACCAAGACCTCCTATATTCTGTGATTAAACATCTTAGGATAACTTTCATGTTTATATCCGCACAATACAGTATTTCACTTAAGGCAGTTCACATCATTTAAAGAGTTCACATCATTTTGAAGATATATGTACGCGCTGCAAAAAAGTATGGCTTTACAAAAAACGTGAGAAGATTAAGTCAGAGTTTAATTCAGCTTCGCGAGCTAAATAAAATTGATGCCAAGAAAACAATCATCATTTGGATATCTTCTGGCCACCTGCATAATCGCATCAGCAAATGGTGTCCATGCCCAGAGTATCACTACAGGTGCTAATGGATTAAATACAAATGTCGATCAAGTAGGTAACCAATACAACATCACGGGTGGAACACAGGCTGGTGGCAACTTATTTTATAGTTTGCAAAAATTAGGGCTATCTTCAGGGGAAATAGCTAATTTTCTGAGTAATCCAAATGTTCAGAATGTCTTAACTCGTGTAACGGGTGGAGAAGCTTCGCTAATTAATGGATTGATTCAAGTAACTGGTGGAAACTCTAATCTATTCATCATGAATCCTGCGGGAATTGTGTTTGGTGCAAATGCGAGTTTGAATGTACCTGCCAGTTTCTCGGCTACAACTGCGTCAGGAATCCAAGTTGGAAATGGCTGGTTTGGAATTAATAGTAGCGTTGATGAGGTTCGCAACCTTACTGGTAATATTACGGGCTATGCATTTACGAATACTTTGCCTAGTGTTGCTCCAAATCCATCAGGTGTCATCCTAAATGAAGGGAATCTGAATGTCAGTGCAGGAAAAAGTGTGACCCTCGTTGGTGGCATGGTCGTAAACACAGGCACGATCGCAACACCTTCAGGTAACATCACAATCGCTGCGACCCCCGATAATAAGTTTATCAAAATCACCAGTGAAGGTAGCTTAATCTCTCTCGAACTACCGATCGCTGATCGGCAAGCTGTTGGTAATGCGCCAGTATTAAAAGGCGTGGATTTACCTAGCTTGCTTACTGGGAAGACCGCGGGAACTGCGATCGCCTCAGCACAAGTGGGAGATGTGATTGTCGAAGACGCTTTTATTCGTGCAGGAACTGTAAATTTGCACGCTACGAATAATTTGGGTGTCAGCAACAGTTGGGTTATTGGTACAGATAAGTTAACGGCAACAGGCAACAATATTACCGTCAAGAACGCAATATTTTTAGCGAAAGATGCCACAGTTGTCGCCAAAAACAATTTGAATATCGCTGAGAGTTTAGTTCGCACCACAGAAAATTTGACGTTGCAAGCGAACAATGTGGTAACAATGCGAGATAGTGTCAAAACTCCTCTTATAATTAGTGCAGGTGGCAATTTAAAGATTCAGGGCAGTAACGCCATTGATATATTTGCTTTGAATCATTACAACACTATCAAACCCTTTATCAGTGGCGGCAACCTTGATTTAATCAGTAATGGAAATGTTTCTTTTGACGCGCATTCTTATAGTGGGGGTGGATTTTCTATTAAGAAGTTGGATGGTGCGCTAGGCAAATTTTTCAGCCTCTTTGACCCGATTATCAGCTCAAATGGTGATGTAACTTTTGGCGATTATACGGGAGTATCGTTAAAGGTAGAAACCAAGGGCAGCATCACAGCAGGGAATATTTATATTACTGGCCCAGATGTCGGCTTGGTGGGGACTGACACGGACATTCCTACTTTAACCAGTAGTGCATCCTTGATTTTGAGAGCAGGTTTGACAACTTTGCAGAATACCCCAAGCAATGCACCTCAAACCTCTGGTGGTGCAACTTTTACCTTTTCTAACTCTGGTTTTGAATTGGGCAATCTTACAGGATGGACAACCATTGGTGGAAATATTAGTGCGGTTGGTACAACTAATGGAGTTGTTCCCACTGAAGGCACTTTTCAGGCATTTTTAGATGGAGGAAATGGTGCTACAGATAACCAAGTAGAAACTTTTTTAGGTATTCCTGCTGGTAGTCTTGATGGTTTAGGCGATAATGCTACTGCCGGTAGTGCGATTCAAACTACTTTTCAAGGCACAGCGGGTCAAACAATTTCTATTGATTGGACGTATACATATACTGATGTACTCCCCTTGGATTTTGTCTTTGCAGTACTTAACAACAATGTACAACAGCTAGCCAGTACGGCGAGTGCTGCTGGGACATTCTCTCAAGTCCTACCAACAAGTGGAAATTATACGATAGCTCTGGGGATTATGAATAGATGGGATGATGTTGGTACTCCGCTACTTTACGTTGACAATCTAGTAGTCAATCCTAAAACGATTACTGTTGGCAATATCACAACCGAAGGTGGTCCCGTCATTCTTGCCGCCCTTGGCACAATTACAAATGGGATTATCAATATAAAAACACCAGTAGTCGCACCACCAGTAGTCGCACCAAAGCCTAATATCGATCCGAACAAAGAGACTCGTCGCCATGACGAGAAGAAAGAATTGAGTTTATCGTCCTTAACGCCAGTAGCATTTCTCTCATCCGATGACTTCGAGTTTCAGCGCCTTGACAGATTTTTGATTGTAATCGTTGAGTTGATGAATAAAGACGGTGGAGATTTTGAGATCGACGCTAAAGACATTTGGAAAGATGCTGACATCAGTATTTTTGATCAATCAGCCAATCAAGATGTGATTAAAGTAGCAATCCGTCGCTCAATCGGTAAGTTTATAGGCAATGAATTTATCGATCTAGTAGATGTCAACTTTGAGACTAAAAAAGATAAGAAGACCATTCTGCTTAAAGTTCGCAAGTCTCCAAAACCTGCGAAGTTCTTAAAAGATTAAGCAAACGCTCTGTACTCAAGTGCAGGCTGAAAGCTCAAATCAGCTTAAAGATGACTGACTGAAATCAACCCGAACGGGTTTTAGCTTTTCGCCAGTACTTGAGTGCAGGGCTGCATAAGTCCTACTCCAGGAAAATAGACTATTTAAGGTGTGAGAAAAAATGAATAACGGTCAAATAAGAAAGTTTCTTGAAAGCTTGCTATGGGGAATCCTAATTAGCTCAGGTTACCTTTTCAGTAACCTACCCAGCTACGCCGACCCGATCGCAGAGCCAAAGTCCGAAGCCACCGCAAGGGTAAATGAAACCATCGTTCAAGCCACGATTAATCAAGTCCAGTTGATTGGTAATACCATCCTCACACCCGAAGCGATCGCACCCATTCTTCAGCCACTCCAAGGCAAAGCCATCACCACAGAGCAAGTCAAAGCCGCTGCCGAAGCGATCACCCAACTGTATATCAGTAATGGCTACATCACCTCATCTGCTCAATTTGACCTAAGCGATCCTCAAAGTGTCGTTAATGGCGTAGCCCAAATCAAAGCGATCGAAGGACAAATCGAACGAGTAGATATAGTTGGTACTACTCAAACCAATCCTGACTACGTGCGATCGCGAGTAGAATTGGGAATTTCCAAACCATTCAATGCCAACGCCGTTGAAGATCAATTGCGACTCCTAAAAGCCGATCCTCTATTTAAAAAAGTAACCTCAAGTCTCAAACCCAGCACCGAAGCAGGTAAAAGCTTATTAGTTGTCCAAGTAGAAGAAGCAAAACAGTTTGGCGGCTCCGTCAGCTTTGATAACTATTCACCTGTTGCTGTTGGTTCCGAACGCATGGGTGTCGGACTAACCTATCGCAACCTCACAGGGCTTGGAGATTTGCTGTCAGCTTCCTATTATCGCAGCACCACAGGAGGCTCCAATCTCTACGATTTTAGCTACAGCATACCCGTCAATCCGATGAATGGAACAGTAGCAATTCGCTACGCACCAAATAACTATCGAATTACCGATCCTGACTTCGCTGCCTTTAATATCCGTGGCGCAAGCAGTCTCTATGACATCGTTTATCGTCAACCCTTGATTCGCAATCCTCGCGAAGAATTTGCTCTATCTCTAGGCTTTGCGCATCAGACAGGACAAACTTTCTTGTTTGAGAACCTTGCAACTCCTTTTGGGATTGGACCCGATGCTAATGGTGTTAGCACCACCAGCGTATTCCGCTTTGGTCAAGACTATACCCTGCGCGACAATGATGGTGCGTGGTCAATGCGATCGCAGTTCAATCTTGGTACAGGATTATTTAATGCCACTTATGTAACTACACCTAACGCTGGCTTTTTTAGCTGGACTGGACAGGCTCAAAGGGTGCAAGTGCTAGGCTCTGACGCGCTTCTAATAGCCTCTTTTGATTCGCAGTTGGCTGCTAATCCTTTACTTCCTTCTCAACAATTCACGATTGGTGGAGGACAATCACTGCGAGGATTTCGCCAAAATGCGCGATCGGGCGACAACGGGATTCGCTTTAGTCTTGAGACTCGTTCAGTAGCGATGCGAGATCAAGAAACTAACAGAGCAATTCTCCAAATCACTCCTTTTATCGATCTCGGAGCAATTTGGAATCATGGCAATAATCCTACACCTTCATCATCACAAAACTTCTTAGCCGCAGGTGGTCTAGGTCTCATGATTGAGCCGATTGAGCGGTTTCTAATCCGAATTGATGCAGCTATTCCATTTGTAAACTTGCAAGGACGTGGCAATAATCTTCAAGATGCTGCTATTTATTTCAGCACTAGCTATCAGTTCTAATCTGCTCTAATCTGCGAATGCGATCGCTGTTAATATCGAATAAGTTTAAGAGGGCATAAAGCTATGACTGTTGCAGCAATTAGACCGACAACTATAGATGAATTTCTAGCACTGCCAGAGACAAAACCTGCCTCTGAATTTATTCATGGACAAATCACACAGAAACCAATGCCTCAAGGAGAACATAGTTTATTACAAGGTACACTCTGCGAGACCATTAGCCAAATTGCTAAACCACAGCAAATTGCTCTAGCTTTCCCAGAGCTACGCTGTGTTTTTGGTGGGTTAGCGATCGTCCCAGACATAGCTGTATTTCGTTGGGAGAGAATCCCTCGTTTGCCATCGGGTCGCATTGCTAACCGTTTTGAAACATATCCTGATTGGGCAATTGAGATTCTCTCGCCCGATCAGCGATATAAACAAGTCTTAGCAAAATTATTACATTGTGCAGAATATGGTACTGAGCTAGGTTGGTTACTTGATACAGAAGACGAGACCATTTTAGTAGTGGATAGCGATCGCCGAGTAAGAGAATTTAAAAATAGCGATCGCTTGCCAGTTCTCACAGGAATTGATTTAGATCTAACTGTAGAGCAAGTCTTTAGTTGGTTGAGCTTGTGACTTGATAGATTTTTGAAGTAGGAATTTCTACCAGCCACAATCAGTTTTGAAGAAAGTCCGCCATTGGCGGACTTTCTTCAAAACTGATTTTTACAATGAGAATTGCTGGCTCGCTACTGGGTTATTCTCGCACCCCCTTGCAATAGGCTAATATAGGAGATTAGAACAGCATTTCGTCATAATTGCTAGTTTAATTTAAGTATATTTACTCAGGCAGACCTGCGTGCAAGCAATAGACCCACAAGAATTATATCCCTTTGAACTTGACCCGTTTCAACTACAGGCGATCGCCGCATTGCAAGCTGGTAAGTCGGTCGTTGTTTGTGCGCCAACTGGTTCAGGCAAAACCTTAATTGGTGAATATGCGATCCATGCAGCTTTAGCAGGTAATCGTCGCGTTTTCTATACCACCCCCCTTAAGGCACTTTCTAACCAGAAATTGCGGGACTTTCGGCAGCAGTTTGGCGATGATAATGTGGGATTACTTACGGGTGACACCTCTGTAAACCGTGATGCACCGATCTTGGTAATGACTACCGAGATTTTTCGGAATATGCTCTATGGTACGCCCATCGGTGAAGTCGGTACTTCGCTAACAGATGTGGAAGTGGTGGTGCTAGATGAATGTCACTACATGAACGATCGCCAACGGGGGACTGTATGGGAAGAGTCGATTGTGTATTGTCCTGCGGGAGTGCAGCTAGTCGCGCTCTCGGCTACTGTAGCAAATAGCCAACAACTAACCGATTGGATTCACAAAGTACATGGCGACACTGAATTAATCTATTCTGATTTTCGTCCTGTGCCTCTTGAGCATTCCTTCTGTAATAACAAAGGCTTTTTCCCACTACTAGATAGCTCTAATGAAAAGATTAATCCTCGACTAAAACCGCTTACTAATAAGCCCCCATCAAAAGAAGAAAGACATAAAATCGTTCCCCCGATTGGGGCTGTGATTTCCCATCTACGTCAGCGCGATATGCTGCCAGCAATTTATTTTATCTTCAGTCGTCGAGGTTGTGATAAAGCGGTCACGGACTTAGGTAATGTCTCTCTAGTTAGTCCGACCGAAGCCCTGAGGTTGAAACCGCAAATTGATACGTTTGTGGCTGCAAATCCTGAAATTGGTAAACCTACACATATTGATGCTCTTTATCGTGGCATTGCCGCCCATCACGCAGGGATTTTACCTGCATGGAAGGGCTTTGTTGAGGAGCTCTTCCAACAAGGCTTAATCAAAGTCGTATTCGCAACGGAAACTCTTGCGGCAGGAATTAATATGCCTGCAAGAACTACGGTGATCTCTAGCATTTCCAAGCGTACCGATCGCGGACATCGATTGCTTAATGCTTCGGAGTTTCTGCAAATGGCAGGAAGAGCAGGAAGGCGCGGCATGGATGAAGTTGGCTATGTCGTGACTGTGCAGACTCCCTTTGAAGGGGCTAAAGAAGCGGCTCATCTCGCCACATCTGGAGCTGATCCTCTGGTTAGTCAGTTTGCACCGAGTTACGGAATGGTCATGAATTTGTTGCAAACCCATTCCCTTGATCAAGCTAGAGATTTGGTAGAACGGAGCTTTGGGCAATATCTTGCTGATCTTAATCTCGCACCACAAATCCAGAATCTTGAACTGGTAATAGAACAAATAGCCAAGCTAGAAAAAGATCTTGCCAATATTGATTTGAAGCAATTGGAAGTTTATGACAAATTGCGTGATCGCCTTCGCGAAGAAAAGCGCCTCCTAAAAATGCTCGCTCAGCAAGCAGAAGAGATGCGCTTAAATGATTTAGCTTCCTACGCGCCTTATTTATTGTCAGGCTCTCCGCTTACGATCCGCACTAATAAAGGATTGATTGTGCATACAGTTCTCACGGCAAAAGTGCCAGGCTCTGGACAGTTTCCTTGGTTTGTCTGTCTTGGTCGCGATAATCGCTGGTATACGGTTGGTTATAAAGATATTGTGCGCGTTGGTACTGATTTGTTGCTTGATGGTGACATTGAATATCCTGCAAAGTTGCCATTGCGCCCAGGGCAGTCGATCGATGGTGATGACGCCAGCTTTGCGATCGCCCCAAAAATTACACCATTACCCGATCCAGAGTTAGCTCCTGAAGTAATTAAACAACAGTCGCGAGTAATTGCGATCGAGTCTGAGATGAATCAACATCCTGTCTCAAAAATGACCGATCGCGGTGCTGTTTTCAAAAAAGTTAATCGGCTCGAACAATTGCAGCGTCAGATCGAGTTTCAGCAAAAGGTGGTTAATGAGCGCCGACAAAGACATTGGCAAGAGTTTATGAGTTTAGTTAATATCTTGCAATTTTACGGATGTCTTGAAGATACCCAACCCACCGATAAAGGTAAGGTCGTAGCGGCGCTGCGAGGTGAGAATGAACTGTGGTTGGCTTTATGTCTAATGTCAGGAGAGTTAGATAACCTCGCTCCTCATCACCTCGCCACCGTCTGTGCTGCGATCGTTAGTGAAAACAGTCGTCCTGATAACTGGATCAAGTTCGGATTATCACCAACGGTAGAAGATGCCCTCGATGGTTTGCGAGAAGTCCGTCGAGAATTAATGCCAGTTCAACGCCGTCATTTAGTCGATATTCCTGCATGGCTGGACTATGAGCTGACAGGACTAGCGGAACAATGGGCTTTAGGAATGGAATGGTCGGAGCTATGTCAAAATACGAACCTTGACGAGGGTGATATTGTCCGTTTGATGCGCCGCACGATTGATTTGCTATATCAAATTCCCCATGTACCGAATTTGCCCTCTCAAATCTATTCATCAGCCAAGCAAGCTGCGCAAATGATCGATCGCTTCCCTGTAAATGAGGTTATTTAAGGGCATTTCTCGAAAAGAACCAGCCCCTTTTTTAAAAACTACCTTGTAGACACAAGTCTCTCTATCTACGTTTCAGTGTGTAGATCCCCCCCAGCCCCCCTTAAAAAGGGGGGAGAATTTTCTTCTTCCCCCTTTTTAAGGGGGATTGAGGGGGAGCTCTTAGAGATTTTGACCGCAGTAAATAATTCTTAAATGAGTTATTAAATCGGGTTTGAGCGCAAAGCGCTGTAACACATAATTCTAGGCTATATTTTAATGTAGTTCGCTGACCTACCACCTTCTAGAAACAATGAAACCAATCGTTAGTCTCCTACATACCTCTAGCTACGAAACAGCATCATTAATGCAAGCCCTAGAGGCAGTACTTGCACCCCTAGGAGGTATGTCTAGCATCGTCAAAGCAGGCGATCGCGTTCTCCTCAAACCCAACCTACTGACTGGATCACGTCCTACCAAAGAATGCACTACCCGCCCTGAACTGGTGTATTGTGTTGCCAAAATGGTGCAGGATGTCGGGGGCAAGCCCTTTTTAGGAGATAGCCCTGCTTTTGGTAGTGCCAAAGGCATAGCCAAGGCAAATGGCTTGTTACCTCTTGCTGAAGAACTAGGAATCCCAATCGTCGAATTTCATGGTAAACGTTACGAAACTGAAGGCGAGGGTGAGCTACAACATTTGCGGCTAAGTAAAGAGACGATGGATGCAGATGTAGTGATTAACTTGCCTAAGGTGAAGTCACATATGCAACTAACCCTGACGCTGGGAGTCAAAAATCTCTTTGGCTGTGTACCAGGCAAAATGAAAGCTTGGTGGCATATGGAAGCAGGTAAAGATGTCGAAAGATTTGCACAGATGCTAATTGAGACAGCGAGAGCGATCAATCCTGAATTGACGATCCTTGATGGTATCGTCGGACACGAAGGCAACGGACCTAGCGCTGGTGAGCCAAAAGATTTAGGGGTTTTGGCGGCTTCCTGTGACGTATTTGCGCTAGATCGCGTTATGGTGGAGATCCTCGGAGTTAAGCCTCTCGATGTGCCAACGGTTGCCGCCGCTATACGCACAGGGCTTTGCAGTGATCTTGATGCTATTGACATCATCGGCGAGCCGATCGCTAATTTGCAAAGCAAAGATTGGAAACTACCTGAAACGATGATGGCGATCGACTTTGGAATGCCCAGAGTTTTGCGATCGACCTTTAAACATCTCTATATCAAGTTTATTAAAGAACCGCTCAGTACCTATGCCCGCACCTAAAAGCCCACCGCTAATCTTAGTGGTCGAAGATGCACCTGACAACCAAGTTTTGGTTGAGCAGGTGTTTCAAGATTCAGGCTACCGCGTCACTTGCATCCAAGATGGTCAAGCCGCTCTAGATTGGCTAGAAACTAATCATCCCGATCTGATTTTGCTGGATTTATCTTTGCCAGAGGTAGATGGCTGGGAAGTTGCTAGACAACTTAAAGCTAGCGATCGCACATCCCAAATCCCAATTATTGCGGTCACAGCCCATGCGATGAAGGGAGACAAAGAATCTGCGATCGCCTCAGGTTGTGATGATTATCTGACAAAGCCATTGGACATCGATCTATTGGAATCTTGTGTGAAGCAATGGTTAGATAAGCGATCGTAGTAGGCTGATGCCTTGCTACAGCCTACTGTATAAGTAGTTAGCCCGAGACAAAAGCTTATACTTACCTATAACTTAGACTAAGATTTAGAAAGAGTGTTAAAACTTCACTTAATAAAAATTCCATTTATTCATCATCTATGAGCGTTGCTTTGCATCACTCATATTAATTTAATCAAATTATTAACTTACCAAATTTAGGAAATTGTTTTATGTCTGGTCGCGTTGGAGTAATACTATTAAATTTAGGAGGCCCTGAAAAGTTAGATGATGTCTATCTTTTCTTGTACAACTTATTCGCCGATCCAGAAATCATTCGTCTCCCATTTCCCTTTTTACAAAAGCCGATCGCCTCACTGATTGCCGCTAGTCGCGCTCCGATCAGTCAAGAAAATTACCGCTTGATTGGCGGCGGTTCGCCATTGCTCCAGATTACCAAAGAGCAAGGAGAGAATATTGAGAACGTTTTGCAGCGTAATGGAGTTGAGGCAAAGGTTTATGTAGCAATGCGCTACTGGGCTCCCTATACCGAAGAAGCACTGGCTCAAATGAAACAGGATGGGATTACTCGTCTTGTGGTGCTGCCGTTATATCCTCAGTATTCGATCAGTACTAGTGGTTCGAGCATCAAGCAACTCGATACGCTTTGGGAAAATGATCCTGAACTGCAAGCGATCGAAAAAATCACAATCCAGTCTTGGTACGATCGCACTGGCTATATTCGGGCGATGAATGACCTGATCAATACTAAATTGCAGTCTTTTGCCAAACCTGAGAATGTGCATATTTTCTTCAGTGCTCATGGTGTGCCAGTGAAGTATGTGACTAAATACGGCGATCCTTATCAATCCGAAATGGAAAACTGTGTTGATGGGATTATGAAAGCTCTTCGTCGCGATTATCAATGCTATAACTCCCATACTCTTGCTTATCAGAGTCGCGTTGGGCCAGTTGAGTGGCTGCAACCTTACACTGAGGAAGCAATTAAAAACTTAGCTAAGCGCGGGGTTAATGATCTTTTGGTTGTGCCAATCAGTTTTGTGTCTGAGCATATTGAGACTTTGCAAGAAATTGATATTGAATATCGAGAAGTTGCTGAAGAAGCTGGTATTCATAACTTTGATCGCGTTCCTGCACTAAATAGCCATCCAGTTTTTATCAATGACCTTGCCGAATTGGTAATGGAATCTCTCGGTTCTAATAAAGCTGCTGCGATCGCGGTGTAGGTTACGCAGCCCTGTACTCAAGCCCTGCACTCAAGTGCGGGCTGAAAGCTCAAGTCGGTTGAAACCGACTGAAGAATAAGTCTAAATTAACCTGTTGAAACGGGTTTTAGCTCTTTGCCCGCACTTGAGTGCAGGGCTTTTGATGGTGGGTCACGCTAACACATCCCACAAGAAGGATTTTTGGTTTCTCCAACAGGCTGCTAATTGGTATAGCGGTTTTCAGTTGAGTGTGGCTCAAAAAATGTAGGGGCAATTCATGAATTGCCCCTACATTTTTTGTGGTTTCTATACAGTGGTCATCTGAAAACCACTATACTCCCTTCCCAGTGAAGAATTAGACGTTGCGGCGCGAAGCGCCGCAACGTCTAATTCTTGGTTTTATATGGCTATTTCTTTGGTGGGAAGGGAGGATTACTGAGATTCTGTAATGAATTAAGATTTTATTCTTAACTTCATCACAACGTTGGTAATATTGAGGATATGTCATAAATCCATAGGAAGCTAGTCATGCCTGATTCAGAATCGAAGGATTTTTCAGAATCTGAACAAGCGCTACAAGAATGCTTAGCAATCGTCGCCATCGGTGCATCAGCAGGCGGATTAGAAGTATTTACACAAATTCTCGAAGGTTTACCAGTGGATACTGGTATGGGCTTTGTGCTGCTTCAGCATTTAGCTCCCCAACATGATAGCCAGTTAAGTGAGATCTTACGAAGTTCGACAAAGATGCCCGTCAATGAAGCAAAAGAAGGCATGAGAATTATGCCAAATTCGGTGTATGTAATTCCGCCGAATACTTCGATGACTCTGGAGCAGGGGCTCTTGAGGCTCGAACCGCGCCATCGGTTCAAGGGTAAATATATGGTAATCAATGAATTCTTTAGTTCCCTTGCCGCCGATCGCAAAGAGAAATCGATCGCTGTGATTTTATCGGGGAACAATGAAGATGGTACAGCAGGTATCGGCGCAATTAAAGCCGCAGGGGGGATCACCTTCGCTCAAGACCTCACCTCAGCAGAATTTCCCACCATGCCGATGATAGCGATCGCATCGGGTTATGTGGATTTTGTGTTATCGCCTGCAGAGATAGCCGCAGAGCTAGTAAACATCAGCAAAAATGACCATGATGAAGCCATAAATACAGCGATTACACTGTATGAACCTGATGATCAATCGGCGTTAGTATTTACAGAAGCAGCAGAAAGTATCGCAGCTTTATCAAGTATTTTTGAAATGTTGCAGAGATCTACAGGAGCCGACTTTCGCCATTACAAGAAAGGGACAATCAGACGGAGGATGATGCGGCGAATGGGTTTGCTGGATCTCAAAAAAGTGGAAGACTATGCCACCTATTTGCAAGCACATCCCAGCGAAATTGAAAAACTATACAATGACCTTTTGATTAATGTGACTAGTTTCTTTCGCGATCCTGAATCTTTTAAATCTTTGCAGAAATTAGTATTTCCGATTATTTGTGAAAATAAATCGCTGGATTTACCAGTTCGGATTTGGGTAACAGGCTGTGCGACGGGCGAAGAAGTTTATTCGATCGCGATTAGTTTATTGGAATTTCTCGATGATTACCCGATTAAGCCTGCCATTCAGATCTTTGCGACGGATATTAGCGAAAAGGCGATCGAAACGGCAAGGGCTGGGGTTTATCATCATAATTTGCTGCTTGATGTCTCTCCAGAGAGGTTGCGGCGCTTTTTTATACCCGTAGATGGGGGCTATCAGATTAGTAAATTGGTTAGGGAATTATGTATATTTGCTCGACAAAATTTAACTAGTGATCCTCCGTTTTCGAGATTAGATCTGATTAGCTGCCGCAATATGCTGATTTATCTAGAACCAGTGCTTCAAAAGAAAGTGATGCCAATTTTTCACTATGCACTTAATGCCAATGGCTTTTTGATGTTGGGAAGTTCTGAAGGAATTGGCAATGCGGTAGACTTGTTTGAGCTAGTGGATAAGAAGAATCGCATTTATAAAGGTAAAATCACTTCATCAAGGATGAATTTTAACTTTATTAAAAACCGACAGATGAGTGAGCTAGTAAATCGGGAACCCCGCATTGAAAAGACTGAGGAAACAAACTTAGAACTACTGGCTGATCAGGTGATTTTAAGTCGATACGCGCCTGCGGGTGTGATCATTAACGCCGATCTAGAGATTTTGCAGTTTCGAGGACAGACTAGTCCCTACTTAGAGCCATCTCCTGGTAAAGCGAGTCTAAATTTGCTCAAGATGGCTCGGTTAGAATTGCGCCTAGATTTGCGATCGGCTATATATAAAGCCAGAGATCAAGACTTGTCGATCACCAAAGATGGCATTGAGATGTCGAAACAATTACTTGTCAAGTTAGATGTAATCCCTTTAAGAGCCAATGGCGATCAATTTTTTTTAGTGCTATTTGAGAGCCGTCCATCGCAAATATTGCTAGCGCCTGCTGCCATCAGCCCACCCCCTAAGTCCCGTAAAGAACGGGCAATTAAGACGGATGCAATTAAAACGGATACGGATATGGAAGTGGTGCGACTCACCCATGAGTTAGAAAAAACTAAGGAATATTTGCGATCTATCATTGACGCTCAAGAAGCGAATAACCAAGATCTCAAGGTCGCTGGCGAAGAGATCTTATCAAGTAATGAGGAATTACAAAGTACCAATGAAGAATTGGAAACTGCTAAAGAAGAAATCCAAGCCACTAATGAAGAGTTAGGCACGATTAATGAGGAATTACGCAGTCGCAATATCCAGTTACATCAAGTCAACAACGATATGCAAAATCTGCTCAGCAGTGTGAATATCCCCATTTTGATGTTGTCAGGCGATTTGCGAATTAGACGCTTTACGCCATTAGCGGAGCAAGCATTTAATCTGATTCCGAGTGATGTGGGACGACCCTTTAGCGACATTCAGATTAACCTTGATGTGCAGCATATCAGAGACTTGGTGACATCGGTAATTGATACGCTGATTCCCTATGAACAGGATGTTCAGGATCATTTAGGTAATTGGTTTAGCTTGAGAATCCGTCCCTATCGAACTACTGACAATCATATTGATGGAGTGGTGATTAGTCTCATTGATATCGATCAGCTTAAGCGCAATGCGATGGAGTTAGAAGCAGCCCGCAATTATGCCACAGCGATTGTGGAGACTTTACACCAGCCTCTGATGGTTCTAAATGCTGATCTAGAAGTGATTACGGCAAATCGGGCCTTTTATGAAATCTTCCAAATACATCCTCATCAAACTGAACAGCAGTCGATTTTTGCACTGGGGAATGGAGATTGGAACACTCTCAAACTGCGATCGCTGCTAAATGACATTCTTCTGTTAGATATTTCCGTTCAAGATTATGAACTTACTCAAGACTTTGCTCATCTGGGGCGACGCACGATGTTGCTCAACGCTTGTCGGATTGAGCAGGGTAATGTCGGACAGATGATTTTGATTGCGATCGAAGATATAACCGAACGCAATCTCCAAAAGCAGCAAATGGTTGTCAAAAACCAAGAATTGTCGGCAGCAATGACTGCTTATGAACGCGCAAATCGCGCTAAGAGTGCATTTTTAGGTAATGTGAGCCATGAATTACGCACACCTCTCAATGCAATCATGGGCTTTTCCCAAATTCTCCTAGATCGTCAGCCTCTGGATATTGAAACTCAGGAATATCTAGAAATTATTTTGCAGTCTAGTGAACATCTGCTTTCACTAATTGAAGATCTGATTGATATCTCTAGGATCGAAGCCAACAAAATAGAAATCACGCCAAATCTTTTGTCTCTATCTAATTTCTTGGAAGTCACAATGGCAATGATTGATTTTAAGGCTAGGGAGAAAAAACTCACCTTGACAAAACAGTTTGCACCTGACCTTCCTGAAACCATCTATGCAGACGAAAAACGCTTAAGACAAGTCTTGCTCAATCTACTTAGCAATGCGATCAAGTTCACTAAGACTGGAGCGATTACTTTCTCGGTTACGCTCAGTCAATCAACTAGATCGAATCAGCTAATAGAGTTTGCGATCGCCGATACAGGTACAGGAATGTCCGCAGCCGAGATAGAGAAGATATTCTTACCCTTTGAACAAGCTGGCAAATCTGAAATGAGAACACAAGGTGCTGGTTTAGGCTTAGCGATCAGCCAAAATCTAGTCCAAAATATGGGCGGTGAAATCAAGGTCGTTAGCGAAGTTAATGTGGGTAGTACCTTTAGCTTTGAGTTGGACTTAACAGAACATCAACCACAAGCCCTGATTAGCCCAGCAACAGAAGCGATCGCCCTACTATTACCTAAAGCTGAGAATGCGATCAAAGATGTAGCGATCGAGGTTCAGAATAAATTAATATCAGCACCAGTTAAGTCATTGATTATTCTCATTGCTGAGGATATGGACTATAACCAAATGATGCTCAAGATACTTCTGGAGATCTGGGGACATGAGGCTGACATTGCTAATAATGGATTGGAGGCAATAGCTATGCTGAGGGAGAAACCCTACGATGTAATTTTGATGGACATGCAAATGCCTGTACTAAATGGAGTCGAAGCCACAAAAAGAATTATCGCTGAATGGGATCAAGCATCTCGCCCTTACATCGTCGCTGTGTCTGCTCAAGAAGAGCAAGAAGAATTTGCCGCATTAGGGATGGATGCATATATCAGTAAGCCCATCGACTTTGCTCAGCTAGAGGAAGTTCTATCGCGTGTCTAAGTGTGCTTCTGACTGAGCACAAAGCGCTGTATATTTGGAGAAAAACTTACGTGGATATAGATTCATCCAATATGGCGTAGCCATTTTGTGTTTTGGTATTAGCCCATAGGTTACAACGATGACAATTAATTACTAAACTCTAGGGTAGAAATCAAAGGTCAGTTCCCAGCACTTTGCTCTGACAAAAAACTCACATTCTGAATTTTAGCCAAATCCATGCCCACACTGTTAGTCAAAAATATCCATACCTTAGTCACCATGGATCGCGATCGCCGCGAACTCTATAATGCAGCTATATTTGTCAGAGATAATGTGATTGAGCAGGTGGGACTCACCAACGAACTACCTCAAACTGCCAATGAGGTGCTGGATTTACAGGGCAAACATATTGTTCTCCCAGGATTAGTTAATACTCATCACCATTTTTATCAAGTTCTCACTAAAGTTATCCCCGCCGCCCAAGATTGCACTTTGTTTAATTGGTTGCAGGCTCTTTATCCCATTTGGGGAAGGCTCACGTCTGAGAGTATTTATATCAGCGCTCAGATGGCTGCCGCTGAACTAATTCTGTCTGGTTGTACAACAGCAAGTGATCATCTTTATATCTATCCTAATGATTGCAAACTGGACGATGAGATTGCCGCAATACAGGAAATGGGAATGCGATTTCATGCTAGTCGGGGTAGTATGAGCGTCGGCGAAAGCCAAGGCGGACTTCCTCCCGATGCTTTAGTTGAGAAAGAAGTTGATATTCTCAAAGACTCGCAAAGACTGATCGAGGAATATCATGATCCTTCGCGCTTTGCGATGTTACGGATGACTTTAGCGCCATGCTCTCCATTCTCTGTCTCCCCAGACTTGATGATCGAGTCAGCAAAAATGGCGCGATCGTATACCAGT
Organism: Pseudanabaena sp. M085S1SP2A07QC; assembly: GCA_020404895.1. GTDB lineage: Bacteria > Cyanobacteriota > Cyanobacteriia > Pseudanabaenales > Pseudanabaenaceae > Pseudanabaena. Next base: position 3,035 of record JADBWK010000164.1, on the reverse strand, counting down.
GTGAGATTGCATACACATCTAGCCGAGAACAAATCTGATGTAGACTATAGCCTCGCTAAATTCGGCAAAATACCTGGAGACTATGCTGAGTCTGTTGGATGGTTAGGCGATGATGTCTGGCACGCCCATTGTGTAAAGCTGAGTGATGATTCGATCGCAAAATTTGGACGCACGGGGACAGGTGTAGCACATTGTCCTTGTAGTAATACGCGCCTTGGTAGTGGCATTGCTCCAATCAGGAAAATGCTGAATCATGGAGTGCCTGTGGGCTTGGGTGTAGATGGTTCGGCATCAAATGATACTGGCAATCTTCTGCAAGAAGCTCGCACTGCTTTTTTATTGGCGCGGGTGAATGAGTGTGATCCCACTTCAATGAGTGCTAGAGAAATTTTGGAGGTTGCTACATTGGGTGGCGCTAAGGTTTTGGGTAGAGACGATATTGGCGCGATCGCACCTAATATGGCAGCGGATTTTATCGCGATCGATATTGAGCGATCGCAATTTGCAGGTGCACATCATGATCTAGTTGCAGCTTTAATATTTTGTCCAGTGCCATCAGTGGACTACAGCTTTATCAATGGTCGGAAGGTCGTTGATCGCGGACAGTTAACCACACTTGATTTACCAACTCTGATCGAGCGCACAAATAAAATTGCACGTAAGCTAGTTGATTAGAGCTAAGAAATGGAGCGCAATGCACCCCACTTCTTAGCCCTGTGAGTGTTTTTTCGCAAAATAGTTGACTAAATGCGATCGCTATCTGCTATATTTAATGAGGTCAAAAAAAAAGACCAAAAGAGGGCGCTTAGCTCAGTTGGTAGAGCGTCTCGTTTACACCGAGAATGTCGGGGGTTCGAGTCCCTCAGCGCCCATAAGTTTCAGCTTCTAGCTACTTTTTTCGTACCAATTCCGTACCAATAAGATAAAAAATCTAGTCTTGAGACGTTCTAAGTAAAGATTTTATAAAATACTTCTTAGTTACGCAGATTTACCCCAATCTAATTCTATGGGACAGATACTTACATCTGCTGAGGCTAAACAACATCGCCGTTTTGAAATCATTTCTGATGCTTATGCAATTTACGATGCTGACCTTGAATCTGATGCTCAACTACGCTTGCAAGATTTTCAGGAAAAGTGGCAATTGCTTGAACCTGATGCAGTTCGTATTTTATTAAGGATGTTTCAGTTGACTTTCTCCTTCTATCAGTTTGATTCTGATTTACATCACCATATTCGGACAACTAACCACTTGAAGCGGCTGTTTCGTGAATTTCGCACTAAATCTGATGAGATTGGCGCTTTTCTCAATGAAACTAGTTGTTTAACTCTTTTTTGGCTTGTTGTCGAGCGTGATCATGCCAAACATGACCGTAGATCTTCCGCGAATAATTCATGACACTAACGAAATCTTTGATGGTGATGCCCCGATGCGATCGCGTGGTTGTATTGCTCAAGCTTGAACTGTTGACGAGATTATACAAACTTGGATATTCATCGAGAACCCCACAAGATGAGAATCGCAGCCTCTTATCTTGTGGGGTAAAAGGTAAATCGCCAGCTAAGCAAGCGATTTGCCTTACTGGGTTTTAAAACACAAAATAGCGCAACTATTTTGTGTTTTGGTATTACAGAGTTTTATCGATCGCTAAAAGTGTATGTAACAAAACATTTGCTCCCTGAGCACATTGCTCAGGCGAAGTATACTCATCCTGCGAATGACTAATCCCATTAAGACTTGGCACAAAAATCATGCCCATATCCGTAAAACGTCCAATCTCTTGAGCGTCATGCCCTGCGCGACTAGGTAAGTAGTCATAACTGAGTTTGAGTTCTTCACAAACCTTCGCGATCGCTTCCATTAGTTCAGGTTTGGCTGGAGTTGGCAGCACATGCAGTATCTGCTCAATGGTAAATTCTGTACCTGTACTTTCTGCGATCGCCTCACATTCTTTCTCAATCTGTGCGATTAAATATTGTAGATTCTCTTCAGAGAGGTCGCGCAAATCGATGCTCATATCTACACGAGCTGGCACAACATTAGTTGCGTTAGGCGAAACAGTCATATGTCCTACAGTAGCTACTTGTTCGCCCTTCGTTTCCACCCCAAGGCGATTGATTGCTAATACCAGTTGAGAAGCTGCAACGAGAGCATCTTTTCGCATATTCATCGGCGTTGTCCCAGCATGATTAGGACGACCAATAATTGTCACCATGAAACGATATTGACCGACGATACCCGTAACTACGCCGATTTGTTTATCTAATGCTTCAAGTACGCCGCCCTGCTCAACATGTAGTTCGATAAACGCTGCAATTTGGTGCTGATCTCGTTTAGCCGTATGGAGCTGATCCCAATCACCACCAACATTTTTTAAGCAATCTTGAATCGATGTGCCATCCTTACGGCGATAACGTTCTGGATCAGTGGGAGCATTACCTGCGATCGCTTTACAGCCAATCACACTATTTTCTTCATCGGAAAAAACTATTACTTCAAAGGGATGACGCAGCCGTATCTGGCTTTCTTGAAATACCTTCGCCACTTCGATTCCCGCCAAAACGCCGAGACAGCCATCGAACCTCCCTCCAACTGGTACGGTGTCAATGTGCGAACCTGTCGCCAAAGCTGCCGTTCCTGATTCTGTTCCTGCATAAGTACCGATGATATTACCAACAGCATCACTTCTTACAGACATGCCTGCTTCTAGCATCCAAGTTTTGATTAATTGACGAGCCTGTATATCTTCTTCAGAAAAAGCGAGCCTGCACACTCCACCGTTGGGCAGCTTGCCAATCGTTGCAAGTTCAGCAAGACTGCGATCAAGGCGATCGCAATTGATCGCTAATTTTGGGAGTATCGCTACCATGACTCAGATTATTCCTTGAAGATATGTTAAGCAGGACATGAATACAATCAGGGCAACCGCATAAAAAAATTGAAATCCTTAACTATCAGGCAGTCTAGAAATCAGTGAGTAAAAATACTTAGGATTGAAATCCTTACTGCGTAAGCTGTCTATTTTTTATGCGGT
>JADBWK010000163.1 GCA_020404895.1 Pseudanabaena sp. M085S1SP2A07QC | reverse complement strand
GCCCAAGCTATCTTCACCATCTTTAGCTAGTTCCGTAAAGTGACCAAAGGAAGCTTCTACTTGCCATTCACTACCGAGGATGGCTTGGATGGTTTTGCACTTAGATGGAGATTCAACGAGTAACAGCTTTTTCATATTTTTATACCTGTGTAAACTTTATCGCCAAACGGACTTACTTCTGATTTTCAAGAGACTTGGTTTGCTGTGCATTCAACATGGCGACAGCCCTACTGATATTGACTGCATCTCTGTCAGTGACATTGGATTCAATGATTTTTCCCTGCGACTCTACCAGAACCGAATTAATCGGACGATCTTTTGCCTTTAAAGTCATCGGATACTTCGCTAATCCATCAAACATCGACAGAGCCATAGATTGAATCTGGGATGACGCGAAGCGTCATCTATATAAAACTAAGAGTAATCGCTATACTGGTGAATGATATATTTGACCAGCAGAGCTTGAGCATCATCGTGTTCCTATGGGCTATGAGCCACTACACCACAAATATCGACCGCAAATCTTTGCTGACCTCGTTGGGCAAGAGGCGATCGCGCATACCCTTAGCAATGCCTTAAACACTAAGCGTATCGCACCCGCATACCTATTTACAGGCGCAAGAGGTACAGGCAAAACGTCCAGTGCTCGAATCATGGCAAAGTCGCTCAATTGCCTAAGCTCTGACCAACCTACTCCCAACCCTTGTGGCAAGTGTGAACTATGCCACAGCATCGCTAATGGTAATGCGCTAGATATTACCGAAATTGATGCGGCAAGTAATACTGGTGTTGATAATATTCGAGAATTAATCGAACGCGCCCAGTTTGCGCCAGTTAAGGCAAGATTTAAGGTTTATATTATTGACGAATGTCATATGCTCAGCACAGCAGCGTTTAACGCACTGCTAAAAACCCTTGAAGAGCCTCCCGATCGCGTTACTTTTATTCTTGCAACTACTGATCCACAGCGCGTATTACCAACGATTATTTCGCGATGTCAGCGATTTGACTTTCGGCGGATTCCACTTGATGCGATGGTCAAGCATTTAGGGAAGATTGCTGCAAATGAGAATATTAATATTCATATTGAAGCCCTAACTTTAGTTGCTCAGATTGCTCAGGGTGGATTACGTGATGCAGAATCTCTACTCGATCAATTGAGTCTATTGGATGGAGAGATCACAGTTGAAGCAGTATGGGATTTGGTGGGATCGGTTCCTGAACAGGATTTACTATCATTGATCGAAGCGATCGCATCGGATCATTCCATTCAACTAATTGATTATGTGCGGCGAATTATGGATCGGGGTCGCGAACCCTTGATCGTTTTGCAGAACTTAGCGAATGTATATCGAGATCTATTAATTGCGAAAACAGCTAGCGATCGCAGTGACCTCGTTGCCATGACTAGTTCTGGTTGGGAAAGACTGAGCCAACTAGCTCAAAGTCTACCAATTCCTAATATTCTGCTGGGTCAACAGCATTTGCGATCGGCAGAATTGCAAATCCGTAACACCACGCAGCCTCGCCTATGGCTAGAAGTTACACTTATGGGTTTACTGCCATCAGCACAGGGGGCGATCGCTCAGCCACAATCGCAGAACACTGCTTCAGCACAACCATTTATTCCATTGCGGACACCTGCAACTCCACAAGTTTCCACCCAACCACCGAAAACAAATCCTGCTGTACAAGCTCCACCTCAAGCTCTATCAATTCCAACACAAGAATCACCGCCAATCCCTCAAATATCGAAAGTGGCTGAAACATCTACGCCTTCAATATCCCCCCTACCAGCTATTGAAACGCCGATATCATCTGGAAGTTATGATATTGAGAACTTTGCTTCAGTTGGATATGATCTAGATCAGATGTGGCAAAGCATTTTGTCAATGTTGCCAACACCGACAAAATGGGTTTTTATCCAGATACAGGCTCATATTCTTACTATCGATAGTAGTAGTGTCAAAATCGGCTTAGCTGGGAAGCGTGATGAAACTACAAAAAATATCGTGGTTCAGAAGCGTCCAGAACTAGAAGAAGTTTTTGCCAAACATTTGCAGCGCCCTATTAAGGTGATGTTTTCATTTGTGTCTACACCGACTCAAGCTGAACCAGTCAAAGTTACGGCTCCACTTCCTGTTAGTCCTGCGATTGCACCTCCGCCTGTCACTTATCAAAATCCAACCCCACCTTTAGTTCCCAATACTACAGCTAAACCACCATCGACAGATTCACAAGTAAACATTGCGCCGCCTAACCCTGTAAATCAGCCTCAGCCCCAAACAAAAGGTTATGTTGGCATATCAGAAGATGATCGGGTGATTAAAAATTTGGCAAATTTGTTTAATGGACAGATTGTTGATCTTGACGAAGAAGCTGATGAGCAGTAGCCCCGCACTCAAATGCTGGCTATATGGAGACGATAACTGCGCCAAAATTTAGATATAGCAATGAAAGTTTTGCTTAGGACATAAAAACCAAATAAATGAAGGCGGAGCAAAGCTCCGCCTTCATTTATTTGGTTTTTGAATTGTCCTATCTATCTCTTACGTTGCTATAATTAATGGATATTCATTAGAACTAAACCTGCGCAATTACCATTCTCATTTTTACTTTTTACTTAGGCAACCTGTGTTGACATTGCTTGCGGTAGATAAGCTCTAATTGATTGCCAACCTTCATGAATAGCTTGGTTTGCTGATCTTGCAGTGCAAGGAATAGGCGATGAAATGCCGAAGCAAAAATGGCAATAATTAAACCTGTCGCAGTTGTAATTAGTGCCTCTGCAATACCTTCGGTTAGTGATCCCGACTTCGTATTAGCCGCAACATCACCAATTTTGAGAGAATAAAAGGAACTGATTAACCCTATTACAGTTCCTAGTAGCCCCAACAAAGGCGCGATTGTAATCACTGCTTCGAGCAGCTTTTCACCCTTGAGCATTTCTGTTAATTCTTCGTCGGCAGTACTTTCAAGCGCCAGCCGAAATAGTTCAGAGTCTGGCTCTTCTAATGCTAAGGGAGCATAGAGAAACCTTGCCACAGGAACCTTTAAGGATTGCTCCGCTGCCACTGCTGCTAGTTTCAGGTCTTGTCGAGCGATCACCAAAATTTTTTCGGCAGTTTTTCGTTCTTGCTTGATGATGGCAAACCAAAAAATTAGCCGCTCCATGATCCCAGCCAACGCAAATACTGATAGTGCCGTGAGTGGGTACATGACTAGCCCACCCGCCTTGAACAACTCAATCACTTGAATTGGACTCCTTTTCTTCTGCGGTTGACTCTCGTTCTTCGCGTTCTCGACTTAGTTGATTAATTAGCGACAGCACTTTGACACCACGTTCAAAGGAGCGATCTTCATGGAAGACAACTTCGGGAACGCGACGTAATGATAAACGTTGCCCAACTTCGCGCTTGATAAAGCTCGTAGCTGAAGCGAGAGCCTCCATAGTTTGGGCTCTCGCTTCTTCAGTACCGTAAATACTGACAAAGATTTTCACATGTTGGAGATCGCCTGATAGCTCGGCATCGGTAACACTTACCATACCCATCCCTACACGATCGTCTTTAATATCTTTTAGCAACATGTTACTGATTTCCCTCTTAATTAATTCAGCAACACGAGCAACTCGTCTTGTAGTAGCCATAGATTTGTACTTATCATAATAAACTTTAATTTTTGAACTTTATGATATAAAGTCCATCTCGGATGGACTTTATATCATAGGCTTTCGTAATGCCGACAATCCTGACAGGGGCCGCAGGGGTTTACCGCACAGCGAATGTAAGGCGATCGCGCATTATATTTGCAGCTAACTTTGCCAATCACATAACCAAATCCATCAATGCAGGTCATCTCGACTGGTACTGGTGCTTTGAGCTTTAAGCATATAGGCGTGGAGATCGCCGCCGAATTTATTTGCCGATAATGAGCTTGGGTACGGTGAAGCACCCAAAGGGATAGGATTGGTGGCGCTACACCTACTAATAAGATAATGATGATGTCTAACATAATGCTTAACATGGTGATAGTTCAACATGTGGCGAAGTTGAAGCTCAATCAAATCTGCGTCAAGATTTACTAAGTGATGTCTAGCCCTAGCATAGCTCTTAATACTAGTGATACGCCAATAAACCCACTAATGATTGCCGAAATCATCGCGATCGCAGTCAGAGGCTTTTTAAATAGAGGAATAATTGGCGCGATCACTACAGACAGAACGCCACCAGTGATTAGGGCGAGGAATTTTGGGTATCGCAGCAGGTTTTGGATAAAGTTTTTCATTGTTTAGTTAGTTTAATACATTAGTAAAAAATTTGCTCAGAACCTTTTATGTCTATGAATTTGAGCTTTTTAGCTGTGGGTAAGGCAAAGTCGAGATTTTGTGTTCGGTTTTGTAAGTAGTATTTTCTGACAAATATTTTGTCAAAGCTTCAGGATGATAATCCCAGTTTAATAGACCAGCTAGTCCCATAAACAAACCAAAAGCGGCAGGAACCATAGCTGCACCATAAAGCCAACCTTTTTGGGTGAGAGATGTCATTGCTAGCAATGCGATCGCAAGGGCAAACGCGGCTTCTGACAAGTCAAACTGGTCATCATGGACATTCAACTGCTCGTAGAGTTTTTCAGTATCTAAGGCTTGCTGCTGTAGTTTGTCTTTTTCTTTATCTTGTTTAGCAGCGATCGCTTCAAACTTAACAATTTCTTTGCCATATTCAGCAATAGCTTTGGGCTGCTGTGTCGCCAGAGCTTGTAACTTTAATTGAGCAACAGTCGATTTGGCAATTTCTGCACGAACATTTCGCGCTTGATAAAATGCCCATGTATCAATGCGATCGGCTTGAGCTTTTTGCATGGCTTGGACTACATTGTCACTTTTAACTTTGCATACGCCCATAAAGGTAACAAACAAAACTACTGTGATCGCCACGTAATTATTAAGCTGATTCTTATTTTTGGTTTTTTGCTCTTTTTTGGGATCGTTTGGCTTTTGAGAACCGTCTTGCTCTCCTAATTCTTTAGGTTCATCTTCGTTGTTTTCCTCAATAATCTCAGAGATATCAGATATTTCCATAACTTTTGGCTGTGTCTTTCTATAAAAATATTTGCTAAATTAGGACAGTTAGGATATAAAGTGCAATTCACCTTATATCTTATTTCAGATGTTAGATTATATGACAACGTGATGGGAGATCTATTTTTAGAAACTATTTAAGAAATAAAATCTGGCGTGATAAAGCTTTAAGGGATTCCCCAAATCCCCTTTCTAGTAGGAGATCCCAAAAAATTCTTAAGTAGGTACTTAGCGAAAATGTGAAGCTGAAATTTACATTACAGGAAAAATCTATGCAAAAAGAATTCATCAGTGATCGCCTATCGTGCTCACTTGTTTTAGGGATGATGCTGGCTATATCAGAAGTTGGTATCAATCCTTCCTATTCCAATGCTTTGAAGGATATCCCCACTGAAAAAATCACGATTGAATCTATTGATCGACCTACAAATATATCTTCCGAACCAACTTCTACATCAGCGGATGTGCTTTTACAAAAAGCCGAAAAACTTTTTGATCAGGGTAATTTTCAAGAATCTTTAAAGCATTACCAACAAGCTTTAATTAATCATCGTAGCCGAGGCGATCGCCTTGGTGAGTCAATTGCCTTAACTGGGATTGGCTCGGCGCAGATTGGACTATGGCAAGAAGCCCAATCTCTAGAAAATTTGCAGCAAGCACTTGCGATTCAACAGTCACAGCAGGCAAGTTCAACATCTGCGGATAAGATGCTTTTTCTGAAGGCGGAAGGTGAAACTAGATATCAATTGGGTAAGGCTTATATAGGTCTAGAACAATATGCTAAAGCTCTGCCATTGCTGGAGGAGTCATTAGCAATTCGTAAAAGAGTAAAAGATAGCTATCGTGAGGGAAAAACCCTTGCCACGATCGGGATTATTTATGTAAAGAAATTTGATTTCCAAAAAGCGCTCCAGTATTTTGAACCTGCATTAGAACTTAGTCGTGCTGCGGGAAATCGCGCCGCAGAAGCACAAAATCTCTTCTATTTAGCTTCAGCCTATGGGTTACTCGGTCAAAAGGATAAATCTTTGGCGATGACTCGGCAGAGCGCGATCGCATATCAGCAGCTTGGCAATTTTTTAGGAGAGGCAAGTGCGCTGAATCTGGAAGCAAATATTTTAAACATATCGTTGCAATATGCCAAGGTCTTGCAGCTAAATCTCAAAGCTTTGGCATTAGTGCGCAAGGTAGGCGATCGCCCTCGCAAAGCTGAGCAGCTCAATGCTGTTGCCCAATCTTATCGTAATCTCACAGAATTTCCTAAAGCCATCGAAATCTACCTCCAAGCTGAAAAGATCTATCAACAACTAGGCGATCGCGCAGGGGAAGGACGCAATTTAAAAAATATTGCTGAAGTCCGTCTTGCTCAAGGACAGACTCGCGAAGCCTTGGTTCTCTTTGAACAGGCGAGTACTATTTATCGAAATCTGACTAATACTGCTAATGCTAAACCTAGCGATCGCAATACTCTCGCGAGCATTCTCGTTGGTCTAGGGAGCCTCTACACTTCACTTAGTCAATATCCAAAAGCCCTTAATACACTTCAAGAAGCCAGATCAATCTATCAATCGCTAGGTGATGTCACTGGTGAAGGAGTAGCATTAATGTTTACAGGAGCGGTTTATTCGCAATTGGGGGAGCCTGAGAAAGTATTAGAACTTTTAAAAAAATTACCTAAATCAATTACAAGCATACCCCAAATCCAAAAAATGCAGCAATCCATAATTGCAGCATTAAGCACCAATTCATCAGCAAAAGATCCCCAAACCCAATTGAAATCCATTTTGAGTTTATTGGAGTTTTTTAAACAATCAGGCAATCGCGCTTATGAAGCCTCAATGCTTTCACAGTTAGGCTCTATATATTCGGAGCTAAATCAAGCAGCTCAAGCGATCGCCTCCCATCAACAGGCTTTAGGTATATATCGCGCCATCGGCGATCAGGCTGGTATTGGTTCTGCTCTTTATAGCCTTGGTTTAACTTATACCTTGTCAGAACAGAATGATAAGGCTTTTCAGACTTTTCAAGCCTCAATTCCTTATGCTCGTGAAGTTGGCGATCGCAACCGAGAAAGTAAGTTAGTCGGAAATTTGGGCTTGTTGATCAGACGACAATATCCTGAACTAGCGATCGCCTTCTACAAACAATCAGTTAATTTGACTGAATCCATCCGCAAAGAACTGCGTGCACTGTCCTTAGAGCAGCAAAATTCCTATCAACAGACTGTTGCCGCTAACTATCGTGTCTTAGCCGCTCTTTTATTGAAAAAAGGACGAGTAATGGAAGCATTACAGGTTTTAGATTTGCTGAAAGTACAGGAACTCCAAGACTATTTGCAAAACGTCAAGGGGAATGAGCGAACTGCCCAAGGCATATATCTGTTTTCTGAAGAAAGTTCACAAGTTCAAGCAATTATAGCTCAGCCAATAAATTCCGTTACACCATTAGTTGAGGGGAATCAAAAGATCGTCCAACAACTGCTTCAAATCCCACCAGCAGAACTCAATCGAGTCCCTGACTATTTGCAAAAGCTACCTCAAGGTCATGCTTTGCTCTATCCATTGCTTTTAAGCGAAAGTTTGGAATTAATCCTATTTATACCTAACAAACCACCAATTCATCGATCTGTAGCGATTAAAGAAGCAGACATTAATCAACTAGTTATAGATTTTAAAGCAGGGCTACGCGACACTGACTCGTTGGATGTGATTGAACCTGCAACTAAACTCTATAATTTGCTAATCAAGCCTATCGAAGCCGACCTTGCAAATACGAATACCATTCTCTATGCCCCTGATGGACTCCTGCGCTATATCCCAATTGCCGCACTCTATGATGGCAAACAATGGCTGGTTGAGAAGTACCGCGTTAACAACTTAATTGCTTATAGTCTCAGTGACTTTACCCAAAAGCCACAAAGGCAAATTCGTATCTTAGCGGGAGCATTTGGCGGTGCTCAAAATACCACTAAGTTCGGGCAAGCTGCTCTACCCGCTACAGTTACCGAAGTTCAATCTATTTCTGATGCTTTGCCTGATACGACAAAACTAGTGGCAAACGATTTCAGTCGCAAAGCTACTGAAACCCAAATGCAAAATAAAAATATTGTCCATTTGGCGACTCATGCTGAGTTTAACTCTGGTAAGCCCGAAGATTCATTCTTGATTTTTGGTAATGGCGATAAGATTTTGCTCAGTGAAATGAAGGATTTACCAATGTCCAATGTTGACTTGATCGTTCTCAGCGCTTGCCAAACTGGGGTTGGGAAATTAGGCAATGGCATTGAGATTTTGGGCTTTGGTTATCAAGTGCAAAGGGCTGGCGCGAAAGCAGCGATCGCCTCTCTCTGGCAAGTAAGTGATGAGGGGACGCAAGCGTTAATGCAAGCTTTTTATAATGATGTCAAGCTTGGCGATCGCTCTAAAGCTGAGTCTTTACGACAAGCGCAAATCGCGACAATTCGCTCTAAAAATTTCTCGCATCCCTTCTATTGGTCAGCATTCATTTTAATTAGTAATGGTTTGCAACAATGAAATTATTTTTAATCTTTGGGATTTTTTCAGCCGCAACCTTCCTTTTATTTGTCCACAGACTGAATGCAGAAGCAGTTTCGACCGAAAAGGCACTGGTCAGCTAAAACGTGATCGACGTATTTGCGTCTTTTTTGTTGCCATGAAATGTACATTTCAGTACCCATCCCTCATTAACTGACCAGCGCCCTTCTCCTCCAAACCCATTAAATTAGTACTTTTTGTGATGAGAGGCGATCGTTTGGCTGAGTCGTTTATGATTCTATTCCCATGCTTCCAACTCGATCGCAACATTACGAAATAGCGCCAGAATGCGATCGCGTCGCACTTCAAAATTAGCAGCCACCAGAATAAATCCAATCCCCGCAAAGATGCCAATCGCCCACATCAAGAAAGAGTATTGGGTAACTAAAGTTACGGATTGGGAGATTACTAACAAAATGAAAGTGAACGTTCCCATAAATAGATAGGCTCGGACTCGGAATGCTAGCCCTGCAATGATGAAGGCTGCACTTAATCCCCAAGTTGAGAGCGCAATACTGGGGTTGGTAAAGGAATAGATAAAGGCAATTAGCCCCATTCCACCGCTTAAAAGACTTCTAAAAGCATGGCGAAGAGCTTTAGTGTGAGGAGAGCTCAAATTTGGCTCGACTTGAGCAAAATATAGTCCAGAGAAGCCAATCACACAAATATTGATCAAAAATTTGAGGCTGGAAAACGCATCAAGACTTTGTGATACATTCTGAAAAATTGCCCAATCCCATAAAAAAACAGTGATGTAAGTGGCACGGATTTGCTCTTGAACTTTGGCATAGATAGCATAGAAAATTCCGACGATGATTAGACATGGGATCGCGATCGCACTTTGAGTCATAAACGTAAAAATCAATGGCAATGTGAAAGCAGAATTATGCCAAGGTCGTTCTTCCCAGCCCCATTCTTCCCAAGGTGGCTGATAGAGTATCGCCGCAAAGATACAGGCGATCGCAGCAGCGTAAGGCAGGATAATGTTGCTAATCAGCCAAGGATTTGGGAAAGCAAAGAAAATGAAATAGGCGATCGCGCCAATAGATGTAGTTAGCCCTGTATAAATCCATAGTTCTGAACCCCCTAAATCACTCTTGTCAAGGGGGATTGAATCTGATCTCTTACCCTGCGTAATCGCATAGGCAGCCAAGGCGATCGCAACGCCGCCGCCGAGGACTCCGCTAGTTGTAGCAAGAGATAAGAAGCTTCCTAAGAATAGAAAAATCGCGCTTGCAGTCCAATGTAAATGCGCGGAAATGCCAATCTCTCTATATGAGAGTCGTAAATATGGGGCGATCCAGTTAGCGAATAGCCGGTAGGCGTAGGCGATCGCACAACCCAATACCGCGAGAATTACTAAGCCATCACCAAGACTTCTGCCTTGAGGATTAGAAACCATTTGATAGAAAAGTAGTTCGTAAGCAGAGAAGGTCGCTACGACCATCGAAAGATAGGTGAGTGCTTTAAAAACTGGATTAGATTGAGAAGATCTACGCCCAATACCAATGCCAATTAGAGATGTACTCAGCGAAAATAAACCTGTGAGACTACTGAAGTTGCCAATCCTTAATAGTGAACCCATTACCCCATAAATTAAGGGAATAATATCCCAACTGCGAGGATATTCATCTTTGCCTGAGCGTTTCATCCACCAATCGCCGCATAGCTGCGTTACAAAACCTAGCGCAATATTAGCGATCGCTAGCTCAATTGCTGAGCCATTGCTGACCACAACTGCGCCTGATGTGAGAAGTTCAACACTCCATGCGATTCCCCATTCCGTCCAAAAAGGTGATTTGCCAGTATCTTGCCAAATCCGATAAACCAGTCCCAGAGTGACTAAAACTGTACTGGGCAAAAGATTAACAAATAATTGAGCATCTTGATTAAAGCCAAAAACAAGTGCAGCTTGAGATGTTTGCAAAAGCAGTAAAGCCGTAGAGAGGATCGCCGCCCAGATATCGAATGCTTGGGAATAGGATTGATTTAAAGGCAAATTGAGATTAGCAACATGGCGATCGCGGCGGTATTTGAGCCAATGATTGAGAACATATAACAGTAAGACGCTGACAACTGCTCCATTAATGCCAAAGGTTAACTGAGCAACATATCCATCACCAAATTTGAATTGCCAGAGTAGTGAAGCGATAAACACTAAACCATAACCAACCGTATTAAAAGTGGTCAGGAGCGATTTACTGCGGCGAGTATTAACCAGCATCAGGGCAAAAGCAACACCTAATCCAATCACCCGCGATCCATCTCCTTGCCATGTTAAAAATTGCGCGATCGCAAGTCCCGCAATGCTCAGTTTGATCGCCAAATCGCGATCGGCAAATTCGCGCCAAGTCCCTAAAAAGGTGAGAGAAAGTGGCACGCATAGCCAAGCTATACCCCAATAGCCTGAGGCAACTAACAATTCGCTGTTGTTGACTAGATTGCTGCCAACAAGATTTCGTCCTGCCACGGAAGAACTCCACAACAAAATATAGCTAAGCGCAGCTAAACTTGCGCCGATATGCCATGCACTATCGCGCCATGCTTGCAGATGAAGGTTTCCCTCACCCCCAGCCCCTCTCCCAGAGGGAGAGGGGGGTAAGATGTTTTCTGGAGATTCTCGCTGCGAGAGAACCTGAATTTGAGGTGTTTCTCCCCTCGCCCCTTGGGAGAGGGGCTGGGGGTGAGGGCTCAGCTTCCCAATCACCAAAACTCCACTCCATTCAACTAACATCGTGACTAAGAGAAACCCAACCCATGCAAAGATGGCTGTGGAACGGGTGAAGAAATATATGCCTGAAAAAATCGCACTAAGAGTAACGATATGTGCGAAATAAACGAGACTATGTAAGTCCTTGCTAGTAGACAATCGCCTTGCTTGGATAATGAATAGTGTCACCGCCGAGAGTGATAAATTCACGAATATGGTGGATGGATAGCCAACACTAATAATAGTAAGAAAAACCCCAAATCCTAAAGCAAGTAATTCACCCGTACTTGCTAAATGATATTTTTGGCGATCGCGATAAATCGCAGCAATAACTAAAGTAATAATTAAATAGGTAAATAATAAAATCCCCAATAAATTAATTTCAGCTTGAGTTTGGAATAAAGTTAATAATTGCTGAGTGAAATTCCCTTTCCAAGCATCAGGAATTAGCCTTTGAACTAACCAGAGAATTTGTAAACCCCAAAAGAATAAGTAGGTTAAATCACTTGATTCTTCGCTTTTAACTAAGCGATCGCACAACATCCATGCAATCAATAAACTAATCGTAAAAGTCTGCCAAGGGTATTTGTCCCAAACCGATAAGAGCCAACCTAAGCCGAGGAGGATTTGACCGAGATTAGATTGAAATGTGATCGCTGATGGATTACTTGTGGTTAAACTTGATGCTTCAGAAGGTGATCGCAACTTTTCGGATTTGTTAGTAATTTGGACTAAAACCCAGCCACAAACTCCAAAAGCTAAGCCTAATTTAAAAATGGAAACATTTCCAAATAAGAGTGCTCGACTAATTAGTAATACGGTGCTATAAGCTCCCGTAATCAGTGCTAGTGGAAATGTTGAACTATCGGCAGTATTTAAACTTTGGCGGCGATTGAGCAAGGTGGATGTGGCTATGGCAATGATGCCCAGATAGACAGAAATTAATGGATAGTAAGGTGATAAGAACCAGCCTAGATGAAGCCAACCCAATAATAAAATTGCTAAAATCGAGATTTGACTAAGCTGTCTTTTGGGACGTTTTCGCGGCTTATTAGTCGATGGATTAGTTGAGGAATTAGTTAACGAATCTTCTGATAAAATCTGAGCTTCTCGAAAGACAAAAGATGTTTCTAATAGAAAAACGGCGATCGCAGAAAGTATACAACCTGCGATCGCGCTAAGCCCAATTCCCGCAGGATTTTTCAGCAAGCCTAAGCCATCCATTGCCCAGAAATTAGCTGGCACTAGCAACAATGTCACTAATTGCAAAGCACGAGTCGTCATCCGCAGCCGCTCGTTTTTGCTTGTCCAGAAGCCCACGCCAAAAAAGCCAAGGGTATAGGCAAGCAGCAATAAATATTGGATTTGTGGCGAAAAGTTATCCCATTGACTAGCGGCTAATAATCCTGATGAAACCACAACCAGAAACACGCCTAAAAATAGCAACCACATGGTGCTGAATTCTGAAAGTAGCGATCGCACTGTTTGCGCGACTTTGCTCGGCTCTTGTGGGGCTTTGGCTTTTGCGGGTATTTCAACAACACGCGATCGCGGTAATCTGGAACCAGAAATATTCGCAGGTTGCAAAGTTGTTTCAGAATCTTCAAAATTATTAGAGGTCAATCTGGAAATCATTGGCTCAGCGACCTTTGTTTTGATTTCACAAACAAACCGAGTTTCAGCAATCAGTTTTACTGACTTTTGAGTAATTAAGCCAAGCTCTAGCAATAAGTCCAGACCTTGAAGAATCTGATCATTTTGAAATGCCACAATCGTCAGACGATTTGCCGAACTTCTACCGTTGCGCCATTTAAAATCGACCTCAGAAATTAATCCCCACTCAAACCAAGCATCTAGTCCATCAAGGACGACACTATAGGGAACTGAAATTTCTAGGTCTAGGCGCAAACATTGGACGGGGTTGGCTTGCATAGGTGAGCGCTCCAAGTGAAAATTCAGAGATCGCCTTAATTATATGTTCAGTCGAAAATTACTAAATGCTAACTACCAAAAAATTATTAGTATTTCTACAGCGCTTATTGCTGTAGAACGATTAGACTTTATCCAAAGCCACCACCACCAGGGGTTTCAATCACAAAGGTATCACCTGCTCCCATTTGCACTGTAGCAGTACTTGGCAAATCGGTAATTCCTCCATCATTCCTAATCACATAATTACGTCCAGTTACGGCTGATTCACCACCATTTAAGCCAAAAGGAGGAATAACTCGACTACTAGACAAAATTGCTGCTGTCATTGGTTCGAGAAACTTTATTCGACGAGTTACTCCATTACCTCCTTTATATTTTCCCTTGCCACCACTATGCGCTCTGATTGCGAATTCTTCTAGCAAAACAGGAAATCGCCATTCCAGAATTTCGGGATCGGTCAATCGCGAATTAGTCATATGAGTTTGGATCGCATCAGTTCCATCAAAATCAATTCCCGCACCAGATCCACCACAAATCGTTTCATAGTACTGATAGCGATCGCTACCAAAAGTAAAGTTGTTCATCGTGCCTTGCGAAGCAGCCATCACACCAAGCGCTCCATAAAGGGCATTTGCGATCGCCTGCGAAGTTTCGACATTTCCCGCCACCACAGCCGCAGGATAAATAGGATTGAGCATCGAACCTTCAGGCACAATTATTTCCAGAGGGACAAGGCAACCAGCATTAAGCGGAATATCATCATCAACAAGAGTCCGAAAAACATATAATACAACTGCCTTACAAACAGCAAGCGGTGCATTGAAATTATTCAGAAGTTGCGCCGAAGTCCCCGTAAAGTCAATCTTTGCGGTTCTATCCTCAGTATTCAAACTAACCGACACCACAATCTGGCTCCCATTATCAATAGGATAAACGAACTTCTGTTCATATTTTTTCTTTTTCCCTTTTCCTTTTTGCTTTCCTAAACTTGCGATCGCTTTACGAATGGCAAGTTCGGCATTGTTCCGCACATGCCCCATGTAGGATTGAGCAGTTGCGACACCATAATGGGCAACCATTCGCTGAAGTTCGTTTGCGCCACAAGCATTTGCTGCAATTTGGGCTTGCAAGTCAGCAATATTTTGAGCAGAATTACGGGCAGGATATTGGCTAGAAGTCAGTAGAGCCAGAGTTTCAACTTCACAAAAGCGTCCACTTTCCACAAGCTGAAAATTATCAAATAAGATTCCTTCTTCTTCAATACTTGTACTATTTGAAGGCATTGATCCAGGGGTAATTCCACCTATATCTGCATGATGTCCCCGTGACGCGACATAGAAAGTAGGAGTTTCGCTAGAATCAATAAAAACTGGTGTAATTACCGTAATGTCAGGCAAATGTGTCCCGCCATTATAAGGATTATTAGTAGCAAAGACATCACCGAGAAATATACGATCGCCGCGATCAAGTATCAATGCCTTGACACTCTCACCCATCGAGCCAAGATGCACAGGAATATGCGGGGCATTAGCAATTAGCTCACCCTCGCGATCAAAAATCGCGCAAGAAAAATCCAATCGCTCGCGAATATTAACGCTAGCGCTAGTATTTTGCAGCGTAAATCCCATCTGTTCTGCGATCGATTGGAAGAGATTATTAAAAATCTCCAGCTTAATCGGATCAGGAAGAGATCCCCCTAAATCCCCCTTATAAAGGGGGACTTGCATTTCTTCTTCTCCCCCCTTTACAAGGGGGGCTGGGGGGGATCTATCTTCTGCGCTAGATAGAGATCCCCCTAAATCCCCCTTATAAAGGGGGACTTGCATTTCTTCTTCTCCCCCCTTTACAAGGGGGGCTGGGGGG
>JADBWK010000162.1 GCA_020404895.1 Pseudanabaena sp. M085S1SP2A07QC | reverse complement strand
CGTGGATCTTCTACTCCCTCAAAGTGGCTCAGTAAACTAACTGTGATAGAACTATTCATTACGGGTTGACTTCTTTATTGTCTCCTTATTTTATTCACTTTTTTATGCGGTTGCCCTGTACAGACCATCGGATGAGGGATGTGCGATTTCTTATTACCACCAGCAGTTTTCTGTCAAGCAAACCAATAAATTTTTGAAAGTGTTGCTTTGCAACACTTTCAAAAATTTATTGGTTTGCTTGTGAGGGCAAAACGTTGTGTAGCTGTCGCAAAATGTACTAGGACATAAAACCCAAGATTATTGATATCGGCGCTCCGCACCGATATCAATAATCTTGGAATGAAATATTTTGAACTGAAACAAGTGACTGTAGCTATAAAACTGGCTTGACTGAGATCTAGATCACAAATAATTGGGGAACTTATCACAAAGTAGGCTGTCATAATAAGTTAAGTCTAGGTTAAGATTAGGTTAATAAAATTAATTACGTCTAATACTCATACCCATAGTCATCGAATATGTTTCTAACGAAGGCTCTGTGGTGGCGATATTGCCAAAGCAGAGCCTTTCAGGATCTTAAGACTATCTAGAGTCACTCTCAGTTGTAATCTACGGAGGGAAGATTATGTCCGCAACCACCAAATGTCTGTTTCCTCAGTCTCGTTATTACGGCACATTTACGCCAGAGAACTTGATGTTTAATGCCAATTTACAAGAGTTTTCCCACCGTGTCAGCATTATTTGCAGTCTAGAGACTGGTGGCAAAATTTCAGCGAAAGAAGCGTATTTGCAAATCGCAGAGCTATGGCAGCAGCTTGAGATATCTCAACGTAATCTCTTTACGTGAAAGAAAATGAGGCGTTAAAAACACCTCATTTTCTTTTTGGGGCGAATAAGTACCTCTAAGATTAATGTTGAAACCCAGAGCTAAAAACTGTATCGCCCACGCTGCGGACGATACAGTTTTTAGCTCTGGGTTTTATATTTAATTGTGATTAGCAGTTTATGTGTGGATTTGCCAACAATTTATTTAACTATTGATGTAACTTTACCGCTTAGTGCTAATCTTATGGATGGCTCGGATCTACGCGATCGCAACGCCCGAATCGTGTCAGGGTCGGAAGACAGCAGCACTAAGGGATGCTTGAGATAGGCGTAGTACCCGGGCTACTTTTTTAGGTTTAGCAATGGGTTCAGGAGAGATTCATGGGTCGGGCGAAAAAAGTCGTACTTGCATATTCAGGCGGCGTTGATACATCTGTTTGCATTCCTTATCTCAAGCAAGAATGGGGTGTTGAAGAAGTCATTACCCTTGCAGCAGACCTAGGACAAGGCGATGAGTTAGATCCCATCAAACAGAAAGCCCTAGATTCGGGAGCGTCAGTCTCTCTGGTTAGAGATGTAACCAAAGAATTTGTCACAGACTATGCTTTCCCAGCGATTAAAGCTAATGCGCTTTATGAAAATCGCTATCCATTAACGACAGCTCTAGCGCGTCCTCTCATTGCCAAGATTTTGGTGGAAGCGGCGGAAGAATATGGTGCTGATGCCGTAGCCCATGGATGCACTGGTAAAGGCAATGACCAAGTTAGGTTTGATGTGTCGATCGCTGCACTCAATCCAGACATTAAAGTATTAGCTCCAGCCCGTGAATGGGGCATGAGCCGAGAAGAGACGATCGCCTATGGTGAAAGATTTGGGATTGCTTCACCAGTGAAGAAATCTTCACCATTCAGTATCGATCGCAACTTGCTGGGTCGCAGCATCGAAGCAGGTCCCCTCGAAAATGCTTGGAATGAGCCACCAGAAGAAATTTATGCGATGACCAAGGCGATCGCTGATACCCCTGACGAACCAACTTACGCTGAAATTGGTTTCGAGAAAGGTATTCCTGTGGCGATCGATGGTAAAGCGCTTGATCCAGTGGAATTGATTACCGCTTTGAATGCTATCGCTGGTAACAATGGTGTTGGACGCATCGACATGGTGGAAAACCGCTTAGTGGGGATTAAGTCTCGTGAAATTTACGAAGCTCCTGCAATGTTGGTATTAATCCATGCTCACCGCGATCTCGAAAGCCTCGCTTTGCCTTCTGACTTAGCGCAATACAAGCGTGGTCTTGAAGATACCTATGGCAAAATGATTTATAACGGGCTTTGGTACAGCCCCCTCAAGACTGCCCTCGATGCTTTCATCGACAGCAGCCAAGAGCGTGTATCAGGAACTGTCCGCGTCAAGTTCCATAAAGGCAATGCGATCATCGTTGGTCGTCAGTCTGTGAATTCACTTTATGACGAAGACTTGGCTACTTATACTAGTGCTGACCAGTTCGATCATAAGGCTGCTGAAGGATTTATCTATGTTTGGGGTATGCCTATTCGTGTATGGGCACAGAAAAATAGATAAGTGTAAATGAGCGCTTAGCACTGCTTTACAGTTAAAAATCGCAAAGAGGAGTCAACGCTAAGCGTTGACTCCTCTTTGATTACTGGTGCAAATCGCTGTAAAATGACTCAAAATAGTAATTTTCTCTATGACTAAAGTACCTCTACCCGATGAGCGCATTCTCTTTAAAGGTCATCCTGCGGTTATTGGGAGTGTGACTAGGTTGCTGATTTCGATTTTTACATTAGGTATTGGT
Source organism: Pseudanabaena sp. M085S1SP2A07QC (assembly GCA_020404895.1). Classification (GTDB taxonomy): domain Bacteria; phylum Cyanobacteriota; class Cyanobacteriia; order Pseudanabaenales; family Pseudanabaenaceae; genus Pseudanabaena. The sequence continues at coordinate 14,543 of JADBWK010000162.1, read as the reverse complement.
GCAATCTGGTATTGGTTGCAGTCGATCAATACGAAATATCTGATTACGTCACAACGAATTGTTATAGAGAGAGGTGTTTTCTCAAAAGATATTGAAACCTTAGAAATTTATCAAGTTGACGATATCCAGTTAGAAATGCCATTCAACCAACGCATTATGGGTACGGGAAATATGCTTTTGCTAACTCGTGATATTTCTGCTCCCAAGTTGCTATTAAATCGTCTACCAACTGACGTAAGAGAGTTATACGAGCAAATGCGTCCATGTATTCAGCAAGCAAGATTTCGCTTTCATGTGCGTGATGAAGAAAATCCTAGAGAATATCCGTAAAATCTGCGTTCTTTAGAGTTAGTGTCATCAGTTATTCGCGCCCTCAAAGCCCTATAAACATAAACTTGTAGGGGTTTAGCATTTGCGCCAATATTTTTATACTCCCCACGATCAGCTTGAAATGCAAATGCTAAACCCTTTGTGCTTTCATCGATAACTTGTCCCTGCGTTGCTTGGGCAGAGCATTCCCAAGCTAAAATTATCTGAAAAATTGTAGACTTCTGGGGGAATGCTCTGCCCCTACAAGAGGATCGTTTAATGCGCAAATAATTCATGACACTATCTTTTTTGCTATAGCAACGTAAGAGATAGCTAGGACAAATCAAAACCCAAAATATGAGTGGCGGCGCGAAGCGCCGCCACTCATATTTTGGGTTTTATGTCCTAAGCAACACTTACATTGTTATATAAAGCAGTCCCTGAAATGATTGGAGACGATTAGGATATATTGACGATTAATCTTAGCGTTTATTTATTTGCGTTTATTTTACTGAGCAAAGTCTTTGCCCGTCGAGTGACAGCTCGTTTTGTTAGAATTCCTTGTGAAGGGCTGAATAGTAATGCTAATAAGAAAAACCCTGAGATAATCAACACGATCGCACTGCCTGAAGGAACGTTTTGATAATAGCTGACGTACATTCCACTGACACTGGCGATTACACCAATCACTGCGCCCAAACTCATCATTAAATGTAATTCTCTCACCAATAGATATGCGGTCGCGGCGGGGCCAGTAAGGAGCGAAACCACTAGCACTACGCCGACCGATTGCATACTGGCGATGATCGTAAGGGTGATTCCTGCCATTAGCCCAAAATGAATGAAATGGACAGGTAAACCCATTGCTTTGGCAGCTAAATGATCGAAGCAATAGAAAATCAGTTCTCGATAGAAGATCACGACACAGGCTAGAACCGCGATCGCAATGATCAAAGTTCGCCATAGGTCAGCACTAGTAACTCCTAAAATATCGCCAAATAGGAAGCTATGCAGATCTAATTTGCTCTTAAGAGTAGTAATTAACATGACTCCCAACGCTAAAAAACCTGAGAATACTAGAGCCATCGCTGTATCAACTTTGATTTTGGAATGGGTCTGAATCCATGCGACCACAAAGGTACTAATCGTGCCTGCGATGAAGGCACCGAGAAAAATATCAATACCAATGTAAAAAGCGATCGCGAGTCCTGGTAAGACAGCATGAGCAACCACATCACCTAAAAGCCCCATGTGCTGCACGATCAGATAGCTACCAACTACTGCCGATAAAATCCCAATCAGAATACCGATCATGATCGCATTGCGCATAAACTCAAATCCCAAAGGCTCGATCAACCAATTCAGCATAAATTTTATTCCTCAAATATTAATTAGAACAGCGCATCGCGCTGTTCTAATTAGGTAAGTTCTTTCTGCATCAAAATCACACTATCGCCATAGGCGCGTTTAATATTCTGCGTAGTGATCACAGCATCGCGATCGCCTTCAGCAATGAGTTCCTTATTCAGCAACAACAGATGATCGTAATTATCTAAATTGGAACCAAGATCATGAGTAATTACTAAGAGAATTTTATTTTGAGATTTCAATTCGGCAAATACATCAAAAATTACTGCCTCAGTTTTTTTGTCAACACCTACAAACGGCTCATCAAAAAACAGTAATTCTGCTTCTTGGGCGATCGCTCTAGCGAGAAATACTCTTTGCTGCTGACCGCCCGATAGCTCACCAATTTGGCGATCGCGCAAATCCCACATACCAACACGATGAAGAGCTGATTTAACGATGCTTTCGCAATGACAACCAGACTTCTTGATCCAGCCTAGCCAATTGCGATGACGAGTGCGGGACATCATCACCGCGCCCCATACAGTCACAGGAAAATCCCAATCCACCTGCGATCGCTGCGGCACATAGGCAACGGTGCGAAGCTGTCGGTGCAATGATCGAGATCGATAACGTACATGACCGCTAGAAGTAGGAACCAATCCTAAAATTGCCTTAAAAACCGTACTTTTGCCAGCCCCGTTGGGACCAATCACCGCCACCATCTGCCCAGAAGTGATCGCAAAGCTGACATCCTCGATAGCCTTGACATCGTGATAGCTGACTGCTAAATGCTCAACTTCTAGCATATTTTTTGTGTGCGGAATTTGTAATGATAATGATTATCGTTCTTAGTATATAATCAAATCACCTTAGCGCGATATTTTCGTCTCATGTCCATCGATCTGTTCCCCAAAAAACCTGCCGTTAGTGCTGAACAGTCGCAGCAGGTCAAAGATTGGCTGTATGAAATCTTGCAGATTGATCGCCAAACGGTTATTTCACTTAGTCAATTGCAATGCCAAGATTCTGGATGTCCACCTATTCAGACAGCGATCGCTGTGATGACTAGTCCCCATCGTGTAATTCGGATTCACAAAGCAATTCCCGATATTGCCTATACCGATGTGGTGCAAGCGATCGCTGCAAACACAAACAACCAAAAAGAATCATAAGCTGATGATCTCAAAAAATATCAAGCCAACTTCTCAACTCGATATCTCCAAGCGGGGAATGTTTATGATTATCCTTGCGAGATTCTTAGGTAGTGGCAAAACTACTCTTCTTAATCGAATTCGCAAGAATCTTTGGGATTTGAAAGTAGCGTTTTTGGTGAATGAATCTGATACGAGAAGTCGTTTTTTACGGAAGTTCCAGTTTAAAAATAAGAGAATTAAGCGATCGCCTTTTGTCATCATCAAGCGCGATCGCTAACAGAGCCTTGTAGATGAAAGCGATCGCCTAAATCATCAAAAGTTGAGTAAGACAGAAATAGTCGAGCGCACAATGTTCTACAAATCTCGATAGATTTCACGGCGATGTCCTATGCGTCTCAGGTTAATGGTTTGACTGCTGTCGTCAATATCATACAAAACGCGATAATCTCCAATTCTCAGCCGAAACCCTTGTCCACCTTTCATTTGTAATGAGTTAGCGGGTCTAGGTTCCTCTTGTAACTGCACTAGGGCTTTTAAAATACGTTGTTTGAGTTCTTGTGGTAATGCACTCAGTTGCTTCTGCACAGTTTTGGGTAAGTTGACTTGATAGCTCATGACATTTGCTATGCTTCAGTTGCTAAGTAATGATTTAGGGTGACAAAATCACCATTAGCAATTTCTAGTTCTGTCTCTTCAACTGCTTGCTGATATCCTTTCCAGCATAGAAATTCATCCATTTCTTCGAGTAATTTTTGATAAGCAGTAATATCAAGGATAACGGCTATGCGATCGCCTTGAGCGTTGGTAATGTATTGTTCTTGGAGTTGCAGCATAGGTTTTAGTGATGAATGAGTTTGTGCTTATTATATGCGTTACTCGTTTAGGGGCGATCGCCTTTTGTCGTCATCAAGCGCGATCGCTAACAGAGCCTCATAGATGAAAATAACCTCTGTAAAAATCAGAATGTAAGTAAGATAGAGATAGGTGATCGCACAACATATAAATTAAATATTTACAAATAGCAAACATTAGCGTAACGAACTGGCATTGGTTCTAATTTTGGGCAAAAATGGAAAACTCAGATAAATATAGCAAATGGAAATGGTTGTCAAAGCCAACTACAATCGATAATACTTATAGTAAAGCTGGGGAATCAGTAGTTAGTTGGCTGGGACGTTCCACTACTAAAAGAGCTCAGATATTCAGACAATTTTTGGAGAGAAACTTAGAGGAGATTCCATCAGAGTATCAAGAGCATTTCATAAAAGCATTGCAAACTAGATGGGATAGTGCCTTTCTTGAATTTATACTAGCTAGAACTATTCAAGTTTTAGGTGGAAAGTTTTTTATAGAGCTAAAAAATCCAGACGGTAAGTGCCCAGATTTCCTTGTTAGCTTTGGTGTGCATCAACTAATTATTGAAGTTGTTTCACCCAGTTTCGATAGTGAAGGGGACGAAGAGCGAACAAGAGATAAACCACTTATTGAATTTATAAATGCAAAAACGCCGACTGGTTGGAGTGTTAGCGTGATTCAACTACCTAATATTGGCTATGAAGATCCTAAAAACGAATTTAAGCGCACATTTTTGCAAATGTGTGACGAATTACCAGATAATCCTAAAGAGGATTTCGTTTATAAAAGCAAAAAGTTGAAGTCGGGGCTATTACATCTAGGCTTTTTCCCACAAGAACAGATGAATGGAAGTCGATGTTATTCTATTGGGAGTCCAAAAGATACAGAAGATAGAATAAAGTATGCTGCTAAGAAGAAACGCAAACAGGTAAGAAGTGAATCTCTGCCTGTCTTATTGGCAATACATGGCTCAGGTTATGGTGTAAAGTTTGATGATTTTGATCGTGCTTTGTTTGGCTACAAGACCATAGTTGAAAATACTAAGAATAATCTTCAGGAGGCTGTAATTAAACCAGATGGAATATTCCTAGAGTCTGGAAAAGAAAATAAAAGTCCCACATTTGCAGGCATTCTAGCTTTTAAGAGCGTAGATCTTTTTCGCCATCCTGATCCTGTTATCTACCATCACCCAAGATTCTTTGGGGAATTACCAGAAGAGATTATGTTCTTTGAACAAAGAAGGTTGCGAGACTCGGCTATAAACATTCAACCTCCAAAACGCAAAAATATTTTAGCAGAACTTGGTTTTACAAGTAGTGATTGTCTGTAATACTTTCCTCTACAAAGCAGCAATCATTCTCCTTAACACTCAATTTCATAATCAAAGTTGTCAAAGGTTATAGACTATAAAATAAAGATGATTAACCCATCGAGAAAAGAATATGGCTGAAACTGTTACTTTACAAATACCAGAAGCACTGTACCAACTCTTAGCGATCGCGGCTGGAGCAACACAGCGATCGCTATCAAACTTCTATTTCTGCAATCTTGCGTAAAACTCGCCATGCCACCTCTAACTCACCCTGATTCACTAGCGGAGCCAAAACCTGAGACATACCATATTGCCTACCCTCTAGCTTCACAAACACAACATCATCACCATTAGTCAACATCGCAAAAGTCGGACGATCTCCATTCGGACTAGCCATCAAATAAGCAAGAGTTTGTGGCAAAGCAGACCAAACCGAAAGCATTGTTTTCTTTGACTCCAAAACAATTATCCAAATGCGATCGCGCAATACAAACACATCAATGCGACCCTGTAGAGATTCTTCACTATCCGCTATCTCGATCAGTACAGACTCTTCCGCTTTGAGAAGGAAAGGAGGATCGTATAAACCAGTAATCGTTAGTAATGGAGAAAATAGTAACAGCATCACCGTACTTTCTAGTAAATGTCCACTGTGAATACTTTGAATTAGTAATCATCCCCAAAATCAACTTTATCTAGATTATATAGCAATGAAAGTTTTGCTTAGGACATAAAAACCAAATAAATGAAGGCGGAGCAAAGCTCCGCCTTCATTTATTTGGTTTTTGAATTGTCCTATCTATCTCTTACGTTGCTATAAAATAAAATTGTTTAACCTGTGGAGAAAAGACGCAACTTAGTATACTCACTAATTATCTGCTTGATAGGATTTGATGGTATCCATTGAGTTATCTCCTTAGTGCTTAGATTTACAATAACTAGTTTTAAAGAGATTTCAGCGATCACTTTGGCAGTGATGAATAAACTGACCTAATCGTAGATTTGATTAGTGCTGGCACAATGCGATCACTTGCCATCCTTGCACCAGAGATATTCCGTGCCGTTGGCCCCACACGCAACGCTGCTAAACCTCCCATGATGAATAGTTCACAGCTATTCCAACGCAAATGTTCATCGAGAATTGGGAATCCATGAACGAGAGGCTGGGGATATTGCTGCATAATTTTATTCAGTAATGGTTCTGCTTGTGCGTCAAACCTTGAACCTGTGGCTAACCAAAGGCGATCGCAGGATAATTCTATTCCATCAGAACAAATAATTTGCCATTTCGCTCCATTCCAAATGGCTTGAGCTACTTCACATTCTGGATGAAACTCTAATTTGCCGCTATGGTGCTCTCTTCGTAATTGAGTCATCACCGATGGAGTCATAGAGCCACCATCTCGTGCTGTGAGAACCATCTCCCGCCGCTTTTCCCAATCAGTTTCCCCATGAAAACCCTTGAGATATTTCGGTCCAAGCCATCCTGCATCCGCATCAAAGAGCTTTTCTTTAAATTGCCGACGGGATAGCAGCAATACTTTTGCACCACGGGCGATCGCACCCAAAGCCAAATGTCCACTGGTTAAGCCACCACCCACGATTAAGATAGTCTCTCCTGCTAATCGCTGCGACGCTAAATTCAAATCACTAGAATGCACAAGGCGATCGCTAGGATAATTAGGAGCAATTCGCTCAACCCAATGGGGAATTTGTTTGATGCTGCTATTAGTGGCTAAAACAAACCGCTTCGCAGTGATGCTATGACCATTATTTTGCCAAAGCCGAAAACCCTGACGGGGCGATAGAATTGGCTCTAGTTCGATGACCTTAGCGGCGATTAAGCGCTCATTCAGTTGCTGTGAGGCGATCGCATTTTGGCAAAAGTCACGAAATAATTTGGTTGACGGCAGATCGTAGGGTGGAAATAATTCATCGGGACGGTTTTCAGCAAAGCGCCGCAATGCAAAGGGATCGGGATCGGGGTGGTGAACAGCAGGCGATCGCAGATGCGGAATTTCTTGGGCGGCAAATTGACGATGCCATTGGGTGAGCCAGTCACCACTAGGATCAAAGACTAGGATTTTTTCACGCAAATCTTGACGTTTTTGCAAGAGATGTAGGGTTAAAGTGAGGGCATGGACTCCCGCACCAATGATGGCGATGTCAATATCAAAACTTTGCTTATCTAAGCGATCGCTTAATTTCATCGAAGACACAGAAGACATAGGCAAGTCAGACAATAATGATAACGATTATCATTATTGTCTAGTCCTAAACAATATAGCAACCCTAACGAGACTTTCCAAAAACAAATTATCCAATATAGCCTCATAAGGCTAAGGCTATATTGGATAATTTGCATTAAAGTGGTAAGTTGTTATCCGTAACAGTTTTTTGAGATGTGAAGACAAATGCAGTCAATTCCCAAGAAAATAACTCCTTGTCCTATCCTTCAAGCTGTTGTAGAACTCAGGTTTGAGACAGTCTTGCCAAGTGATGCAGTATTTGGCATACTTTACTCTCTTTTGTCAAGCCAATATAATACATTTGAAAAGCTTCCTATCTTGCAAATACCAGAAATCTTGAGAAGTCAAGATCCTAATTTAAGATATCAACCTGCTTACAAATTAATTGATGACAATTTTTGGGTTCAAATAGGTTCAAATGTTATATCAGTAGTTAATGTTGGTAGTTATGCTGGGTGGACGTTATTTTTGGAAAAGATAAGCTCAGTTTTAAATCATCTAAACGATTCAAAGATTGTCAGTAAAGTTACAAGGTTTGGCATCCGCTATATAAGCTTTTTTTCTTTAGACATATTTAAAGAAATTAATTTTGGACTGACATTAAGTGGTGATGAATTTGAGACTGAGCAGCTTGTTTTAAGGAGTTTACTGAAGCGCGAAGAATTTTTTGTTAATTTACAAGTAGCAAATAAAACTTTTGTTAGCGATTTTACAGAAATAGGGTCAATAATTGACATAGATACTTTTATTGAGAATGAAAATTTAACTATACCTGATATAAAATCTTCTTTTTTAGAAAGAAGCCATTTTGAACAAAAAAAATTATTTTTTGGGATTTTAAAAAAAGAATTCCTAGTTTCACTTAACCCAGAATATTAGCCTTAAAGGAATTTATATTATGATTGATCTATTGACTACAAGTAGCTCTTACTCACCACTAGTATTTATTTTGCCATATTCACTGACACTTACTACAGTGACCTGCATACCTAGTATAAATTCAATAAATAGTAATATGGATTCATCTTTGATCCCGTTGGTTCAAAGATATTCTTGGGAAGATAATTACACTCCTTCAGCCATAGTTGATTATACAGACGAAGAAAAGCTGACTATCTTAAAGGATTTTGCAGCAAAGCTAATATCAAACATGCATGACGTACCTAGTGAGTTTGCTGAAATACTAAGCGAAAACTTTTGGGAATTAATATGAGTGATATGTTTGAAGATTTTAAGAAGTATCTCCCTAGATACCTATCTTCTTTGTCATCCAAAGAATTATTTGATGGATTAAAAGATTTCCCTGAGAATATGAATAAAAGATTTTATACGGATGAAATCTCTCTAGATGAAGATATTATTTATCAAGGAGATGGAATTAGAGACCTTCCGTTTATCGTCTTCCCAAGTACTAGAACAGGAAATTTAAAAGCTGTTATCTTAACAAATACTTGTGACAATGATATCAATAACAAAAGGTTGAATACGTCATACATCTGTTATTCACCTCTAATCCTACTTGATAGTTATAAGGAATCTTTACTAAAAGACTCTCAACAAAGCAAAGAATCTGTTAGAGGACATATTGACAGTATTAAAAGGCAAGAAGCAACACAATTTTTCTATTTTCCAAGAGGTGGGAATTTAGAAAACGACTCTATTATTGATTTTAGTTTAATTTGTAGCTGTACAAATAAAAGCATTGCAAGGGAATCCTTAAGACAAAAAAGACTTTTTTCTTTAAGTAATTATGGGTTTTACCTACTATTATTTAAGATGTCTATCCACTTCTGTAGAATGGGAGAAAATATAGATAGGCGCTAAATAAACAAAAAAAAGACAAAGAATTAGGTTTTGTGTGTTGAGTATACTACTGCTGAGACTCTCTCTAAACTATCAATTTGAAGATTACTCATGGAACCTCTTTTGCAATTCCAAAGCGACTAACTGTTGTTCGCGCACTTTACCGATTCGTAACCCATCTACCAAACACAACATCTCATAAAATCGAGAATCCTGAAGGGCAACCTCTGGCACAGAATGATACAGGGGCTTAATTCCCAAGCCTTTGATTTTGCCTTGAGGGGAAGCCCAGACATATGCATTGTTATCGCTGACCATTAATAGGCTTTTTAAAGGTTCCGCAGAGTGCGCCGTCGGAATGCCACGCACCATAGTACCTATCCGCGTTGCAAAAACATATTTAAGTCCATGTACTAAAAATTCTTCTAAAGCTCCTTTGAGGACAATTCTTTTTTTGAGGTTATACAAATGGCATTCGTCACAACGCTGAAGAGCGTCATGGACAACAGAAGTGCTGGTTTTTAAACTTTCTGCTAACTCCGCATAAGTCCATTTTGAATTTAAGCAGTAAACCTTAAGCAATATAAGGATATCTTGAGGCTTGAGCATAGTTTAAGTATGGGTTAGATCAACTTTATTCTATATTCTCGAATCATGAATATAGCAGATTTAAGCCTTATTTCATGCTCTTTTTATAGCCAATTTAGCGGTTAATATAGTAGACTAGAAAAAAATGATAATCATTATCATTTCTATAATCTTCGTTGCTAAATGTCTATGTCTGTCGTCACAGAAACATCTCAGAAAGATCTACCTGTTCAAGTATGGGCGATCGCAGGAGCAGTGGGAATCGGCAAAACTGGTTGGATCTTGCAGCAAATTGAGCAAATATCTGCACCAGTTGTTTATTTCTGCCCCAGTGCTGGTAATGTTCCCATCGATCTAACTTGTCTGACAGCCGAATTTCCCCATGGGCAAATCTTCTGCGATGGGCAGGAACTAGAACTGATTGAAAAAGTGGAACAAGGCGCGATCGCTTTTATAGAGTTGGGCTTTCACTTAGATTTGCGATCGGGCGATATGCTGCTAGACACTCTTGCCGATCGCCATGCTTGTAAACGGATTGCCCTTGTTCCCTCTGAGTTAACCAGTTCTGAATGGCATGACTGGGCGGATGAAGTAATAGAAGTCAAATATGATATAGGTTTTCAGGATTTGCAGATTTGGCGATCGCCCTTTACGGGACAGGTTTTCGATCCTTCCAGCTTGAATGTGCTTTGGTACGAAATTACTCAGGGAGCCTATGGAGAGGTGACGCGAGCGAAAGGGATCTTCGATCTGTTTGACGGTCGCGCTTTTTATCTCGATTTTGTCGTAGGGAAGGAAGATAGCCTTTATCTTCCCCTTGACCTGCCGCTTTGGTTAGATGGTCGTCCTGATCGCTTTAGTGGGCTTGAAGTCGTCGGACGAAATCTCGATGGTAAGGCGATCGCCCAGTGCATTATCGATTGCTGCCTATCGGAAGAAATCTTGCTCCATTATCAAAATCAAATCAAACAATCGCGCCAACAATCAAGCCAAGTGGCGGCTTAAATCCCATAAAAGTTAGTCAGGCGAAGCCTGACCAACTTTACCTAAACCTAAATGGAATAAATCATAAAATGAAAATCGCTGTAATGTCTTGCATTCATGGCAACTATGAAGCCCTTGATACAGTTTTGAGAGATATCGATCATCAAAAAGCCGAAAAGATTTTTTGCTTAGGCGATCTCGTTGGCTATGGACCATTCCCCAGTAATGTCGTGGAAATGGTGCGATCGCTAGATATTCCCACCACACAGGGCTGCTGGGATGAAGATATTGTGGAAGGATTGAACTCCTGTGAATGTAGCTATCCGTCTATGCTTGCCGAAAAGCGCGGTCGGCTTGCCCATGAATGGACAAATGAGCATATCTATCCTGAAACAAAGGAATACCTTGCGGCTTTACCAAAGGTGATTAAGGAAGACAATCTCGCCTTTGTGCATGGCAGTCCTCAGAGTCAGCATGAATATCTTTTGCCAGAGCTAGATGGATTTATCGCTCTAGAGCGTGTTCTCTCTACGGGAGCCGATACGCTCTTTTGTGGTCATACCCATGTGCCTTATGTGCGGACTTTAGATGCTGGACATTTACGACTCATGGTCAGAACTGGCGCAGAGGTTCCAGAAGGAGAAATGCGTGAATTTAATGCACCATTAAAACGAATCGTGAATGTTGGTTCTGTCGGTGAGCCACGTCATGGTCGCCCTAATGCCACCTATGTCATCTATGACACCGATCGCGATCGCGTTACCTTGCGCGAAGTCGAATATGACTATCAAAAAACCTGCGCTGCGATTATTGAGAGAGGGCTGCCTGCGATTTTTGCATGGCGCTTAGCCAAAGGTTTAGAATTTGCGGAACGTGCTGACGATGCTTCCCATTTATGCGAGAGAGGTGTTTAGATGTCACATTGGGCAATTTTAAGCGGAATTGAAGCTAATCTCACAGCTTACGAAGCAGTACTAGAAGACATTAAACGACAGGTTCCCAAGGTTACCGAATTGTATATTCTTGGCGATGTGATTAATGCTAGTCCAGCCAGTGAAAAAATAGTGCAGAGGATTCGCAATCCCCGCATCGGTGAGCTAGTGCCGCAGGTCTGCAAAGGCTGGTGGGAAGAGCAAGTACTAATGCTGCATGGATTTGTACCTGACATCGAGCCAAATCCTTTGGCTGAGAAGTATGGTGTAGCTGCTGCGAAATCTCTTTGGGATAATATCTCTAAGGAGACAGTGGCTTGGATTAGTAATCTCCATTTTGCCTTTATGGAATTTGACTGTCTATTGGTGCATGGTAGTAGCCTGAGTGTTTTGGAAGAACTCACGCCCGAAAGTTCGCCGTTACTTTTCTTAGATCGGATTGCCCGTAGTAATGCCAATCGCCTATTTTGTGGACGTTCTGGACAAACCTTTCGCTACCAGATTAAGGATGGTTCGCTCTCATCCAATGTGTTAACCCTCGATGGGGAAGAAGTTTCTCAAACCTATAATACTAGCGATCGCCTTGCGATCGGTGTGGGTAATGTCGGCAGCACACCCAACATGGCGACTTATACAATCTATAGCCCAAATACTGATCTAGTTAAATTTCAGACTGTGCGCTATGGCAGAAGTAAGGGTTTTGGGAAAACTTGAGTCGGTTTGAAAGTAGACCTCTTGCAGAACTGAAGAAAAGACCCTCATCCCCCAGCCCCTTCTCCCAAAAAGGGAGAAGGGGAGCCAGAAAATTACAAGTTCAAAGTCCCTCTCCCCACTTGGGAGAGGGACTTTGGGTGAGGGGCATGGGTTCTGCAAGAGGTCTAGTGAACTTTGCAGCGCTTTGCTCTCACAACTACAGCAAAAAAAAAGAGTTAGCTAGTACAAATCAAAAAACAGAAGATGAGTGGCGGCGCTTCGCGCCACCACTCATCTTTGAACGGGAAGGGAGTAAGCAAACTTTGCTTTGTTATAGATCAAGAGAATTTGATTGGTAATTGCTTTAAGAGTATGATAACGATAATCATTTTTAAAAATAGGCATCTCTAAACATGACCACAACCTCCTCGCAAATTCCTGTCACCGTCCTCACAGGCTACCTCGGTGCAGGCAAAACCACATTGCTCAATCGCATCCTCACCCATGAACATGGCAAAAAGGTCGCGGTAATCGTCAATGAGTTTGGTGAAGTTGGCATCGATCACAAATTGGTGGTCAATGCTGATGAAGAAATCTTTGAAATGAATAATGGCTGTATTTGCTGTACTGTTCGCGGTGATTTGATTCGGATTATCACTAATCTGATGCGCCGCCGTGACAAGTTCGACCATTTAGTAATTGAAACGACAGGACTCGCCGATCCTGCTCCAGTAATTCAAACCTTTTTTGTTGATGAAGATGTCAGCGCCAAAACTAACTTAGATGCAGTAGTCACAGTCGTTGATGCTAAGCATATCTCTCAACATTGGGATGCCGAAGAAGCACAGGAGCAAATCGCTTTTGCGGATATCATTTTATTAAATAAAACTGATCTAGTCAGTGAAGCAGAACTATCTGAACTAGAACAACGCATTAAATCCATGAATATAATGTGTAAAATCTATCGCACTCAAAACTCAGAGATTGAGATGGATGCAGTTTTAGGGGTTGGTGCGTTTCAGCTAGATCGCGCATTGCAAATCGATCCCGAGTTTCTCGGCGAAGATGCCCACCAACATGATGACACGGTAAAATCCGTAGCGATCGTGGAAGAAGGTGAACTCTATTTACCCAAAGTCAATGCTTGGATTAGTAAACTTTTGCGTGAACAGGGTGTAGATATTTTCAGGATGAAAGGCATTCTCAATATCAAAGGAATTGATGAGCGCTTTGTGTTTCAAGGTGTACATATGTTGTTTGATGCTACCCGCGATCGCCTATGGAAACCCAATGAGCATCGCCAAAATGAATTGGTATTCATCGGGCGAAACCTTGATGCAGAGCAGCTAAAATCCGATTTTCTTGCTTGTATGTATTGAAGAGAATCTAAATGTTTTTGTAAACTCTATCCAAATCAACTATCCAAATCAACTATCAAAAGACTATGAAAACTCCTCAACTCGATATTCCTAAACGGGGAATGCCTGTGACGATTGTTACGGGTTTCCTAGGTAGTGGAAAAACGACACTCCTCAATCAAATCCTCAAAAATCGTCAGGATTTGAAAGTAGCAGTTTTAGTGAATGAATTTGGCGATATCAACATTGATGGGCAGTTACTTGTTGATATTGAAGATGGCATGGTGGAGCTGAGCAATGGCTGTATTTGCTGCACGATCAATGACAGCTTGGTTGATGCTGTATATAACGTTTTAGAACGACAAGAGCAAATTGACTACATGGTGATCGAGACTACTGGTGTTGCCGACCCTTTGCCGATCGCATTAACATTTTTAGGGACAGAACTAAAACATCTTACTCGCCTCGATTCCATTATCACAGTGATTGATGCTGAGACATTTACTGCCGAGCATTTTGGTAGTGAAGCAGCACTTAGTCAGGTGCAATATGGCGATATCGTTTTACTGAATAAGACCGATTTAGTGCCAGAAGAGCGAGTTAATGAATTAGAAGAATATCTTCGCCAGACCAAATCTAAAGCGAGAATCCTGCGATCGCAGCATGGTGAAGTTCCTTTACCTCTACTCTTAGATGTGGATCTAGCGCCAACTAGTGTTTATCAACAAGTAGAGAAAGAGGATGAGATTCATGAACATGAACACCATGAACATGAGCATCATAAACATGAACATCACGAGCATGAACATCATCACCACCACTCTGACCATTTAGCCAATGATGGATTTATCTCTGTCTCATTTCAAAGCGATCGCCAATTTGATTTAGACAAATTCACCCATTTCCTTGATAAGGTAATGCCCGTTGATGTATTTAGAGCTAAAGGGGTTCTTAGT
>JADBWK010000161.1 GCA_020404895.1 Pseudanabaena sp. M085S1SP2A07QC | reverse complement strand
TTGCACGGATGCACCAACGATTGCCCAAATTATGTTTACAAAAAGCCTGCGGCTAGCAGCTTATACCAGCGATGCCAACGATCACGAGAAGATTTTTGAAAGGCAACTAAACTTGCACCGATGATCAGAGCGATCAAGCCGACTAAAAATAAAGTGAATATCCAAAAATTATAGGCTTGTGCTGTTGAGAAATCAAAAGATCCGGTAGGAAAATTTTTAGATAGAAAAGACTGATAGGATACATTGAGAAAAAATCCAAATGCGATTGAGCTAATTCCGCCAAGCAGCCAATATTTTGCTTTCATTACTCATGCTCCATTACTAATCATTTGAGACGCTTTGATTGCTCAATAATGTCTCAACCTAAAATCCAGTGGTCTAACGGCTTAATTGAGAGGCAATAGATTCCGTTCAACTAAGCACAAATTACTCTGATATTGTCCAATCCAATGATGTGTTATACCCCGATCGCTTATCAATTATTTATCTTTGCGATCGCCGACAATCTCTCGGAACTCATCAACGAAGCAGATAATTTTTGCTTGCTTAAACTTGGCTGATAATAGACAACTTTAATGAGCGTATCGGTTAGGCATAACTATATATTATCTTGTAAATTACAGGATAAATACTTTTATAGGATAAATATCTCACGACTTGCTAGATAAAGCAACTAATAAGCGTAATATCTAGTTTCTTGCAGGGTAATATCCCCCTATAGAATTTTATTAAGCAAAATGTTGGATAACATACCCAAGCCTGTACTGAAAAATCAGATGCCTGCCCTAGCCTCAAATGGGCAGATTGAGCCGCCACCTAGAAAGATGTTAGATCGAGTTAGGGATGCCATTCGGGTTAAGCATTACTCCTATCAAACCGAAAAATCCTATGTGTAATGGATTCGGCGGTTTATTTTATTTCACAATAAACCGTCTCCTAGCGAGATGGGCGGCGATGAAGTAAAAGAATTTTTAACCCATTTAGCAATGAATGAAAACGGGCACTGGTCATTTAAAACGTGATCGGTGTATTACTCGGTTTGAAATGGGCGTTTCAAAAACTAACCCTCATTAACTGACCAGTGACTGGCAAAGCTATCCAATCTTAATTAGGACTACCCAGATAGGTTAATTCCACATTAGGCGCAAGCGTAATCACATCGCCATTCCGCAAATCATAGGAAGACACAACTTTCAAGTGGTGATTGATGATCACACCATTGACACTTGGCTTACCAGACAAATCCCCATCAATAATCCGAAACGAATACTTGCCTCCTTCTCCAGGGACTCTAAGCAATACAGCATGTTGACGGGATACAAATCGTGAATAAAGCTGGATATTATTATTCACATCCCGCCCAATTGTGTACTTTAATCCATCAAGTGCGAGTTTCCTGCTACCTCTCGCATCTGTAATAAATAGTGTGTGACTAACGTGTGTTTCTCTCATTAGCTCACCAAGACAAGAAATAGATAATGTTGGCTAAGAGCTGGCCAACAAACATCTAAGAGAAATAACAAGGATCGACGTACGCCCTCCCCCGACCACCTGACGCAACATCTGTCAGTCGGTCAAACGCCTCGATAGTTGCGCAACTCCGGTGGAATAGGTGCCGAGACACCCGGTGGCGGTCCATGTTGAAAACTCTTGTCGGGCTGACCACGATAGAAGCGTGGAATGTAAGGAAAACTATCCGTGAGTACGTAGTAGTAGATCCCGTTCGGGAATTCAGGCGTGGGACCAAAACGTCCATTGCATTCGTCCAGATCGCCATACTCTCGGTCGTAAACATGATCCTCGACGAATCTTCCGTCTGGTCTTCCGCCAGGGCCATTCGCGCGTTTGACATCTGCCATTCGATAACTTGAACGCAAACGCCTCGGTGGACTCTTAAGATCATTCGGTGTTGCAGGGCATTCCGGTCCATAGATTGGATATCCATCCGCCGCGTATCCCACCAACTGCATCACCCCTGACGGATTTTCGCTGACCAATCTTGCCAACAGTCCGGCAGGCAGGCCGTGGTAATGGTACATTCCAGGTCCCTGCGTATGTGCGTTATTTCGGTCGATGCCCAAGGCCATCGAGTTTGCCGGATGCAGAACTTCAAACTGCCAGCCGCTGGAAACATCGCCGTTCCAGAATGGCCCAGACGGATCGAATGGGATACCGTTCACTGCCACTCCGAACCACCACATATCGATCGGTATCGGTTCATTACTGTGGACAGGACGCACTGGCATCCGCAATCTATGTTGCTGCGATTTTATGGCAATCGGATCGTGTTGGTTGGGAAAGTCGCCGATTTCGTGTCCTGGTAAGCCGTTAGCTTCGACAACCCGAAACGAGTTCTCGATGCGAAAGCTCACTGCTGATGTGACATTTGCTTCCGAGCTTGGCTTCAAAGCCAAAGTAGCCAAGGCGGTGCCAGTAACGCCAGCAATCGCGCCAACAGCGCCTGTGATTATGTCGCGACGGCTGATTTTCATCTGTGATCCTCCTCTGCGGTATGAAGACTATTGCTGACGAACGGCTTAATTGAGCGGATGAGAACTTTCGCTCTCAACTGAAATATTAGAATTTAGTCCGCTCCAATGATTTGTTATGCGCTGATCGCTTATCAATTATTTATCTTTGCGATCGCCGACAATCTATCGGAACTCATCAACGAAGCAGATAATTTTTGCTTGCTTAAACTTGGCTGATAATAGACAACTTTAATGAGCGTATCGGTTAGGCATAACGGCTTAATTG
>JADBWK010000160.1 GCA_020404895.1 Pseudanabaena sp. M085S1SP2A07QC | reverse complement strand
ATTCATCGCTCGGAGAATGTCGTCACATAGGCAATAAATCGCTACAATTTCATCATTCATTTTTCTTGCTGCTACTCGGCTCTTGTCCTTTGTAGCAGCTTTTTTTTCTTGTTACTATAGGTAGCAACTTGGGTTAATTAATTTATTGAGATGTTAAACGCTACCCTATCCGACAAGCTCGATCACTTACGTCAAATATTTAATGAGTCATCGCGAGTACTGGTAGCTTACTCAGGCGGTATTGATAGTACTCTTGTTGCCAAGGTTGCCTTTGATGTTTTAGGCGATCGCGCTTTAGCGATTACGGCAAACTCACCATCATTACTACCCGCCGATCTTGCTGCGGCTCAAGTACAAGCGGAATTTATGGGACTCAAACATCAAATCGTCCAAACCGATGAGATGAATAACCCTAACTACACCTCTAATCCAATTAATCGTTGCTATTTCTGCAAAAGTGAACTACACGACACCCTCAAACCACTAGCCAAAAGCATGGGCTATAGCTATGTCGTCGATGGCTTAAATGCTGATGATTTGCAAGATTATCGCCCAGGAATTCAAGCAGCAAAAGAACGCGGCGTGCGATCGCCTCTTGCCGAAGTGGGGATTAGCAAACTCGAAGTCCGTATGTTATCTCAATATCTCGGAATGCCTTGGTGGGATAAGCCTTCGCAACCATGCCTCAGTTCGCGATTTCCCTATGGTGAAGAGATTACAATCGAGAAATTACGTCGCGTAGGCAATGCCGAACAGTATCTACGAGATCGCGGCTGGAAAGGCGATATCCGTGTGCGATCAATGGGTGATACGGCGAAAATCGAAGTGTCAAGCGATCGGCTGCTCGAATTTATGAACTTTATGGCGATTGCAGATTTGACTAAAACCTTTCGTGAATATGGATTCAGTCTAATTACTTTAGACTTGGAAGGATTTCGGAGCGGAAAGCTAAATGACGCGATCGCGCAATAAATCAATAAATAAAGAAAAAGAAGCTACACAATGTGTAGCTTCTTTTTCTTTATTTATTATCTGATTTTTTCAAGACTTTTGAAAAAGTTTCTGTCAATTGATTAGAAATTCTTATGTGTTGTTCTTAAATGTTTTGCTTAACTTCTTGATTATGTTGCTTTAGTGACGACTTTTTTAAACGCGAAAATCTAAAATTAGTCTATATCAAACATGTTTATCAAAATGCTTCTAAATAGTTGCTATAAATCTCTTTTTTGTATCTATCCTAAGACTGATTTATTGCAATTTCTGATATTTTCATTCTGAGAGCATGTCTTCATAAGGTTTACAAATGAACAAAACTCAATATAGAACATCTTTAAAACTGAAATTTTCTTGTAGGTTTAACCCTTAAGCATACAAAACTTATTTGAGAGCAAAATTACCTACGCCTAAAGATATACTTTTGTGGAGTTTTTTTTGTGTTCTTTAGTACAAAGTTCCATTTTTATAAAGGATTCTAATGAGAGAGAAGCAAAATTTTGATTTTTGACAAAAAAGAAGAGCTAAAATCTTTTTACAGTAAGGGTTTGACGGCTAAGTTATCATCATTTTAAATAACCATGTTAATCTAAATCACATGAACGAAACTATTTAAAGTTTTGTTCCCAGTTTGAGAAACTTGCAGTCGGCGATTTCATTTACAAGTCATTCCCAGACAAGTCTCTATCGATAACTTAGTCGTTTACTTCATTTTCTGTTTTACCTATGCTTAATTGGAACTGGAGCTGCACTCTATCTACCTCAGTAGTAGCTCTTGCTATCGTATCAAGTCTTGCTAGCCATAGCGCACAGGCTCAATCAGGATCTAAACTAGAAGCTAAATCTTCTAATGCATCAACTTCTCTAAAAGTTGGTGAAACCAGATCGCAATCCTTGATTAGAACTAAAGACGAAGCGATCGCTCGTATCCATACTCATAAACTAAATGGCAAAAATGCCGCTACAGTATATGTCCGTGGCATTCCTGTAGTTACTTATATTGAAGCTAAAGAATCTCCAAAATCAGTCCAAGAAAATACTGTTTTAGATTCATCAAAAACTAAAAGTGAACCTAAAGGCGAAACTAAAAAGAACTCTGAATCAGTAAAGCTACCATCAAACACTACTACCTTAGAACCTACCAATTCAGCTGATAGTCCAGCAAAATCAGCGAATGATAGTTCTGAGAACCTGCTAACGTCATCAAATCCCATCGAACGCGCCACCGCCGCCGCTGCATTGATTAACCAACTTAATCGTGATGGTCTCGATGCAAACAAGATTATCCCTGCTTGGAAAAATGGCAACTATGTGATCAAATTGGGCGATCGCGCCATGTTGAAGTTTGATCAGCAAGCTGTTTTCTCCGAGTCTTTACAAAATCAAACCCAAGATGTTTTGGAATCCGCAAATTTATTGCGTCGTCTGCTCGGTGGTGCTAGCCCTGTCTTAGAAGTCGCCAATTCTCCAAAGCCTAAATATACTGCTAGCTCTTCTAGCCCAGCTTTAAATAGTCGCATTGTAGGTGTGATGTCTGGTATGGCTTCATGGTATGGTCCTGGCTTTGATGGAAATTACAGTGCTAGTGGCGAAATCTTTAATGCTAGTGAGTTAACAGCGGCTCATCCTAGTTTGCCTTTTGGTACTATGGTACGAGTTGTAAATATGGATAATAATCAGTCTGTAGTAGTTCGCATCAATGATCGTGGTCCATATGTCCATGGTCGAGTGATTGATATTTCTACTGCGGCTGCTAATGTAATTGGTTTAATTTCTTCTGGAGTTGCTCCAGTTAGACTTGAGGTATTGTCTAAATAACCCAAGTTGCTACCTATCAAAAACCGTCTCAAAACAAGTTAAAAACAGCCTATCTAAGTGCTAAACAACGCTTTTTTTGTATAAAAATCCAGCATTTTTTATTTTGATTTTAGTTTT
>JADBWK010000016.1 GCA_020404895.1 Pseudanabaena sp. M085S1SP2A07QC | reverse complement strand
TTACGGCACTTTGCTCTTAATCTCTTAAGCCGTGATAAGTCTTCTAAGTCCAGTATGCGAGCTAAACGTCATAAGGCGGCTTGGGATCTGGCTTATCTTGAACATCTCCTTTCCCTTTGATTTTTTATGCGGTTGCCCTGTCTGCTAATGGGGAATAAGTTCTGAGATCTCCATTTCATGCTAATGAAAAAGCAAATACATCGATTACGCTTTAACTATCCAGAGTTGCTTTTGGGAAGTTAAGATTTTGGTGATCGCTTATATCCTCAAGAATAGATTAATTAGAGAAAGGAATAGAGTAATTGGAAGATGAGGCGAAAAGCTGCCATGAGAGCGATCGCACTAAAACCTGCAATTCCACAATATTGAGCAATCTCGATCCAGTTGGGAAAGCTCTGAAATTGAGAGAGTTTCCCAAAGGTTTGCACTCCCCAAACTATAGCAAAGCTCAACAAATTTACGAATACAAATAGGTCTTTATTATCAAGAATGGAACTAATCCTGAGCAGAATTACACCAAGCAATACGGCGGCAAAAGTAATTAAATTGGCAGGAGAGCCGATTAAGGTTAGCCCGACTGTTGTGCTCACTTGCCATAGCAGCATCGCTTCGACACCGAGCAAAAAAGCTGCAATGAATTGAATACTAATTGGCGCTGCTAATATCCAAGGCGTTTTCTGAGATCGATGAGCTACAGGCTTAGTAACCGAAGGTGCAAAATTAGGAAGTGGTGCAGGTGGAGGGACTTGGATACTGGTCTGATGTGCCGATTGTACTGGTGTGGTTTGTATTGGAGTACTTTGTATTGGAGCGCTTATCGATTGCTGTACTGATATTTGAGAATTGAGGGCTTGGAGGACATCAGCCGACGAAGAAAAGCGATCGCTGGGAGCCGTCTCTAACATTTTATGTAAAACATTATTAAGATTAGGACTGAGTTTTACAAAGCGATCCCATTTCCATGTGTTGTAATTTACATCAAATAATTCGTCGGGATCTTTGCCAGTTAGCAAAAACAGGCAAGTTACGGCAAAGGCATAGAGATCGGTAGCAGGAAATACCGTATCACCCCGCATTTGTTCGGGTGCGCCATAGCCTGGGGTAAAAATACCCGTGGATTTTTGACCTTGGGCGGCTCCAGCTACTTGCTTGACCGCGCCAAAATCCAGCAAAAAGTAAGTTTGGTCAAGCTTGCGCACCATGATATTTGAGGGTTTGATATCACGATGAATCGAGCCTTTATCATGAATAAATGTCAAAACAGGCAACAGGCTTTGCATGATTTCTAAAACATCCGCCTCCGCGATCGCGCCATGCTGCTCCACAATTTGCTCTAATGTAAAGCCATCAACAAATTCCTGCACTAAATAAAAAAATTCATCCTGCCCTGACTGAACCTCAAAGTAGGCAAGCATGTCAGGAATTTGCGGATGCGTCCCCAAATCTTCTAAAACTGTAGCCTCACGCTCAAACATTTGCTTGGCGATTACCATCTGCGAACTAGTTAACCCCACGGGCTGCAACAGCTTCACCACGCAGCGTTTCATCGCAGGCGTATAGCGATCGCGAGCAAGAAAAGTCGCACCAAAACCACCCTGCGCGATCGGACGTTCAACGATATATCGTCCTCCAAGCAGTAAAGGCATCCCGCAAGCCGTGCAGAATTTTTGAGTGATCGTTTTGAGCGTATTGCCACTATCAAGATCGGCAAAAGAATTTAAAGGCTTGGTACAATTCGGGCGCGTGCAGTAAATATCCACGTTAGTACTGTATTTTTGGCATACTGTATTAGAGTCTACCTAAGTTTCTCCCTCCTTCGCCCATGAGTTCCAATTTTTTGCTTCATCTCAACCCAGCCCAACAAAAAGCCGCAAGCCATTTGCATGGCCCAATGCTCGTGGTCGCAGGGGCAGGCTCAGGGAAAACAAGGACATTGACCTATCGTATTGCCAACTTAATGCTCAATCACGGTGTTGTACCTGAGCAAATCTTAGCTGTGACGTTTACAAATAAGGCTGGCAAGGAAATGAATGAACGAATTCAATCCTTGTTAACTCAAGAGGTCGTTCAAAGGGAATTAGGCAAAACTTTAAGCGAAATCCCTGACTGGGAACAGGACAAACTTCGCAAAAAAGTTTATAAGCAATATATCAATAGTTATGCCCAAGATGGACTATGGATGGGTACTTTCCACAGCATGTGCTGTCGAATTTTGCGCCTTGATATTGATAAATACAAAGATAGCAACGGTCGCAGTTGGGCAAAAAACTTCTCGATTTTTGATGATTCTGACGCGCAATCGTTAGTTAAAGATATTGTCATCAATCAACTCAACCTTGACGAAAAGAAATTTGAGCCAAAATCCGTACGTTTTGCGATCGGCAATGCCAAAAACAAAGGCTGGACTCCCGAAGAATATGAGGCTCAGAGTGATGATTCGTCTTTCCGTAAGCGCGCGATCGCACAGGTTTATAGTCTTTACCAAAATCAGCTAGCCACCAATAATGCTCTTGATTTTGATGATTTAATCTTTTTGCCAGTGCGCCTATTCAAGCAAAATCCTGAAGTTCTTAACTATTGGCACAATCGCTTTAAGCATATTCTTGTGGATGAGTATCAAGACACAAACCGCACTCAATATGATTTGATTCAGTTACTCTCCACTAATGACAAAAAGCCAACTTGGGAAGATCGTTCCATTTTTGTCGTCGGTGATGCCGACCAATCGATTTATAGTTTCCGCTCTGCTGACTTTACGATCTTGATGGAATTTCAAGAAGCTTTTGGCGATCGCTTGCCCGATGCCCATACAGGCACAATGATCAAGCTAGAAGAGAACTATCGTTCCGTTGCTAATATCCTCGAAATTGCCAATCAACTGATCGACCATAACACACAGCGTATCGATAAAGTCCTGAAAGCAACTAGACCCGACGGAGACTTGATCGAGCTATTCCGCGCTGATGACGAAGTTGATGAAGCCCAGTTTGTGATCGAGCAGATTCGCCGCGTTAAGACCAAAACTCCTAGCGCCAATCTTGGACATTTTGCGATTCTCTATCGTACTAACGCCCAGTCTCGCCCCTTTGAAGAAATGTTAGTGCGTTGGAATATTCCTTACAAAGTTGTGGGTGGTTTACGATTTTACGATCGCAAAGAAATTAAAGATGTTCTTTCCTATTTACGCCTGCTGTCCAATCCCTCCGATACCCTCGGCTTGATGCGAATCATCAATGTTCCTAAGCGCAGTATCGGCAAGGCAACTCTCGATAAGCTCCAACAAGCCGCCCAAGAACTCAGCGTCCCCATCTGGGAAATCATCAGCGATGAGACAACAGTCAAAACACTGGCTGGGCGATCGGCTAGAGGTGTGCTCTCCTTTGTAGAATTGATGCAAAAATGGCAAGCTAAAGTTGCCACTACTCCTGCGGCAGATATAATTCAGGGCATTCTAGCTGAATCAGGCTATGTCGATGAACTGAAATCTCAAAGTAATGATGAAGCCAACGATCGCATTTCTAACTTACAAGAACTTTATAACGCAGCGTTACAATTTGCGGAAGAGAATGAAGACGCTTCCCTTGATGCTTTCTTAGCTAATGCGGCTCTTGCTTCTAGTCTTGATGACAGTAGCGAGAATGCGGAAAAAGTCACCTTGATGACGCTCCATGCTGCTAAAGGGTTAGAATTTCCCGTAGTCTTTTTAGTTGGTCTAGAGCAAGGCTTATTTCCAAGCTTCCGTTCCATTAACGATCCTATGGCATTAGAAGAAGAACGTCGCCTCATGTATGTGGGGATCACTCGCGCCCAAGAGAAGTTGTTCCTCAGCCATGCTCAAGCCCGTCGTCTCTACGGCAACCGTGAATATGCTATTCCTTCGCAATTCCTTTCAGAGCTTCCCAAAGAATATCTCACGGGACATGGCATTGATAAGTTTATCAGCAAGGCAAGTCAGAGGGCTGAAGCCACTAGTGTTAAAGGTTCGCTCAGGTCTGCCCCTCCTGTCAAGGTAAATGCGGTTAAGCCCAAGCCTCGTATTGATTGGCAAGTAGGCGATCGTGTGATGCATGACAAGTTTGGTGAAGGTCAAGTTGCTAATTTGCTAGGCACTGGTGACAAGATGTATTTAGCTGTTGCTTTCGCAGGGCAAGGCAAAAAAATCATCGATCCCAAACTTGCGCCAATTCAGAAAATTTAGATGCCGTCAGAGCGCAGCCTGTGCAACATCATATGGATACATGTTCCAAATGCGTTAGTGGCTGCCAATTGCGAATATTCTCAAACAGGGCAAGATAACCATTAGTCTCAAGAATGGATGTAATTGGGCAGACTTACCCAAAGATTTGCCCAATTACTCCACAGTTTACTGGCATTACAAGCAATGGCGAGCATCAGGAGTACTAAGGGAAATCATGACTGCATTGCACGAGCAGGTGAGAGAACAAGCCGAAAAAAAACCTAAGTGGACAACCTTAATCATCGTCTATTCACAGGCTACCAAAATACCTGTAATGCAAGTGTTGAATCCTACATTCAGCAGGTGATCTGGGCAAAAAATTATTTACCACGAAAGAATGAGGGTTTCAGAGAGCTTGTTCTCAACAGTAAAATTTTTATTGAATATTAATAGCAATTAGCAAATCTCACTACGAGTCTCAAAAAAACGGGAAAACTCCAAAATGCTTTATTTATAAGGTTTTCTCCAATAAATGCTAATTCTCAAAAAACACCTGCTGAATGTAGGATTTAAGGCTAAATTGCTAATGTCCAATTGTAGGATGTGTTAGGCGATAGCCGTAACACATCAATCCCATCTGTGGTGCGTTACGCTGCGCTAACTCACCCTACGAAAGAATTGTGAGTTATTAAATTCACGATCCTTGGATGTCAATCATAATTGTTATAGACTAAATTACCACCATAAGCCGATCAGGGCGAGATTAACTTCGGTGTAACTTGTGACTTATAATTGCGATCGCTAATTTAGAACTTCCACTTACTGCTTAAATCTACTCTTCTCAATACCTCAGAGTCACTGATCTCGTCGCCAAAGCTTTGACCAGATGCGTCGCAACCAAACAAAAATAATCTGAAAGAGATTTTTGCGGCGCTTGCGTTTGGGTGGGTCTGGCAGTTCAAATCGCTTGGGTTCTTTAGCGACAGTTTCTAGCGGTGCAAAGGATTTATAGCAACGTAAGAGATAGATAGGACAATTCAAAACCCAAAAGATGGCAGAGCTTCGCTCTGCCATCTTTTGGGTTTTATGTCCTAAGCAAAGCTTACATTGCTATATCAGAACTCTCAATCTCATGATAAAGCCCCAATTCTTCATATATTTTTCTCGAAGCATCGAAAGCCTTTATGGACTCGCCTCTGCGACTTAATGCTTGAAGGGCAATCCCTAGATTATTGAGAGAATCTGCTTCACCATTGAGATCGCCAATTTCTCTGCAAATTTCCAGAGACTCTTGCTGAAACTGAATTGATTGCTGGTACTGTCTTAGGGAATAGTAAGCAAGCCCTAGATTACCAAGAGAATTTGCTTCACCATTGCGATCGCCAATTTCTCTTTTGATTTCCAAAGACTGCTGCTGAAACTGAATTGCTTGCTGGTACTGCCCTAGCGAATAATAAGCAAGCCCTAGATTGCCAAGAGAACTTGCTTCGCCATTGCGATCGCCAATTTCTCTTCTGATTTCCAAAGACTGTTGCTGAAACTGAATTGCTTGCTGGTACTGTCCTAGTGAAGCGTAAGCAACGCCTAGATTACCAAGAGAAGCTGCTTCACCATTGCGATCGCCAATTTCTCTATGGATTTCTAGAGATTGTTGATACAAATGAATCACTTGCTGGTACTGTCCCAGAGAAAGGTAAGCAACGCCTAGATTGCCAAGAGAAGCTGCTTCACCATTAAGATCGCCAATTTCTCTTCTGATTCCCAAAGACTGCTGCTGAAACTGAATTGCTTGCTGGTATTGTCCTAGTGAACAGTAAGCATTGCCTAGATTATTGAGAGAATTTGCTTCACCATTGCGATCGCCCAACTTTCTTGCTAGCGACAATGCTTGATCGTAAAAATCAATTGCTTGATTAAATTCACTCAAACTAAAGTAAGCCAATCCCAATTGAATCAAAATATTTATCTGAATTGACTCATTGGGATTAGATGCTGGATCAGAACCAGAAGGATTAGCTGCCATTAACAACCGATGCAAAAGATCGATGCGTTCTTGCTTTTCAGGTTTGAGATAATTGCCAAGAATACGATCTGAGTTAATCTTATCAAAAGCAAAATCCCTCGCTTCTGTCGATGTCTTAAACTTAAACACCTCAGATTTCCATGCCCAAAAGTCAGGTGCGAAATTTGCTACACGGGTAATTGCATAGTCTGGCAACACAAACACCACAGGATGAGGAACCATCCGTGCATATGCATCGCGAACAAAATTCAAATCCACTAAAAATGGCGGATATTCCCCCACCACCCCGATCGCATTTTCTAAGCCACTCAATACCAACACCAACTTCTTCCCCTCTTGGCGCGGTAAAGTCTCTAGACGCTTGATCAACTCATCCAACAAATATCGCAAATCAGGATCATTAAATTCCCAAGACTCTAGCTGCAACTCCTCCCACTCTGGATCACTAGCAATCTCTTCCTTTAGCGACTCCACCAACGCCACCCCATCTTGCCAAAAATTACACTCTGCAAATGCGATCGTGAAACCCTGCGACAAATCTAACATCGCCAATAATCCCTGAATCGCATCATCATTTTGCGATTGAAACTTAGGTAGGTTTTCTTCTTCTGGTTGATCAGCTTCTGTCATGGCATTTATGGATTCTTAGCTAGATAATCTTCCAACGCTCTTTTAAACAAACGACTCCTAATTACCACTGGATTAAGATAATTCCAACGTTCTAGTCCGTTATATTCCAAAACTGAAATATTCGACAACATCAACTGTCCCACCTCATCTCTTGGCACATTTTTCTCCAGATAAACCTTCACCAAAACTGGATAATGTTCATTTGGAATCATGCGCTCCATAGTGAATTGTTGTTGATTAATCGCATAGGTCACATTCTCATCATTTACCTTGTCTCGACGACTAGTTCTCGCATTTTGGATGGCTCCTCTGACGATCTGCATCATTTGCCGAACGTGACCACCACTGTATTTTGCTAACTCCAACAAACATTGTCGAGACTCAAAGATCGCATCAACGTCGATCCGTTTCTCAATCAAACTTGCCACTGCATCTAAGCCCTTGGCACTATACTCAGGCTCTTTTCCACTGCGATCGAGAGGATCATAATTGTAAATATTAATCATGGGAATGATATGGTAATTTGGAAAAGCAGCGCTAACGCCTTTAGGTGAGTAGACGGCTGAAATTGGCACAGTATAAACAATCGAGCAATGTAAATCCTTTAGCTGTGAGGCATAGTCAAAAAACAAATGATTAGCGACAGGGGGAGGACAGCGATCTAAATTATCGAAAATTATCAAAAAGTCTTTGCATTTGGGAAATTTTTTCTGCCACTTTTTTAATCCATCATCCAATAGTAAATTGATATCAGTTTTTAAGCGTTCGACATCTTTTAAAAGAGTTTGCCTAACTGTCTTTTTGCCCTGATGCGAAGCCTTAACTTGCCCTAAAAGCTTTAACACAAGTTTTGCCAAAAATGGCGGTACTACTCCCACAAAAGGAACCTCAGCATTTAAAGTTACTTCTCCTTCTACAGAAATTGACTTGTCTACTGATTCCACAGTTTCATTGGTTACTTCTTTAAACCACTCTTCAAAATTTGACAGTAATTCAGCATCAAATTTCAATCCCTGTTTACGCAGCTCGAACTCTACCCACTTGATTACAATTAAGTAGATATCAGT
This sequence comes from Pseudanabaena sp. M085S1SP2A07QC, assembly GCA_020404895.1. Taxonomy (GTDB): domain Bacteria; phylum Cyanobacteriota; class Cyanobacteriia; order Pseudanabaenales; family Pseudanabaenaceae; genus Pseudanabaena. Next base: position 86,931 of record JADBWK010000016.1, on the reverse strand, counting down.
ATATTCAGCATCATTAATATCCGTTTCGCTCGAAGCATCAACATAAATTACTTGATATTCATCTTGCCAACGCTTTTGGATTAGTCTTAATTCTGTGCTTTTGCCGCTACCTCTATGTCCAGTGAATAAAATTGTGACAAAATCTCCAGACTTTTGATCATCTAAGATTAGTGTAATGCTATCGATCGCATCAGTTTTGCGCGTCTTTGACAAATCCACATAATAGCGCTCTAGCTCTACATCTTGGAGCGGAACCACATCGCAAACGCGATAGGCATCTTTGAGATTAGTTGCCAATATGTTGGGTGGTGTAGTCATAGGATTTGGATGTCAGAATTTGAAGTTCAGGAGTTCGTATTGTGCCGCTCTTGGGATTGCGATTAAGAAACTATTTAAGAATTGTCTAGATCCCCCCCAGCCCCCCTTAAAAAGGGGGGAGAATTAAATTCTTCCCCCTTTTTAAGGGGGATTGAGGGGGATCTCTTAGGAGCTTTAGCCGCAGAAAGTAATTCTTAAATGGTTTCTAATTTACCACCATAAGCCAATCAGAGCGAGATTAACTTCAGTGTAACTTGTGCCTTCAATTGGTTGTACTTGATGCTGGCTAGCGAGAATTTCCCGTAGAGCTTCCAATTCAATATTATTTTGCGCGATCGCCTTATTTAGTTTGTCCTTAATCGGCTTCAGCACTAAGCGAATCTGCATCGCCCGAATCGAGTCAGGGGCACGATCTTCGACGAGAACATGGCTTTGTAATAAATTAATCGACTTGAGATTTTGTTGCATAGCGATCGCGGTAATTTCCTTGCTCACTTCATCCACAAATTGACGATTGACATATTTCAACACCACAGGCTCTAGCAAAAACATCACCTCATCCTGTTCTGAGACTTTCTCAATTAGCGATCGCCAGCGCAGAGACTCCAGAGCATTGATTAATTCAGAACCAGAGGTTTGCAAAATCATTTCCGATCGCAAGGTTGAGAGTGATACTGGGCGATGCTTGATTGCGAGCCAATACAGCACATCTTTCTCTAATTTGGAGAGCCGCTCAAACTGTTGATAGAGAAGAGTGCGTAATACATCCCCAAGTGCAAGAGCAGTCTGTTTAAGAAACTCCGAGACATTGCCATTAAATAATTCTTGAATCGTCCCCGCCACAATCCTTAAAGCTGAAGGATTGCCACGATATTGTTGCACTAAAGCCTCTAAACCATTCTCAGTTCCTTTAAAACCTCGCGATCTTAATAATTCAAAAGCCCCTTGTCTCTGCAATCCATTCACTTTGAAGTAGCGAATCGGCTGATCATCCCCCTGATGCATTGAAATTTCTTTCGGTTGTTCCCGACCAATCAAAATGACTGAACTTTGATGCCTCTCCGAACCAACACGCTGCAATAATTCCGCATGGGATTCGCAACCTTGGCGATAGGCTCCCACCAATTCCCCATCTTGGAGCGTCGCCTCAAAGTCATCCAATACAACTAAACAACGCTTTTGGCGCAAAATGTCTAACAGATCAGAAATACTACAACCAGTTTGCGGTGAACTATTCAGAAATTGCAACAGCTCCGCAATTAATTGTGCCGTCGGTTGTGCCCCACGTAGCGATCGCCAAATAAAGCAATCAAACTGCGATTGGATATTTTCGACTAGTTTTACTGCCAGCGCTGTCTTGCCAATGCCGCCCATGCCGCAAATTGCCAAGAGATGACAGCGATCGCGCACAACCCATTGCTCTAGTTTGGCTAACTCCTCAGTGCGCCCATAAAAAGTTTGAATATTTGGAGCCTCGCCCCAATCCGCCACATTTATCCCAGAACTAACTTGAGAGTTGGCAGTTGTATTATGCAAACTTTGGCGTTGTGCTTTATATCCTTTAGACTCTAACCATTCAGGCACTTTTTCCCAACGTAGCGTATTGATCGGCTGATCTGCGATCGCCTCAAGCGATCTATATAAACCCTTATTTAACTCAACCCGCAAAGCCCCCGAAGTCCAAGCCAACTTAAACGCAAGTTGCCCTGGGCGATAACGACATAGCAAACCACGCAAACAAGCCTTTTCAAATGGCTTAATTTCTTTGCCACTAGAAGCTTGTAAATCTGCATAGAGCCGATTTAAATCCCAATTTTGGGCAGCTTCGGGAAACAGCCCTTCAATGTGATCATTGTCAGATAACATTACAGGATATGGCGGCGAGCGATCGCATAGATGTGTGTCGGGAATTTCGAGTATTTATCGATTTATCTGAATCGTAACAAAAAAAATGGCGATCATCTAGAGATAATGCTTGAAGTGGCGGATTGTTTCAGTCGCAGATCCATATAAAATCATGCATATGCAAAAGTCGGATTAAACCAGCAATGTTAAGTAAACTACAACAACTAGGAATAAACGCCGATGGTCGCTATGCCCGCCATTATGTCCAATTTTGGAGATAAATCGTGATTTGTTGGGATCTCAGACCAAAAGTTTATAGAAAAGGATGGGAGTAGGAAGTATCTCCATCTTTTGTGTTTTTTTACATTGCTATACAATAAATTCACAAAAAAAATTTCACAAAAAATTACAGCCTAAATGTGAGGAGTTAGAGCTTACTTGGCTCATCAGTAATTATGGGGAAAATTAATTCGGCTTCTTGGCGATCACGCCTCCGTTTCCTATTAATAACATTCTTAGGATTCGCGATCTCAATGATGATCAATTTTCCTTTTTGGGCGATCGCTCAGCCTCTTAGTATGGATACGGCTAGCAACACTATTGATCAATCTCCATCTAATCAAGTTGATCAATCAGCCCCACCTAATCTACCGCTGATCAGACCATTGAATGGTAATGAATTACGCGGCATCTGGCTTACTAATGTCGATAGCGATGTTTTATTTTCGGCTCAGAATCTTGAAAGGGCGATTAAAAGACTAAAGCGTTTAAAATTTAATACCCTATATCCAACGGTTTGGAATGGTGGATACACGCTCTACCCTAGTAAAGTTGCCGAAGCTAGTTTTGGTGTATCTGTTGATCCAATACCTGAGCTTCAAGAGCGAGATATGCTTGCCGAAGCGATCAAATTTGGTCATGAACAAAATTTTGCGGTAATTCCTTGGTTTGAATATGGCTTAATGACCGAAGAAGGTTCAGAGCTGATGAGCAAACATCCCGATTGGATCAGCCAGCGCAAAGATGGTTCCCATGTCTTCTTGCATGGTGAAAAAGATCAACATCGTCTTGCTTGGCTAAATCCTGCTCATCCGCAAGTCCAAAAATTGCTAATAGATCTCATTGTGGAAGTTGTTACTAAGTATGATGTTGACGGTATTCAGCTTGACGATCATTTTGGGATGCCCACAGAACTTGGCTACGATGATTACACGATCACTTTGTATAAAAAAGATCATTTCGGGCGATTACCCCCCGAGGATATCAATGCTCCTTCATGGATGCAGTGGCGTGCCAAGTACATCACTAGTTTAATGCGAAAGATCTCTAAATCGGTTAGAGCAATCAAACCAAACTGCTTAATTTCTCTTTCCCCTAATCCTAAGGATTTCTCCTATAAGAAGTACTTGCAAGATTGGTATAACTGGGTTTATCTCAAATATATTGATGAATTAATTGTGCAGGTATATCGCGATGATATTGACAATTTTAAGCGGGAATTAGAACAGCCAGAGTTGCAGGAAATTCGACTAAAAATACCAGTAGCGGTGGGTATTTTAACGGGTTTAAGAGTTCAAAATGTTGATATGCGACAGATCAAAGGTCAAGTAAAAATTGTGCGTGAACTTAACCTAGATGGGTTTTCATTCTTCTTTTACGAAACCTTAGGCAATCGAGATGCTTCCTTTGAGACACTCCTTTTTGCACCTGCGTCCCGTCCAGATTTAAGAAATATTGCTTCTAGCTAAAAATAAAAGCAGCGCTTTACGCTGCTTTTATTTCTAAGAGAGTTACGGCAAGAAGTGCCGTAACTCTCTTTTTTTTGATATAGGCAAAAGCTATAAAACAAAAAAAGTTTTAATCTTCTCGATAAATAAATTTGGATTCTCGAAATGTATATTGTGACCACAGCTAGGTATCACTTCTAGTTGAGAGTTCCTACATAGCTGCTGCATCTGTCGATTTATTTGCACAAATTTAGAATCTAACTCACCTGAAATTAACAACAGTGGAATCTCGTTTCTAGATAATTTTTCCCATAATGATGGTTGCTTCCCTGTACTGAGATTGCGTAAGGATTTGGCTAGCTGCGAGGGAGAATTGTTTAACCTTTGCTCTAGCATCTGGGCAAAATGTGGATGCGATCGCAAGTTCGCAAAAATAGGTTGCTGATACCAATTGTCCAGAAATAATCGAAAATCTCCAGTTTCTAGGTTCGTCGCCATTTGCATATCTTTGGCTAGGCGATCGCATCTAGCATCCACAGACGACAATCCTGCGGATGCAGATTCGAGGACAACCCGATGAAAATATTGCGGGAAATGAATTGTTAAATATAAAGCCAATCTACCACCCATCGAATAGCCAACTAAAAAACAACTATCTACACGAAGTAAATCCAAAAATTTGATGACAAAGTTTGCGCTGGACTGTATTGTGTAGGAGTCATCTTGATCAGCTCTTTGATTTATAGCAGTGGTCTGACCATGCCCCAGCAAATCGATCGCCACACAGTAAAACTGTTTAGACAAAATCGCGATCGCTTGTTTGAACTCAAAGCGATTTCCCATAAATCCATGCAAAAACAAAATTGTGGGATGGTTGGGGTCGCCCTCTGCGCAGTAGCTAAAACAATAATTATCAATTTGCACCTTGAGTACCATATCCAAATAATGCAATCGAGACCATGAACAAACAGGAAATTCTAAAAGAAATTGAGAGCGCCAGAGCTTCAGAAGCCACGTCTCTTTATCTTAGCGAACTACAGATGGTGGCAGTTCCTGAAGAGATTGGCAAGTTGAAACATCTAGTTTGGCTATATCTCAGCGAGAATGAATTGACTTCTCTGCCAGAGGCGATCGCCAATCTACAACAACTAAATTGGTTGCATCTCGAATCTAATCAACTGTCGAAAATTCCTGATGCAGTCATGCAACTTAAAAATCTTACAGTCCTAAATTTAGCTGAAAATCATATTTCTAGTTTGCCATCAGATCTTGGTAAATTATCAAATCTGGCAAGATTTGCTGTTAACAATAACTCTTTAAGAGAGTTGCCATCTGAGATTGGATTGCTTAAGTTTTTAACATGGCTTGATTTGAGTGAAAATAAGCTGGAAAGACTACCGCCAGAAATTGTCAGCCTCACCAATTTAACTGAGCTAGATTTACGAAAAAATAATCTAACTACTTTGCCCGAAGAAATAGGCAACCTCACAGCACTTACAGATCTCTATCTTGGCAACAATCAACTAACTAGTCTTCCCCCTGAAATTGGTAATCTCAGAAATATCACAGAACTAGATTTGTCTTACAATCAGCTAACGACTCTACCCACTGAAATCTCAAATCTTAAGAGTCTTGTACGTCTAGATTTAAGAGGCAACTCTATTGATGCCGCCTCTTTAAATAATTTAAAAAATGGCATGATTTTAATATAAAACCCCAAAAACTGTACCGCTCGCTGCGCGAGCGGTACAGTTTTTGGGGTTTTGTAGGCGCTGTAAAGCTCTACCCATCATTAATACCAATTCACAAAAGTGTGACAACTCTTCTGTGAATTAAAAACCAAACCCTGTAGGGGTTTTAAAAACAAAAAATGGCTACGCCATTTTTTGTTTTGGTATAATGACAAAAGAAAAGCAGCGCCAAGCGCTGCTTTTCTTTTGTCATTAATGATGTGATGTCTGAAGAGAACAAAGAAATACTCGTTTATATCAATGTATTGTCAATAGCTTCGATGATTCTCTTAGATTGATTCTGATAATTCCCTAGACTTATTTCTTACTTTCAATGTTTTGAAATAGTATTTTTAGCTAATACTTGTAGCTAGTGTGAGCAATGTCCTTAGACCATCAAGCGAAAACTTACCAGACAATTAAGTTAATAGTCAAATTAACTTACCTACTAATTTAGTAAGTTAATGAGCCGCCACAGCTTCGCGAACAGGAATGACTGTTACTGACTTGACATCCTTACTCTTGTTGCGAGTGTCGTTAATGCTAACAACTGTATAAGTCTTGGTATTATCTGCACGAAATACATCGCCCACTGAGAGAGGCTTGTTGTAGTTCAATGCACCAATAAAGCGTTGGTGAAGATCTGTCATTAAATATTGCATAAACTCCTCGTTTAATATTGAAAGGCTGAAAGCGCGATCGCAACATATGTAAAACATTCTTTGCTGCTGCCATCTGTATACCACTGTTTCCGCGATTGGTATATAAAATTTCTTATATTTTTTTGTAACTTCGTCACTTTTTATCAAACACTTAGAGAAGTGCTGTAAATAATTAAGTACCTCAGCATAATTAATACCAATTCACAAAAGTTGGACGACACTTCTGTGAGTTGAAACCCAAATCCAGCAAGGGTTTTACAAGCACAAAATGGCGTAGCAATTTTGTGCTTTGGTATAAAAACCAAAAATCAAAGAACTGTACCGCCCACTGCGCGGGCGATACAGTTCTTGGGTTTTTATATTTAACTGTGCTTAGCTACTTAAGTAGCGCCAATGTCCCAAAGTGTAACTTTATCTATGACTTCATCGCCTGCGACTGAACTTGAGCCTGATTATGCTTTAAGCGCCTATGACTATGAATTGCCAAGCGATCGCATAGCTCAAGATCCAGTTACACCTAGAGATACATCGCGACTGTTGGTAATTGAAAGCGATCGCAATTTACGGCATCAGCACTTTTACGATTTGCCCAATTTTTTGCAGTCGGGAGATTTGCTTGTTTTTAATAACACCAAAGTCATTCCTGCAAGGATGTATGGGCATAAGCAATCGGGTGTGCCTGTCGAGATTTTGCTGATGGAGCCAGTTGGAAACGATCGCTGGTTAGCATTGGTTAAGCCTGGTAAACGTTTGCCGATTGGTAGCACCATCATCTTTTCGGATAATGTCAAAGCGACGGTCGAAGGGATTGAGACAGTCACCAGAGCGAGAGAATTGCAGTTTCATATTCCTGCTGGTGCTGACCTTGACAAAATTATCGATCAACTAGGCACAGTGCCCTTGCCGCCCTACGTCACTGATTCCCATACTGATCCTGAGCGCTATCAGACTATTTACGCAGAGATTGCAGGAGCGATCGCAGCACCTACAGCAGGTTTACATTTTACCGAGGAGCTATTTGCAAAGCTCACTGATATGGGCGTTGGTAAAGCCTTTGTGACTTTACATGTGGGAATCGGTACATTTCGCCCTGTAGAGACGGAGGACATCACCCAGCATGTGATGCATAACGAGTGGTGTGAAGTGTCTGAGGAGACGATCACTAAAATCAAAGAAACCAAAGCAAACGGCGGACGTGTGATCGGAGTTGGTAGTACGGTGGCGCGATCGCTGGAAAATTCAAATTTTCAGGCTTTTAGGGGTAAAACGAATTTGATGATTTATCCTGGATATGAGTGGCGAGTTTTAGATGGAATGGTGACTAATTTTCATTTACCCAAGTCAACTTTGCTAATGATGATGTCATCGTTTTTGGGTGAAAATGGGCGCGAATTTTTAATGTCGGTATATCAAGAAGCGATCGCTAAAGAATATCGGTTTTATTCCTTTGGAGATGCCATGTTGATGCTGCGCTAAGAAACCCGTAAGGTTGTGCCCCGCAGGGGCGCAACCTTACGGGTTTTACAAGTACATTGCGTAATTAATTTCGGGTGGTGCGATCGCAAGTAGCATTTTTTGCGTGATGCTAATTAGTAATAATCGTCTTTGCACAGCATCGCGATCAACTCCAAAAATTCGACAGCGATCATAAAAATTCAAAAAAGCTTCAGCTAGTGACCGCGATAATTTCTGTCTCTTCTGTCTATTTAAAGGCAAGATATTCCCGTTTTCTAAATAATCTGCGATCGCCAAATTTCGCATTAGCAAACTAATTTCCACAGGTTCTAAATGTATAGGCAATTCATGAATATGTAGGGGCAATTCATGAATTGCCCCTACATATTCATGAATTGCCAATCGCATAAGCGCACAGCATCGGGCATAGACATATTGCTCAGTTGAATTACCTATAGAAATTAGAATAATTTCGCATTTTTGCCAAAATCCATTACAGTTCGTAATTCCTTCTATTCGCAAATGCTCCAGAAACAATAAAATTTCAGCGATATATTTCTCACTAAAAACAATATTTAACCAACCTTTTCCAAATGCTCTGATTTGCAATTGAGCGGATATTTCTGGATTTTGTGAACAAGTTTGCGCGATCGCATCAGCAATCTGGACAGGATTTCGCTGTAAGCGATTGGCGAGCGACAACGCGATCGCTGATGTGTAATGAGCCTCATATCTTGGATAGCAAATCTCCAGCGCAATTTCTCTAGGATCTAGCAAAAGCTTAAATTCTGAATCAATGGCTAAGGCGATCGCTATTTGGATAGTTTGAGATGGAGAAATAAACTTCATGATTACCAAAAGTTAGGTTTGTGCCCCGCATGGGCACGAACCTAACTTATACCTATTTCATGCGTGGTAACCGTAACACATTTGTTTTTTTGGAAAGCGGACTTAGGATTTGATTCAGAGCCCTTAACTGCTCAGGCGTTCCCATTGAAATTAAAACATCACCTTGCAAAATCTCAGTATTGCCATCGGGTCCAGCAATGACATCGCCATCAGCACGACGAATTGCTAATACTAAAGCCCCAGTCTGCGATCGCAAACTTGCCTTTTTTAAAGTGACTCCAACATAGCTAGAATCATCAATGCGATATTCCTCAATATAGAATGATCGATTAGCTCCAGCAATAATGCCATCCACAAAATCCATCACCTGCGGACGCAACGCCACAGCAGCCATACGTTTTCCGCCAGTAATATATGGCGAAATCACTTCATCTGCTCCACCCCGTCGTAACTTTTGCATCGACTCTTCTGTACTTGCTCTAGCGATCGCCCTAATCTCAGGATTTAAGGTTTTTGCCGATAATACCGTATAGAGATTTTCAGCATCTGATGGCAACGCCGCCACAATGCAAATAGCCCGTTCAATCCCCGCTAGAAGTAAGGTGTTATCAAGAGCCGCATCTCCTTGCAAAGCTGGATGTCCCTCTAGCTCAGCTTGCTCAATCGCGATGGGATCGCTATCAATTACCACAAATGTAATACTCCCCTCAGCCGCGAATTCTGCTGTAACCTGTCGCCCCGTTCGACCAAAGCCACAAACTATATAGTGTTTGTCTAATGCATCCATGACCTTTCGTTGTCGCCTCGCTTGAAAAATATTGTAGATATGACCATTAGCGATCGCCGCTGTAAACTGAGCAGCAATATAACTAATGCTTAAAACTCCCATCACGATTAAAGTAAGCGTAAAAATGCGCCCCTTAAAATCAAGGGGATTAGTTTCACCATAGCCAATCGTGGCAAGGGTAATAATCGTCATATAGAGAGCATCAAACCAACTCCATCCTTCGATGAAGCGATAACCCAATGTGCCAAATGCAGTTAGACCAAATAAGATTCCGACATTCGCTAATAAAGTACGCTGATATTGCAGCAACTCACGCTGTAAATAAATTGGTTGCAATTGTTGGTAGTTAAGCGAACTTTTAGAAGGCATAGATGTCTGTACAGTTATAAGCTATGAGTAATTTAACCAAGAACTTCCATAAAAGAATGTTAAGCTGCTTATAGATATATAGCTTCAGCTTTTAAGCATTTTTAGTAAGATTGTTGTTTATTGCATCTGTCTAGTTTTTGCAAATAAATGCTGTCACTAATGGGACAAGTATGACATCAGAGCAACCTTCAGAAAACACGCAAATTAACCGTGCTGTAGCTTCTCCCTATCGTTCGGCAGTTGATATTAATGACGATAATTTAGAGAGATTTCATGCTTGGACTGGGTACAACACCCATACAGATATGAGTAGTAACACGAAATTCCAAATGCGTGATTTCCATATCGATTTGGGTATGGCTGTGATTGGCTTTGGTGTGTTGTGCAGTTGGGAGGTGCGATCGCGCAAAATTGATTTCAAAGGAAAAACTCACATTATTTATGAGTTAAGAGGGGATACGGAGCCTCAAGTTGTCCCGATGATCCGTCAAAACTGTAGTGATGAGATGGCAACATTTTTGCATAGCCGCTTAATCAGAACTTTAGATTTTTTACGCTCCTGCTCAAAATTTTTTGGCATTCCTCACGTTCACATCATTTCCATCCGTAATCACTATGTCATGAGTGCGGTATGGCGACCATACCAAAATAAGATTTGGATGGTTCCCATTGATCAGATTGAAGGTTTATCTTTTTCTAATCATTTAATTTAGAAACCATTTAAGAATTACTTTCTGGCGCTAAAAGCCCTAAGAGATCACCCTCAATCCCCCTTAAAAAGGGGGAAGAATTAAATTCTTCTCCCTTTTTAAGGGGGGCTGGGGGGAGCTAAAGCAATGCTTAAATAGGTTTTTAAGTTAAGGAAAAGCTTACCATCGCTTTCACTTACTGGATTTCAATATGTCTATTCGGATCAACGGCGCAGGTGCGCTCAAAACTTCAACTGACCTATCAATTCGCCCAACTGCCAGTAAGGTTAGGTCGGCAGTTTTTAATATTTTGCAAACTCGCATCAAAGGCGCAAATTGGCTAGATATCTGTGCTGGGTCAGGGGCTATGGGAGCAGAGGCGTTAGTCAGAGGCGCAGCTAATATTGTAGGCATTGAGTCGTCAGCGATCGCCTGTCAGCTTGTGCGGGAAAACTGGCAGAAATTTGCGAAGCCAGATCAAAAATTTGAAATTATTAAAGGCGATGCGGTCAAGACATTGCGGAAATTACAACCTAAATATTTTAATTTAGTTTATTTAGATCCGCCTTACCAAAGCGAGTTATATCTTCCAGTGCTTACAGCATTATCGCCATTGCTTGCTGATGGAGGGCTAGTAATTGCTGAATGCGATCGCTTACGTTTACTTCCTGATGTGATGGGAGATCTTATCTGTTGCGATCGCCGCCAATATGGACAAACTGCCCTAGTCTTTTACGAAAAAGAATAGGGTCAACTCTAGGTATGATGACGCTCTGAATAAATCATCATAAAATAAACTTATAACCTAGAGCTTGCACAGCCCGCTGAGCGGGCTGTGCAAGCTCTAGGTTCTACGATATTTCCAAAAAAGAGTCACCGCCGTGCTAACTACAGAAAATCCCGAAACTCGCGATCGCCCTTTATCTCAAATAATTCCTACCTCACAAACTTGGACATGGCGGGGACACCAAATTAAATATTCAGTCACGGGTAAAGGTAAGCCTCTTGTTCTAATTCACGGCTTTGGCGCATCTATTGGTCATTGGAAAAAGAATATACCCGTATGGGCTGAAGCGGGCTACCAAGTATTTGCGATCGACTTGCTCGGCTTTGGCGGTTCGGCGAAACCCGCTTTAGGTTATTCATTAGAGCTTTGGGAAGAACTGCTCAAGGATTTTCATCAGGAATTTGTGCAGCATCCAGCGATATTTATCGGCAATTCCATCGGTGCTTTGCTAGCGTTGATGGTGGTAACTAACAGTCCTGAAATTGCGATCGGTGCAGTCCTGCTCAATGCCGCAGGTGGCTTAAATCATCGTCCTGAAGAGTTGAATTTACCATTGCAATTGGTGATGGGTGCTTTTGCGAAATTGGTAAGCTCTGAGGTGACTGGTAAGTTTGTCTTCAACCAAGTTCGCAAAAAACGCAATATTCGGAATTCTCTGCGTCAGGTTTATCGCAATCATCAAGCGATCGATGATGATTTGGTGGACATGCTCTATCAACCATCCTGTGATGAAGGCGCTCAAAAAGTTTTTGCTTCAATTTTGACGGCTCCTGCTGGCCCCCGCACAGCCGACTTATTGGCTAAGTTAGAGAAGCCTCTATTAGTTCTTTGGGGTGATGCTGATCCTTGGACTCCAATTAATGGAGCGAAGGTTTATGAAGAAGCAGGTAAGAATAAGGATATTCAATTAATTCCCATTCCCAATACAGGGCATTGCCCCCACGACGATCGCCCTGAGATTGTGAATGCTCTGGTAATTCACTGGCTACAGAAGTTAGTTAGATAATCTCTAAATATTAAGACTGAAGATAACTAGCTAATGCGATCGCTACTTCCCAAACCTTTAACTCAGGTTACTTGGAATAGCGGTCGGCTTCAGGCTATTTGCATTAGACTGAATAATGTTCACTCTATTTCTTTTTTCTTTGCTTCGCCTTTTCATAAGCGGGATCATGCTCTCCAAAACTGAGAATGACAATACGCCTCGGCGATGGTTTCTCATAAATCCGATATACCAAGCGATAAACTGTGTCAAAGTCAATTTCTAGAGCGCGATATCCTTGAAGTTCACCAAGAAGTATATGAGAGGAATAAGTTCCACAAAAATTTAATGGATCTAATTGCAACAATGGTTTGATGATATTCGCAAAGTCTTCTAAAAGTTCCATCGGTAAAAGTGGAAAATCTTCCTTTATCACGAGGTTATCAATCTGCAACTGATATTTGCTTTTTGCCACGTGTTTCTAGATGTTTATTAATTGCTTCGATGTCAATTTGTTCTTCAGCTTCACCAATTGTTATATAGTGATCTGGATTTTCGAGCCTATCTAACCTTTGAATTGCCTTTGCTTCAGCAGAAACGAAAATCAGAGATTCTCTCTGTAATTTCTCAGCGATCGCTTCACGAATCCAGTCAATACCTTTTGTTTTGACAATTTCAAGCTGACTGACGGGAACTATTAAGCCGATAACCTGTTCCGCTAATGGTTCATCGTTTAGGTTAGTTCTTTGACTTTGCTGTTTCGGTTTAGCTTCATTAATTGGTGTCATACAAGCATTTTTTGTATTTCTAGCTGCATCCTAGCATTTTTAACTCAACATCTAACTAAAGCGATCGCTACAGCACAATCCTTTAAATCAGGTTGCTTAGAATATTGAATACGCTGCATCCTAGCATTTTTGTTTATCAAGATTTAACCGAAAAACAAGGTTGAATTAATGTCGGATGTGACATATAATTGACTTTATGGAGTTGAAAGACAAGCTAGTTTTCTGGTTGCATACTGAAATCAAAACTCCGCCATTTTCAGAGAATGCGCGGCTAACGGCTGGCTATTTTATCCGTAAGTTACAGCAGCACGAAATGCTGACAATGCCAGATCTACGTCCGATGCCGAGTATAGGCGATCGCTGTTGTGAATTGCGTATACCTGATGGCGATAAAACATGGCGGATTATTTGTCGTATTGATGAAAATGCTATCCTTGTCCTAAACATTTTTCCGAAAAAGACAAGGACAACGCCGAAGAAGGAAATAGATCTTGCTAAAACTCGATTAAGAACTTACGAAAAAGCGTTAAAGGGTTAATTATGATGGATTCTGAAGCTTTAAAAAGATTAGAAGCTGCTGGTTGGCATTCTGGTACAGTTACTGAGTTATTTGGGCTTACGCCTGAAGAGTCTGAGCTGATTGAGTTAAGGCTTGCACTTAGTAAGAGAATCAAGCAGTTAAGACTTGAAAAGAATTTGACTCAAAAGGCTTTAGGTAAGCAAATCGGATCGAGTCAGTCAAGGGTTGCCAAAATCGAATCTGGAGATCCTTCGGTATCAATGGATCTTATGTTTCGTTGTGGTTTTGCTTTAGGAAGTAGTCGGAGAGATTTGTTGTTAGCAATTTCTGGCTAATTTAAATTGAACGAAAGTACTCGATAGGCAAATGCGATCGCTACTGCACAAGTTTTTAATTCTGGTTGCTTGGAATAAAAAAGGATTAGCATCTTTTTAGGTGATAATCGCATTTTTTGGGTTATATTGAGTTAAATATGACTATTTTCTAAAGCATCTATGTCTAATCAACCCAAAAATCAATTGTTTTACGGGGATAATCTTGAGGTATTGCGTCGGCATATTAAGGATGAGTCGGTTGATTTGTGCTACATCGATCCGCCGTTTAACTCGAAGCGGAACTATAACCAGATTTACAACAATATTGGGAAGGAAGATCAGGCGCAGGCGCAAGCTTTTATCGATACTTGGACTTGGGATGATATTGCAAATCAGGGTTTGGCGGAGATTCAAGAAAATTATTTAGGTCATTTTACTTCCCAAAGTATCGATCTTATTTCTGGTTTGGCTAAGGTTTTGGGTAAGGGGAGTTTGTTGGCTTATTTGGTCAGTATGACGTTGCGAATTGCCGAAATCTATCGAGTTTTAAAACCAACTGGAAGTTTTTATTTACATTGCGATCCAAGTGCTTCTCATTATTTGAAAATTATTATTGATGCAATTTTCTGCGCTCAAGGTGGCGACTTTCTAAATGAAATTATTTGGAAAAGAACATCAGGACATAGTGATTCTTCGAGATATGGTCGTGTTCATGATGTAATCCTTTATTACTCCAAAAGCTCAAAAGTGCTTTGGAATGAACAGTATCAAGCTTATGATCAAAAATATATTGATCAGTACTACAAGTATTCCGATCCAGACGGTCGCCGTTTTATGTCAGGAGATATAGGAGCTTCAGGACTTTCTGGAGGTGGATATGATTACGAATGGAAAGGTGTAAGAAGAGTATGGCGTGTTCCTGAAAGCTCTATGCATCGGCTAGAAAGTGAGAATCGTATCTACTACACAAAAAATGGATTTCCACGACTTAAAAGGTATTTAGATGAGATGCAGGGATTGCCAGTTCAGGATACTTGGACTGATGTAGAAGCTTTAAGATCTTGGCATAAAGAACTTTTGGGTTATCCTACACAAAAACCTGAAGCTCTCTTAGAAAGAATTATTCAAGCAAGTAGCAAAGAAGGCGATGTAGTTCTTGATGCCTATTGTGGCTGTGGTACAACCGTTGCTGTGTCGCAGAAATTAAAACGTCAATGGATTGGAATTGATATTACCTATCAAAGTATCAGTTTAATTCTCAAAAGATTAAAAGATAAATTTACCAAACAGACAGACCATACCCCTGTCGAAATATCTTTAGGTATAACACTTAACGGCATTCCCAAAGACATGAAATCTGCCGAAGCGTTAGCTAATAAAAGCGACGATCGCACTCGTAAAGAATTTGAAAAATGGGCAGTCCTCACCTACTCCAACAATCGCGCCACCATCAACCAAAAGAAAGGCGCAGACAAAGGCATTGACGGAATTGCCTACTTTCGTAGTGAAAAAGATGATCCTGAAAAAATTATCTTGCAAGTCAAATCAGGCAAAGTCAAATCAGGCGATATCCGCGATCTGCAAGGCACAATGACCCGTGAAAGCGCTGTATTAGGAGTATTTATCACCCTGCAAAAGCCCACAAAAGACATGCTCAAAGAAGCTAAAGAAGCAGGAATTTATCAAAGCCAATACATGAGCGCCCCCGTCGATAAAATCCGCATCGTCACCGTTCAAGAAATCATCGAAGAACAAAAACGCCTTGAGATTCTCCTTGCCCTAGAAGTCCTCAAATCGGCTGAAAAGCAAATGGAAGTCAAGCAAGGTGTGCTAGATTTGGAGTAAGCGAAGTTGGTAGCACTTAACCAACATCATCCCAGTCTATCTTTCGTCTCAAATCATTACCACGCCTGTAGGACAAACAACCCTCATGGTGCAATCTACCAACAACAATCCCAGCAGCAATACTAATATCTGAGGCAAACTTAGCGATCTGTTGGTGGATGCCATCCCGCAGATATCCATGCTTGTCTAGCTGATGCTCTCACTCTTGCACGCACTGATTCAGAGATCTGACTCACTAGCTCAAAGGTTCCATTAAACCACGATTTACCGCTTCACTGAGAGCTGTTGCTTTACGCAATAAACCCTCTTGATAGATTTGCATTAAAGTTTGTAACTCCAGTCGCTCACTTTCAACTAAAAGTCCAGATTGTTGGCGATCGAGTAATTCACTCAATCGAGCATCTTGAACGGGCTGCATTTGTAGCCGTGTTAGAGATAACACTTGATTGTCAGAAAGACAAGAAACAGGCTCTAAATCAAAAACATTTGCTCTAGTTAGTGGTATAGAAAGTTGGAGCGTATCTGCCAAAATACTAGCCACATCGCGATTAGCCAATCTCGCAAAGCGTTCGGCGCGTTGATAAATTTCATCGGGTAAAGTGATCGTGACTTGGGTACTCATGGTTAACCTCATCTCTACTTGAAACTATAGCATCTACACAATCTAAAACATGAGTACCTTATGTTTTAGTGAAGTCTCTTAATCGCTACAGCGCAAGCCTTTAATTCTGGCTGCTTCGAGTCAGGATCGGCTTCAGGATGGGTGAGCGCATTCGCCTCCGCATTATCTGCCCAGAGAGTCCCCCAATGCATGGGTACAAATAAAACGCCTCTGGCGATCGCCTCTGTCACCAGAGCAGGAAACTTAGAAGAACCACGACGCGATCGCACTTCTACGAGATCGCCGTTATTAATACCAAATTTGTTCGCATCCTTGGGATGGATTTCGATAAAGGGATTTGGATGCATTTGACAGATTTTATCAATGCGACCCGTGCGAGTTTGCGTGTGCCAATGTCCATAAAGTCTGCCTGTGGTAAGGATAAATGGATATTGCTCATCGGGAATTTCAAATACACCTTTGGAATGATAAGCTCCAAATCTAGCTTTGCGATCGGGCATATGAAATTGGAGATCGGTGTAGAGTCGCTTATTGTGAACTTGGTCTTGTTCAGGATGTTGATCGGAAGCTTGCCATTGCATTACACCTAGTTCCGCCAGTTTCACGTGACTAATTCCTGTCATGTCACAGGGGCGATCGCGAGTGATCTGCACAAATTCAGAATGCACGTCTGCCGAAGATTGGAAGTTGAACTTGTCGGCAAAACCGAGGCGGCGACCAACTTCAGCAAAAATCGACCAATCATCACGAGCTTCTCCGAGAGGCGGCTGAAAGGCTTGGCAGAGAGTGACACAACGTTCAGAATTAGTCATTGTGCCAGTCTTCTCACTCCATTGTGTAGCTGGGAGCATAATATGCGCAAAAGCAGAGGTTTCGACTGGGTAATATGCATCTTGATAGACAGTGAAAGGCGATCGCTTTAAAGCAGCTTTAGTCCTCACCAGATCAGGAAAACTAACGACAGGATTTGTCGCCGCAATCCAGAGAAAGTCAACTTCATCGACTTCTAAGCCGCGAATTATATCCCATGCAGTGCGTCCGACTTGACTGGATATTTGACCATCAGGCAATCCCCAAAATGTTTCTAGTTCAGCACGATGTTGAGGATTCGCAACAAATCTATATCCAGGCAATAAATGCGCTAAGCCGCCAGCTTCTCTTCCTCCCATCGCATTGGGCTGCCCAGTCAATGAGAAGGGGCCAGATCCAGCCTTACCAATTTGAGCAGTAAGTAAATGGAGATTGATAATGCATTGGACTTTAGCTGTGCCTTGAGTGGATTGATTGACACCCATTGACCAAATGGATAGAACTCGTGAAGATTCTGCCCAATATTTAGCTGCTAGTTCTAGATCGTTAATATCAATTTCACAACGTCGCGCTACAAATTCTGGCGTATAGAGTTGCGTGATTTCTGCAAATTCAGCAAAACCTGTGGTGTGCTGCTCAATAAATTCGCGATCGCATTTTTCCCATTTCAATAACAAATGGGCGATACCATTTAATAAATCGATATCTGTACCTGGTTGAACTGCTAAATGCAAATCAGCGACTGCTGCGGTTTGGGTGCGGCGCGGATCAACGACGATGAGCTTAACATGGGGATTTTTTTTGTGATGTTTCCGAAAGCGATTGAAAATAATCGGATGACATTCAGCCGTGTTTGTACCGATCGCAAATAGACAATCGGTAATATCTAAATCTTCATAGCAACAGGGGGGCCCGTCGGAGCCGAAGCTTTTGGCATAGCCTGAAACTGCCGATGACATGCAAAGCCGTGAGTTCGCATCAAAGTTATTAGTTCCTAAACAACCTTTAAATAACTTTTGAGCAATGTAATAATCCTCGGTTTGGAATTGCCCTGAACCGTACATGCAGAGTGCATCTGCGCCTTTGGTAGAGAGCACATGCTGCATCCGATTAACGATCGCATCCAGAGCTTCATCCCAACTAACTTGGCGAAATTCATCATCAAGGCGATCGCGCATCATCGGATGCAGTAGTCGATCTTTTTGAATTGATTCAGCAATAGTCGCACCCTTGACACAGACCATACCTTGGCTAGAAGGATGTGCGCGATCGCCTCGCACTTTAAAGCGATCGGGAAATTTGACTGTTGGTTGATTCGTTGTTTCCACAACCTCTAGGCCGCAGCCAACGCCACAGTAAGGACAAAGGGTTTTGACGATTTGCGGTATAGATTGGGTAGAAGGGCTAGATGCAGACATAGACGGTTATTTAGCTATTGGCGAACAGCTACTTTTTTGCTAGCGAAACCTTTGACAGCATCAAAATAGTTGGTTTCCGTGAATTTAGAGTAGGGCATAGATTGTAAAGCTGCGATCGGATCGCTAGGATCAAACACAGAACCATCAGCTAAAACAATTGGCGTTTTATCTTCGTCGATAATCGGAATATCTAGTTCCTTTGCTGCTTGCTGATAGACATTAGTTGCAAGCAAGTTGTAAATTACCTCTGCGTGATTCTCTGGGAAATTAACCAATCCCCAACGAGCCATTTGGGTCAGCACCCATAGATGCTCCTTGCGGGACGGCATATTGCCCACACCAAATTGGCAGAAATCTTTCTCATATTTCGCTTCCATGTTGCTGACGCGATAGGGACCAGCAAAGCCTGGGCGAATATAAACGGGATCGATATTGAGATAATTGGGGCTTGCCAAAGTCAGCACTACTTCATCACGATTTTCCAACGGTTCGCAGAACTGTGCTGCTTCCAATAGAGCCTTGACAAGCTCCAAATGCGTATTGGGATATTGCTCAGCCCAATCTTTCCGAACGCCTAATACCTTCTCTGGATGTCCTCGCCAAATATCAAGATCAGTTGCTACCACAAAGCCTACGTTACTATTTACAGCCCTGACATTCCAAGGTTCGCCAACACAGTAACCGATAATATTGTTTGCCATCAGGTTGGAAACCATTTGTGGCGGTGGAATTACGATTACATCCACATCTTGCTCTGGTTGAATTCCACCACTAGCTAGCCAATGCCGCAGGAGCAAGTTGTGCATGGAAGCATGATGTACCATGCCGATCGCAGGATTATATGCATCATTAGCAAATTTATCGATATATGCTTTAAGGGAAGCAAGATCATGTACACCTTCCTCTTTGAGCTTATTACTGAGGGTGATCGCATTACCATTACGGCTCAATGTTAGGGAAGTTACCACGGGGACTGGAATCTTATTTCCCATTCCGAGGCTAATGGCAAGGGGCATACCTGTAACCATTTGGGCTGCATCCAGACGACCTTCGCGAATGCCTTCGGCGAGGTCATTCCAGCTATTTTCTTTGGAGAGCGTAACATCTAGACCATATTTAGCAAATAATCCTTTCTCTTGGGCGATCGCAAAGGGAGCGCAATCAGTAAGAGGAATGTAGCCAATTGTGAGATTGGTTTTTTCGATATTTCCCATACTGATCGCTGCTGTATTCTTATTTTTAGCGCGTTCAATTTTGATTTGCTTCTGACGATCGAGGAAGCTAACAACTTCTCCTCTGAGTCGATAATAATTCGGGTGATTGACGGACTCAAGCCTTTTGCGTGGATGGGGTAAATCAACGGTAAGAATCTGTCCAATTTTCGCTTCTGGCCCGTTGGTCATCATGACAATGCGATCGCTTAGTAACAGAGCTTCATCGACATCATGGGTGATCATCACTGCCGAAATTTTGCTTTCGTCGCAAATCTGCATTAGCTTCTCTTGTAAGCGCCCCCTAGTCAGGGCATCCAACGCACCAAAAGGTTCATCGAGCAATAAAATCTTTGGTTTAATCGACAAAGCACGAGCAATTCCCACCCGTTGCTTCATGCCGCCTGAAATTTCTCTAGGATACTTATCTGCTGCGTGACTTAACCCAACTAAATCAATATTTTCTTGAATAATCCGACGACGTTCTTCTTTAGGTAAATCTCTCAAGACTCGATTTACCGCCAAACCAATATTCTGCCTCACCGTTAACCAAGGCAATAGCGAATGGTTTTGGAACACCAACATGCGATCGGGACCAGGTTCGTTGATTTCTCTCCCTTCCAAAACAATACCGCCAGCACTAGCTTTATCTAAGCCTGACAGAATATTTAAAACCGTTGACTTACCACAGCCTGAATGTCCAATAATCGAGACGAATTCGCCTTCTTTCATCTCAAAATAGACATCTTTGACAGCAACATATGGCTGCCCATTTTGGGTCTTAAAAACACGACTGACGTGATCGATTTCTAGGAATGCAGACATAATGGTTTTTAGATAAATTACGAATTACGAATTACGAATTGAGGATTGAGCGTTACGATTTAGCAATTAAGGAATCATGAACTATTAACTTGATAATTCGTAATTCGTAATTGATAATTCGTAATTTATTCCGCCTCATCAGCAAGGGCAAAACGGCTATATAGAAATTCAAGAATGTAGTTGCGAAGAGTGTAATAGCGAGGATCATCAGAGATCGCTTTGCGATCGCGAGGTCGGGAGAAGGGTATGTCAATAACTTCAGCGATATGGGCGGCGGGACCGTTGCTCATAAGAACAATGCGATCGGCTAAGAATAAAGCTTCATCGATGTCATGGGTGATCATCAGGGCTGTTACTTTATTGGCTCGCCAAATTGAGAGTAGTTCTTCTTGCAACTCTTCGCGAGTCATTACATCCAATGCGCCGAAGGGTTCATCAAGGATGAGGACTTCAGGGCGAATTGACAATGCACGGGCGATCGATACCCTTTGACGCATACCTCCAGAGAGTTCTTTTGGTCTTTTATTTATTGCTTCAGTTAAGCCCACTAAAGCGAGACTATCTTTGGCAATCTTAGTCTTTTCTTCTTTAGATTTGTCGGTATAAACTTGCTTTACAGCAAGATACACATTTTCAAATGCGCTCATCCAAGGCAATAGGGAATAGTTTTGAAAAACTACCATGCGATCGGGCCCTGGACGCAGTATTGGTTTTGATTTTAAGCAAATCTCTCCAGCAGTTGGTCTATTAAAACCCGCCACCATATTTAGTAATGTCGATTTACCGCAACCAGAGTGACCGATCACACAAATAAATTCGCCTTCATATACCGTTAAGTTCACGTTTTCAAGAACGGTATAGGGGCCTCTGGCAGTTTGGTAAACCTTGGAAACTCCATCTATTACTAAAAAAGGGTCTTGATTTTTTTTCTGGTTGTTATCTGTAAGATCGAGGGTCTGCATATTACTGTAGCGGGTTTTAATTGATTATTTTATTACAGACAAGGGGCTTAAGCCCCTTGTTGGATAGGATGAACTTACGAATCTGACTGGACGGCAAATTTACTAATGTAATAAACCAGCTTGTCAAGCAATAGACCAACTAAGCCGATATATAACAGTGCAAGAATTAGTTCGCTTTGCTTGCCACTATTGTAACTATCCCAAATAAAGAAGCCGATGCCACCACCTGCGGTCAACATTTCCGCAGCCACGATCGCTAACCAAGATAAACCTACAGCGATGCGTAAACCAGTAAAGATATAGGGTGCGGCTGAGGGCATCAAGATTGTGATGAAGTAATCAAATTTGCCGAGCCGCAATACCCTTGACACGTTGCGATAGTCTTGAGGAACCTGCTGCACGCCTACAGCAGTATTCATCAGGATCGGCCAAATCGAAGTGACAAAAATCACAAATAGTCCTGCCGCTTCGTTGACGTTTAACCCAATAGTCTGAAGAGATTCATTCATGCCACTAAACGCTGCTAAAGCGATCGGCAACCATGCAAGCGGAGGAATAGTTCGTAATACTTGGAAGATTGGATCAAAAGCGCGATACAGAAAAGCATTTGTGCCGATCGCAATACCTAGTGCAATCCCCACAATAGCTGAGGCGGAGTAACCGATCGCCACGCGCCGAACGCTGATCATGGTTTTGACCCCCAAGCCCTGTTCGATCGTTACTTTGTCTTTGAGCTCTTTGCGAGCTGGGCTATCAATTTTTTCTTTGGCATTGACATCATAATATTCGCGGTCAAAGAATGGATGCCAAATGTATGGTTGAGTTTCTTCCCAAACTTTGGCAGGAGGCGGTAATGGGGGTTTCTTCCCAGAACATAGTACTTGCCAAGTCGATAAAAGTAAGACCAGCGCTAATAATGGCGGAATTAAATATTTTGCTTGCTGTTGCAACCATTCACCTATGTTATTAAGCGTGAATTTAGAAGTTATGCTGCCTGCTGCCATTTTTTTGTCTCCTAAATTGGAAGTAATTAATTTGACGGAAGTAGGGGCAATTCATGAATTGCCCCTACTTCGGGTACGAAAGACTGTGCTTTGCGCAGCCTTTTGTCGATAGTCGATATTATGCTTTCTTGATCTTCAGTCCCTTCAGATACTCGCTAGGATTTTCGGGATCGAACTTGATTCCATCAAAGAAAGTCTCAATACCGCGAGAAGTACTCTTAGGAATATCAGCTTCCTTGCCAATCATCTTCGCAGCTTCTTTCCAGATATCTTCACGGTTAACCTTATCAACCAACTTCTTGGCATCAGTGTCAGCATCAAAGTAACCCCAACGCATATCTTCAGTCACAAACCAAAGATCGTGGCTCTTGTATGGATAAGAAGCATTATCTTTCCAGAACTTCATCGCCAAATCGGGATTGTCAAGAGTTCTGCCATCGCCGTAGTCAACCTTACCTTGGAGTCTACCCAAAATTTCAGCAGCAGGAACTTTCAACCACTTGTCAGCACCGATGATCTTACACATCTCTTCTTTGTTTTCAGCCTTCTCACACCAGACTTGAGCTTCGAGAACGGCTGCAAGTATCGCCTTGGCAGCTTTAGGATTCTTGTCAACCCAATCACCACGCATTGTGAAGGCTTTTTCAGGATGATCTTTCCAGAATTCGCCTGTAATAAAAGCTGTATAACCAACGTTTTGAGCAACTAGACGAGCATTCCAAGGTTCTCCAACACAGAAAGCTTGCATGTTGCCAGCTTTCATATTAGCGACCATTTGGGGCGGTGGCACAACGATCGTGCTGACATCGGTGTTTGGATCAATACCATTTGATGCTAGCCAATAACGCATCCAAAGATCGTGATTGCCTCCTGGGAAGGTTACTGCGCATTTGACCTCTTTCCCGCCAGACTTGATTTTGGCAAAGCTGTCCTTGAGGGTGTCACTCTTGAGAGTGATTTTTAGTTCTTTAAACTCATTCGCGATCGACATCGCTTGACCGTTGGTGTTCAACCTAGCCAAGATATACATTGGCACTTTGTTGCCATTGGTAATTTTACCTTCAGCAATTAAGTAAGGCATTGGAGAAAGAATGTGAGCGCCATCAATACCACCCGCCTCAGAGCCAAGGACAATATTGTCACGGGTAGTTCCCCAAGAAGCTTGCTTGAGCACTTCGACATCCTTCATGCCGTATTTCTCAAACAATCCTTTTTCTTTGGCAATAATGAGGGGTGCAGAGTCGGTTAGAGCAATGAACCCAAGCTTAGCTTTAGTTGTTTCTGGAGCGTCGGCAGCACTAACTTTAGGTGTGGAAGTTGCTGTCGCAGATGGACTTGCCTTTGTGGTAGCGTCCGTTGTTTTAGGCGCTTCACCGCCTCCTGTACAAGCATTTAAAGCGATCGCGCTAACAGTAGAAAGACCTGCGGTGGTCAAAAACTTACGACGAGAGAATGTACTCATTGATTTCCTTAATATAAACTGAATTTGAGTGAATTAGATTGAACTTGTAATTGGTTAGCTGACAGAAATAAGTTCTGCCGATGGTGTTGCGATCACTGCGTTTGCAGAGTTCGCTTTAGGAGTAGCCCCAAAGCGATCAACTAGGAGCTTGCCGACCACTTCGTACAAGTCCTCGCATGGAACTTTTTCCATTACACAGGTTCCAAGATGAGCATCTTTACCCACCATGCCACCCATGTAAATGTCCACACCATCAACAACCTTGCCATCTTTACGAGCTTTGCAACCCGTAAAGCCAATATCGGCAACTTGAGGCTGAGCGCAGGAATTAGGGCAACCACTCCAATGAATCCGCACAACTTTAGGAAGAATATAGTCTTCGGCAAGTTGTTTGGTGAGCGCAAGGGAGCGATTTTTAGTTTCCACGATCGCTACAGGACAGAACTGGTTGCCAGTGCAGGAAACCAGACCGCGCATGAGGTTGTCAGGATCGACAGGGAACTTCTGAAGTAGTGGATCTTGCAGAAGCGCTGGCAATTGCTCATCGCTCACATTAGTAATGAGCAGATTCTGCTCAACTGTGAGGCGCATATCACTGTTGCCATAAGTGTCTGCAACCCTTGCAAATTCATACATGTCAGCGGCATACATCCGCCCAACAGGAATTTGCAGCCCGACATAGTTCATTCCTGCTTGCTTTTGTTTGTGAACCCCAATGTGATCACGCTTTTCCCATTCGATCTCATCTTTAAGAGCAGATGGAACAAGTGGTTTACCCATTTGCTTTTCCACTTCAGCACGGAATCTTTCAATTCCCCACTCATCAATTAAAAACATTAAACGCGCTTTGTCTCGCTTTTCTCGGAGTCCATTGTCTCGGAATACTATTAGTAATGCTTCACAAAGCGCAACCACATCTTTAGGTGGAACCCAAACATTTAAGGGAATTGCAGCCGCAATACGCTTAGCCGAGAAAAATCCACCAACTAATACATTAAATCCAAATACTTCTTTATTCTCTTCATTAAAAGCTGGCACAAACGCTAAATCATTGATTTCGGCATGGGTCGAGTTATCCCGACAACCTGCGATCGCGATGTTAAATTTGCGCGGTAAGTTCGTGAAAGCGGGATTCCCTTCACCATTATTTGTAAGTAAGTTTTGGACTTGGATAGCAAGTTCGCGAGTATCGTAAAGCTCATTAGAGTCAATACCTGCGACGGGTGAGCCTGTAATATTACGGATGTTGTCCATGGCTGACTGTACGCTCGTCAGTCCCACGGATCTAAACTTCTCAAACATTTCAGGGACATCCTCAATGAGAATGCCGCGCATTTGAATATTTTGTCGGGTGGTGATATCCGCAACACCATGTTCACCGCACTTTTCGACTACAGAAGCTAATACACGCATCTGATCGCTACTCAGCAAGCCATTGGGAATGCGCATCCGTACCATAAAGCGACCAGGGGTACTTTTGCGAAAGAATACGCCCAACCATTTCAAGCGATGTTGCAAATCTTCGTTATCGATCGCTTCCCAGCCAATTTCGGCGAATCGGTCGATTTCGGCTTTTACAGCAAGACCATCTTTTGCGGATTTTAGGTCTTCTATTTTATTTGCCATATTACTTAATCCTTGGCTCAGGCTTGAGATCTCATGATTTTGGCGATCGCTATTTAAGCAAAACCGCAAAACTTCCAGTTCTCAAGCGCTATTGAAACTTTTATACTTCGTTTACACTACTTAACGTTTCGATCTCGATTCGTATAAGAAACTACATATTTTTAAACTTTATTTAATAATTGCAAAACTCTAATGCATTTATTGCATTAAAACTTGCATCCCCATTTCTCTAATACCAATTCACAAAAGTGTTGCAACACTTCTGTGAATTAAACCCCAAACCCTATAAGGGTTTTAAAAGCACAAAATGGCATAGCCATTTTGTGCTTTGGGATAAAAGGTAGTCAAGTGGCTTATGCTCTTCTTTTACTTGGTTGAACCCTATTTTTGAATAGTGCCCCAAGGTAAAGATAGTCGGTCAACAACATCGCGGCGTGGAGGGTTTGACTGCGGCACAATACAGTATGTCGCAAGATCGGGTTATGTTCTTGGAAAAAATTGAGATCGCGGGCAGAGATCGCCTCCCGAACTCACGTTTTTTTTACGTGAGTAAAGCTTAACATTATGCTTAGTATTTAGCATAATCAAATCCTAAAAAGGTTTTTTGTAAAGTTTTACGCCGTTTTCTCTCGATTTGTTAAACTAGAGTACAGTGCAAATCTTAATAAAAAACGGCGCGAAGCGTCGTTTTTTATTAGGATTTATTAGCCGTGAGATTTAGAGCGATCGCATCTTGAATGCGCTGAATCACAAATGCTTTATCCAGATAAGAAAGCAAGCTTCCTGCCTTGGGACCACGCTCCTTATTTAAGAACGTGTAATACACTGCGGCAAATGCACTCTTTTGAGAAACTTCAACTTGCTTAGAAGTACTAAATAAGAGGGTTTGCAGTTCTTCGCCTTCCCAATTAATATCACCTGCGAGATTAGTCGCTAATGCTTCAAGATAAGTTACTTGCTCAGTGGTAAGAGTTGACGCTTTTTCAGGCACCGAATCTAGATAGAGAACTAGTTTCTCTTCTTCATCAGCATAGTCTTGCAGCCATTTTTTGCCAACACGGATGCGATCACATACTACTTCCCAGTCGCGATCGCTGAGGGGATTATCACTTCTCTCAGCAATCTCGGCTTCGAGATCGAGGTGAGGGATTTGCAGCAAGGAAATTAAGGTACTGAAATCAAAAGCTTGATAACCTGAGACCTGCTCATCTGTATTCAATTGCGAATAGATTAAAGGAACTAAATCTTCTAGAGCCTTTGCATCTTTGACTGTATCAGCCTGATATTTGTCAATCAAGGTATCGTAGTCACGGAATAAACGAGTAATTGTCTCGTAGTTAGGCGAGAAATTGATCACGCTGCGAGGCTGTGTCCGCAACATTAAGAATCGTAGTAGTTCAGGTGGTAATAAATCGGCGATTTCCTTAGCACTAGAACCGACACCTTTAGAAGAACTCATCTTGGTTCCATTTACCAATATAAATTCATAGGGCGCATGGGTAGGTGGATTCTTTTTGAGAACCTTCCGACAAATGGAATTAGCGACATCGCGAGAGCCACCTTTTTGGGAATGGTCTTTACCCGCCAATTCAATCGATACGCCGATAACTTCCCATTTAGCAACCCATTCTACTTTCCAAGGCAATTTGCCATTGCCATCAAAGGGCGAGATCCAGCCTGTATGACCACAGCCTTTGACGTACTCCATCGCGTTGGGCTGACAGGCATAAAATACTTTGCCATCTTGGTAGTCAGTGACAACCGTAGTCGCGATCTTGCCGCAGTTTTCGCAAATGGTTTGGAAGGGATACCAATTGGAGGGGCGATCGGCTTTGCTGACTTCTTTGTAGGCTTCACGGACGAGATGAGCATTTTTCAAGAAGATATCAATATATTGATTCATCTTGCCTGAACGATAGAGATCGCGCAGGTAATAAATTTCGGGACGTACGCCTAAATGCTCGAATACTTCTAGAAATTCGCCCATGAAGTATTTGGCGTAATCAGTAGCTGCTGTCTCATCAGGTGAAGGAACATTGCAGAGAGGTTGTCCCAGATAGGGTGCAAATTTGGCTTGATCTAAATAGTGGGGTACGGTGTCTAATGCATCATAATCATCAACGCCATAGGTGAAGGTGACGGGTTTACCTGCATGTTTGAGGGCGCGATAAATGGCATCGTGAATCACAACCCCGCGCAATGAGCCGACATGAACGCGCCCAGAGGGGGTTTTGGAATCGTTGACTATAATGCGATCGCCGCTTGCATCTACTGCAAATTTATCCGCCCAAAACATAGTGGTAATTATCCGAAGGTCTTTCAAGAGTTAAGTTTATGCGTAAAATTACTTGTTTAGCAAATTTTGCACCTTATCTAGTCTAACAGGATTAAAATTTTTCTGACTCCGAATTTTTTTGATCTAAAACGATTGTCTTGGATAAAACAGGAACGGTTACGGAAGGTAAACCCACTGTCACAGATTTTTTTACCCTCAATCCCGATGCTCGAGAATTATTACAAATGGTAGCAGCGATTGAACGCAATTCTGAACATCCTTTAGCGGAAGTGATCGTAGAATATGCGAAACAACAAGGACTTGATATACCTAAAGTGATTGGTTTTGAGGCAATCGCAGGTAATGGAGTCGAAGGCAAGGTTGAAAATTGTCTAGTCCAAGTTGGAACAAGGTTATGGATGGATCAACAAAGGATTGACACCAGTGCGCTCCATCAATATCAAGATGCTTGGGAAATTGGTGGTAAAACAGTGGTGTTGATTGCTGTTAATTATGTTGCACGAGGCTTAATTGGTATTGACGATAAAGTCAAACCTTCGTCCCAAATAGTGGTTAGGGATTTGCAACGCATGAAAATCGAAGTAGTAATGCTGACAGGTGATAATCAAGCTACAGCAGAGGCGATCGCGCATGAAGTAGGGATCAAGCGAGTCTTTGCTCAAGTCCGTCCCGACCAAAAGGTGGCAAAAATCAGGGAGTTACAAGCCGAAGGAAAAATTGTAGCGATGGTGGGTGATGGCATCAATGATGCTCCTGCTCTAGCACAGGCAAATGTCGGTATCGCGATCGGTACTGGAACTGATGTCGTGATCGCAGCTAGTGATATCACGCTTAGAGTTGCTAATTAGGAATGTATAGCAACGTAAGAGATAGATAGGACAATTCAAAACCCAAAAGATGGCAGAGCTTCGCTCTGCCATCTTTTGGGTTTTATGTCCTAAGCAAAGCTTACATTGCTATAGTTCAAGAGGGCAATAAACAGTGGGTGCCGCAATATGATGAGTGTGGACTTGGGAAAAGCTGATGATAAATTTGATTTACGGTTTCTAGATGCGATGGTTCCGCATCATGAGGGTGCTTTAGTAATGGCAAAAGATGCGATCGCTAAGTCCAAACGTCCTGAAATCCAAAAAATGGCTCAGGAAATTCTCAGCTCTCAACAAGCTGAAATCAATCAAATGAAACAATTGCGCTAATGATGACAAAAAACAAAAAGAGAGTTGCGCTGCAACTCTCTTTTTGTTTTTTGTCTGTCCCCCGTAATTCGTAATTGTCTTTAAATTTTCGGAGACTTAAGAGTTGACTTTCTCCTTCTATCAGTTTGATTCTGATTTACGTCACCATATTCCGGACCACTAATCATTTGGATCGGCTGTTTCGTGAATTTCGCACTAAATCTGATGAGATTGGCGCTTTTCCCAATGAAACTAGTTGTTTAACTCTTTTTTGGCTTGTTGTCGAGCGTGATCATGCTAAACATGACCGCCTTCCGCGAATAATTCATGACACTACCTTAGCTTCTGCCAAACATCCCTCTGTACTCACTAGATCATGCAGATCCTTCCCATCAATCCATTCTTGAACCAGATAAAATTCGTTATCTTCGCAAAATGAAGCATAAAGCTCTGGCACAAGTCCGTTATCTTTGCTCAAGGCTTCCAGTGTCACCGACTCCCGTTGAAAGCGATCGCGTACAATTTTGTAAATATCAGGATTATCTGTGATCGCCTTAAGTTGCTTGATCACACAAATCCGTCGCGATGGCATCTGTGTATCTTCCGCCAAATAAGTTTGACCGAATCCACCTGAACCAAGCACACGCAAAACTTGATAACGAGTTAGACAGTAGAGTAGTCATGGGTATTGCAAGCTCTCAGCTTTCGTCTAGTCTTGAGCTTATTTGTGAGCTTGTCAACAAAAAAAGAGGATGCGCTTAGCGCATCCTCTTTTTTTCAAGAATTAGTCAGAAGGAGGACTGACTTGTTCTTTGAAGGACTTACCAGCAGAGAAGGCAGGAACCTTAGTTGCAGGGATTTCCATCTTTTCGCCAGTCTTAGGGTTGCGACCTTCGCGGGCTTTGCGATCGCGAGCTTCAAAGGAGCCAAATCCAACCAAAGTTACTTTGTCTCCGCCAGCTACAGTATCGATGATTACTTCAAGCGTTGCAGAAAGAACTTCGTCGGCAGTCTTTTTATTGACTGACAAGCCCTTTTCGGCAGCTTTTTTAGCAATAGCATCAACTAGTTCACCTTTGTTCATAGGTTTCCCCTTATATATAGAGATGATTTGTGAGTATGAGTTTAATGTCAAAGAAATATTTGTGCGATCGCTTTTTGTGGAAGCCGCACTGACTATGACTTCTGTTTGATCATTCTAATAGCAACTTGCCACTTGTGTATATACACAACGATTAATTTATAGGGATTTGAGCAGTTTTTTTTAAATACTTATTGCCACAATTCTTTATTGGAGCGCTGAAAAGCTCTGACTGCAAGCATTTCAGGATTTTACTTTTAAATCAAATTAGTGTAACGCATACAGGGCAAGCACTTCACAAAAGTTCAAGTTTTTCCGATAAATTTCTGAATTTTGAGAACATGCGCCCCACTAACATAACCATCAAAAAGAACGCGATGCACAGCAATTCTCACTATGAAACCGATTTTGATGTTTTCATCGCCTTTGACAAGGGAAACATCAAAATCGGTTTTTAAAAAGTCCGCCTTCGGTAAGCTTTCAAAAAACCGATTTTGATAAAAAAGAATTAGTGCGATACATTCCTTTTGATGGATTCTTATCCGCTTTGTTGGCAATGATTCAAAATTCTGGTTTTTGATCGAGATAATATGATTAATAATTCTTATCAAAGCTCAAGAAGCGTTAGGCGGAGCGAAGCGCCACCTAACGCTTCTTGAAATAGCGACAGCTCTAAGCATGTTCGCAAGCAAAATTTGCAATTCCTATTCAATAACTACAATATGCAGCCATCTACACCAGCCAGTACCTCTGGGCTAACTCGTCAGTCCCCTTTAATAATTGCACCATTTTTCCTTTGGGGTACAGCGATGGTAGTGATGAAAGCATTGCTGCCTCAGACGAGCCCAATGTTCATGGCAGCAGTGCGATTGATTCCCGCAGGTTTATTATTAATTGTTGGTGCGGCTTACTTTGGGAGACAGCAGCCTAATGGTTGGCAAGCTTGGTTATGGATTAGTTTGTTTGCATTAGTTGATGGCACGATGTTTCAAGGTTTTTTGGCACAGGGCTTAGTGCGGACTAATGCGGGGCTAGGATCGCTACTAATTGATTCTCAACCTCTTGCAGTGGCGGTGATGGCTG
Source organism: Pseudanabaena sp. M085S1SP2A07QC (assembly GCA_020404895.1). GTDB lineage: Bacteria > Cyanobacteriota > Cyanobacteriia > Pseudanabaenales > Pseudanabaenaceae > Pseudanabaena. The sequence continues at coordinate 55,689 of JADBWK010000016.1, read as the reverse complement.
CGGTTTTATACAAAGAGAGAATTGGGCTTGGGGCAACGCTTGGTTTATTTGTCGGTATCGTCGGAATCGGGCTAATTGGGTTGCCATCAGAACTGATGACAGCTTTACTCACAGGTGACTTTGCAAAGGTTTTAGAGGCGGGAGTATTTACTCTAGGTGAATGGTTTATGCTCGGTGCTTCGTTGTCAATGGCGATCGGTACGATTTTGATCCGTCCTGTGGTGCGTCATGCCGATCCTGTGATGGCGACTGGTTGGCACATGATTATTGGTGGGTTGCCTTTATTGTTGATTTCTAATCAGATCGAACAGCAGCAATGGCAAGCCTTGAGTGCTTGGGGTTGGCTAGGGATGGGCTATATGGCAATTATGGGTAGCGCGATCGCCTATGGATTATTTTTCTTTTTTGCCTCATCAGGTAGCTTGACCACCTTGAGCGCTTTGACCTTCTCAACGCCAGTATTTGCACTCATGTTTAGCAGTCTTTTTTTGGGTGAGCATTTGACTCTGGTGCAATGGATTGGCGTGATTTTGACTCTGAGCAGCATTTATCTTGTCAGTATGCGCGGGGCAGGGCAAGATGGTAATGATCAAGAAACTGGAGATATTTCCGTAACTAACATTTTGCCTGCAACTGAGCAAGTTGTAGTTAGTTCAGTTCTTCCAGTTTTGCAGCAGCCAGTCAATGAATCGCAGCGCGATTGAAAAATCAGAAAAGCTCTATGCCTACTTTATATACTGCAATTACCAATCACGGTTTCGGTCATGCGACGCGCACGGCAGCAGTTCTTGCGGAACTACAACAGCGATCGCCTGATATAAAGCTGATTATTGCGACGATGGCTCCACGTTGGTTATTGGAAGAGTATATCGAAGGTGATTTTATTTATCATCCGCGTGTGTTTGATGTGGGCGTAATCCAGATCGATAGCTTGCAAGTCGATCGCGAAGCAACTTTTGAAGCATGGCAACAAATTCGCGAACAGCAAGCAGGTTTGATTGAAGCTGAAGTCAAGTTTCTTGAAGAAAATCATGTGGATTTGATATTCGGTGATATTCCGCCAATGGTTGCAGAGATTGCTAAAGCTGCCAAAATTCCTTGTTGGATGGCAGGAAATTTTGGCTGGGATTTTATTTATCGCGATTGGGGTGGCAAGTTTATGGAAATGGCAGATCGCTTATCAGAAACTTATAGCCATTGCGATCGCCTATTTCGCTTACCCTTTGCAGAACCAATGAGTTGTTTCCCAAACATTGAAGATGTGGGGCTAACTGGCGCAATCCCTAGGCATTCGGCAGAATATTTACGGAAAAAATTTAATTTAGATAGCGATCGCCCCACAGCATTACTCACTTTTGGGGGGCTGAGCCTGCAATCAATTCCTTATCAAAATCTTGCCAACTTTCCAGACTGGCAATTTGTCACCTTTGATCGTGATGCTCCAGATTTACCAAATCTGACTAAAGCTAATTGCGATCGGCTCCGTCCTGTTGATCTGATGGTAGTGTGCGATCTGCTTGTCACCAAACCAGGTTACGGCACATTAGCTGAGGCTTTGCGAGTTGGTATTCCTTTGGTTTGCCTTACTCGTGAGGGCTTTTTAGAAGCAGAAACTCTAATTGCTGGGGTGAAAGACTACGCCGATCATTTGATTATTTCGCCCCAAGAATTTTATGAAGGTGACTGGTCGTTTTTAAATATGTCACCTCAAGCTCCGGACTTGGCAAATGCAGATCAGCTAGATATGCATGGTGAAGCAACGATTAATCAAGCAATTTGTGATTACTTTGGAATAGTTGTTGAGGCGGCGCAGCCAACTTCAACAACTTAAAAAATTAATTAAATTTACGCAGTGAGTTTTGACTTGGTTGTTTTGATACACTTGGGATCGATTGTCAGCGTAAAAACTATAACTCTCTGGTGCTGAGGAATCGACAAATATGGAAATCGATCAATGCTACAAACTTCTAGGTTTGACATCTAACGCAACCTTAGAAGATGTCAATAAAGCTTATAAAGCGCTAGCTTTGCTATGGCATCCCGATCGCATTCCCAGAGAGAATGTGCAACAGCAACTGCAAGCTCAAGAAAAGCTGAAAGAAATTAACCACGCAAGAGATAGTTTACGCAAGGCTGTAGAACAGAAAGTATCCAATTCACAAGCCAAATCTTCGTATCAAACTACAGCCCAAACTAATCGGCAATATCACCAACACCAAACTAGATATCAAAGCAAGTACCAGAGCGCTCATCAAAACACATATCAAGCGCAACAAAAATCTTCAGAACAATCTTCAGAACGTTATCGTCCCCATCAATCACAATATCAATCTCATACCTACCAATCCTATCAGTCTTACCAATCTTCGCAGTCCCGCCAGCAAGCCAGTAGACAAACCAATCCTCAGCCAGAGTCGCATAGTAAATTACATGAACCTACTCAAGCTTCACCAAAATCACAAAAGCCTGATTTAACTGGAGCCGATTTTAGGGGTGCAAATCTGCGCGAGAAGTATTTAGAAGGACGTAATCTTAGCTATGCCAATCTCAGTAATGCTGACTTGACCGATGCTTTCTTGCATCGTGTCAATTTTCAAGGTGCAAATCTGCAAGGGGCTAATTTGTTTCGGGCAAATTTATTTCAAGCTAATTTGCAAAATGCAGATTTACGCGGAGCTAATTTAATTGGTGCAGATTTGAGTGGTGCAGATTTAAGCGGCGCAGATTTAAGCGGCGCAAAAGTTGGTTTTGGCGAGAAGGTTATGGTCAAACTAACAAATGTCAATTTCAAAGGAGCAACGATGCCTAATGGCTCAGTTCACTCATAAGAAAAGCCTCGCAAAGCGAAGCTTTTCAAAAAAAAGAGAGTTGCGGCGCTGTGCGCCGCAACTCTCTTTTGGGATTTAAATTTGTATTATTGCGTTAAAAACAAAAATAGCGAGCATCGCTAAGTTTTAATTAGCAATCCACGCTATAGAGGAATTATCCGAGACATTTCAATACACTAGCGATAAAAAATTGAGCAAACATCAGCAAAATAGCTTGACTTAGAGCTTTCGCCAGAGTTATTCAAAGCAAAAGTATGAGAGGCGGTGTTTAACAGTGCGTATCATACTTTTTTGCCTAAACAAAAGCGATAAATCCAAAAAGTAGCTATTTTCTTGAAATTCGTCATATATAGCCTTAGCCACTTTTATCAAGACAAATCAAAATCCAAATAGTGTGAGGCGGAGCGAAGCTCCGCCTCACACTATTTGGATTTTATGTCCTAACAAGAATGGCGACAGCTATAGCAATCCTAAATGGTTTGTGGAAGGACACCCCATCGGGGTGTCCTTCCACAAACCAAAAAAATCCACAAATGATATAGGACTGCTATATACACTCAGTTAGAAAGGGTATATGGCTCACAAAATTAATATGTATATATTTGAATTAGCGATCGCAAATCTTATTAATAATCGAGTAACTATCCCACTTATACCGATAGCGATCAAAGTTTTGGCTGAATTTTTTGTCAAATTAGATACTAATAGTTTTATCTCTTTCTCAAGGATGATTTATGATCCCCGCTAATATCGTAGGTTAAAAACGGTAACCAATTTTAACCTAATTTTAAATATTATATATTTAGCATCTTGAATTTTAAATTTATCTATGTCAGCTATCAAACCTTTTTTTTATCCTTACTAAGCAAGTAACTTTTACAATGCTTATTTTCAGATATTGCCTAAAAACATCTTTGTTGCTTAACATCTAAAAACTATGTCTACATCATCTGCTCTTTGGGCAATTCCTTTGGTCTCGCTTATATCTGGCGCATCTTCACCAAAAATTGTAACTAATACTTTTAATCAACCAATTAATCATAATTCTCCCATAACTAATCAAGATCAATCTTTTGAAAGTAATTATTTATTAGAATCCAAAAAAAATAAATATGTGATCGAATTTCGATCAAAATCTGCCAACGAATGGACAATCATGGTGAATAATCAGCCAACTTTTTTGGTTAAAGATTTGCCCAAAGCCTTAATCGCAGCAGCCCAACTTTCGATTACGATGAATTCTACAGACTTCGATCCAAATTACCTAGAAGCAGTCGCAATAAATGGTGAATATATTGGTAAATACAAAAATGTGATTTTATTTAAAATCCCCAAATCAGAGGATGTTAATCCTTCGCTAAAGTTGACTCAATGGATTAACAATTTACGAGTTAGCGCAGGAGTAGAGCCGCTAACTTTAGTCGAAGCCCAAAAGCAAATGCATCGACTAGCTCCGACTGATGAACAGATTGATGGCATTGCTTCTTGGTATGGCCCCTATTTTCAAGGTAGACAAACGGCTTCTGGTGAGCAGTTTGAACAGCAAGATTTCACGGCGGCTCATCCTAGCTTGCCCTTTGACACCTATCTTAAAGTTACTAATCAGCAAAATGGGAAGTCAGTGGTGGTAAGAATCAACGATCGCGGTCCCTATTTCGGCAATCGCAATCTTGATTTGTCCCATGCAGCTGCGATCGCCCTCAATAGCGACGAAGTTGGCGTTGTACCAATTACTGCCACGATATTGGTGGTGAATAATTAAAAAAGGCGGCGCGATGCGCCGCCTTTTTTTATCGTAAATTCTCAGTACGTGTACCAATATCAAGAAACTGAATTAGTTTCACAGGATCGGCATTAAACATGAAGGCTCTAGCATCAGGCGTAATTTTATATCCTTCTTTTTCAGCAGCTTTTTGTGCAGCATAAGGAAGAGGGCTAGATAGATCAAACATTAAACGAGCATAGGGATCACTCAATACTTCCGCCGTATTGGGAAAAGATACAGGCTGCGTATATTCAGCCGAGAGATGGATGTTATAGAGTAGAACTGAACCATCAGAAGTATTTAACTTTTTGAGATTAATCGCTTCTTCTGTCGGGTCTCCATCGGTAGACTCGCCATCTGTGATGTTGATAATTGTGGGTGGATAGCTATTGGGATGTTTCTCAATCCAGTCTTCCAGCAAAATCCGCGCTAGTGCAAATACACTGCACATAGCCGTCCCGCCACTAGCGATCGGCTTAAACCAAATGGGAAAGTCATTGTAAACTTCAACTAAACCGCCCATGCCATCAGGTAATTTTTGGGCACGTTTTTCTAGCTCTGACGGATTTTCGTAAATTTTGCCGATCGGGGCGATCGCATTATCACCAGCAAGCCCATTCAGAGCTGATGTAACTTCACTGTTGTAACCAATTACGCCAACATCAAAGTAATCATAAATTTCGTTACCCTTGACGCATCTTTGTCCGAGAGAGTCAAGCAAACGATTTACTGCATCAGCAACAGCTTGCGCTTTCTGAATCGGTTCACTAGTTTTATGTAAGCTTTCATTTGCTCCTTTCGCTGTCCCTTTGCTAGCACTATTGTTAGAAAATGCATCCGCCATCGATCCAGATTGATCGATGAGAAATAGGAAACAACTAGGTTGTCGGCGACTGATTTCTGCTGAGTAAGGCATATTAAACTTACCCGATTCCTTATTTTATGTTATGTCTCAAGAATTAAATTCAGTCTAGCAAAGGTAAGCTCAATAAAAAGCTTCCTGATAGAAATTCAGCTATTTAACTTACGCGATCGGCAATTATCAAATCAAAACCTAAAGAGGAGATGTCGGCGCTTCGCGCCGACATCTCCTCTTTAGGTTTTTTGCTCAGCATTATGGCGTTTGTTTCTGCTCTATTAGTCGTTATCATATTTAGAATGGGTAGTCTTAAGCAGCGCCCATTCTAAATATGCTTAATATAATTTTTAACTTATGCAATCTATTAGTCTCAAAAAGATACTCCTCAAAAGAGAAATATTATCCTTGTTGAGAGGATTAGTTACCCAACTTAGTTCTCCGATTGTAATTCAAGATCAAGAAGGGAAGGTTTTGGTTGCAGATTTAGGAATGGATACAGCAACTATTTCTAATGCTAACACCTCAGAAAGCAGTGAGAACCTAGCCATAAACGAGGACTTAAACAAAATCCCTGTAATGCTCAGCGATGAAATATTAGGATGGGTAATGGGTAAAGAGCAAGTTGAGCAAGTTGCTGATTTTTTAAGCTATATAGTCAACCGTGAGTTTGAGCAAAAAACTCTAGCGGCAGATGCTTTGGATAAATATCGAGAGATTAATCTCCTGTATACAATCTCTAGCAAACTGTCTACATGTCTAGACGTGAAGGAAATCGGCACTCTGGTAATTGAAGAAGCCAGTCGGTTAATTCCTTGTACTAGTGCTTCAGTGATGCTACATAGTTATCAAACTAATTGTCTAGAAATTGTTTCAGCGAAAGGCCCTGCCGAGGACATAAATAGTTTTCAGGTTTCTGCTAATGTTGGAATTGCAGGTCATGTATATGCCACAGGTAGAGCTGAGCTAGTCAATGATGCGACGAAAGATCCGCGCTACGTTATCAATGAAAATGACTGTTATGCGATCATTTGTGCGCCAATTCTTACAAAAGATCGAGCGATTGGTGTAGTTAATATTAGTAATTCTGAGCCTGTTAGCTATACATCTCAAGATCTCAAGCTATTTACCGCAATTGTTACGCAAGCTTCTGGAGCGATCGAGAATGCACTTCTTCACGAGAGCAAGTTGCGAGAACAGAGAATCAAAAATAATCTAGAAAGATATCTCTCACCACAGGTGGCTGAAGCGGTAATTAATGAGAAAGAGGAAGTATCTCTAACCACTAGTAAGCGCAGAATTGCCATGTTGTTTTCTGACATCCGTAATTTTACGACTAAGTGCGAAGAACTTGAGCCAGAACAACTTGTGACTTATCTCAATGAATATTTCACACAAATGGTGGATGTGATTTTTAATCATCAGGGAACGGTGAATAAGTTTGTGGGCGATATGATTGTGGCGATGTTTGGTGCTCCATCAGCGATCGCCGATCGCGAATATTGGGCGATCAAAGCGGCGATCAATATGCAAAAGCGGATCAAAAATTTACCAATTGACTGGATTCGCGAGAACTTCATCACAGGAATTGGCATTAGTTCTGGGGATGTGATTGTCGGTAATATTGGCTCGCCTCAACATATGGACTACACTGCGATTGGTGATGAGATGAACAGTGCTTCTCGATTGCAGGGATTGGCAAAGGGTGGGCAGATTTTGGTGACGCGCAGTGTCTACGAAGCAACACAGTCAAATTTTGAGTTTAGAGAGTTTGGAACTTTGCCAGTCAAAGGAAAAAAGAAACTAGTCGAAGTTTTTGAAGTAATCTATAGTAATCCATAAAGATTAGCAGAAGTGCTATAAAGCGCCACTTTCCTAGATTATTTTTGAGCGCTTTTAGCTCTGTAAGTGATACATTAGTTTTGAGATACATCGTAGGCTTGAAAGATGAGCAAAAAACTACTAATTGTTGACGATGAGCCGCACATCCGTTTGCTTTTAGAGCAAACATTAGAAGAGCTTGAGGATCATGACGTAGAGCTATTAACAGCAACTAACGGTATGGAAGCACTTGAGGCTATCCAGAGTGACAAGCCAAATTTAGTATTCTTAGACGTAATGATGCCAAAGATGAATGGCTATGATGTCTGTCAAAAAGTTAAAGCCGATCCTGACTTAAGTGATGTATATATCATTATGCTGACAGCTAAGGGGCAAGAATTCGATCGCAGTCGGGGCAAAGATGTGGGGGCGGACATATACATGACTAAGCCTTTTGACCCTGATGAAATCTTAGAAAAATCCTGTGAAATTCTCGGAATAGAGACTTAAAATGAGCGTAAATTTGACCTGTAAGTTAAGCGATCGCAATCTCGATAGTAGTCAAGGCAGTAGCCAACGCCAGTTGGCGATCGCTATTTCCGCTAACGCAGCTTTTGATGGCAATAATGCGCCGCTTAACTTATGTCTTGTTTTAGATCACAGTGGCTCTATGGGAGGACAACCACTGGATACGGTCAAACGCGCCGCTCGGGATCTAGTTGATTGCATGTATCCGCAAGATCGCATAAGCGTAATTGGGTTTGATCACAAGGCTCATGTGGTAGTCGAAAATCAACCCGTTGATCGGATTGAATCAATTAAAGCCAAAATTCAATCACTTAAGGCTTCGGGTGGGACTTGTATCGATGATGGCATCAAATTGGGCTTACAGGAGAGCAGCAAGGGAAAAGATGGCACTGTGAGCCAGATTTTTGTGCTGACTGACGGCGAAAATGAGCATGGTGATAATGAACGTTGTTTCCAATTTTCTCGCCTAGCCACTGAATACAACATGACCCTACATAGCCTTGGTTTTGGTGATAGTTGGAACCAAGATGTATTGGAACGCATTGCCGACGCTGGCGGTGGTGCGATGGCATATATTCCCACACCCGAGGCAGCAGGAGAAGAATTTCAGAAATTATTAAAACGTGTCCAAGCGATCGGGCTAACCAATGCTCATCTGATTTTGCAGCTTGCACCCCATGTCAGACTCGCGGAATTAAAGCCGATCGCCCAAGTTTCTCCTGACACAATCGAGCTAACCTACCAAACCGAAGGGAACGCGATTATTGTCAGACTAGGCGATCTGATGACGGATGTAGAAAGGGTAGTGCTATTTAATCTTTATATCAGCCCAGCTAGTTATACAGTCGAACATCCTGATAATTTGGAAATTCCAATTTTGACAGCTCAAGCCCGTTTTGACATCCCTGCCCTAGCAAAAACAAATTCATTGTCACCGTTAGTAGCAGTCACGGCTGAGTTAGTTCAAGACTTTACGCCAAATGCCGATCCACAAGTGCAGAATTATTTACTCGCTTTAGCCAAATATCGCCAAACCCAACTTGCCGAACAAAAGCTTCAGCAGGGCGATCGCACTGGGGCAGCGACAATGTTACAATCTGCTGCTAAAACAGCTTTGCAAATGGGCGATCACAATGCCTCAACGATCTTGCAAAATAATGCAACCCTTCTACAAGAAGGCACTACTCTAAGCGAAGCTGATCGCAAAAAAACACGTATCGCATCCAAGACTGTACTGCAAACTCCTGCAAATCCTTAAATTTTAGATAATTAAATTTTAGATAATTAAGTAGATGGACAAAATTAATGCCAAACCCAAATTTGTAAGGTTGCACCACGCAGGGGTGCAACCTTACAAATTTGGGTTTGCATTAGGTTCATCGTGAATAAAAACTATCCATCTAAGTTGCCCTTATGATTATTTGTCCTAGTTGCGCCCATGCCAACCCTGACGGAGCCATAAACTGCGAAGCATGTTTTACGCCGTTACCGATTGTCAAAAATATTCAATGTCCTAGTTGTGGTGCAACTGTATTATCAGATGCTAAGTTCTGCGGACATTGTGGATTTAATCTAAGTGCGGCATCTGCCACCATTCCGCTCCCAGACATCAATGTTGAAAGTGCGATCACGCCATCAACAGAAGTTTTCCCTATACAATCTATTTCCAGCGCTATGTCAAATTCTTTACCTGATGCCATGACCGAAGATGATTCGGATTCAAATTTAGTCGCTAATTCTTTCGCCGAGGGACTAACTATTCCCAAGTTTACCGATATCGAGAACTTGCTCGCAGCAGAGGAGCAAAATCCATCTGTAACCACACCTATGAATGAGCCAAGTGTGCCAATGGGTAGTGTAAGGACTCAGTTGCAGCAATTTGCTGCGTCCTTGCTCCATGTGCAGACTAATCTCAATATCGAAATTCCTGCGCATTTACCAGTTGTGCACATTGGAAAATCAAATACGGTAATTCCTCCCGATATTGATGTGTCTGGGTTCCCAGATTCAGATATAGTTTCGCGAATCCATGCGGATATTCGGGCTGAGGCTGGCTCTTTTTATCTTGAGGATACAGGTAGTACCAATGGTACTTATGTCAATAATCTACCCTTATCTGCGGGCAATCGTCATAAGCTTAGAGTCGGCGATCGCATTTCTTTCGGTAAAGGTGACAAAGTTAGTTTTGTATTTCAACTAAATTCATAAATAAAGAGGACGCAGAGCGTCCTCTTTATTTATGGGGATAATTGTAATAAAAGACGGATTTTGCCATTAGTAGAATTAGGTGAACGCCATTCAGAAATGCTCTTTTCTAATTCTGCGATCGCATTAGTATCTCTCAATGTAGAACCTTGATTATCATTAGATATATTACTAATGCGATCGCCTGAAATCACTAACTCGAAAGTGAGCGTTCCTGTTGTAGATGCAGGAATTTGCTGCGATTGGATGTAACGAACCAAGGCTGAGGTTATATCACTTGGCAATTCCGATTGAATCTGTAAAACTTTGATATTAACTTTGATATTAGTTACGGCATTGTTACTATTCCCACGAGACTCTGCCGAAGGAATAGACAACGGTGCAGATGGGGCTGTAGATGATGGAGCAGATTCACCTACTAAGGTTGTTGGTTGAGAGGAATTATCAATCTTTGGAACCTCTAGTTTCCTTGGTCTTGTCGCTGGACTTGATGGTTTTATCGCACCTGTAATAGATGAAATATTATCCGTCGTACGCTGGGAATTGGAATTAATAGAATCAGCAACATCTGATTCTGGAGCGATCGCGACTTTATTGTGTTGCTCTAGATCTTTGCGATCGCGATTTATATTTTGAGGAGATTGAGAGAGGCTAGAAGCAGCAGGAGAATTTGCTACATTACTTTTTTCTTCAGAAAGAGAAGGTTTAGGACTAAGCGCAATCGGATTTGTCGATTTTGGAGAAGCATCCACTTTTGCACGACTTTCTACTTTGTTGTCTAAACTGACAGGAGGTATTGATACTTTCTCAGGATCGGAAGCTGAGGGGGTAGAAGCAATTTGATGGCTGGGTTGCTCACCAAAGGGTGGCGAGATTAGACGGATTGTGCCAATACTAATGCCGACAATCGCGATCGCACCTGCAACAATTTTGAGCCAGTTGGGATTGAGTCGGCGCACTTCTAGGACTATGTTTGGCAAAATCACAAACTCATTGGTGCAGAGTTCTAGGCTTTCGTACAGGTCAAATAATTGTAAGGTCGAGAGTTGTAACTTCGGCAGTTGAGGGACAGAGATAGCATGATCGAGAGACTGAAAGTCATCTTGTGTCAACCAGCGATCGCAATAGCTAGTAACAGCTTCAATTAGGTTGACGATTTGTTGCTGATTGCCTTTAATAATTTTTTTGCCTTGAGCTAATTGCAGTCGAAAGCTTAAATTTTGAGCAACAGTTTGGGACTGCCAATCCGATAAAGGTGATCGCTCTGTCCAAACCTCTAGTAGACAGGTTGGCAATTCATAACGGCGGCTCAGAGTATTTGATTCCGAATGTGAATAACGCATGAGGCTTATATTCGGTTAGCTTGGCTTTTGCCCTGACCGATGTACTGAACTAATCTAACTATTTTGATTATATACTCCCTTCCCACCAAAGAAATAGCCATATAAAACCAAGAATTAGCGTTGCGGCGCTTCGCGCCGCAACGTCTATTTTTCACTGGGAAGGGAGTAGGCGATCTCAATTTCTTTACAGGGCTTTGTGGTCAAACCCAATTCAAGATTGGTTTGGCTGGTTTTGCCCACCAAACCAATCTTGAGTTTTATTTACGAGATCGCTTCCATAGGCGATAGCCAATAAATGAAGCGATCGCTAGCAAAACACCAAAAACTACGACCTTGGTAATAACATCGATATAGTCTTCAACTAACTTGTAGTTCTTACCCAAGAAATATCCCGCATAAGTTAACAAAGTCACCCAAGCAATCGTCCCAATCGTGGAATAGATAAAGAATGGGACTACAGGCATTTTGCTAATACCTGCGGGAATGGAAATCAACGTGCGAATGCCAGGAACCAGCCGACCGAATAAAACAGCCTTTGAACCATGCTTTTGAAACCAATTCGTCGATTTCTCAATGTCATCGCCAGAAATACCAATCCATTTACCATAGCGACTTGCTAACAATTGCAATCTCTTTTGTCCGAGCAATAGTCCTGCATAGTACCAAGGGATCGCACCCAAGATCGTACCAATCACTCCTGCCGCGATCGCAGGAATAACTTGAATTTGCGTATTGGGAAAAGTTGCTGTATATCCCGCCAAAGGCATAATCAACTCTGAAGGAATTGGTGGAAACAGATTTTCTAAAAACATCAATAGCCCGATCCCTAGATAGCCTAGAGAGTTCATGGTATTAGTAATCCATTCCTGCATTTGTATTCTTCCAGTTATTAAAGTTGTTTATTTTCCAATCTGCTCCTTAAACCCTACCAAAAATCGTAGCGAATATAGCGATTAAGATCGTCAATAAGGGTTATGTTAGTAAAATACGTCGCTAATTGTATTTGTAAGCGTATCTGTTAAGCGCAAGTGATTACGATGCAATTACGTAAAGTTCATTCAAGGTAATTGTGGCTAATTGTCCATGAAAAAGTCTTTTATTTATCGCACTTTACAAGTTGCCTCGGCAATCACAGTTTTCTCAATGATTTCGATGTGGGCTGCCTCAAATCATATAGACATTATTTCTGATGCACTGACGCAGATAGATTCGCTGTTGGTGATTCTCGTGATTGCTGTGGGGCTGCCCTATTTTTGTTTTAAGGTTTTGGGTAAGCTCTACACACCGCCCAAATCCCGAAATCCTGATAAATCGTCGCAGTCTGTTGCTTCGCCCCTTAATCAAGATGAATTTAATGGAGATATTGAAGAAGAAATTGAAGTTATGCAGTATCGAGGCAATCGCTATAGACCAGAAGACCTAGCGGTTAAAAGCGATCAAAAAAATATTGATAAAGCTCAGCCTGTGATTAAATATCGAGGAGCAAATGTTGCAAGTATTGCAGACGAATCCTCACAAGATTTCCGAGATCCTCTCTCAGCCGCAAGAGAATCTCAAAAGTCAGCCAAGCCCAAAGAACGGATCAAATATCGTGGCTCTTATGTAGATTAAAAATAAAGGCGGCGCTTAGAGCGCCGCCTTTATTTTGTGATGATGTACTTAGGTTAGAATTTTTATAGACCAAATTATATTTGCCAAAACTTCATGGTTTTATTGCAGACTTTACCAGCAGAATCCCCATCTATAGAATTACAAGGAACTGCTCAGAAATTTGCCGCTCTGCGATCGCAACTCGCCAAACATAAGTTAGATGCCTATTTTGTCCCTTCAGCCGATGAGCATCTTAATGAATATTTGCCCGAAGCCAAACAACGTCGTCAATGGATTAGTGGCTTTACAGGCTCCGCAGGTGATTTTTTAATTAGCAGTGAGAAAGCTTGGGTATTTGTGGATTCACGATATTACGAGCAAGCAGATATGCAAGTGGATGCTAATCTCCAAAAAGTCTGCAAAGTCGGTCTAGAAGAGCACCAAACCGTAGAAGAGGTGCTTGAAGAACTTGGTCAAACTGCTGCAAAACAATTACAAACCTTCCGATTGGGGATTGATCCCTTTACGATTACCGTCACTCAATATCGACGCTTCTCAGAACGTTTAAGCGACGGTGGAGTGCAGATAGTTCCTATTATTGAAAATTTAGTAGATGCAGTGCGATCTCAAAGTCCTTGGCTGGAAAGCGAACCTATCCCACCTTTTGGCGATCAACCCGTAATTACTCTTCCTGAGTCAGTTACTGGTGAGAGTTTAGCCAAAAAATTAGAGCGCGTCCGTGAAGTAATGGATAAAAAGAAAGCCGCAATTTTACCTGTGACTAAGCTTGATCAGATTGCATGGCTTTACAATTTGCGCGGTCGCGATGTGGAATGCAATCCTGTATTTATTAGCTATGCGATCGTCACTACAACTGATGCATATCTCTTTACAAATACATCGCGCATTGACGAGCCAGTGCGCCAAGCTCTTGCTGGACAAGTACAAATCCTTGATTATGAGCAGTATATTCCCACCTTGCGATCGCTAGTTGTTGAGCATAAAAATGTCCTAGTTGCGATCGCTCAAACCACCTATGGTACATATTTGCAACTTAAGGATGTCAAAGCGAAAATAGTTGGTTCTGAACACCCAATCGAGACTTTCAAAGCGCATAAAAATGCTGTAGAAATCGCCCAAATGCAGCAAGCCAACCTCAAGGCTAGCTTAGCCAAAACTCTCACCTTCAAATGGATAGAAGAGCAAATTGATACTGGTAATACTATCAGTGAACGTGATGTTGCTAATAAAATTGAAGGTTTATATAAACAGCAAGAAGGTTTCTACGATCTCAGCTTCCCGACGATAGCAGGTACAGGTGCAAATGGCTCGATCGTCCATTACAGTAATCCTAATCCTAATTGCAAACTAATCCATGGCGAATTGCTGCTGTTAGATTCTGGCTCACAATTTTATGGCGGTACTACCGATGATACTCGCGCCATTAGCATTGGTAAGCCTACAGAAGAGCAATGCGATCGCTATACTGAAGTTCTAAAATCGCATATCAATTGCGCGATGCAAAAATTCCCTAAAGGCACAACAGGCAGTCAAATCGATGGCATTGCTCGTTCTTCAATGTGGCAAAGTGGTCTAGATTTTGGACATGGTACTGGGCATGGCGTGGGCGTATTTCTCAATGTCCATGAGGGACCAAATGGTATTAGTAAGCGCGTTAATCAATCTCTCGATCTGGGTACAATCAATAGCATCGAACCAGGCTACTATGAACCTCAATGGGGTGGTATTCGCTTGGAAAATCTCTATTTTGTAAAAGAAGTCGAGCAGGAATCAGACAGTTCTCAGGAGCCAAATCCCAATAAAACTCCTTGGTACGAGTTTGAGTCCTTGACCTATATTCCCTTTGACAAGAAGCTGATTGATCGCAGCAAGCTCAACCCTCAACAAACCTCATGGCTGGAAAGCTACTATGCATCTGTGGTGCAGAAATTATCACCTTTACTTACAGATGACGAAACGGTTTGGTTAGAACAAGCTTGTAGCTTTTGATGCGGTTTGCGATTTGCGGTAAATTACTGCAACACCAATAACGGCTGCAATCATCGTTACAACTAGAGATTATTCATATTTTGCAGTCATTTGGACTTTAATGAAGAAAAGGCAACGGCTTGTAATGCAGCTCCTAGCCCCAAAAGAGGAGTAAGTTTGTATATAGAACTTACAACTATCTGTAGTAATTTATTCCAAGTTGATATGACTTCAATCTTGTAAGGAGCATTGGTAACTATTATAAATTCGTCAAAACCTGCAATCTCTAAACTATTGCCTAGAGACTTAGAATTAAAATAGTTAATATGCTCAGGGGGAATAATATTTGACCAGTTCTTGCCTCTAAATCTTGCTCCTAAGCTATTCAAATTTGGGGTCTCGATGAATAGAATCCCATCAGGTTTGAGTAGTTTTTGCAGTTTCTCTAATGTGAGAATCGGATCAATTAAATGCTCTATCACATGGTAAATAGTGATTAAATCAAAACTATTTTCTGGCAAATCTAATGCCGAAATATCTCCAACTAAAATATGATTGCGAATTTTTTTATCGGCTTGATCAGCAGCGATTGGAGAAAGTTCTGTGCCAGTAATTTGCCATCCATCTGCGATCGCAAATTGTAATAGATTACCTAAACCACAGCCAATATCTAGGAACGATTTACTATTTTGTTTCAGTAGATCAGGGTGATATTTAGCAATTATTCTTTTTAGCTCTTGATATCTATTTTTTGTAAAGTCTTGGCTAGACATGATGCTCTGGGTATAATCTTCACGATAAGATTGCTGGTCATAGAAATCAGCTAATTCTTCTGAAGTAGGGCGTGGAACATAAAAAGCCAATTGACAGTTTTTACAGGTTATAAGTTTTCCGTTATCTAATTTGTAGAGATCTTTATGACTTGTTTGTTCACAGACAGGACATCTATACATTTTTGAAAACATGGCTATAGGAACTCTCTCAGCTTACGATTAATTCGTGACCAGATGCTAAACATTTTGCTATAAGTAAAGTCATCTGCTTGACGATCACGGACAACCAAAGGCGGATGTTTAAGCGGAAATTGCATAGTCTCAATGGACATATTGGCAAAGGGACTATTCTTGTTTTTTGTATGTGTGCTTGATTGAGCAACAAAACCAATATTGGAAACTAAATTTTGGTTTGGCAGGATAGTTAGACCACTTTGCAGCCAACAACTTAGTGTCCATTGGTAATCCCATGTATCAAATTTCCCTATGTATGTCTGTTGAAATTTGTGTTTCCAGTATTTTGCTGCCGCCGCATTTTGCAAAATATCATTGAGCCAATCTCCATCTCGGACAGTTTCCCATAATTTCATGTCTACATCATAATGCTGCCAAGCACGCCGCCAAGTAGCCCAGCCCCAGCAATGGTTGTATAGAGAGTAGTAATAGCTATAATTTGTGCGCGTTCTGCCAAACTGAAAGTTATCACCCGAGATTGCGACAATGCGGCGATCATCTCGATATCGATTCAGCAATTCTTCACAGAATGGAAAAAAAGAGCGATCAGGTAAGCAATCATCTTCAAGAATAATCGCTGATTCTACTTGACTAAATACCCAGTCTAGTCCAGTAGAAATTCTCTGTTTACAGCCTAAGTTAGTTTCTGCATAGTTTTTAAATACTTGGCAATTCCACTCTGTTTGATCTAATAATTTGCGTACTGCATGGCATTTCTCCTCGTCTATACTTTGGTCATTTCTAGGTGCATCAATAATCAAGAAAACTTCTACTGGTTTTGCTTCTAAAATACGTGCAATAACCTTTTGAGTTTGTTCTAGACGATTGTATGCAATTAGGACTATAGGTGTTTTAGTCATTTTTAATATATTGGCTTAATCAATGATCTAATCAAATCAGAATTATTGTATTCACAAGGAATGAAAAGGTAGTCACATAGGTCTTTGTTGCTTGGATTCCATGTCACTTGCTGAAATTGCTCTATATAAATCAGTTCTTGAACTGATTTAAGATCTGATGTTTTGTTAATTTGGAAAGCAAGATATTTATGTTTATGTAAAACATTAAAAATTCGTGAATCGAGATCTTTCTTGGTCTGAGCGTCCATCTGAGGATCTCTGAATAAAACTTCACATATAATAAACGGTCTAAATTTTTGGAGCGTCTCAGACATGCCTTCCAATACTTCTGATTCCAATCCTTCGACATCTATTTTGATAATATGAATATCTTCTATATTTAAGTGGTTTACTACTTCATCTAGTTTAAAAGTTGCGACGATAGAACTATGATTATTAACACTTGATCTAATATGCTCGGAGATAGACGCTCCAGGAGATCTAACATCATCAGGATAATATAATTTAGCTAATTGATTAGTATTTGATAATCCAACTGGAATGACAAAACAATTTAAAAAGTTGTTTGCTTTGACTAATTCAGATAAATAACTAACACAGAGCGGATTTGGCTCGAAGCCAAAATAAGTACCATGGTTATTTGTATCTTTAAAAGTAATTAACGTTTGCCCAAGATTTGCCCCAACATCTAGAAAAGATCCAGATTTCATACTAATTAGACGAGACAAGATGAAAAACATCCAGTCTCGACGATAATGCAAATTGATACTTCCTACTCCCCCAAGGATAGGAATAATAAATTTTTTGTCTTTAAGAGGTTTTATAAACCAGAAAAAATTTAAGAACTTAAGAATCTTTCTTCTAGTTTTTATAAAGGCAAAATTCAGATCCAACTTGTTTTTTGGCATATACTTCCTAAATTCACAGAAATCCTAATTACAATTAAACAACTACTCTTCCGCATATTGCCTCAATGCACCTAAGCCGTGCTCTGGTTGGTTCTCTGACTTTGGTTGGAAATTGAATTCTCTATGAAAAAAGAAGGATGTTGTCAAAGTATAGCCATTGATAGGACTAAATCCAGTCATGTCTACTTCAATTAGATTTTGCGATCGCAAAAAACTCGCAGCTTTTACCCACCAGTCCGCATTATCTAAAATTATCATTCCACCTTGACTAAGTTTGCTAACTGCAATTTGAGCGCACTTATATCGGCTGAAGTTTCCATCAATAATAATTACATCAAAAGTATCCGAATAATTCAAGATGTGATTGGTATATAGGTCTTCATTTTCAATAAAATTGATTTTTAAATTCTCAGAATAGTTTCTAGAGGAAATTTTATTGAACCAGTCTTCATCATTTTCTATACTAATTACAGATTTTGAAATACTAGCCCAAAACAAACTAGAATTTCCTGAACCATATTCAAAAATATTTTTGTCAGAGAAATTTAGCTGTCTAATATATTCAATAGCGGGATATGTGTACCATGGTATTGGATTACTTGTTCTATCTATAGCTGCATATTTTAGACTTGATTTGAAATGACCATAATCGAACTCTAATATTTTAAGACAGGCTAGGGCAACACCTAAGGGACGGGGTGGCATATTCCTGAGAATTTTATTAATAATTGACATTTTAAGTAATGGTAAATTAACTAGAAATAAATGAAGAGATTGTTTTATATACTTTAAGCCATATTGTTTTTGGAATAATAACTCTTAGCATTTTCTTTATACGAATTAACAAACTAAATTTAGGTGAGAATTCCTTCCATGGTGTTAATTTTAAATAATTAAAATATTCATATTTGTATGGATGGTCATTCATATAATGCCATGGCTTGTGCGAAGATGTATAGTGAATAATTGAAGGGCAATCTCTAGCTTTAATAAAATCTTCTCTATTACAGAATTTATTATATATTTCATCATCGAAAAAATATGTTTGTTGATTCCAATCAAGAGGTAAAGGCAGCCATTTGCCACAGAGAATGGAGTTTAATGAATCTTGATCCCACATTTGAATTTTAGATTGATTATCTTCAATAAAGTGGATAACTCTATTCATAACATCATCTTCTCTCCATTTTTTAAGATTCATCATTAAAAGTCCAGAACAGAAATATATTGATTCACTTAACATATTTAGATCTGCATATCTTTTTTCAAAACCTAGAGCTTCAACAGATGCGGCATAAAATTCAGATATATCAACATTCCAAATCTTGCTAATATCACTTTTAATAATCATATCCGAGTCTAAATAGAGTACTTTAGAAACAGATACATCAAATAATATAGGAATAGATATACGATAATATATAGTATGTGTAAAGTGGAAGCTAATTGGGAATCTCAGATAAATATTTTGGTCAATATATAGATAGCGTATCTTTATATTATAGATGGAAACAATAAAATCCGAAAGCTTATGTTTATTAACAGGAGTTATACCACCATCAATCACCCAAATATTAATTTTTTCTCTATGTAATGTATTCTCTAAAAGAGAACATAGCATTACTCCTAAGTGCTGTACATAGTTGTCATCACAGGCTGTAACTATTTCTATTTTTTCTGAATCTATTTGCATAAGTTGTTATCTAGAAAAATGTTCTATCCACGATCGCAAATATCCATAGGCTTCACCGAGATTAATAACTACCAATGTCATCAGGTATATTTTTATTCTTGTAATTAAAGATAATTGTTGATATGGGAATGACAATAATTTCCAGTTTGGTTTGCGTAATGAAATCATTATCTTAATACATCTTAAAGGATGTTTCCAGCCATACTTGCCCGCCCATTTGGGATTTTGTTGGCATAGGATAAAAGTCCCTTTACCATTTCTTTTTGACTTATGCCACATTTCTTTGAAGGTTTGTCGGGGGGGATGCCAGACGATCGCTTTATCAGCATAGGCTAAAGTGATTCCTAATCGAGTAGCTCTCATTCCAAATTCCATGTCTTCAACCGATGCTTCAGGAAAAGTTTCATTAAACGCGCCAACCATATCAAAAACGTCTCGTTTAACAAATAAATTAGGCGTTATACAAGCCCCCACACCATTTACGGCACTTTCTTGGTCATAGCAAAATAAAGCCTCAATTATGGAATAAATAGATCCTTTAGCTGAAAGTGGTCTAATATTAATTCTTCCTCCTACTCGTTCAACTTTATTATCCTGCATACATTGAATACCCTGACTAAGCCAATCTAATTCAGGAATACAATCACCATCTATAAAAGCAAGTATCTCCCCATTAGCGAGTTTAATCCCTTTATTACGAGTGGCGGCAACACTTTGGATTTGGCTTTGATTAACAACTGTGATGTTAGGAATGTGAGCAAAAGTTTGTGCGATTTCAAATGAGCTATCTGTTGAATTATTATCAACAATTATAATTTCTGTAGTGCGATCAATATCTTGAGATTGTAAAGCTAATACAAGATTGGAGATATTACCAGAGCAATTATATATTGGGGTTATAATACTAATTTGAGTCATATATTTTTATTGATCTTCAAGTACTGTTCGATAAAACTGAATTGTTTTTTGCTTTAGGGCTTTATTATCTAACCTTGTGTTGGCTAGCTCATAATTTCTTTGGGATGCTGTATCAACGAGTTGATCATCTGCTAGTGCTTTACGAATAGCTGATTCAATTACTTCTACATCTTCAGGAGAAACTAATAATCCTGTTTCTCCATCGACTAACCATTCATTAGCACAGGCTGTCCATGACTGAATTGGGAAAGAACCCATAACTATAGCTTCTAGTAAGGATGTGCTGATACCATCACTAATACTTAATCCAATAGAGATTCTGGCTTTACCGTGTAATTCAAGGAGTGTTTGATGAGATGAGCTAAGGGGAATAGCTGTTATGGGAATTTTTGTTGAGTTTGCAAATAACTCTATTGCTATTTGGATATCTTCAGTTCTGGCGGAATAGACGTAGATATGGTATCCATGTAATATATCAGCGCAACGTTCTAATGCTCGTAAGCCAAATAATGCTCTCCCTGCCCAAGTTTGATAGCCTTTGAGCATGATAATTTTTCTTTCAGAAGTTGATCCTTTCTGTCTAAGTTTAGAAATAAGTCCTAATTCAAAACCTCCTGTATTGGGGAAAACTGGTAAAAATCGACCTTGAAAACCAAAATCTTGAGCTAATTTAATATCACGATCACATTCACAGGAATAATAATCACATTCTGCTAAAACTTGACGAATTGTGTTTTCATGTTTTTTAAGTCTGCCAAATAGGTAAATATCACTACCCCAGTTGGTTGCAATCCATTTGGGAAACGATTTATTTTGATAATATTTTTGTTTTGTAAACAGGGTAAGATAGCAAGAATTTTGAAACTCTAGAGAATGGATAATATCAGGTTTTTTATTCTGAATGAATTGATGAATTTGATTTGCTCGGAATACATTATAAAGATGTTCATTTATCTCCTTATGTTTTTTTCTGTGAATAAGCTGATTAATAATTTTGAGGAAGTAATATCGTAAATACTTAAAAATATTTGCTTTGACTATTTTGATGTTGGTATTGAGAGTGCTTGATATTTTCTGATGGTTATGATTCGGAAATAGATATAGATCATAGTCTTGATTGTTTATTTGATTCATCCATCTTACAGTATGAATATTATCAGCAAAGGCAACTACAAGGATTTTCATGGTTTAAACCATCTCCTAGCCCGTTTATAAAAGATCCACTCTCTCAATAATCTTACAAACTTATTAACTAATATTTTTATAGCTACAAAAAAATATCTACCCATGATAATATCTAGCTCCCTATATGTCTCTGGAGCGTTACTAGAAATTCCTCCCATATAAAATTTAGCGATTACCAATGAAATCAAATCTACTTTATAATCATGGGCAAAAGCTTTAAACCAAAGATCTGTGTCCATTGCGATTTTAAGTTTAGTATCAAATTGACCACACTCTAAAAATTTACTTTTTTGAATAAGACTACCAGGATGAGTATGCCAGTCATATATTGGAAACCATATCTTTAGAAATGAAGGCTGATTTGATAAAAAGCTATCCTTAGGTTTTTTGGGATTAATAAATTCTATTCTAAAAAATATAATATCTGCGGTAGATACATTAATAATTTTCATAAATAAATCTAAATCTAAATCGGGATGAATTTCATCGCCACTATTTAAAAACCATAACCATTCATTGTTAGACACGTTTACCCCACAATTAAAAGCAAGGGATATGCCTTGGGCTTCTTGATAGTACAACTTAGTATTTATTTCTTCTTGAATATAACCATTTATATTTTGGTGTATATCAATATTGCTACTATCAATAATAATTTGTATGATATCGTAACTCATCCTTAACTTTTGCGTACTAAGAATAGTTCTTTTTAACCCAGTTAAGTCATCCTTTGTTATGGTAATAATAGTCAACATACTTTCTTAGGAATAGTCACAGAAATTTACTTAGTTAGCACTTTGTGGCGCTTTTCAATTTTTCTCTGGATTTGATGTAAGCGCAAAGTACTGTAGTCATTCAGAGAAGAATCTTTTATCTAAAATTCTTGTTAATTGAAATGGACGGCACTGGTTCTGTCATATGTGTAAGTAAAAGCCATGCATAGCAAGGATTACACCTTTAGTTAAAAGAACCTTGTATGGCAGTAGACTAACTTAAAAATAGGGGATACAGAAATATCCACTTAAAAATCATGTTAAATTACTTTGGAAACAGATTCCTGTAATCCCTGCGTAATAAGACTTTCTTCTCCTCACAGTACGGAACCAGTGCCCTTGTTTCATAAAATCATTCTATCCCAGCAACGACGAACTGTTTTGAAATCATCGATCAATTTAAACAACTCCCCTGCATAATCCTCAACTTTCCATTGATTAGCACGTACTAAACCACGCTCAATTAAATTATTCCGCAGTATAGGATCATCAAATAATAGCTTTATTGCATTGGCGATCGCTTGAGCATTCCTTTGATCCACTATTAAAGCTGCATCTCCTAGTTGCTCTCTTGCTCCTGATACATTGGAGGCTATGACAGGACAGCCTAAAGACATAGCCTCAAGAGGAGGTAAGTTATCGGGACCAAAGAAAGTCATATATATCAATGCAAAAGCCTGACAGTAGAGAGGCTGCATATCTTCTTGTGGCACAAATCCTAAAAAATAAACATAACCAGATAACTCAAGCTTCTGTACCATAGACTTAACATAATCAGCATTTCCTTTATCAGATCCTACTAAGACTAATGACAGATTCAATCCATAGTCATTTTTTAACATTTGCATTGCCAGCAATATAGAGACATGGTTTTTGTGTGACCAGAACTGGGCAGGATAGAATAAATATTGCTTTGGAATACAATACTTTTGGGTTATGTCTTGATTGATTGAATTAGTTTTTGATTGAAGTTTGGGTGTAAATAATGGAATAACTTTTATTCTCTCTGGAGGAATCTGGTAAAACTTTTCAATTTCAGCTTTACCTGCTTCTGTACCAGTAATAATAAAGGTTGCTCGTTTTATTACATGTGTGTAATAGTTCTCACGTTCTTCCCATTGTCCGTTAGAACTAACTTCAGGGAAATAAGGATATATCCGATGTGCTAAGTCCCAAATTGGCGTTATATAAGGACAGTCTATCTGAGTAAAAGCAATTGGTGAAAGAGATAAAATAATATCTATCTTATAATGACGTATCAGGTTATTAATATGGCGTTTAAGACCATTTTTATATTCAAAAGTATAAGTTGTATTGAATAATTTATGAACTATAAATTTAAATCTAAATGCTAGATAGGAATAAATTCTTTCGATAACTGATCTATGTGTAGAAACAACTTGAATGGGCAGATTTATTAGGTAATCTGACTTTTGAGGATTGGGTATAAATAAAATAAGCTCATGGGATAAGTATGCTGACACTTTTATTATCTCTTCCAGTAATTGAGACTCAAAAGTGTATCCACCGCCAATTTCTTCACTCAGACAACTGATTAGAACTGCTATCTTCATCTATTTCTTAGCCAAGAAATAAACATTCCAAGTATCAAAATTTGCATTCTCATTAGTAAGCCATTCTTGACAGCTCTTGATTTTTAATCCTGAATTTTCAATCAGCATTTCAATTTCTGGTTTGAATAAGTAGCGCATTTTATGAGTTTCTTGTAATTCTGTTATTGTATTATTCTTTTTATCTTTAATAAAGATGTAATAATTAACGTCAACTAAATTTTCATTGGGATAGATTACTGGTTCAGCAATGCGGGTTATTTGGACTGTTTTATCTTCTAATCTTTTTACTCTAACCTCTGGTGGAGTTGTTAGTACGGCGGGACCATACCAGACATCGAATATAAATATGCCATTGGGTTTTAAATGGGCTTTAGCTGTAGCAAAGGCAGCTAATAAATCTTGATTAGTGGTTTGATAGCTGATGACATGAAATAGAGATATGACAACATCAAACTTTTGATTCAGTCGGACTTGACGAATATCACCATGAGTAAAAGTTAATTTAGAAGCTAATGATTGAGAGATGCGTTCATTGGCAATTTGCAACATTTCATAGCTAACATCTATGCCATGAACAACATAGCTTTCTTGCGCTAATAGTGTTGCATGATTACCTGTCCCACAACCAAGTTCCAAAATATTTTTACTTTCTGGTGCATGGGTTTGAATAAGATCATGTATGAATTTGGCTTCTCCAATATAATCTTTATCACGATACAGTAGGTCATAGTAACGAGCATAATCACCGAAAATGCTCATAGCAAAACCTCCCGTAAGTTAGTAGAAACCTGACCTATCTGTTCTTCTGTTAATGCTAGACCACTAGGAACGTAAAAACCACGACGGGCTAACTTCTCGGCTACGGGACAAGATACTTTTTCAAATAGTCCCATTTTCTGAAATACAGGTTGTTCGTGCATACACCAAAAAAATGGACGAGTTCCAATCTTGTACTCAGATAGCTTTTTCATTGCTGTTTCTGTATCGAAGGGAACTTCATCGTTCAAGATAAGACCATATACCCAGTAAATATTCTCGGCATAATCGGTTTTAGCTAGTGGTAGTTGGATAGTTGTGATATCTGTTAATAATTTAGTATAAATTTTGCCCATTTGCCGTTTTCGTTTCACAAATTCATCTAGGCGTTCTAATTGGGCAACTCCTAATGCAGCTTGAAGGTTACTCATTCTCATGTTCCAACCTAGCTCTTCATGGACAAAGCGCTTGTGAGGTTGAAAGCAAAGATTGCGTAGAGATTGACAACGTTCGGCTAGTTTTGGGTCGTTGGTGACGATCATGCCGCCTTCGCCTGTTGTGATGTGTTTATTGGGGTAAAAGCTGAAGGTGCTGATGTCCCCAAAACTACCACAGGGGCGGTCTTTGTAGGTTTGACCGTGCATTTCGGCGGCATCTTCGATGATAAATAGTCCATACTTATCTGCGAGTTCAAGGATCGGGTCAACATCTACGGGTAAGCCGTAGATATGGACGATCATGATTGCTTTTGCGCGCGGGGTAATTTTTGATTCAATTTGGTTAACATCCATATTCCAAGTTATGGGATCGGCATCAATGAGTATTGGCAATGCGCCAGCACGGACGATCGCTGCCGCACACGAGATAATAGTGAATGTAGGCATGATCACTTCATCTCCTTTAGTGATACCTAAAGCCGCGATCGCTGCATCGATTGCGACAGAGCCATTACTAACTGCAATACCATATTTGCGATCGCATTTAGCCGCCATCATTTGTTCAAACTGTTTGACAAAGTTGCCTTCAGAGGAGATCCAACCTGTGTCAATACACTGATTTAAGTATTTTTTTTCATTGCCATCTAGTAATGGTTCGTTGACGGGTATAAAGTCCACTGAGGTTAGCTCTAAATTTGATATTGTTAATGTTGCAATTTTTATTGAATTGGTTGTAATTGTTATACTTCTTCATAAGTAGCTGGTTACAATTAAATATAAAATGTGGGTTGTTTTTTAGCAGAAAAGACTATCAAGGCTTTATATTTGCTTGATTCGATGATATGCCTATAAACCTAGTCTTATCTTGTTCACCAACGTAGGGACCCTGCTTGACTTCGATCATTTCAATTTCTTCTAATACTTCAAAGCCATGCCCACCTGTGACTAATAAAATCACGTCACCTGATTCGAGAATACGACTTTCTAGATATTGTTGATTATCATCATAAAAATCAACTCGTAATTTACCATTTTTTATAAATAGCACTTCTTGGGTATAAGTTACCTCTCTAAGAACAGGGTTATGAACATGTGGTTCAATGATTTTGCCTGTGGGGTGATGCATATAGGCAAGTTGTTGAGACAGTTCATTTGGTGTAAAAAAATGTATGCCTTGCTTATTAAATTTATCTGAAACAATTACTGCTAGTAATTGATATTGATTGGTAATGTTTTCAATCATTTATTTGATTTTATAAGTTTCTTTAATAGTTTTTTAGTTACATTAACAGCATCCAAGATAAAATTAGGGAGATAAAAATAAGAAACAAGTCTATATACAATTGTCTTCCTTTTATCAACATTTTTATATTGTTTAGATAAGGTTGAATAATGTCTAGAAATTGTACCCACGCCTGCATATTTAATAATATCTTTCCAATGCTTATCAATGACTTGCTTATACCCATTAGCACCACGCAATAAATTTTTGGATATTGTGTCCTGTCCTCGACAATCATAGGTAAATGTTGGCTCAGGTACAAAACCAAACGGATAAAATTTTGCTAATCGAATTGATGTATCCCATTCTTGATAAGCAATTATACTTTCATCTAAATAGTTTATTTTTTCAATAGCTTCTTTTGAGATGAATAATGAAGGGAATACTGGAGCAGGTGAAGTTAATAACTGTTTATATATATTTCCATGAAAAGGAGGTACACCAAATAATTTCAATTGATTGTCATTATGAATGACATAACATTCTGAATGTACTACATTTACTTTCTGCTCAATTGCTAATTTCAATCTTTTTTCTAGGCTATCAAGTAGTAATTGGTCGTCAGAATCCAAAAAAGTTATCCACTCACCTTTTGAGGCTTTAATTCCTGTATTTCTAGCTTTTTGCGACCCCAAATTTGTCGAATGTTCTAAATAAGTTATTCTAGAGTCCTTTTGTAAAATCTCAATAATGACATCTGAAGTATTATCTTTTGAACCATCATTCACTACTATAATTTCAAAGTTTTGATAAGTCTGATTTAATACACTATCTATTGAAGATTTAATAACTCTTGCACGATTGTAAGCAGGAATTATGACTGTTACTAAACTATCCATTTGAAAATCCTTCATTATAAAAAATCAAATATTTCGATTCACTGTGTCCATACTTATTTAAAAATTCTCCAATTAATCGAAACCTGGAATTTTCAAAATATTTAACAACTGTTTGCTTAGGTAAAACGACAGGATATCTATCAGGATAACCAAACCATTTTTGAATTATTTCGATCGTGAATTCACTTTCAGTATAAAGATCAAAAACAATATAGCCATTTGTTTTGCACACCCTCATCATTTCAGAAAAATATCCAAAAGCTGAAAGAAAAGGCAAATAAACGAATACTCCATGAGCATGGACTAATTTGCAAGAATTGTTGGGAGTAGATTTTAAAGATACTCCATCGGAAGTTTGTCCAATTATATAGGGGGCGTAAGTTTTAACCAAATAATTTGTCCATTCTTTATCTATTTCATAAACATCATATTTATTAGGTTTTGCTAATTCTAAAGTCATTTCTAAATATCGTCCTGTACCTGCACCAATTTCTAAAATTCGATCACAGCGGGAAAAACAGCCGTAACTCTGCATTTGTTTTATGACTTTTTCTGTAGCACCTTGTTGTCCCCATAATTCTTCTACATAGTGTCTAATAGTCATGTTTCTTCTTTGCGCTGCTGCAATAGTTTCCGAAGCATCCAAATAGGTTTTAGTATTATTGACACTAGAAATCTGTAGGTCAAATTTAGCTAGGAAATAATTGACTATTAATTTAATTTTCGACTTAATTATTGACATATAAATTTATTATGCTTTTACTACATTACTAAATGTGTTGCGATAACGTCCTCTTGTATCTATGATTAATTGACTATTTTGTTGAATCATATCGTAATCAAACGAGTCATGATCTGTTGCAATGATTACACAGTCAAATTGAGCTAATTTTTCAGGACTGATAGGGATTGAAACAAGCTCATAGCGATATTGACGTTTTTTAGGGAATATTGGGAGAAAGGGATCGGAGTAATCAACCTCAGATCCTTTCTTAGATAGTAATTCAATTAATTCAATTGCAGGAGATTCTCTACTATCATCAATATTCTTTTTATAAGCTATCCCTAACACTAAAATCCTAGAATTTTTTAAAGCCTTACCTTGATCATTTAAAGCATCTATAACCTTACTGACAACCCAGTTTGGCATAGCAGTATTGATTTCTCCTGCTAGCTCTATAAAACGAGTACTGATGCCATATTCTTTTGCTTTCCATGTCAGATAAAAGGGATCTATGGGAATGCAATGTCCACCTAGTCCAGGTCCTGGGTAAAAAGGAGTAAATCCAAACGGTTTTGTTGCAGCAGCATCAATGACTTCCCAAATATCGATCTCCATTTTGTCGGCAAGTATTTTAAGTTCGTTCACTAGACCAATATTAACTGCTCGATATATATTCTCAAGGATTTTAGTCATTTCGGCTACTTGAGTTGAACTCACTGGAATAACTTTTTCAACAATCCTCGAATATAGTGCTAAACCTATCTCTAAACATTCTGAGGTAGATCCGCCGACAATTTTTGGGGTGTTATTGGTCGAGAATTTAGGATTTCCAGGATCTTCTCTTTCAGGCGAATATACTAAGAAAATATCTTTTCCAACAGTGAATCCTTTACTCTCAAGAGCAGGTCGTAATTCTTCTTCTGTTGTACCTGGATAAGTCGTACTTTCTAAACTAATAATTTGTCCTTTACGCAAATACGGGAGTAAAGAATTTAATGTATTTGTTATAAAAGATAAATCAGGCTCTTTATGATTGCCTAGAGGAGTTGGCACACATAAAATTAACGCATCCACTTCACTTGCTCTACTAAAGTCTGTAGTTGCCTCAAGGTTGCCAGACTCCCATGCTTTATAGACTCTCTCTACACCTATATGCTTAATATAGCTTTCACCAGAATTCAGCTTTTTGATCTTATTATCATCTATATCAAATCCTAAGACAGAAAATTCAGTTTCTACAAATCTAAGACTCAATGGCAGTCCAACATAACCTAAGCCAACTACACCTATAGTTGCACATTTTGATCTGATCTTACTAAGTAAGTGTATACTCATTTTTTAATATTTAAAAAGAATTTGATAAAACAAGCAATTTTTCTTATTATTAGGTTGTCACTTATAAATCTATCTCTTAAGAGTATATAAATTATTACTCCTAACAAGCTCTTTTCTAAATAATTATTTCTAAGATTATAAAAATCTTGCAAGTAAGCATTAATAAAAGCATAATAATCAATTTTTTGTTCTCTCGATCCAGTTATTCGTTCCATCTGAGTTGACGGACGTACTTGAAAATCACGTCTTTTATAAAAGCACTCAGTATCTTTATTTATTTTTCCTTTATATATTAATCTAGATAACACAATGTGATCTCCCCCAATAACATTTTCAAAATTGAGCCCTTCTAAAGCTTTTCTTCTAAACACTTGATTTATTGCTGTACATTCATCAATTAAAACAACTGACTTGATATATCTAACAAGAGGAGAACCTTCGATAGCTTCTAGATTACTACCGCCAGTCGTATACATATTTTTACTACTTTCATCAATCCATTGAGTAGACGAATACGATAATACACAGTCTCTGTCACCTTCTAGTGTACTCATATGTATAGACAGAAATTCTAAATCCAAAACATCGTGAGCACCCAGAAACATAAAGTAAGGACTACTAGAATTTTGATATATGTAAGTAAAATTATTTCCTGCGCCAATATTTTTAGGCTGACAAACATAATAGAATCGATTGTCTGTAGAGCAAAATTCTTTGCAAATAAGAGATGTCTTATCAGTTGACGCATTATCAGAAATCACAACAATAAAATCTTTCAATGTTTGCTTTATTAGTGAAGTTAGTGTTTCTCCAATATACTTATCTTCGTTAAAGCATGGGATTCCTACGATAAGCTGTGGATGAACAAAAAAGTCTGATGCGTGGATCATTATTTTGATAGATTTTTAACTTTTATTACAGTATCCAACAGCTTTAACACCAATCGTGATTGTTAATCACGCTCTGAAATTTAATTTGCGATTAAAAAAAGAAATTATAACCAGAGCTTATATATTTAACAAATTATGAAGATTTTATCAAATCCCATTTTAGTTGAGGTCGTATAACACCTGGGACTCTACCAATATATCCATGCTGTCTTCCTACTGATCCCTCCAAGGGATCTTTAATGTTAAAAGAAATAATATTTTGTTCAAAAAAATGAACTCTAGTTCCCGATTCAAAAGAGCTAATGGCTAGACCAACAAAGTAAGCACCTTCATTTAAAAAATCCTTTGGTACATTACACTCTGATATATATTCACCTGCTGATAATACATTAGAATGTTCCACGGAAGTGACAAGCACGCAGACTCCATCGACTGTATAAAAGTGAAAGTTAGGTATAAATCGGTATTGGCTATCTTGTAGAATCTTATATGTCATTAGTATCTTGAAATTTTCACTGATCAAGATTTCTGGCGTAATCTCACCCATATTATTTTTGACTTGACCAGACATAAACTGAACATATTCATCTCCAACTCTACGATCATGTTCATTAAATTCTATGGATGCAGGAGAATTTTGGCTAGTTGTGTAATATTCCATAATTACTTTGGATGAATCTCCTAGTTGCTTGATTTTTCCCTTGTTTAGCAAAATACATTTTGGGCAAAGAGAAGTAATAGTCGGCATACTATGACTCACAAATAAAACTGTCTTTCCTTCTTTTTGGCTAACTTCGTTCATCTTCCCCAAGCACTTCTTCTGAAACGCCGCATCCCCCACAGCCAAAACCTCATCCACAATCAAAATCTCAGGCTCTAGGTGAGCTGCCACCGCAAATGCCAACCGCACATACATCCCCGAAGAATAAAACTTAACAGGCGTATCCAAAAACTTCTCCACCTCCGCAAACGCCACAATCTCATCAAACTTACGGACAATTTCAGCCCGCTTCATTCCCAAAATCGCACCATTCATAAAAATATTTTCGCGTCCAGTTAATTCAGGATGAAATCCCGTCCCCACCTCCAACAACGACCCCACACGCCCCCGTATAACCACTTCACCCGAAGTAGGGCGCACAATCCGCGACAAAATTTTTAATAAAGTACTTTTCCCCGCACCATTGCGCCCAATAATCCCCACCACCTCGCCCTGATTCACATCAAAGCTGACATCCTTCAAAGCCCAAAAATCCTCAGACTGCGACTGTCCCCACTCACCCCGCAACAACCCCTTAAATCCATCCACCAAATCTTCCCGCAAGCTATGGTAAGGCTTTGGCGTAGTTGAGCGGATCTGGTAGCACTTACTTAAATCTTTGACTTGAATTACAGGTTGCGTCATATAGCCACACATCTAAGAGAACAACAACTAACCTAGATTAACATCCTGTTCCAGCACATCACTAAATTATATGTCGTCATTGTTGAAAGCCTACAAGCCCGAAAAAACTAATTTAACATATTCCTCAGAAGCCTCAATTTTTATGCTTTTTTGATTCAAATATAATCTGCAAACCCTTGTTCCACTGAACGAAATATCCAAGTTCCTAAGCTAAATATTGCGATCGCAGTGACCACAGACCAGCCAAATCCGAACCAACTAAATGCAGTCTGTCCCGTCACCGCAAACCGAAATACGTCTAAAAATCCTGCCATAGGATTTAAATAATACCAAAACAAAAAATGCTTAGGCACGATCTGCACAGAATAAACCACTGGTGATGCATAGAGCCATACCTGTATTAAAAAAGGAATAATGTACTGGAAATCTCGATAGCGGACATTGAGCGAGGCAAGGATCATGCCAATACCTGTTGCCAATACCATTGTCATGATCATCACTGGTGGTATTAGCAGTAAGCCCCAATCTGGGCGCATTCCATAAATAAAGGCTAGGGGTAATAGCAAAAACAAAGAAACCACAAAATCAATCCAAGCCGAACCCACGGCTGCCAAAGGAATGACTAGGCGTGGGAAATAAACTTTTGTAATTAGCTGAGCTTCTGTGAGTAAGCTGGAGCCAGAACGACTCACTCCTTCGGAAAATAATCCCCATAAAACTAGTGCCGAATAAACAAAAATAGGATACGGAACTCCATCGGATGGTATTTTGACTAGATTGCCGAAAATGATGCTAAAGATGGTCATCGCGACTAGGGGCTGAATGAGAACCCATGCAATCCCTATCACTGTCTGTTTATAGCGCACAGTGATCCGCCGCAGCATGAGCATATACAGCAGTTCACGGTATTCCCAAAATTCATGTATTCCTTCGACTAAAGATTTATTTTGCGATCGAATAATAGTTACTTTAGAACTCATAATTTTAGCGTACCCTAACGATATACATCTTAACAATTGTGCAACGATGCGAATTGGCGTAAATAGTTTATTTCTTAAACCTAGTCAAGTTGGTGGTGCTGAATTTTTGCTACAAGGGTTGCTAATTGGTTTGGCACAGCACTCCAATATAGATTTATATATATTTATCAATCATGATTTTTTATCGTGGCTCGATGATTTGAATTTGGGGGGATCTGTACATATTGTGCCGATTAAAATATTGGGTAATCGGTTTGTTAGTGAAGCTTTGCAATTACCAATAATTGCGAATCGATATAGGCTTGATGGCATGATTAACACTAATTATTTTACGCCTTGGCGATCGCTACTGCAAATGCCTTCTGCTACAGTTATTCACGATTTGAACTACTTGCATTTTCCTAGCCAATTTTCTTTGTATAAAAAATTGTGGTTAAGACTAGCACATCAAATAACTTTAATTAATGCCGATATAACAATAGCAATTTCTCAATTTGTTAATGCAGACATTCAAAAAAAATATAAATTAAGCCATAAGGTTACGACAATTTATGACCCGATAATTTGGGATAGACTGGAAATAAATGAATTGTCTAATTTTGACAACTTAAATACATTCAATCAAACTTTTGTTCTTTCAGTGGCTAATCACTATCAACACAAAAATATTTCGACCTTAGTTAAAGCATTTGCTAAATTGCCTCAACATTTAAGTGAGATAAAATTAGTGTTAGTTGGACAATTACCTGATTCTTTGGTGGGAATGCGGCGCGATCGCTGTGATGATATTCCGCAATTGGTTAAGAAGTTGGGCTTAGAAGATCGCGTTTATATTACAGGCTATATTAGCGATCGCGAGTTGGCTTGGTACTATCATCACGCAGCTTTATTTGCATTTCCATCACTATTTGAGGGGTTTGGGATGCCGCCTGTCGAAGCTCTAGGGATGGGGCTGCCTGTATTAACCACGCGATGCACATCTATTCCTGAAGTAACGATGAATTTGGCAGAATATGTGGAAAACCCTGTGGATGTCGATGAATGGTGCGATCGCCTCACAGAGATGTTGGGCGATCGAGATCGTTATTTACCAACTGCATCTACAATTCAGCAAATTAGACAAGCCTATGAACCTATGAAGATCGCTAAACAATATATCGATCTTTTCAATTAGTAAACACCAAGCGATCTCATTTTGCTTACAACCCCAGCGCAATTTAGTATTGTCAAACGTCGTCAACTACTTTTTGGATAGTGATCACGAGTTAAAATTATTTAGAATTAGTAGACCAAATGCGTAAATTTGTGCGGAGGGACAAACATGACTTTCACATTAGATCCATCAACCGATCCTGTTACGCTTCCCGACCATACGCAACTTCCTGAATCTGACGGTACTTTTGTGAAAAATTTTCAAGAGCATCCGCAAAGTATCTTGCTCACCGATTCGATTGAGCCAATTTTGCGAAAAGCCCATACTGATGGACAATATGCGATCGGGCAAGATTCGGGCATCTATTGGCGGATGACAGAGCCCCCTGAGAAAGGTGCAGAAGCTCCTGATTGGTTTTATGTGCCGAATGTCCCACCGACATTAGATGGTCAGTCGCGCCGCTCCTATGTGCTGTGGCAAGAATTTATTGCACCTCTGATCATTTTAGAATTTGTTTCTGGTACTGGCAAAGAAGAACGCGATCGCACGCCTTGGACGGGTAAATTTTTTATCTATGAACAGGTGATTCGTCCTGCTTTTTATGGCATTTATGAGGTACAGAAAGCGAGTATTGAGTTATATCGCCATGTGACGAATCACTTTGAATTGGTTCCTGCAAATGAGAGAGGGCATTTCCCCATTGCAGAGTTAGGCGTGGAGATTGGCATTTGGCAAGGTGTTTACCAAAATTTGGAATTGCCTTGGCTGCGCTGGTGGGATGCTGACGGTAATTTGCTGTTAACAGGCTGGGAAACCTCTGAGCAAGAAAAGTTAATTGCTAAGCAGGATCGTCAACGGGCGGAACAGGAGCGTCAAAAAAATGAGATCTTGATCGCCCAACTACGTGCTGCGGGAATTGAACCGCAGCTATAGCTGCGATTCGATCGCACTCAGCAATTTTTCTTGTGTCCAATTTTGGTATAAATGAGCAGCGATCGCTGCTCCTCCAGCGCCAACACCTTCTTTCACAAAACCTTGTTCGTAGGCTCGCAACTGCGCAAACTTAGACTTAGCAAAACTTAGCTGCGTGGCTAGTAAAGGTACATCTTGCACAGCTAAAGCCAAATCGACAGTCTTACCTGTGGGATCTTCGACAACCCATCGAGTTGTACCTACAATAATCGCATGGGGATTCCATGCGAGATTTTGGTGGACAGTGATCGCTCTCGCGAGGGCATAAACGGCTAACATTTGAGTCCCGCCTGCCAGTAATACACCTACATGACGACTGGCTGCGATCGCCATTCCTGCCACTGCGATTTGCATGGGATCGCCCACTGCTGCAACGATCTCGAAGGGCGTGGCTGGTTGTTCTAGATGCTGTAATCCAGCTTGCACGATTTCCCACTTTTGAGCATGGTTACAAGTCGAATGAGAACTATTTACTTTATCTTTAGCAGCAAGTCCTAATGCTGTTAGCACGGCTAAAGCCGTAGTTGTCCCACCAACTACGCATTCACTCAGGATCACATAAGTGCCTGATTGAGCTAACTTTTCTCCCCATACTAAACCTTGTACAAATAATTGCAGCACAGTTTCAATCGGCAAAGCTTTACCTGTACTTAGACACTTTGCTGGTAATCCAGAAAGGGGGATCGCTTTAATAGTCGGTGCGATCGCTAAGCCTGCATCAAAAATAAAAAGCGGTAACCCTTGGGTGGCAACAACGGCACGGGAAATTAAGACGGGGGAAGCACCTGCAACAAGGGGGGGTAAAGGGAAGTTGATATTTGAGCCCGTAGCAAGAAATTCGGCATCGGCGATCGCTGTATATTTACGATCCTCAGGCGTTGCCCCTGCGGCAGAGATATTTGGAATGAGTCCTGTTTCAGTAAATCCCAACACACAAGCAAATACTGGAC
Source organism: Pseudanabaena sp. M085S1SP2A07QC (assembly GCA_020404895.1). Taxonomy (GTDB): domain Bacteria; phylum Cyanobacteriota; class Cyanobacteriia; order Pseudanabaenales; family Pseudanabaenaceae; genus Pseudanabaena. Next base: position 20,123 of record JADBWK010000016.1, on the reverse strand, counting down.
GTTTACCACGATAGTTCTTTAGCCAAGCTTTAGCTTGTTTGCGTTGTGTGTAGGTCGTGATCATTAGACTTGTTTGCAAAAGTTATTGAAAGTAAATATTTCTACGGTACTTTCGTTAAGACAGTTAAAGATTATCGGAAGAAGTATCCAAAAGAGCACATTTAGGTTCTTACAATGAAGCTAACACATATAGCAATCCTATTTGATTTGTGAATAAGTAGGGGCAATTCATGAATTGCCCCTACTTATCTGGGTTGCCCGATCATACATTTCGGTGAGTGAAGATAATTGAATAAGGTGCATGAATGAAGATAGGCGTAATCAAAGAAATAGAATTTGGAGAACGTAGAGTCGCTCTAATTCCTGAAGTGGTGAGTCGCTTGGTCAAAAATGGGTCGGAAGTCTTAATCGAGAGTCATGCTGGCGAATCATCTTTTTTTGCGGATGCAGCTTATGAAGAGGTTGGAGCCAAGATTATTTTTGACAAAAGTGTTCTGATTAATGAATCAGATATTTTACTCAAAGTGGGCGCACCTCGCGAAGAAGAAGTGAGCATGTTCAAATCTGGGCAAATCACGATTGGGTTCCTAAATCCTTTAGGTAGACCTGAACTAATCCGCCGCCTCGCGCATCAGGGGGTAACAGCAATGAGTATGGAGATGATCCCCCGCAGCAGTCGGGCTCAAAGTATGGATGCGCTCTCATCGCAAGCCTCGATCGCTGGTTATAAAGCTGTACTGATCGCAGCAGCAGCTTTGCCAAAATATCTGCCCATGTTGACCACCGCCGCAGGCACGATCCCACCTGCAAAAGTCGTGGTATTGGGTGCAGGAGTGGCAGGGCTTCAGGCGATCGCAACGGCACGTCGTCTCGGCGCACAGGTGGAAGCCTATGATATTCGTCCTGCGGTGCGTGAAGAAGTGCAGAGCCTTGGTGCAAAGTTCATCGATGTAACCTTGGATGAGGATACGACTGCCGATGGTGGATATGCGAAAGAAATTTCCGAAGCAGCAAAACAACATGCTCAAGTCATTCTTGCTAAGCATATTAAAGAAGCTGATATTGTCATTACCACTGCCCAAGTCCCAGGTCGGAAAGCCCCAGTAATGGTGACTGATGCGATGATTGCCCATATGAAGCGTGGTTCGATCATTGTTGATATGGCAGGCGAACAGGGGGGTAACTGCGAAGGGACGATCGCTGGCAAGGATGTAATCTGTCATGGCGCAATGATTATTTCACCGATCAATTTGCCATCGTCAATGCCGGTCCATGCTTCGCAAAAGTACGCAAAGAACCTGCTCAATCTTCTCAATCATCTAATCAAGAAAGGCGAATTAGATCTTGATTTTGAAGATGACATTATCAGCAGCACCTGTATCACGCACGCTGGCGAAATCCGCAATCAGCGTGTTAAAGATGCGCTCTCTCAATTAGCTGTCGCCGTCTAAGTAAACATTTAAGAAATACTTTCTGCGGTCAAAAGCTCTAAGAGATCCCCCTCAATCCCCCTTAAAAAGGGGGAAGAATTAAATTCTCCCCCCTTTTTAAGGGGGGCTGGGGGGATCTAGACAATTCTTAAATGGTTTCTAATATCAAAAAACAAAATGGCTACGCCATTTTGTTTTTTGAAAACCCTTACTGGGTTTAAGTCTTAATTCACATTCAATTGATTTGAACTTGTTGGCACTGAAGTCAACAAGTTCGTTAAACAACTATGAACGAATCATTAATTAGTGCTCTATTTGTCTTTGTGCTTGCTTCCTTTGCAGGATTTGAAGTAATTAACAAGGTTCCTCCAACATTACATACTCCCCTGATGTCAGGGTCTAACGCTATTTCAGGCATATCCGTCATTGGTGCTTTGATTGTGGCAGGTAGCGATGTGAATCCCAATATTTCTGTGATTTTAGGACTGATCTCGGTTGTCTGCGCCACGATCAATGTTGTCGGCGGATTTCTAGTTACCGATCGCATGTTGCAAATGTTCAAAAAGAAAGAGGCGTAAAGCACCATGCTAGAAAATATTTTGGATTATGTCCCCACAGGGATTCAGCTTACCTATTTGGTAGCAGCTTCTCTATTTATGGTTGGTCTCAAACAGATGGGATCGCCTGCTACAGCACGTCAGGGAAATTTGCTAGGCGCGATCGCCATGTTGCTAGCGGTTGTAGCTACGTTACTTGACAAGCAAGTATTGAGCTATAGCTTGATTTTGGTGGCGATTGCGATCGGCTCTGCGATCGGTTCTCTAATTGCTTACAAAGTGGCGATGACCGATATGCCGCAGATGGTTGGCTTACTCAATGGTTTGGGCGGTTTGGCTTCATCTTTAGTAGCTGTAGGCGAATATTGGCGGGTAGTCAGTCATGGGTTGACATTGCCATTGGTCGATAATCTTTCGATTACCGCTAGTGTTCTCATCGGCAATATTACCTTTACGGGTAGCATGATTGCTTTTGCCAAATTGCAAGGGATCATGAAGGGCGCACCGATTCGATTTGCCTATCAGCAAACCATCAATATTCTGCTGCTAGCCACTTTTGTCGTTGGTGCAGCCATGCTGATTGTCAATCCTGCGGATCTGGTCTCATTCATTGGCATTAATATCATTTCGCTACTAGTCGGCGTATTGTTTGTGATCCCCATTGGCGGCGGTGATATGCCCGTGGTAATCTCGCTGCTGAATTCTCTGTCAGGGGTTGCCGCTAGTGCCGCAGGCTTTGTGGTGATGAATAATGTATTGATTATTTCAGGCGCATTAGTCGGCGCTTCAGGCTTGATCCTTACCCAAATTATGTGTAAGGCGATGAACCGTACTCTTCCCAATGTGCTATTTAGTGGCTTTGGCACAACCTTAGTCACCGATGGTGACGCGGGCGACAGCAGCAACAAAACTGTTAAAACTATTGACCCCGAAGAATGCGCGATAATGTTGGGTTATGCGAGATCGGTGGTAATTGTGCCTGGCTATGGCATGGCAGTCGCTCAAGCTCAGCACGCTGTGCGTGAGTTATCGGACATGCTCGAACGCAAAGGTGTAGAAGTGAAGTTTGCCATCCATCCTGTGGCGGGGCGGATGCCAGGTCATATGAACGTATTGCTAGCGGAGGCTAATGTACCTTACTCGCAACTCTATGACATGGACGATATCAATACTCAGTTTGAGAATACCGATGTGGTATTGATCATCGGGGCGAATGATGTGGTTAATCCTGCGGCAAGGACTAATCAAGCTAGCCCCATTTATGGAATGCCAATTTTAGATGTGGATAAAGCTAAAAATGCGATCGTCATTAAGCGAGGTATGAGTGCTGGTTTTGCGGGTGTCGAAAATGACTTGTTCTATCAACAAAAAACGATGATGCTATTTGGTGGTGCAAAGGACATGGTTGGCAAGCTTGCCAATGAGTTAAAGCAAATTTAACGAAAAAAAAGACTCGCAAAGCGAGTCTTTTTTTTCGTTAAATTTGATCGCTGACTGAGTCAATGACAAAACGCTATGATTGATATAGTGGCTAATTTGTCCAGATTTAAAGATATGACTCAAACCTCCCCTCCTCCTTTATTAACCCAAGATCCACAGCCAAAGCAAATATTCATTCCCGAAAGTCCCAAGCCCAATTTTTGGTCGGCTGACTTTCGACAAGAGGTAACGGCTTTAACCACACGCCTATTTATCCAACTACGTCGCCGCCCTACAACTTTGATCGCAGGTGTGTTGCAGCCATTGATGTGGTTGTTGCTGTTTGGCGCATTATTTAGCGGATTACCTAAAGGTTTAGTCGGCGATGGTCAGACCTATGTGCAATTTTTAGCGGCGGGGATCATTGTATTTACAGCCTTTAGTAGCGCACTTAATTCAGGATTGCCGATGCTATTCGATCGCGAATTTGGTTTCCTCAATCGCATCTTAGTCGCGCCCCTAGTATCCCGATTTTCGATCATTGCCGCTTCCGCGATTTTTATCATTGCCCTAAGTATGGTGCAGACTTTAGCGATCGTCTCGGTCAGTGGACTTATGGGTGCTGGGTTACCGAGCCTAAGTGGTTTAGCCGTAATGTCTTTAATCTTGATGCTGCTGATCGTAGACTTTACGATGTTGAGTTTGGGACTTGCTTTCGCTATGCCTGGACATCAAGAGATGCTTGCCTTTATCTTCTTGGTGAATTTGCCATTGATGTTTTCTAGTACGGCTCTTGCACCACTGGCTTTTATGCCAACTTGGTTGCAATGGATTGCTAGTCTTAATCCTCTATCTTGGGCGATTGAACCAATCCGTTATGTGTACAGCCATAGCACATGGTCATGGGATAGCGTTGTGTTTACTGCGCCTTGGGGAAATATGACAATCCTTTCCGCCGCGATCGCTTTATTAGGTTTCGGTATATTCGTTAGCATATTCATTCGTGGTACTTTGCGCCGAGGCATCGCATGATTGCAGAAACAGGTGAAGTTCCTGCTTTTCCTGAGGCTCAACCACTCTCCAACTGGCTCTGATTCCCATCCCTTCACTCCTCATCTTCAGAGCTAAGGATGCGAAACTCACTGGTGTTCTTAGTCTTGACATTGGCGTTCCTCCTTTCACTAAATCTCTTGCCGCATCCCTTTACACAAATAGTTCTGGATAGCTTTGCCATCTTGGTGGTGATGTTTGCCGTTTTTGATTGTCTTTTGGCTCTGGCTGTGGGGGGCATTCCATCGCTTTCTCCTTCCCTCTGCCTCTATTTGCTCTTGCCACTAATTTATTGACCAGTGCCGCGCGATCGCCTTAGCAATCTCTCGTAAAGCTCTAGCCGAAGCAGACTCAGGATGACCCAACACAATTGGTGCACCGTGATCGCTTCACCAAACAGCGATCGCGCTAACATACAAATGATAGAAAAATTGCGTTAATCATTCGTGAAACATAGATGAAAAGTCACATCAAACTTCAGCAAAACATCAAATCATTTATTCGATCAAATTTAGAAGGTGGTTATGTTGCCGAATGTTTGGAAATATCAGTGGTCACACAGGGAAACACCCTAGATGAAGTTGTCGAAAATCTTATAGAAGCAGTTGGGTTACATCTAGAAGACGAAAATCCTGAAGACTTCGGTTTGGTTGCCAACCCATCAATTTTTGTCACCTTTGAGCTACAACCCGAATATGTCAAAGCTTAAACGACTCTCTGGTGCAGATGCGATTACTATTTTCAAAAAATTTGGTTTTGACGTTCATAGTCAGAAAGGGAGTCACATTAAGTTGCGTCGCATCACTCCACTTGGTAAAGAAACCCTAACTATTCCTAACCACCGTGAATTAGCCACAGGAACTTGTCAATCAATCTTTCGACAAGCTACCCGCTATATTCTCGAATCAGAACTGTTTCCGTACTTTTATGAGTAAATCACCCTAAGCTCGGGGCGATTTACTCATAAAAGTACCCCGAACTAAATTTTAGTTGTCTTGTTCTTGGACTTTAGCCGCGATCGCCTTAGCAATTTCTCGTAAAGCCTTAGCCGATGCAGACTCAGGATGACCTAATACGATTGGCACGCCGCGATCGCCACCTTCGCGCAGACTGATTTCTAGAGGTACACAACCAAGTAAATCCACACCAAGCTCGTCAGATGTTTTCTTACCGCCGCCAGAGCCAAAAATGTCGTATTGCTTATCAGGCATATCATGCGGAATGAAATAGCTCATATTTTCGACAATGCCCAAAACAGGGATACCCATATTTTGGAACATCTTCAAACCCTTGCGTGAATCCAAGAGCGAAACTGTTTGTGGTGTCGTCACGATCACAGCCCCTGCCAATGGCACAGACTGTGTGAGCGTTAACTGAGCATCACCTGTCCCAGGAGGCATATCCACAATCAAATAATCAAGTTCGCCCCAGTTTGCTTGGTATAAAAACTGACGAATTACACCATTCAGCATTGGACCACGCCAAACTACAGGCTGATCTTTGGCAATTAAAAATGCCATGGAGATCATTTTTACACCATAGTTAAAGGCTGGCTCGACCACATCAGCGCCATTTTCAGCCTTGACCACCTTTACTTGAGCCGACTCCATCCCCAACATCACAGGTACATTTGGTCCATAGATATCTGCATCAAGAATGCCTACCTTTGCACCCATATCTGCAAGAGCAACCGCAACATTTACAGCAACCGAAGTTTTGCCTACGCCGCCTTTTCCGCTGGAGATTGCAAGGACATATTTAACGCCTTCAATACCTTTTAATAAACTTGTTGGTGTGGTAGGTGTAGCGATCGCAGGACTATTGGCGATTACCTTTACCCAAACATCACTGACGGAAGCGATCGCCTTAATAGCGGTTTTACATTCTTGGATTAAAGGATCGCGGTTAGGACTATTTGGATCATTTAGTAATAACGTGAAACTGATCACCCCATTGGACTTGATGGCGATATCACGCACCATATCCAGCTCAATAATACTTTCTTGGCGATCGGGATCGATAATCGGTGCTAGTGCATCCTCAATCGCTTGTAAATCAGGTAAACCAGCCATAGATTTAGAGAATTTATATATTAAAACAAGTATTTAAGTACCTCAGCACAATTAAAATTTAGAACCAAAACTTGTTCCGCTCGTTGCGCGGACAGAATCAAGTTTTGGGGTTTTATATTTAATTGCACTTGCTTACTTAATAGTGACAAGATTTTATTAAAACCCAAATAAGAGCAAAAAAAATCGATAAAGATTTATGCTTATGGTAATGAGTCCACTTAAAACTTGATAACTAATCAGTAAAGTGACTCGGCAAAATACAGAAACCAAAGCCAAAAACTATACCGCCCGTGCAACAGGTGGTATAGTTTTTGGGGTTTTGTATTTAATTTTGCTTAGCGACTTATTTCTGCAATTATTAAACCAAATGTGTAAGCAAAGAAAAAATTCATGAGTAATCAAGTAAAAATTATCCAGCCTTCAGGAAGGCTAGATGTCACAACTGCGGCTGATTTTCGTCGCCAAGTTAATGACATTGCCTCAGCTTCAAACCCTCCCAAATATTTATTAGTTGATCTTCAAGAGATTACTTTTATGGATAGTTCGGGTTTGGGAGCGCTAGTCTCAGCTCTCAAGGCAATCCGTAATAGTAGTGGTGACATGGTGATTTGTGGGGCTAATGATCAAGTGCAAATGCTATTTGAACTTACTAGCATGACCAAGATTTTTAAAATCTACCCAACAGTTGACGAATTTAATGCAACCTTGAATTAATTTTAAAAATAGAGAGGAACGCAAAGCCTCCCTCTCTATTTTTTATATATGAAATTCGATTTCTAATAGAGATAAATCATCTTCAAAAGGACGGTTATTAGCAGCGGCTTTGACGCAAGTTAATATATGCTCAATCCGTGAATTGCGATCGCTAGAAGTTCTAATAAATGTATCAATCAGAGCGTTAAAACCCCATATATTGTCATTCTCTTGGGGGATTTCATAAACCCCATCACTAAATAGATATAGCCTACTACTAGTATCAATCTCACAAACTTGCTCTTGATAATTAATATCAGGCATCATCCCAATCGGCAAACCAGCGGTTTTGAGTAACTTAATCTTAGGGATATCTTCATTAGAAATTAGAACAGCAGGAGGATGTCCTCCACTTGAATAAACTAGCTGGTGGGTTTGCTTGTTATAAACGCCGTACCAGATCGTGAAGTACATTTCATTATGTACCGACATCTGAAAAGTATTGTTGAGATCGATTAATACTTCACTGGGTTTATAAAAATTGGTCGTGCCTTGAGATGTTCTGCTATGTTTTAGACTGCGAGTACGCATCAAATTTAAAACAGATACAGATAAGAGTGCTGAGCCAACCCCATGCCCAGAAACATCTAGTAAGTAAAGAGCTAAGTTGTCATTATCAAGCCAAAAATAGTCAAAACTATCTCCCCCAAGCTGCGTTGATGGCAAAAAGCTAGATTGGATAGAAACTTCACCTTCAAGAGGTTCGGGTAAAAGCGATCGCACATATTGCGAAGCCTGAGCTAACTCTTGCTCAATTAATCGTTTTTGTCTTTGAATTTCCTCAGTTGCCTTATATAGTCTTAACCCCGCTCTTACCCTTGCTCGTAACTCATTAATTCGTGGTGGCTTACCCAAAAAGTCATCTGCTCCCATTTCCAGACCGCGCACTAAGTCACCCTCTTGGTCACGCGCAGTTAGTAAAATGAGGTAGATATTTGCTAGATCTGGGTTGCTCTTAATCTGGCGGCATACCTCCAATCCATCAATGATGGGCATCATCCAGTCGCAAATAATTAAAGATGGATGGATTTCTCTAGCCTTAGCCAATCCTTCTTCTCCATCCTTAGCTACAATCGCATCATAGCCTTGACTCTTCAGAAATCTCTGAAGAGTCATTCTGATCGTAGGATCATCATCAATGACGAGAATTTGAAGCATTTTAATATTGCAGACTTACAAAGATTTTTACTTGTTATTCGCCAATACTGAAAGACTTGGCAACTCTAGCAAACAAATCTTTGACTTTATTCCAACGTTTCTCAGAGCTAGAAATGCTCAGGGTGTAAAGGTTACCACGATTAGTAGAAACCGTTACGAGGTCATGGCGAGGTTCGCCTTGCAGACGCTGCACAGCATATTCAAAAATGTAATAGTTGCGATCGCCTGATTCTCTCTGAGTCGCACTAAGCAACTTTGCTTGACGACCAGAACCTTGTGGCGCAACAACACGTTGCTGTACGCGCAATCCGATCGCTTCGGGTTCGCCAATTTCTTCGAGAGTTTTTACTGTTTCTAGCTTGCTAATGGCAACAGATACATTTTCTGAAGGTTCAATAATGTCGTGAAACAAAATATCAATTGCAGAATTACCTTTTGTCTCTGTCCAGCCGTTGGGATATAAAAATCGATAGCCATCTTTACTATCTGAAAATGGCACGAGACCACTTGTAGGAGTACTAGCACAACTGGTAAGAAATAAGGCAAATACCACAAGCAGGGTAGAAACGGCGCGTTTAAGCATGATTAAAGGAATTAAATGAAATTAAATAAAGAAAATAGCGAAAATCTCAACAAAAATATTGGAATATCTTATCAAAAAGTAGTCGGAGTGAACTATTACTAACTACTGTACAAGACTTGCCAATACTACAATACAGTACAGTCGCAACCTCTGGGGATTTCAGAGCAGAACCAAATGATTGTTAAGTATTGCATCAAAAGATTACGCTTCGTATCTAGACATATCTGCCTAGAACGGCTGTATGATAAGTTCTATATCAAAAGTTATAGAAATAACTTATCTAATCTCAATCAAATGAAAGATTAGTCTTTAAAAAATCATGTTTGGTTTACATTCACATAATTAAATGAGAGGTAACGCGGTGACTAGCAATAAATCTGTAGCGCTCAAACACATTGATGTTCAAGGCGATCTGAGCGATTACGTCGCACATTTACAGTTACATATGGCATTGCAAGCCCGTAACCTCGTCCCGAATTTAAGTGGCGATCGCAATCCTGATAGCCGAAGCAGAATGCTATCAAGTACTCAAGCTGATTTCGAGAGATTAGCATCTCGCTTGTAATTTAAAAATTGCAATTAAAAAAAAGAGGTGAGTCGCACCTCATTTTTTTATCGAAACAAGGGGCTGAAGCCCCTTGTTTTTTGATTTTTTGGCACAATAGAAAAGTATTATCAACACAAGTACAGCGCTTTGCGCTTAATTAAAATCCAGAGGAATTTTTAAAAGCGTTGCGGAGCAACGCTTTTAAAAATTCCTCTGGTTTGAGCACTGGATGTTGACGAATAAAAAGCTATTTTGAGGTGTCATGCAAGCTGAGACGTTAGATCTGTTGGAATGGAATCGTTTATGTCAGCATTTATCAACATTTACAACGACAAAGCTAGGTGAGATCGCCTCGGCACATTTGCCAATACCTGAACGCTATGAAGGTACATTAGAGTTACTCACCCAAACTAAAGAAGCCTATGCATTGGAAGAGCGAAATGCGGGTGTATCTCTAGATGGGATTCAAAATATTACAGAGGCGGTATTTCGGGCTGAGAAACAGGGGATTTTGTCAGCTTTAGAACTATGGGCGATCGCGACGACTTTGGCTGGGGCACGAAACCTGCGCCGTCAGTTAGATAACGCTGATTACTGCCCAAATTTACAGATACTAGCCAGTGAGTTGCGGACTTATCCCGATGTTGAGCAGGAGATCTATCGCTGTGTTGATGAAGGTGGAAATGTTTTAGATCGAGCCTCATTACGATTAGGTGAAATTCGCCATGAGCTGACCTCGGTACGAGACCAAATCATTACCAAGCTGCAAAACATCATGCAGCGCAATTCTAGTTCGCTACAGGAGCAGATCATTACGCAACGTAGCGATCGCTATGTGCTATCGGTTAAGTCACCACAGCGAGATCGCGTCCCTGGAGTGATTCACGATACTTCCAGTACGGGAATGACTTTATTTGTAGAACCAAACTCGATAGTGCAATCTAATAATCGCTTGCGCCAACTGTTAAAAATGGAGCAAGCCCAGATTGAGATTATTTTGGCTGAGCTTAGTGCCAAGATCACTGCGATCGCTGAAGATTTACAAAGATTGCTGATCATCGTGACTAAGATTGATCTAGCTGTGGCAAGGGCGCGTTATGGCTATTGGCTGGGAGCGAATCCCCCTCATTTTCTGGAGAGTGAAGCGATCGTTTTACGCCAATTGCGTCACCCTTTGCTTGTATGGCAACAGAGAAATGAAGAAGGGCGCGAAGTCGTGCCTGTTGATGTATTAATCTCGCCGCAGATCTCCGTAGTTGTAATTACGGGTCCAAACACGGGCGGTAAAACTGCGACGCTGAAAACTTTTGGCTTAGCGGCTTTAATGGCAAAGGCGGGAATGTTTATCCCTGCAAAAGAACCTGTGGAAATGCCTTGGTTTGATCTCGTGCTTGCCGATATTGGCGATGAGCAGTCATTGCAGCAAAATCTATCTACTTTTTCGGGACATATTCGCCGTATTGGAAGAATTTTAGACTCGCTTTCGCCCCAGTCTCTAGTTTTGCTCGATGAAGTTGGTGCTGGCACTGATCCATCTGAAGGCAGCGCGATCGCGACGGCTTTATTGGAATACCTAGGCGAACATACAAGACTTGCGATCGCTACAACTCACTTTGGCGAACTCAAAGCCCTGAAATACCAAAATCCCAAATTCGAGAATGCTTCCGTAGAATTTGATGATGCTTCTCTAGCTCCTACCTATAGGCTTCTTTGGGGTATCCCTGGGCGCTCTAATGCTCTAGCGATCGCAGGACGTTTGGGCTTGTCACAGGAAATCATCGAAGCAGCACAAGTGCGTGTGGGCATCGGTTCTACGGAAATGAATAATGTAATCGCCGAATTGGAAGCCCAACGGCGTGAACAAACTCAAAAAACTGAATCCGCTGCAAATTTACTTGCTGAGACTGAACGTTTGCATAATGAGATTTTAGATCGGGCGGAAAAAATGCGATCGCAGGCTAAAGAATTGCGTGAGCGTCAGGAAAAAGAGGTAAATGCGGCGATCGCTCAAGCCCAAAAAGAAGTCGGTCGCGTCATCCGCAAACTGCAAAAAGGTGAACAACTAGGTGAACAAGTAGCTGCTGATGTGCAACGTACTGAGCAGAGAATCGGAGAATTAACCAAGCGTCATTTACCTGTTGTCCCTGAAGAAAAAATCGAGATACAGTTAAAAGTTGGAGATCGGGTGCGGATTCCCAAGTTTGGCAAGATCGCGCAAGTATTGACAGTTCCAAATAGTTCTGGCGAATTTTCAGTGCGTCTGGGAACGATGAAACTAACTGTTCATATTACCGACACTGAAAAGGTTTAAAGTAAAATTGAAACGATTTAAATTAAAGGCGGCGCTTCGCGCCGCCTTTAGTATTTGGCTTTTAAAAATATGCTGCAATTTTTTGAGTTTGAATCCGATTTTGTCGCTGCCTTGCGTTGTATCCCCATGCAAGTACGTTACAAACTAGACACATGCGGGATAAAGCTCAAACTGCAACATTGGTATAGTTTTTCCACTATTCAGCGCCAAAAATTAATTGATCTGCCTTGTGATACTTCCGCAGAGATTAATGATTACCGCGAAAATCTGCGATCTCAAGTTTTTCAATATTTCAATACCTATCCGAGTGATTTGCCAATTGACGAAAAACCTGCATGGATGCAAATTGAAGAAATCCCACTGAGTGTAGTGCAACACGCACAGGAATTAAATTTTGCGATCGCCATCACCCAATGGCAAAATCTCACCCCACTGCAACGTTTTGCCCTAATTAAGCTGAGTACATCCAATCACGAAAACAGTAATTTTTTGCCAGCTCTACAAGAATTTGGACTAATGACATAAAGAAAAAGGAGTGCAAAGCACTCCTTTTTCTTTATGAAAGTTGACTTAAACGATAGCCAACACCATGAATAGTCTCGATCAAATTGTGAGGAGCAGCCGCGCCCTTCAACTTGTTCCGCAGACTCTTGATTGTGGCATTGATCGTGTCCTCTCTAGGTGGATCGGTCAAAGACCAAACATGCTCCACAATTGTGATTCGCTTCAGAACTTGACGACCATGATGGAGTAACAACTCTAGAATGTTGTATTCCTTAGGAGTCAAGTGCACAGATTGTCCTGCATAGGAAACCTCATGCATTCCTGGATCAAGTTGCAGTTCCCCCCAACGTAAAACCGTGGGTTCAGCAATTTGAGCGCGGCGGGATAAAGCACGAATACGAGCCATTAACTCAGGTGGGTCGATTGGCTTGACGAGGTAATCATCAGCCCCAGCATCTAACCCCTGAACCTTGTCGGAACTCATATCGAGTGCAGTTACCATCAGAATCGGGATATTGTTACCATGAGCCCTCAAACGGCGGCATAGGTTAATGCCATCGAGTTTAGGCAGCATTACATCTAACAAGATCAGGTTGTAATCGTCAGCTTGAGATTTCTCCCAGCCTTCTTCACCATCTCTCGCGATATCTACAACACAATGCTGACTAGTTAGCACTTCGGCTAAAGTGTCAGCTAAGTTAGCATCATCTTCTACAAGGAGAATTCTCATTGGCTCGATCAAATCTCAGTTATTTAAGCTTGATAGGTGCTTATTTTTATGTTAACGGATACCTTTGCAGGTTTATGAAGAATATGAACTTTATAAATATCATTAACACGATTCACCCCTATCTATTTGCATCATATACGAAAGATCGAATGCTTTTTCAGAAATGCAAAAATTTTAAGTATTATTGCGACTACGACAATCTTATTCTTTTTTATTTTAGAAAATACAGATGTAAAAATCTTGTTTGCCAAGAATTCGGCGAGGAACCAATTTTGGGATGGTACGGCTTCACCGTACCATCCCAAAATTGGTTCTTTACTTTCTAATGGAATTTTATGCCGCTTGCATCATAGCTAAGTTAAATTGAGTCTAGAAAGAGTCAAAAATCCTAAAATAAATCTTCGTTAAAAAATGACTGCGAATTTATCTACCTTCAAAACAACTGCATCCCAAGACATTTTTGCTAAAGCAAAACAATTAATGCCTGGTGGTGTGAGTTCTCCTGTCCGTGCCTTCAAATCAGTTGGTGGTGAGCCTATCGTATTTGATCGCGTAAATGGTGCATACGCATGGGATATCGATGGCAACAAATACATTGACTATATTGGTTCATGGGGTCCTGCGATCGTTGGACATTCACATCCTGAAGTCATTGAAGCTTTACATAAAGCCCTTGAAAAAGGCACGAGCTTTGGTGCGCCTTGCGTCCTCGAAAATATACTTGCCGAAATGGTGATCGAAGCCGTGCCAAGTGTGGAAATGGTACGCTTCGTTAATTCTGGGACTGAAGCTTGCATGTCCGTATTGCGCTTGATGAGAGCTTTTACAGGACGAGACAAAATTATTAAATTTGAGGGATGCTATCATGGTCACGCCGATATGTTTCTTGTCAAAGCAGGATCTGGCGTAGCTACCCTCGGCTTGCCCGACTCTCCTGGTGTACCAAAGTCTACAACTGCAAATACGCTGAATGCACCCTACAACGATCTTGAAGCTGTCAAGGCGCTATTTGAGGCAAATCCTAATGAAATCTCTGGGGTAATTATTGAGCCAGTAGTTGGTAATGCTGGTTGTATTGCGCCTAAGGAAGGATTTTTACAAGGATTGAAAGATCTTTGTCATGCGAATGGCGCGTTATTAGTATTTGATGAAGTCATGACAGGATTCCGCGTTTCCTATGGCGGCGCACAGGCTCGTTTTGGCGTTACACCAGATCTAACTACGATGGGCAAAGTCATCGGTGGTGGGTTGCCCGTGGGAGCTTATGGTGGTCGCAAAGATATTATGGCGATGGTTGCACCTGCTGGACCTATGTATCAGGCTGGGACTTTATCAGGCAATCCTTTGGCGATGACCGCAGGCATTAAAACCATGGAAATCCTCAAACGGGCTGGCTCTTACGAGTACCTTGAACAGATTACCAAGAAGCTTGCGGAAGGAATGTTAGCGATCGCCCATGAAACTGGACATTCGGCTACGGGTAACATTGTTGGGGCGATGTTTGGAATGTTTTTCACCAGTCAGCAAGTTTATGACTATGAAGATGCCAAAACTAGTGACACTGCTAAGTTTGCCAAATTCCATCGTGGAATGCTAGAACATGGTGTCTATCTTGCACCTTCTCAGTTTGAGGCTGGTTTTACATCACTTGCTCATACTGATGCTGATGTGGAAGCGACATTAGTCGCAACTCGTGCAGTATTGTCACAAATTGCCGCTTAAAACAATTTTAAACAATTTTGATGAGGTGAGCAAAGCTCACCTCATCAAAAAAAGTTCACCCTGTAACAGCTTTCGCAAAAAGTCATTTACAATGTTGGTTAATTATTTCTATGCTGATTGACTTAAGCACATTTCGTAAGCTAATTGGCTAGATCATCAAAGCATTGAACTTTCTCCTACACAAACCCGATGCTGACAGAAAAATCAACTGCTAGTACTAAATCTATTAATGGTAATTACAACGGCTCCCCTGCGCCTTTACCAAGAGCCGATTACTACATGAGCTTACACAAAGAGCTAGACCATCTTGAAGAAATGGTGCTGGAAAGTGGCCCTCGCGTGATGGGACATACTGTCATTGATGAGGAAAAGCTATGTCAGCAGATTGATCGCGTAAGGCTCTCTGTACCTGAGTCGATCGCAAAAGCTGAAGAGATTCTCATTTACAAGCAAGACCTAGTTTCTGAGGCTCAACAATATGCTGAAGATTTAATTAAATCTGCTGAGTTAAGGGCAAGTCAGATATTAGAAGAATCGGTAATTATTCGTCAAGCAGAGCAAGAGGCTAATCAGATCCGCCGTGAGTTGCAAGAAGAGTGCGAACAAGTGCGATCTCAAACTCTCAATGAAGTCAATCAAATGCGCCGTCAAGCTCAAAAGGATCTTGACTTGTTGCATCAGAGAGTGACTGGCGAAGTCCAAGATATGCAGCGCGGTGCAGATGAATATAGTGATCGCGTATTAGGTAATCTTGAGACTCAGCTGATTGACATGATCAAAATTGTCCAAAATGGGCGAAAGGAGTTACGACTATAGTCGCTACAGCGCTTTGCGTTCAAACCCAACCACTTAAGGCTGCGTCCCTGCGGTGCGCAACCTTAAGTGGTTAGGTAATTTACTCCGCACAGGTACTTATAATTTCTTACAAGTCAATTAATTTTAATAACTCTTCTTCTGAAAGACATTGCACTCCCAAAGATTGAGCTTTTTCTAACTTAGAGCCAGCATCGGCTCCAACAACTAGATAATTTGTTTTTTTGCTCACAGAGTCTGTGACTTTTCCGCCAGCGGATTGAATGAGAGCTTTAGCTTCATCTCGCTTTAGAGTTGGCAATGTCCCAGTGACCACAAAAGTTTTACCAGTGATATTGGGATTTATAGCGATCGCCTGATTATCTTTCTTCTCGCTAACAAACTGTAATCCTGAAACTTGCAAACGCTGGATTAAATTCTGATTAGCTTCTTTGCGAAACCACTCATAAATAGCTTGAGCAATTTCTTCACCGATGCCAAAAATAGAAGCGATCGCTTCGGGCGTAGACCTTGCTAATAACTCCACATTTGGAAAATTATCCGCAATATTTTGAGCGTTTACGCTGCCCACATGCCTGATACCCAAACCATA
Organism: Pseudanabaena sp. M085S1SP2A07QC; assembly: GCA_020404895.1. Lineage (GTDB taxonomy): Bacteria > Cyanobacteriota > Cyanobacteriia > Pseudanabaenales > Pseudanabaenaceae > Pseudanabaena. The sequence goes on along the minus strand of JADBWK010000016.1, from coordinate 3,882 downwards.
GAGGACTCGCGCCCAAGGCTTATTTTTGGATTGGGCGATCGCAGCAATGATCTTGTCGGCAGATTTTTGCCCCATCCGATCAAGGGTTTGTAACTGGTCACTAGTCAGATCGTAAAGATCGGCAACGGAAGTTATATGATTTTCAGTAACTAATTGCCTGACTAATTTCTCGCCAATTCCATTAATATCCAGCGCATCACGGCTGACCCAATGCTCGATCGCACCGCGCACGATCGCAGGACATTGCAAATTAATGCAACGGGTAGCCGATTCATCTTCTGGCTTAAAAACTGGTTGACTGCATTCAGGGCAGTGGATGGGCATTACAAAACGAATTGCGCCATTAAGTCGCAACTCAGGCAGCACGCGCACTACTTCAGGAATAATCTCTCCAGCCTTGCGCACAATCGCTGTATCCCCAAGATGTAAATCTAGCTCGGCTAAGCGATCGCTATTATGGAGAGTTGCTCTTGATACTGTAGTTCCAGCTAGCAAGACTGGACGTAATTCGGCAACTGGTGTAAGTGTGCCTGTGCGACCTACTTGCACGGTAACAGATTCGATGATCGTGGGCATTTCTTCGGCGGGATATTTCCATGCAATCGCCCAACGGGGAGTCTTTTGGGTGAAACCAAGTTGTTCTTGTTGAGAGAAGTCATTCAGCTTCATCACCATCCCATCAGTCATATAGGGAAGTTTGAGCCGTTCCGTTGACCAAAAGTCATAGTACTCTTGCAATTCCTGTACGGATTTGCAGAGTCGTTTATTTGGATTTACGCGAAAGCCAATTTTTTTGAGGAATTCTAGAGCTTGCCATTGAGAAGAAATATCAGGCAGATTTTGCTTCGCAAAATCTGCCTGATTGATATGGATGGTATAAGCAAAAAAATCAAGACGACGTTTGGCGACGATGCGGGAATCGAGTTGACGAAGAGTTCCTGAGGCGGCGTTGCGAGGGTTGGCGAATAGAGCCTCTCCCTGCTGCGATCGCTCTTGGTTAATCTCATCAAAAACAGCGATCGGTAAGAATGCTTCACCGCGAATTTCGAGGTGATCGGGTGGATTCTCCAAATTTAATCTTAAGGGAATGGAACGAATGGTTTTAATGTTAGGAGTAATATCTTCTCCTGATGTACCATCGCCTCTAGTTGCTCCACGAACTAAGACCCCATACTCATAGGTTAATGCGATCGCCGATCCATCAATCTTCAATTCACAAACACTATCTAAAAAACCGTTGGAAGTACTAACTAATCCCTTTTGACATCTTTCTTGCCAAGCTTTTACATCACCAGAAACAAAGGCATTTTCCAAACTAAACAGCGGAATGTGATGCTGAACTGATACAAACTGAGTAGTTGGTTTCTCGCCTACGCGCTGCGTGGGGCTATCAGGAGTAATGTGTTGTGGATATTGCGCCTCAAGTGTTTGCAATTCCCGATAGAGCGCATCATAGACTGAATCCTCCATTGTAGGAGCATCAAGGACATAGTATTCATAACTATTGCGATGCAGTACTTTGCGTAGTTCTAGTAATCTTGCTTGAGTTTCAAGATTGGGGAATATTTCAGTCACAATTCAGTCACAATATTGCTGTATTACAAAACTTGATATGCTTAATTATATAGCAGTCAGCGATCTGTCTTATTTAGATGGATTTTTAATTGCGCCCATGAAGATGATTGTGCCAGTTTGACGATCGCTAATAGCAAAGAAAAAAGGATGATCGACAATCATCTGAAATGGAGTTTCTTCAGAAGGGCTCGCCGAAGTTACTTTCATCTCGATAGACGTTGCGGCGGCGGCTTCGGTTCCTTCTTCGTTGACTTCGACAAAGGTTTTATGTTTCACTTCACCGATAAAAGCCTTAATTGTTGAGAGATTACGAAAATCGGCTTTATCTGAATCGAATGCGATCGCCATGCCCATATTTTGCAAAGCTGATTTGAGGCTAGTCTCATATTCCACTTTAAAGCGCGGCAATTGAATTAAGCCTTCTTTGCGAGTGAATTTCGTTGACCATTCTTGCCAATTCTTTGCGGTCAGTTGTTTCTGAAATTCTAAAAGACTCGACTTAGACTTTGGCAAGAAAATCTCCATACTGAAGCGTCCAGTGCCATAGGGAAGACTGATCGCTTGAAATGTCGGTGTATCGTAGTAGCGGTACTCACCCGATCGCGACATGGCAGGATGTTGGATCTTTGTACCATCAGCAAGGGTAAAGGGCTGTGGTTTAGTCAGAGATTTTTCAAAGGGGGCTTCCCATTTACCTTTAAAGTAAACGGCATTAATTAAGAAGAGCATACTATCTGGCTCAATGCGATCGACGATTTTATCGATTTTGTCCTTGGTGTTTTTCTTTACCCAAGCATTAATCGTATTTGCTGCCTTAGGATCTTTAAAGTCAAGGTTGCTGATTTCGGCTTGATAGAATTCCTTGACTTTATTTAGAAAAGTCTGCTCTAATGCAATATCCTTTCGTGCCCAAAGGGAGTTAGCAATATTCAACTCTACATTGGTATCGCCATTGGCTAATAATTCTTGGATATTGCGATTGTAGTCATTAATCTCATCGATTTTGATGTTTTGCAATTCTAAAACCTTTGCGATCGCCTCTTGGGTTTCGCCACTTGCGCCATTATAGGTCATCGATAAGGCGATCGCTACACTCGAAGGAGAGATAAATATATTTTTATTGGGATCTTGCTTAGCAAGGCGATCAAATAGATTAAATCCAAAACTGGTACTTGATGAAACTAATCGATCATCAAGCTTCACTTTGCGGTTATTTGGGCGATTATGAATAATGGGTTTTGGAGATTCTGCGATATTAGTTGTCGTTGGACTTGCTGTACTAATCAGCGAAGCTTGTGTGCGCGTATCTGGGACTGCACATCCAATTAAGGCTAAAGCTATCAGACTAATGAGTGTAGCTCGGCAATAATTTTTCATAATGCTGATTTATAAGTATCTATGCTTTTATATTTTTAGTTTACTCCCTTCCCACTCAAGAAATACACATTTAGACTAATGCAAAAATGTGTTCTAAAGTTCTAGATATTTGTTCTGAATCCATCAAGATTTTAACATCCTTAAGCTTTTGTTCGATTTCTGCAATGGTTATATTTGAAGGCAAATGATGTAATTTCTGTAACCTCAAGAGATGAATTTCATATTCGGTAAGATTAAAGTCAGGTGAATAAGCTGGAGTATGGATAAACTCTACAGCTATTTTAATAGTCAAACCACTCTATCCCCCACAAACTCGCGGTCTGCGGTCAAAAAGTCGATTTTGCGGGCTCCAAATATTTCTAGAAATCGATTCCACAATTCACAGCGCTCACGGGTATTTGAGTTGCCTTTTTTATCCAGCATTATCCATACCAAGGGGAATGCGACACCGTGATGCACTACCCCCAATGTCAATACATTAAACACTGTCTTACCGAATTTCCAATCGTTGCGGTCGATGGAGATTATCTATGGTTCGGGGATTTTCATTACTTTGACGACCATTAGAGCGATGCTTTCATAGTCCACTTCAAAATCCCGAAAAAATCTCTGTAACCTCGTACTCCCTTCCCACCAAAGAAATGACCATATAAAACCAAGAATTAGCGTTGCGGCGCGAAGCGCCGCAACGCTAATTCTTCACTGGGAAGGGAGTATAGTGCGACTCGACTTTGGCTTCACCACTAAACCCTGTAGCGATTTCGGCTAGGTTTACTGTCTTTACTCGCATTAGCGCGATCAGGAACATGGAGACAAAGGCTAGTCTTGCTGCATTCCATTGCAGATGTTGCTACAACATTTCTCGGAATAGGTTAATCTCTTTCATAGGGGTTTTATTTGCGATGTGGTTATCTTTTATAAAACCCCTTC
>JADBWK010000159.1 GCA_020404895.1 Pseudanabaena sp. M085S1SP2A07QC | reverse complement strand
TTCTGGAAGTCATCTTCCTTCACTATTTTAAAGTTAGTGGATTTGGGATAGAATTGTCGAATTAATCCATTCGTATGTTCATTCAATCCACGCTCCCATGAATGATATGGATTTGCAAAGAAACACTGTATTTTCAAGCTTTCTGATAGCTACTCATGCCCACAGAATTCTCTTCCATTATCAAAGGTCTTTGTCTTTAAGTTCGCTGGTTCCACTTCCTTAAACAGCTTGATTGTCACTCGATTAATTTGTTCCATCGTCTTGTTCTTAGCTAATCCTGCCAGTAAGTACTTTGATGCTTTGTCTACATGGGTAACTACTATCCCTGTATGATTAACTCCTATCACTGTGTCACTCTCCCAATGTCCTATTTCTGTCTTTGCCTCAGCAATCGCTGGACGAAACTCAATTCCCACTCGATTCGGGATTCCTCCTCGCTTCTGTTTTACTCCTTTGCGTCGCCTCCGTTTCTGCTTTTGTCTCAAGTATTGCTTCCACATCCCCAGTTCTTGGTGGTTTACATAGATCATTTGATACATGGTCTCATAGCTGACTGTGGACTTCCCTTCTTGTTTCATTCGTCCTGAAATCTGTTCTGGGCTGTGGTATTGCTCTAAGCGTTGTTTCACTTCCTCTATTGTTGTCGCACTGACCCTCTTGAATCTTCCCTGTGATTTCGCTCTGCGTCTTCTTGCCATTTCTTCGGCTGTATCAGGTAAATAAACCTTGTGTACTTCACTGCTATTACGACTCAGTTCTCTTGATATTGTACTTTTTGACCGTTTCATCATTGCGGCGATCGCTGGCTGCGACAATTTGTCTGTAACCCTTAATTTGTATAGCTGAGATCTTTCTGATGCAGTAAAATGGGTGTAGCTCATGGGGATATCTTGATGATTGTGATGAATATCAGAATATCCTTATGGGTCTCTTGTGCCAAGACATCTAGGTGTTGCGCTTCAGATTTGAATTGGCGCAGCTTTTCCCCAAAAATAATCAATCAAACAATGATTCATAATTTGACTTTTATATGTTATTATAAATAATGGGAATAGGATATATTAAGCAAGTAAACCCATATAAAGATACTTAGTTAATTATTTTTTATTGTTAATGATGCCTTTATATGAAGCAATCTTAATTTCATAGGATATATTCTTTCTTAAACGCTTTGTGAGTTAAATATTCTGTCTTTTTAATACCCCTAGTAAATTACTCTTCACTAGGAAGTAATTTACTAGGTTTTTTAGAAGAATATTTATAGAACTGTAAATAATAATAGATGACGATTTTTTATGTGCATGATTTATCCCTACTTGTTTGGGATTAAGGAACTATACAAATAAGAAATATTTGTGTGCAAATAAATAGACATAGTTGTTTGCGTAATATCATGATCAAAAAAAATTGACAGTTATACGCATAATTAATGATTTTGCACATTTCAAGAATGTTTCTTGTTTATGCTCCCCATAGACAAGAAACAGGTCGTAGGGCATATTTATCAATCGCTTCATATTAAGGATATTATGCCTTACTTTTTATTATCTAACCCAAGTTGCTACCTATTTATCCAAAACTAAAATCAAAATAAAAAATGCTGGATTTTTATACAAAAAAGCGTTGTTTAGCACTTAGATAGGCTGTTTTTAACTTGTTTTGAGACGGTTTTTGATAGGTAGCAACTTGGGTTATCTAGCAAATCGCAGATTCAATGCGCTGAAATGCAGCTATTTTGAAGTCAGTTCCCGCTCAAGCTTGCCCAAACTCTGTAAATGAATTGTCTACCTTGTACACACATCTCATGTTTGTGTGTGAAACAAAGAAATTACCCCACCCTACTAACCCTCCCCTTGCAAAGGGGAGGGAACAAGATTGGCGGCTAGGGGGCGATTAATTGTTGACTTAACTAGGTTTCATGATTTGTGTGTACACCCGTAGCAGCATTGGGGGGCTAGGGAGGCAAAAACTAGAATTCTTAAATGGTTTCTTAAGTTAAAAGATTAAAATTTTATAGATCACTAGGATTTAGCTTTTCATACTTCTCGAAGGGTTGATGAATCCAAGGATTGTCCGCCAAGAAATCCACATAATAGTCGGGCTTAGCTACAGAGCAAGCCTTAAACCACAAAACTGCCGATCGCACTTCAGTAATTGCAAATTCTTCGTGTTGTTGTAACCATTCCAAGATCCGCGCAAGAGTCACACCCGAATCTACTAAATCATCTACTAGCAAAATCCTTCTGCCAAGGGTCGCTGTAGTCATCGTGATATTGCTAGCGATCGTCAAGTTGCCCCTTTCCTGAAAATCTTTGCCACCATAGGAAGAAGTCGAGAGAATCGCAAGAGGCTTGTCGTAGATTCGCGAAAGCACATCCCCAATGCGTAAGCCTCCCCTAGCAAGACAGAGAATTTGGTCGAATTCCCATTGAGATTGATAGATTTGAACTGCCAATCTCTCGATATTGGCATGATATTCTTCCCATGAAACGTAAAGATCTGACATATTAGGTTTGGGGGGGTATCCCAGAAGTTAAATAGAGATAATTAGTCCGCCTACTTAATTTTTGGTTTTTGACTAGTTACTTATAGTATCAATTAGTACATTCAATTGGACTTGTCGAAAAGTAAGCATTAGACTAGAGATAGTTGAAAATCAGATAGGGAGACAAGATCGTGGTAGCTGCTGTTGAGATTCCTTCTATTGTTGATGTAGCAGAGAAGCCGATTGAGCGCCGACTCACTATACAAGTTGCCGAAATTGCGACTGACACGACCACAATCCGATCGCTTGATTGGGATCGCGATCGCTTTGATATCGAGTTTGGATTGCAAAATGGTACGACCTATAACTCCTATATCATTCGTGGGGAAAAACTGGCGCTAGTTGATACATCTCACGCCAAGTTTCGTGAACTATATCTCAAAACTTTACAGGGACTAATCGATCCTGCCCAGATTGATTATTTAGTAATCAGCCATACAGAGCCAGACCATAGTGGTTTGGTAAAGGAAATATTAGCATTAGCCCCTAATGTCACTGTGGTGGCGACTAAAGTAGCTTTGCAATTTCTGGGTGAGCTGATCAATCAGCCGTTTAAGCAGCAAGCTGTTAAAAATGGCGATCAAGTTGACTTGGGTAATGGTCATATTTTGCAATTTGTGAATGCACCAAATCTGCACTGGCCCGACACAATGATGACCTTTGATCTTGGCACATCAATTTTGTATACCTGCGATATTTTTGGAATGCATTATTGCAGTGATGCTGTTTATGACGAGGATTTAAAAAGAATTACGCCCGACTATCGCTTTTATTACGAATGCTTGATGGCTCCCAATGCACGGTCCGTGATTGCCGCGATGAAACGGATGGATGATTTGCCGCAGGTTGAAATCGTCGCTAATGGACATGGTCCCTTGCTACGCTATAACGCCAAAGAACTGACGGAAAACTATCGCCAATGGAGCCAAGCGCAAACTAAGGGCGAAACTAATGTTGTGGTTTGCTATGTGTCCGACTATGGCTATTGCGATCGCCTATCACAAGCGCTCGCCCGTGGGATTGCTAAAACTGGTGTTGCAGTGGAAATGGTAGATCTCAAGGCAATTGACTTGCAGGAATTACGGGAATTAGTTGGACATGCGTCAGGCTTGGTTGTTTGTACATCCCCTGCATCCAATAGTCATGTAGAAACTGCGATCGGCGCAATTTTAGCGGCGGCGAGTGAAAAGCAAGTAATTGGGCTTTATGAGCCCCATGGAGATCAAGATTCTTCTATTGATTTGTTAAATAACAGGTTTAAAGATTTAGGCGTTGTCAATGCGTTTCCCGCGATTCGCGTCCGCGAAAATCCTAACGAGGCAACCTACCAAACCTGTGATGAAGCAGGTACTGACTTGGGACAATTGCTCACTCGTAAGCAAAACATCAAGCAGCTCAAGGCAATCGATGCCGATCTTGATAAAGCTCTTGGACGCTTAGCAGGCGGTTTGTACATCATCTCTGCTGCAAAGGGTGGTGCTCGCAGCGCAATGCTAGCATCTTGGGTTGCCCAAGCTAGTTTCAAGCCTCTGGGCTTTACCGTTGCCGTTGCAAAGGATCGGGCGATCGAGTCATTTATGCAAGTTGGCGATCGCTTTGTGTTAAATGTTCTTGAGGATGGAAATTACTCAAAGCTGATGCAGCATTTCTTAAAACGATTTGCTCCTGGAGCTGATCGCTTTGAGGGTGTCAAAACCCAGTTGTCGAAATGTGGCGCACCGATACTTACTGACGCTCTTGCCTTTATGGAGTGCGAAGTTATGAGCCGTATGGAATGCAGCGATCACTGGATTATCTATGCGATCGCAGAGGAAGGTCGAGTTTCTAAACCTGAATCTCTCACCGCCGCCCACCATCGCAAAGTTGGTAACCATTACTAAAAAAGCGGGCGCTTCGCGCCCGCTTTTTTAGACTTTACCAAAACGCCGATCGCGGTCTTGATAGTCAACTAGTGCTCTGTGAAATTCACTACGATTGAAATCTGGCCAGAGCGTATGCGTGAAATACATCTCCGTGTATGCCATTTGCCAGAGCAGAAAATTACTCAAGCGCATTTCGCCACTAGTGCGAATCAACAGATCAGGATTATGATTTCCAGCCGTATAGAGATGTTGCTCAAAAAGATTTTCATCAATATTTTCGGGATTAACTTCCCCCGCCAAAGTTGCTTCAGCAATTTGGCGACATACCTTTACAATTTCGCGCCTACCACCATAATTGATCGCTACCGTAAAGTGAATCGCCTGATTATTAGCCGTAGCATTTTGCGATCGCTCAATCTCATTTCGCAAAGATTTTGACAAAGAATCTAGATCGCCTACAAAAGATATGCGTACTCCTTCTTGGCACATTTCATCCAATTCACGACGCAACATTCGCTCAAATAAAACCATCAAGAAATCAACTTCTTGAGCAGGGCGACTCCAATTTTCTGTAGAAAAGGCATAAACCGTCAGTGCCGCAATTCCCCAATCTTTGCAGCAGCGCAATAAATCCTTTAGGGCATCCACGCCTTGTCGATGACCTGCAATTCTGGGCATTCCCTTCTGCTTAGCCCAGCGTCCGTTACCGTCCATAATTACGGCTACGTGTTTAGGCAATCTTTGACGATCTAGATCTGGAGGCAAAGTTTGTAATAGCTTAGCAGTCATTTCTTTTGTGACGATTTTCGACTTACCATATTTTTGAGAATTGAGTTTGACCAGAGCCAATTAAAGCGTGGTACTGTTCTTCCTAATGTCGTTGGACGATAATTACCTAGTTTAGTTTCTAATATTTCTCGTAGACGACTACTAGAAATCGGACGATCTAATATGCCATTTTCAGCGATCGCGATCGATCCTGTTTCTTCCGAAACAACGATACAAAAACAATTTCTGACGCGATCAGTAATGCCCATCGCAGCACGATGTCTAGTACCAATTTCCCGCGAGGCGGCTCGTTCAGAAATGGGTAAAATTACACCAGCAGCCAGAATCCGATCTTCTCGAATCAGGATTGCTCCATCATGTAAAAGCGTCGAAGTCTGAAATATTGTATGCAATAGCTCTTTTGATAATAAGGCGTTTAGTCTCACCCCTGGCACTGAAAAATCGCGATCATCGATCGGTTCACCCGTCTCAATAATCATTAATGCACCAGTACGGTTTTGTGATAGTTCTATCACAGCATCATTAATTTCTTCAATTACTGAGTCAGCCTCAACAGGGGCTCGCCGATTCGTTGAAGGTTGAATTAACGAAAGTAAATCTCCGCGTCCCAGTCGTTCTAGAAATCGCCTTAGCTCTGGCTGCAAAATCACTGCCATTGCCACGGCGGCACCAATCAATAGTTTATCTAAGACAAAATTGAGCAATCGCATACCAAGGCGATCGCTCAATACGCTAGCTATTAGTAAAAAGATGATCCCCCGCACCATTAATAATGTGCGGCGATCATTGCTGAGAGACAGCATGAAGTAGATCAATCCCAATACCGCAAGGATATCGATCGCCCTCATAATGAATGCAATTGAGTTGATATTAAACCACTGCATTCATAACCCTCTCATTCACAACTGAAATACAACTTCCGTAATACCAAAACATAAAACGGCTACGCCATTTTATGTTTCTAGGGACAAGCGAATAAATAAATTATCATTCCAGATTTTAGAGAATTGGTGAGGCTGCGAAGCCGCCTCACCAATTCTGGCTTTATATTAAATCGCACAGCCTTTAAAACCCTTATACCAATTCACGAAAGTGTGACTACACTTTCGTGGATTGGTATAATCTTTCTGGTAGACAGTCTTGACGTAATAGATCCTCACGAGTTTCACGTTTAATCATTAAACTAGAGTCTCCAGTCCCTACAACCACAGCCGCAGGTTTGGGCAACCGATTGTAATTTGAGGCCATGCTGTAATTGTATGCGCCCGTTCCAAATACAACGAGAATATCGCCAGCATTAGTCTCAGGTAGTTGAATATCCTTTATTAAAATATCACCTGATTCGCAATGCTTACCTGCGATCGTCACAGTTTGGGACAAGGATGCACTCATGTGATTTGCCACCACAGCCCGATATTTCGACTGATAGGTGATTGGACGAGGATTGTCTGACATTCCGCCGTCTACGGTTATGTAGGTGCGAATATCAGGCACGGTCTTGCTACCACCAATTGTATAAGCAGTTACACAAGTCGATCCCACCAGCGATCGCCCTGGTTCACAGAGTAATTTGGGTAAGGCTACACCTGACGTAACAAATGCATCGGTTACACCAGCACTGACTGTTCTTACCCAATCTTCGATGCTAGGTGGATCATCTGATTCCACATAACGAATCCCAAGACCACCGCCAATATTTAGCTCTGAGAACTTCAACCCATATTTTTCAATCGCAAGTTCAAACCATTGCACCATCACATCGCCAATATCTTGATGTGGTTGCAGTTCAAAAATTTGTGAACCAATATGGGCATGGATCCCAATACAGTTAAGGCTGGACTTTGCCACAAAAGCAAATACCGCTTCGATTTCATTGGGATCAAAGCCAAACTTACTATCAATATGTCCAGTCTGAATATATTCATGGGTATGACATTCAATCCCAGGAGTCAGACGCAACATGATGCGCGGTGCTGTAGGACTCACTGCAATGGATTGCTCTTTGGCTAGGAGCTCCAAAGTTTGTAGCTCATTCCAGTTGTCAACCACGATCGTGCAGCCAAACTCTAGGGCATAGCTCAGTTCATCAGCAGATTTATTATTGCCATGAAAATAAATCAAGCTCGGCGAAACCCCAGCACGTAAAGCGGTCAAGATTTCACCAGCCGATACGACATCAATCCCTAGCCCTTCAGATCCAACGATCGCACAAACAGCCAGACAGCTCCAAGCCTTAGAAGCATATAAAACCTGTGACTGTCCTTGATAATGCTTAGAAAAGGCATCCCGATATTGCTGGCAAGCAGTTCTGAGGCTGACTTCATCCAAAATATAAAGCGGTGAACCATATTGGCTAACTAAGTCCACCACATCACAACCACCAATTTCTAAGTGATCGTGGGAATTAATGATCGCAGTTAAAGGCAAAAGCTGTTGATTTGGGGACAAACTATCTAAGCTTGAAGTAGTATTTTTCAGTGAATTCGACACAAAAGTCTCTGATTTTTGACTGGTTAAAACAGTAGTCATGAAGTACCAATGATTTTTTGTAAAACTTTCTAATATCTATTATAAAAAATAGCGGCAATTTTATTTGGCGCTATTTTTATTAGCAGGAAGTGCGTTGGGAAATGCCCAGCCTAGCAATTTCTACCTTTAATGATCTATTTTTTCTAGTTTTAGAGATCGCTGCAATTCTTCGATTTCGTCTTTGTGTGCACGAACCTTAAGTCTTGTCTCAGGCAGAAGTTGCAAACTAACTTTACGCTCACGCGGCGTACCTTGCCAATAAAATACACCAGCAATCGGCGATAAGATCGTCAACCATAACCAAAGATTTTCAAGATCAGGGATTAAAATACCTAAAACTACTCCCAAACAAATTAGACCAACAGCCGCTAGTATTGTCAGAAATATTGCCAAAAAAAGACTTGGTTTAACTTGACCTGAGAGATTGGCAACATCTCTTTCTGGATCAATCTCAACTACTTTGTAAGCTCTTTGTTGAAAATGATCACGAACTTGCTTTAAAAGATGATCATCCGTAAGGTTTCCCACAGCGAACAATGCATCAGTTGTGCGATCGCGGATTGAACCACGCAAAAAAGAAACTAACCCATAAAATAACAGGATTGTTAGGAACAGGGTGGAATATACTGTCGGAATAGTTTCAGGCATTCGATCTGAGATGTTATTGGCTTTAGATATAGTCTAAGTAGCTAGGCACAATTAGATATAAAATCCCAAAATCTGTACCGCCCGCGTAGCGGATGGTACGGATTGTGTTTCTAAGTTTTTAATTATACCGAGTTACTTAATAATCACTTATTATAGGTAGCAACTTTAGAAATGCATAAGCATAAAAAATTTTAATTTGATATACTATCTTGATTTTGATATAAAGATTAACGATTAAAGGCGTAATCAGAAATTCTCATTATTAAACCAATTTTGGGGTTGCCATCGCCTGCGGCGATGGCAACCCCAAAATTGGTTTTTTGAAAGTACGCCTGCGGCTCACTTTCAAAAAACCAATTTTAAAAATGAGAATTGCTGAGGCGTAAAGATTAAAGCTACTTAGGTAAAAACAACGATGACTGAATATCCTAAAGCTACCTATGTAGGCAAGTATGTTGATGATACGCCAATTCAATTATGAAATGCAACGCCTAGAGATATTTGAGTAAAGGGACTCATAAGGATATTCTGAAGATAATCACAACAATCAGAAAATCCTCATAAGCTTTAAGTATCTTACCACCATAGAAAGAAATGAACTCTATAAATTGCGAATAACAGAGCAGCTATCGATGTCAGAGATCGGTCGCCGCATGAAACGAAACAAAAGTACGATATCAAGAGAGCTATCG
>JADBWK010000158.1 GCA_020404895.1 Pseudanabaena sp. M085S1SP2A07QC | reverse complement strand
CAAGCCAGTTTTGGTAGAAGTTTTTTCAATGAGGGATTTTACTAACTCAATACTGGTAAAAACACCTCCCTGACAAGCTCTGGTCACATGAGGGAATAAACGATGCTCAATGGGATTGTATTTCGATGTATAGGGATATAGTTTTCCTATTCCTTTAAATCATAAAAAGGTAGGAGAAATTGGTGAACTTAGAAGTGGAAGAATGATCTATGAGTTTATTGAAATGGCTGAAAATGATGTAGCTGCTATTGCTTTTCGATATAAATATCTTATTAAAACGGATATAAAAAATTTTTACCCATCAATTTATACTCATAGTATAGCAACGTAAGAGATAGATAGGACAATTCAAAACTCAAAAGATGGCAGAGCATTGCTCTGCCATCTTTTGGGTTTTATGTCCTGAGCAAAGCTTACATTGCTATATCCCATGGGCTTTACATGACAAGGCTGTTATTAGGCAACCAAATAAAAGAAACGATTATGAGTTTATTGGAAATCGTTTAGATAAGCTTTTTCAAAATGCTAATGATGGTTGTACTAATGGAATCCCAATAGGACCTGTTGTATCAGATTTAATTTCTGAAATAGTTTTATCAGGGGTAGATAGAGAACTATCAAAATCACTCAATCAAGATGTAGTTGTAGTCAGATTTAAGGATGATTATCGCATTCTTGCTAAAAGTGAGTCTAGTGGTCGATCTGTTGTCAAAGCTCTTCAATCAGCCCTAAAAAGTTATCGTCTTGAACTAAACGATGGAAAAACAGCGAGTTATCGTCTGCCAAGTGGTCTTTTTAGAAACTGGGTATCAGAGTATCACAGTGCTAATCCTCATCCGAAGTCATCCTATGATTTCAATCGATTTAAGGAAGTATACTTATCAGTTATAGAAATTGATAAAAAGAATTCTGGTTGTGGGGTTATAGATAGATTTTTAGCAGATATCATAACTAAACATGACAAGATCCGAATTAAAAAATTAGACAATAGATCACTAATTAAGGTAATAAGTTTATTACTTATGCTTGCAGACTTACGGACAAAATCATTTCCAAAAATTTTAGCTATTATTGAAGCTATTATAAAATCTCCTTTTGGCTCAAAGCACATAGACTTGATATTTGAACATCTTGAAGAATTTCTTGTTAAGCTAAAGTCAGAAGAGATGAATAATAGATATTTAGTTACTTGGATTATCTACTTGATTAGGTCAAATAGTCTTGAGAGCAAACTTAAAGACAGCAGTTATCAGTTTACAGATCCTATAGTGTGTGCAACTTACAATGATAAATTCACTGCATTTAGCGAACACAAGGATTTTGAGATTTTCTCCAGCGTAAAAACAATGGCAAAAAAAATTACGATGTTAGAACATCTTGACGTTTTCAAACCTCAATAACAACTTAAACTATCGTTGATAAGTTGAATACAAAGATGTCAGACGAATAAAATCACTAAGTTTCAATTAAATATTTTATGAAACCAACAGTTATATATCTTCCCCAAGAGACCGAACAAGTCCTTGAGCACCTATCAGTACAAGGAGGTAAAACACCTTCAGAAATTGTTCAAGAAGCAATCCAACTTTATGTTGTGAACAAGAAAAAGGCATTGCCTAAATGCGTTGGCATGGGCAAAAGCGGTATCTCAGATCTCTCTGAACGAGTAGACGAACTACTCTGGAAAGAATGATTAGAGTTATTGCTGATACTGGCGCAATCATTTCCCTACTTGATGAAGACGACAAACACCATGCCGCAGTTGTTGAAGTCGCTCAATCATTTGACTTCTGATTCCTATCACAGTCCTCCCCGAAGTAGACTACCTAGTTACAAAATATCTCGGTGAAGCAGTTGTCAGATCTTTTCTAGAAGCGATGACAGAAGGGGAGTTTATCTATTTACCAATAGAGATTGAAGAAATTCGGCGCACTACGGAAATTATGGCTCGATATTCTGATATCCCCATAGGCTTTGTTGATGCCAGTTTGGTAGCCCTTGCCGAAAGTCTTAATATCCATAGGATTTTGACTCTAGACCGTCGCCACTTCAATATCATTAGACCTGAAGGCATCGACTACTTAGAACTATTGCCGTAATTTAGCAATGCAATCATAGATAGAGCTTTGAGTCATTGGGGCGATCGCTATCATGCTTTCTTTAAAACGCTCAAAAGCAATCTTAGCTTCTTGGATCTCTGGAGCAATTAACCAAAATCTGTATAACACCAATTCTTTTCCAACTTGCCACTCAAAACGTATCTGAAGTAAAGGACTTACCCATTCAGGATTCATTATGTTTGATTGGAGCTATATAGAAACTGCTGATGATCGCGATCGCAAGCCACCAAAGTAATTGAACTTGAGGACGATACCAAACTGTATCAAACAAGCCATGCGTCATCATGCCAACGATTGTCGCGATCGCCGCGATAATCCATAAACCATCCATATTGCGATCGCTTCTCAATCGATTCAATGCAATCCATGCTTGGCGAAAGATGGAGAAAATCAGCCATCCATAGCAAATTACGCCAATAATTCCTGTCTCAACAGTTAACTCTAATGGCACTGAATAAGCTCCGAGGGCACTATAACCAGATCTCTGATAAAGCGGGTAAACCAAATTAAAAGCTTTATTCCCAGGTCCAATTCCCAAAATTGGTTTGACTTTGATCATATTCAACACTGACATCCACACATTGACCCGAAAAGCATTACTGCTATCTTCCGTTCCAAAAATACTGACAACACGCTTACGCAATGTTGGAACCAGAATTGTCCCCAAAGCGATCGCACCAGCAGTTCCGCCAAAAGTAACTGGCAAAGTCCAAGTTGGTAAACGCTTGCCCCACCAATAAACTAATAGAAGCACTAGGGCAAAGCTTTCAGCAGCTAATCCCAATAGTCCGCCACGGCTTTGCGTCTGAGTAATACAAAATGCGCCCAATATAGCAACGACTGCGCCCAATACTTTCATGCCCCAACTGCGCCAATGAATTGCAGCGATCGCACCTAAGGGTAAAGCTGGTATTAGATATCCAGCAAGGAGATTAGGGTTGCCAAGGAAACTATAAACCCGCGTAGTTCCAGCAGTCTCAGAAGTAATATCAGTCCATGTAGCTAATTCGGGTGCGCCCAGATACCATTGCTGCACTGCATAGGCACAAACTACTAATGCGGTTTCCAAATATGTTCCTACTAAAACCGATCGCCAACCCAAGCGCATCATCCGACTCATCGACACGAAGGCAATCATATAGATGGTTAGCTTCAACATGCCGTCGAGCGCAGCTACACGCACAGGTGAGAGCAGTGTGGCAATGAGGGCGATCGCCCAATAGCTGATCAAAGGTAAATGAATCGGTGTCCAAATTGGTACTGATTGATCCTCAGCATCACGCCGATCGCTAAGCCACATCATCAACCACGCGATTGCTACGGCAGCCCCAATTACCCCAGTTTGAGCATTTTCTAGAAAAGGCAAAGTGGCGACGAGAATAACTAACAAACCACCCAAAAATTTCGCACCTAATAAGCGGCTACCATCGCGCCAGCCCTGTAATGGGCTAATTAACTGCAAAAACTTATTGTAGACATGGAGAAATGGTAGTTTGAGCTTAGAATTCATACGGGGAGAATTAACTGGTTATGGACAGTGCAAAAATATTAGGTCTAAGAGACCTTACACCTTGTATCTTAGAAGAAAAGCACAGGCAGTAATTATTTTTTAAAGCAATGACGGACAAACTTGACTCCGCAGAAGCCTACAATGATCGCGGCATGGAACGTGCCGAAAATGAAGATTTTACAGGTGCGCTCGCTGACTATACCGCCGCGATCGCTATCGATCCCAACTATGCTGAGGCATACTACAATCGCGCCTACGATCGCTCTGAGCTCGAAGACTATGCTGGAGCGATCGAGGATTATAACAAAGTGATCGAACTCGCTCCTGACGCTGCACCAGCCTATTTTAATCGGGGCTTAGCCAAGGCGAAACTTGGTGATGCTGAAGGAGCAAATGCTGACTGTGAATATGCCAAAACCTTAGGGCTATAAGAGGAAAGGCGGCGATTAGCGCCGCCTTTCCTCTTTTTTTGGATTGGGAGGCGTAACATTTAGTTACAATAAACTACTGACTAATTGCCAAAGCACCACCAAATTCCTATGACCCGTGACCTGCGATCATTTCTCAATCTGCTCGAAGAACGCAAACAACTTCATCGTGTTAAAGCCCTTGTCGATCCTGAATTAGAAATTGCAGAGATTAGCAATCGTCTTTTACAGTCGGCGGGACCAGCACTGCTATTCGAGAATGTCAAGGGTTACAAAACTCCAGTTGCAGTAAATCTATTGGGCACAGTGGAGCGCGTCTGCTGGGCAATGGGCATGAAGGAGCAATCGGAATTAGAAGTACTCGGCGTGAAATTAGGCAAGCTGCAAAGCCCAAAACCACCTAAAAAAATCTCTCAAGCGATCGAATTCGGCAAAATTCTCTTTGATGTAGTCAAGTCTCGTCCCCAAAAAGTTCTCTTTGGAAATGCGCCTTGCCAAGAAGTTGTCTTACAAGGCGATGATGTCGATCTCGATCAGATTCCCATTCTCAAGCCCTATCCTAAAGATGGTGGTCGGGCGGTGACTCTTGCCCTAGTAATCACTAGAGATGTGGAGAATGGCATTCCTAATGTGGGCGTATATCGCTTGCAGCAGCAGTCTAAAAATACGATGACGGTGCAATGGCTGTCAGTACGCGGTGGTGCCAGACATTTGCGCAAAGCAACTGAGGCTGGAAAGAAACTGGAAATCGCGATCGCGATCGGGGTTGATCCAGTTCTGATTATGGCTGCGGCAACTCCCATTCCTGTGGATCTATCAGAATGGATTTTTGCTGGACTCTATGGCAATGAAGGCGTACAGCTTACTAAATGTAAAACCCTTGATTTAGAAGTTCCAGCCTGTGCGGAATATGTTTTAGAAGGAACGATTACACCCCATGAAGTGGGAACCGATGGACCTTTTGGCGATCACATGGGCTATTACGGCGGGATTAACGATCAAGCACCATTGATTCGATTCCATTGCATGACCCATCGTAAAGATCCAATTTATTTGACGACCTTTAGTGGCTTACCACCCAAGGAAGAAGCGATGATGGCGATCGCCTTAAATCGCATCTATACGCCGATCCTTCGCCAACAGGTTTCTGAAATCACCGATTTCTTCTTACCAATGGAAGCGCTGTCCTATAAAGCCGCGATTATTTCGATCAAAAAGGCTTATCCTGGTCAAGCTAGACGAGCTGCCCTAGCATTTTGGAGTGCCTTGCCTCAGTTTACCTATACCAAATTTGTGATTGTCGTTGACCATACGATTAATATTCGCGATCCACGTTTAGTAGTTTGGGCGCTCAGTTCCAAGGTTGACCCTACTCGCGATGTATTTATCTTGCCCGATAATCCCTTTGATTCCCTTGATTTTGCCTGTGAGAAGGAAGGGCTGGGCGGACGCATGGGTATTGATGCTACGACTAAAATCTACCCTGAAACCGATCGCGATTGGGGAGATCCATTAGAGAGCGATCCTGATGTGGCGGATATGGTGACGCGCCGTTGGGCTGAATATGGTTTGGCTGACTTGAAGCTGGATGGAGCCGATCCTAATTTGTTTGGCTATGACATTCACTAGCCTTAATCTACCTGTATCTCTGATACCACTGCCATTGATTGCCATCTCTGTGATTTGTTGTTTTACTGTTGCTAGATGACCTTTGTAGGTGTAATCGAGGATAAAAGTCTTGCGGGTACAGTTTT
>JADBWK010000157.1 GCA_020404895.1 Pseudanabaena sp. M085S1SP2A07QC | reverse complement strand
TATCTCCCTTTATGATGGTCATAGGATCATTCACTCCTACTACTTTTCTGCTAAAATCTACAGCGTGAGGACTTAGGAGTTACATGGCTGGATATACGCTGATTTTAGCGATTTTGATCTTAGGTGGAATTATCGCGACCTTAGGTGATCGCATTGGCACTAAGGTCGGTAAGGCGCGACTTAGTATGTTCAACCTGAGACCGCGAGATACTGCGACCCTAGTCACGATCGCTACAGGTGGAATGATTTCTGCTTCAACCCTAGGTATTTTATTATTACTCAGTGGACAGCTAAGGGATGGCTTATTTCGCTTAGAGAGTATTCGTTCAGAGTTAGCAAGTAGTCAAGATCAAAAACAAAAAGTTGAATCTGAGCTCAGTGCTGCCAAGAATGAGCAGGAAAAGGCACAACAGCGCTTAGAACAAATTAATAAGTCTTTATCCCAAGCTGTGCGTAAACAGGCAGAAACTCAAGCATTACTACAAACGGTCGAAAATAAATACCAAAAGGCAGATGAAGATCTCAAAAAAGCTTCGCAGCAAGAAGCGGACTTACTCTCGCGTATTCAAAATTTAACCAAAGAGCAGGAAAATCTGCAAAATGAGAGTAGTCAATTACGACAGGAGAAAGAACGGATTTCTGGGGAGTTAGCTAGCATTTCCCGCGATCGCGAAACTCTCAAACAAAAAGTAGATGAATCAGAACAACGTTTAATTGCAATCGAGAAGCAGAGATCAAAACTGACTTCTGAAATCGCCTCCTTAGAAACCGCCCGTGAACAATTGATTGTAAGTCTTGAAGCCTTACGCAAAGGTAACGTAGCAATTTTTGCTGATCAGATTTTATCAATTGGAGTCGTGCGTCCAAACCTTAGTAGTGCCGAGTTACGTCAAGCTAGTATTCAACTTCTGCAACAAGCGGAACGCAATGCCCGTGAACTTCTAGATTTCCTTCCTGATCAAGCTCCAAAAGAACCAGTTATCAAAATTACTGAAGCGCAAATTGAAGGACTATTAAATCGGATTAAAGATGGACAGAGCTATGTGATTCGGATTCTCTCAGCAGGTAATTTTTTAAAACGCGAAACTAGAGTTTTAATCTCTGCCGATGTCACCCTCAACCGTCAAATATTTGCTCGAGGCGATGAAATTGCAACTTTACAATTCACTCCCAATCTTGCGCCACAGGCTTTAGCCTCAAGAATCGAACAGCTATTTCTATTAGTGAGCTTTCGGGCAAGACGTGAAGGAGTGTTAGCCAATCCGCTTACAGGTCAAGTTGGCAATTTCCCACCTGAAGCTTTGACAGAACTATTTAAGGCTGTCAGTGAGTTGAAAGCGCCGTATGAAATAAGAGCTGTGGCTAAAGAAGCAATTTTTCCTGCAAGTTCGCTTACTCTAGAGTTAGTGATCCGTCAAAATGGTGTTGAAATTGGGCGCTTTAGTTAACTAGGGCAAATGACTATGTCAAAAATATCTCTATGTGATCGCTGCGACTTTTACTCACACACTAGCTACTTAGTTTGTGCTTTACATCCCTATGGTCCCAAATGGGGAGTTTGTGCAGATTTCGTCTCAGCCGATTTATGGGAGCCAGATAATCCCAATAACTATGATCCTGCTATGGAATCAGAATATGGTTGGCATCCAATCTTTACTGGTAAATGTCCTGAATGCCGCACATCATTTTCACGACTGCGGCTACCACCAGAGCAATGGCGTTGTAAATGCTGTGGATGGGAAGATGATTTGTGATCAAAACTTGTCAAGCTAAATATGATTACTCTTTGCGATCGCTCCAGATATCACGCCCTTTAATATTTTCAATGGTGTTGAGTACTGCGGCAGCCGCAGCCATAATATCGCGCTCTTCACCACCAAGGTACAAACGACCAAAACTACCTACGGCGACAATTTCTAAAATATTAATTGAAGCAGCTTTTTCAGCTTCATTTGCCGCGAGCGCAGCATAGGCAGCAGGTTCAACCTCCATAATGTATAGCGTTTGTCCCGACAAAAGCATTTGTCCACGGCGAAAGCGATTGATTAATTGGGTTTGATGGGCATCGACATTACGGATAATTTGACTAGATAATAATCTTGGCTTAATTCGGTCTTCTTCAGTTGCGCCTAGCATTTGTAAGATCGCTCTACCTGCGGCTTGGGCTTCACCTTGACTAGCAGAGTGGATTTCTAGCAGTCCATACAAACGCTCAACAATTTGAACACCTGGTCTAACTGAAGTAGATTTGAGAGCCACATCAGTAATACGATTAATTTCAATGCCAGGAGAAATCTCAATCCAAATAGATGTGTCACCTGGTAAGGGTAAAAAGCCTTGTGCAACTGTTCCTAAATAAGCAGCATGTTGTCTCTGTAAATTGTCCAAGTAGACATAGCTGCGTAAATCAATACCCAAAAAATTGTTCTCCCACTAGGCTGTTAATTGAGTTGCCTGACTTAGCCAGATCATCCATAGCTTGGCAGATCACTCAAGATGTAATTTTATAGCAAGAAGTATCTCTGTATAATTAAAACCTATAGGTGTAGGTTACTCTTATAGCAAACGAATCACTTTATAAAGATTGTTTCCCGCCGAAGTCGGGAAACAATCGAAACTGGTTATAAGCCTGCTTGCGCTTTAGCCACTACTTGACCATCTTTAAATTCGATAATGGCATTACTACCCTGTGGATTTTTCCAAGAGTAAACCTTGCCCACGCTATTATTCGCTGTATTTTCAGCTATTACTTTGCCTGATACACCAAAGATTTGTTCTACCTGCTCAACCGTCATTCCTTTCTGCACGCGATTAAATTTCTCTAAGGTAATTAGGTTCTCCTTTTCCTGTGAACTATTGGTTGATGAATTCGGTGTTACAGAAACAGTTTCTGAAGCCGTAGAGTTTTCTGTTGCAGCTATATTAGGTGAATTTGTACTTGTTGTGGGGGAAGATGTCGATGT
>JADBWK010000156.1 GCA_020404895.1 Pseudanabaena sp. M085S1SP2A07QC | reverse complement strand
GGCAAAACGACTTAAGGCTGGCTGGAACAATAACTATCTTAAGACTATCCTTAGTGCTTTAAATATAGTCATTGCTTAGCTTTCGCTAATTGTTGCGAAATGTTTGCTGGGTTGTTAAGAAACGTGTGCGGTTGCCCTAGCGGCAGACATGACAACCTCTATAGTCTGTTCAAGACCACTAATATAGTTTTCAAGATTTAATTGACTAATTCGGTCATAATTTTGAACCATACGAATAAATTCTTTATCAGAATTTTTCTTGTACTTGTGCAATCGTTTTAAATTCACTGTAAGACATTGGAGTTAACCCTCGCTACCACCCATCTGTTGTTCAAGTGACTGCCTTACCAGTCCAATAACATAGGGAAGTTGACTAAGTGAAGATAGTCCAATTTCTACATCACCGTTACCCCAGCGCCCCAATTTTGTAACATCTTTACAAATACCTTGGGGATCGTTGATTTCGTTAAATGACATATTCAGCGAAAGTCTCAAATGATTAGCTTGCGGCACAATATCCACAAAATTAGTTTCTGCTTTATAGGCAACATATAACTTAAAAAATTCCTCTGTTACGCAGGGATCAAGTGCAAGAACTTCTTTCCTAAAATCTTCAAAAAGTTCGCGATTCTTTTTTGTCAAAAGATATGGATGATCGTTGATGCTATATCCCAATGCTTCAGGTTTAGACTTATAAGAATCAATTACACTAACTTTCAATTTGGGATAAACCCAAACATCTAAAGCAAGAGTAGATAGACGTTCAGCACGTTTACAAATAGCATCTTCATTCCATTCTTCAACTTGACTTAATCCTTGATTTAAATTAAGTGGACTCTCTCTAAACCCTTTTTCCATATCACGTTTTTCTGAAAATAGCTGATCGCTATATTCAGAGTTATATCCAGTGAGTGTCAAGTTGCCTAATGTGTGTAAATATGTTTGATGAACTCGTTTCCACTCTGAGCCTAGTGTCGTTTTCCATGCCGTGGAAAGTTTTTCATTTTGAGGCATGATATGCTCAATGGTATATTCATCTATTGAAACCCGTTCTTTCCTTCCATGATTTTCAAGCCGACGAATCCAATAACTACGATTGCGAAATTTATAAAGATCTTTGGTTTTTATTTCTCTTTTGAACTCATCATCGTTAGGGAACCGTCGATAAGATGGTAGCAAAAGCAAATAGGACTGAATGCTCTCTAAATGCTTTTCTTTATTAATTGATTTAGATAGAGTGGCAAATGTCTTATTCATGGAGTTACTGGGAATAGCACAAACAGTTCGCCTAAACACATAGGACTCAATTGTTTGGATCAGAATTAAGAAGTCTTTCTTTGATAATATTTTGCAAATATAATCATGATAAAGCTCTAGCAAAAGTGGATAGGTGACATCAACCTTTAACTCTCGTAAATCCTGAAAAGCAACTTTGAGTTGAGAATCCTGCTCTTTACCCAGTGCCATTGCACAAAAATAATTAGCAAAAGTATTGATATCCTTTACAAGAGCTTCTACACCTGCTTGAGCAATATTCGGTGATCGTGAATGCTCCTTAAATGCTTCATATACGCCACCAATATTGGGAATACTGCCAGTTTTTACGGTGAGATAATGTCTCATAAATCCATCGAAATGAATGCCGTAAGCCTCTTGACCAAATTCTATTTCCATTGGTCGCCAATACTTTTCATAGAGGCGTGTTTGTAAGCTTGGCTCTAATCCCATCAACACATAATTCCGGATTAGATCCGCTTGACTGAGTTCTCGACCAGTAGAATTCATGCTCTCAAAAATAAGCTGTGGATTATCTTGATCGCGATTGAGGGCAATGTCAACAACTACTAATTTTGAAAGTCCTTTACAAACTGTTGTTAGCTCACTTGGTTGATCGTTAAGCAGCGTCTCAAACAAGTTGAAATTTTCTACTACCCGAATAGAATGTTCTTTTGATTGCTCACTACTCTCAAGAATGTTGATGAGGGATTGCTTATCAGCTTGCGAAAGAATGAGTTTGAAGTGCATCTCTCCATCTTCTTCAGGATTGAGCAAGTAATAGTTCCGTAATTTACGTCGAGAGAAACCTTCAAATAACTCATTATCACCAATAGCATTAGCTAAAGCTGCTATCAGTAATGTGACAGTTGTTAATCTCTGCTGTCCATCAATTACAAGTAGTTGCGATTGGCTAGTAACTTGATATATCCCTTTCTCTATATAAACAATAGATCCAACAAAATGAGCAGAAATACTGTCGTTTGAGCCAGTACGCAGGATATCATCCCACAACTGCTTACATTCTTTCTCAGTCCATGAGTAAGTACGTTGATATATCGGTATTATGAACTGAGGAGACTTTTTGATGAATGCAAGCAAATTGGCTTCAGTAGCTTTCATTTAGATAATTATCGCAGCATATTTGATTGTACTTTAGATAAAGCTATTTAGGTTACAAAAGTAAATATTTTAGGCGATCGCTTTCTAATTGAGATTAGGGGCAATTTTCAATCATTTTTTCTATTTTCTTCTGCACAAAAGCTCGAAAATCATCCATCGTCAATTTCTCTAATCCCTGATGACGTTCTTTCGTATAGTCACCAGAACCAGATTCAAACCTTAACAAAAATCTTGCAGCGCCTGCATAGCCCAACTCTTGAATCAAAGCTTGGTAGCCACGTCTAGAAATTTCACTAACCTCCATCACTAAACCTCCTAAATTCACTCTTGATTTTCCATTAACCAAGTTACTGGATTAGAAACCCTAACCTTAATGTTACCACCATAACTTAATGCTTTCCTGAGTAGGCGATCGTCTGTCGTCAGAAAAACCGTTGCATCTGAAGCCTCGGCAAACGCTAAATGCAAAGCATCATAGAGCGTAAAACCTAGTTTACAAAAACTTTCTGCCCTATCTTCAATATTGTCGGTTGTCTCAACAAAAATCTTTGCTGCCCCCAAAAAAGCAAAAATTTGTTCACGTCCCTCAACATTAGGAATCCTCTGTAACTCGAATTCTAGTGCATCACTACAAATTAAAGACATCTCCCCGCGATCGCAGCATTCTAAAATCGTCACAACTGCTTCAGTTTCTAGCCGAACGCGATACTGTGAAGGATCATCTAAAAGCCGACAAAACAACAAGAATCAAGATAAACAGCTATAAAATTACTCATGACACCTCAAACCTCACATCCATGCCCGCACGCACCAACATCATCACCAACTTATCAATACTAAACCTCTCAATATCGCCATTGATCAAGTCGCTAATCCGAGGTTGAGTTTCACCAAAAAACAAAGCCGCTTGCTTTTGTGTCCATCCTTGAGACTGAATGAACCGCTTAATATTCAACATCAAGTCAGCCCGAATTTTGAGATTAAGAGCCTCTTCAGGCGCAAAGCCTAAATCTTCAAATACATTCACCCCACCTTGGATAACTTCAGAAAATTGATTTTGGGTCATTTGCTTAGTTCTCTGATTCGCTGTGTTATATCTAATATACTTTATTTGGCATATTAGCGCTCGCTTGTGTGATGAGAGTATTGATATTTCGGTGATCGCTTTTTGATTGAGATTAGGGGCGATCGCTGTTTGAATTTGTTGGTTGGTTGAGGGGGCGATCAAGAGAATCTAATCTTTTGCCGTTGCGACATAGGACTTATGTGCTTCTGCGTATATTTTTAAAGCCACTGACATCTGCTGAGCCGCATTCTCACCTTGCGATTGGAACCATTCAAAAGTTTCAGGATCAATTTGAACCGATGTTGTAATTTGTTTAGGAATTCTCAATTTTGCTTTAGTCCAAAACTCTGCTGTTAGCGGCGGAATATCAGATGTATCAATATCCTCATCACACATTGCGTCAACTCTCTCCCAATCAGTCTTCGAGGTATTGTTCATAGTATCTGCGTTCATAAGATAGTGCCTTTCTTAATGAAATAATCCTAATTGTATTTTCGTCAGGTTCTGTATAGATGACCACCACGACTCGACCTTGAAGTAAACCAATGCCGATATACCGATCCTCTCCATAGTTTTCTCTTTCGTCAATTTCAACAACCATAGGCATATTGAAAACTAGATAAGCGTCAGCAAAGTCAAATCCATGTTTAGCACGGTTAATCTGATTTTTGCGTTCATCCCACTCAAATCTCATCTTAAAGTTTAGTAGTTGTGTATTTTGGGATTTTCTTAATTTTAACTTGTGTTTGATGCTGTTTGATGTTGTTGGTTGTTGAGGGGCGATCGCTTGTGTGGTGGAAGTATGGATATTTTAGGAGAGCGCTTTGTGATGAGATTAGGGGCGATCGCTGTTTGGCGTTGTTGGTTTGTTGAGAGGGCGATCGCTACACTTATGCTCCTTGTTTTTGTATGTGATAATTTAGGTATAGAAAATTTGATCAATCAAATATAAAGTTTATGAGTAGCCCTGTAACTATTGATGATATCTACAAGCTATTTCAAGCCTCTAAAGAGGAGTACGATCG